>NZ_VFUH01000008.1:0-288286 GCF_006440475.1 Mesorhizobium sp. B2-6-1
GATCTACACCGATGCCAACGGCATGACGCTCTACACCTATGACAAGGACGAGAAGGGCAAGACCAACTGCTACGACAAATGCGCCACAAACTGGCCGCCGCTGAAGGCCGAGGCCGGCGCCAAGGCGGACGATGAATGGACCGTTGTCGACCGCACCGACGGCACCAAGATGTGGGCCTATGACGGCAAGCCCGTCTACACATTCATCAAGGACAAGAAGGCCGGCGATGTGTCGGGTGATGGCGTCGGCGGCGTCTGGCATATCGTCAAGGCCGACTAAGGCTGCCACCTTAACTTCGACGTTGCTGCCGGGCGTGCCTTCAACGCCTGGCAGTCCGCATCAGACGCGCTGGCGCGGCATTTGACTCGGTCCACAGGGTCGCCGGCGACCTCATCGGCGCCAATTTGAGCCGCTCCCCACCGCTCCAGCCATTTGTCTTAGTTACCCCTCAACAATGTGATCTTCTCCATACACTCTTAGAGTGTATTGCTGCCGGCACTCTTGCAATTTGGCCGCTTCCCCTTGACCGGATGCAAAAGCGCGGCCATGTGAGCGACGAACAGAACCGAGATTTCGTCGCGCGCAGCGGAATTCTTCTGCCGCATCACAGCTGATATGAGCCCTCATGGACGTCGTCGTCGTCGAATCGCCGGCCAAGGCGAAGACAATTAACAAATACCTCGGCAAGAACTACAAGGTTCTGGCCTCGTTCGGCCATGTCCGTGATTTGCCGGCCAAGGACGGCTCGGTGCGACCGGACGAGGATTTCGCCATGTCCTGGGCGGTCGACACGGCATCCGGCAAGCGCCTCGCCGACATCGCCAAGGCGGTCAAGGACGCCGACGGCCTGATCCTCGCCACCGACCCGGACCGCGAGGGCGAGGCCATTTCCTGGCACGTTCTGGAAGTCTTGCGGCAGAAGCGCGCGCTGAAGGACAAGCCGGTCAGCCGCGTCGTCTTCAACGCCATCACCAAGAGCTCGGTGCTCGAGGCGATGGCCAATCCGCGCCAGATCGATGCGCCGCTGGTCGACGCCTATCTCGCCCGCCGGGCGCTCGACTATCTCGTCGGCTTCACTCTCTCGCCGGTACTGTGGCGCAAGCTCCCCGGAGCCCGTTCCGCCGGCCGCGTGCAGTCGGTCGCCTTGCGGCTGGTCTGCGACCGCGAATCCGAGATCGAACGCTTCATCCGCGAGGAATACTGGCAGATCGCTGCCATCCTCGGCACGCCGCGCAACGAAAATTTCGAGGCGCGCCTGACCGCTTTCGAGCGCAAGAAATTGCAAAAGCTCGACATCGCCAACAAGGCGCAGGCCGACGACATCAAGGCCATGCTCGAGGGCGCGGCCTTCAAGGCGCTGTCCGTCGAGGCAAAACCCACCAAGCGCAATCCAGGCCCGCCCTTCACCACCTCGACATTGCAGCAGGCCGCCTCGTCGGGCCTCGGCTTTTCGGCCAACCGCACGATGCAGGTGGCGCAGCGCCTCTATGAGGGAATGGAGATCGGCGGCGAGACCACCGGCCTGATCACCTATATGCGAACCGACGGCGTGCAGATGGCGCCCGAGGCGATCGACGCGGCACGCGATGCCATCGCCAAGGAATTCGGCCCCAAATACCTGCCGGAAAAGCCGCGCCTGTACACGACCAAGGCCAAGAACGCCCAGGAAGCGCACGAAGCGATCCGCCCGACCGACTTCATGCGCACGCCGGCATCGGTTAGGCAATATCTCGATGCCGACCAGATGCGGCTCTATGAATTGATCTGGAAGCGCGCCATCGCCAGCCAGATGCAGCCGGCGGAGATCGAACGCACCACGGTCGAGATCGAGGCGGTCAACGGCGCGCGCACGGCCGAGTTGCGCGCCGTCGGTTCAGTCGTGCGCTTCGACGGTTTCATCGCCGCCTATACCGACCAGAAGGACGATGATTCCGAGGACGAGGAAAACCGCCGCCTGCCCGAAATCCGCGCCGGCGAGCAGCTTGCCCGCCAGGCGATCAACGCCACCCAGCACACGACCGAACCGCCGCCGCGTTATTCCGAAGCTTCGCTGATCAAGAAGCTGGAGGAGCTCGGCATCGGCCGGCCGTCGACCTACACGGCGATCCTGAAGACGCTCGAGGACCGCGACTACGTCACCATCGACAAGCGCCGGCTTGTGCCGCAGGCAAAGGGCCGGCTGCTGTCGGCCTTCCTGGAAAGCTTCTTCGAGCGTTATGTCGAATATGACTTTACCGCATCGCTTGAGGAAAAGCTCGACGAGATCTCCGACGGCAAGCTCGCCTGGAAGGACGTTCTGCGCGATTTCTGGAAGGATTTTTCCGGCGCCGTGGCCGACATCAAGGAACTACGCGTCACCGATGTGCTCGATGCGCTGAACGAGGAACTGGCGCCGCTGGTTTTCCCTGCCCGGGAGGACGGCTCCAATCCGCGCATCTGCCCCAAATGCGGCACCGGCAATTTGTCGCTCAAGCTCGGCAAGTTCGGCGCCTTCGTCGGCTGCTCGAACTATCCCGAATGCTCCTTCACCCGCCAGCTCGGCGACGCGGCCAATCCCAATGGCGAGAATGGCGGCGGCGAGGACGGCACCAAGGTGCTCGGCAAGGATCCCTACACGGCTGAGGAGATCACGCTGCGCAGCGGCCGCTTTGGCCCCTACATCCAGCGTGGCGACGGCAAGGAAGCCAAGCGTTCCAGCTTGCCCAAGGGCTGGACGCCCGATTCGATCGACCATGAGAAGGCGCTTGCCCTGCTTTCCCTGCCGCGCGATGTCGGCAAGCATCCGGAAACCGGCAAGATGATCTCGGCCGGGCTTGGCCGCTACGGGCCTTTCGTGCTGCATGACGGCACCTACGCCAATCTCGACAGCATCGAGGATGTGTTCTCGATCGGCCTCAACCGCGCCGTTTCGGTGATCGCCGAGAAGCAGTTGAAGGGCAAGGGCGGCCGCAATGGCGGCACTGCGGCAGCCCTCAAGGAGCTTGGCGATCATCCCGACGGCGGCGGCAAGATCGTCGTGCGCGACGGCAAGTACGGGCCTTACGTCAATTTCGGCAAGGTCAATGCCACGCTGCCCAAGGGCAAGGATCCGCAATCGGTGACGATGGAGGATGCGCTGGCGCTGATCGCCGAGAAGGAAGCCAAGGGCGGCGGCGGCAAGAAGCCTTTCCGCAAAGCGGCGGCGGCCAAGGCGCCCGCTACCAAGAAGACGGCGGCCAAGAAGCCTGCCGCCAGGAAAAAGGGATAGAACGGCGTGGCGCGCAGGATCTCCGCAACAACCCACGGCGACCCGCGCACCGCCGACACAACGGCCAAGGTCAAGGGCGATT
The DNA here is from genome assembly GCF_006440475.1 of Mesorhizobium sp. B2-6-1. Classification (NCBI taxonomy): domain Bacteria; kingdom Pseudomonadati; phylum Pseudomonadota; class Alphaproteobacteria; order Hyphomicrobiales; family Phyllobacteriaceae; genus Mesorhizobium; species Mesorhizobium sp. B2-6-1. Next base: position 3,331 of record NZ_VFUH01000008.1, read on the forward strand.
ACAGGCCCTCGCGTGACGAAATCCTGCGCTACATCGCCGAAAATCCGGATCGCGCTGGAAAACGCGACATCGCCAAGGCGTTCGCGCTGCGCGGCCCGGACCGCATTTGGCTGAAGGATCTCCTGCGCGACCTGCAGGACGAAGGCGTCCTGACCAAGGAGCGTAAGCGCCTGGCCCGCGTTGGCGCCCTGCCCCATGTCACAGTGCTCGACATTTTCGACCGCGACGCCGACGGCGTGCTGCTGGCGCGTCCCACCGAACACACCGCCAATGGACCGCCCCCCATCGTTTCCATCCGCCTGTCGCGCAGTGGCGGCGGACCGGCGCCTGGCATTGGCGATCGCGTGCTGGCCAAGACCTTTCCCGCCGACGACACGAATGTCGCCTTGGGCGGCCCGGCCTACACAGGGCGGGTGATGAAGATATTCGAGAAGCGCACGGATGCCGTTCTCGGCGTCTTTCGGGTGCTTCAGGACGGCAGCTTCCGCATCGAGCCGGTGGAGCGCCGGCAACCCGAACTGATCGTCGACAAGGAATTCCAGAACGGAGCCAAGAACGGCGATCTCGTCGAGGTCGAGCCCGCCCGGGCCTCGCGCTATGGCTTGCCGAGAGCAAAAGTGCTCAACGTGCTGGGCTCGCTGACCAGCGAAAAGGCGGTCTCGATGATCGCCATCCACGCACATGACATTCCGCATGTCTTCCCGGCCGACGTCATCGCCGAAGCCGAAGCCGTCAAGCCTGCGACGATGGCCAACCGCGAGGACTGGCGCGAACTGCCGCTGGTCACCATCGACCCGGCCGACGCCAAGGACCACGACGACGCGGTGTTCGCTACGCCCGATCTCGATGAGAAGAACCCCGGCGGCGTGGTCATCACGGTCGCCATCGCCGACGTGGCTGCTTACGTCCGCTACGGCACGGCACTCGACCGCGAAGCGCTGAAGCGCGGCAACTCGGTCTATTTCCCCGACCGCGTCGTGCCGATGCTGCCCGAGCGCATCTCCAACGATCTCTGCTCGCTGCGCGAAGGCCAGGATCGCCCGGCACTGGCAGTGCGCATGACCTTCTCGGCGGACGGGCGCAAGGTCAGGCATTCCTTCCACCGCATCATGATGAAATCGGCGGCCAAGCTCGCCTACCCGCAGGCGCAGGCGGCGATCGACGGCGTGCCGGACGACAAGACCGGGCCGATCCTCGACGCAGTGCTGAAGCCGCTATGGGATGCCTATGCGGTCCTCAAGCGCGGACGCGATGGCCGCCAGCCGCTCGAACTCGACCTGCCCGAGCGCAAGATCCTGCTGAAGCCCGACGGCACTGTCGATCGCGTCGTCGTGCCGGAACGGCTCGATGCCCATAAACTCATCGAAGAATTCATGATCCAGGCCAATGTCGCCGCCGCCGAGACACTCGAGGCGAAGAAGCAGGCGCTGGTGTACCGCACCCACGACGCGCCCTCGCTGGCCAAGCAGGAATCGCTGCGCGAATTTCTGCAAACCCTGGGCCTGTCGCTGGCGCGCGGTGCGCAGATGCGGCCCGCCCAGTTCAACGGCATTCTCGAGCGCGTGCGCGGCGCCGACAATGAAGGTCTGGTCAACGAGGTGGTGCTGCGCTCGCAGAGCCAGGCCGAATATTCACCCAAGAACATCGGCCATTTCGGCCTCAACCTGAACCGTTATGCGCATTTCACCTCGCCGATCCGCCGTTACGCCGACCTCATCGTGCACCGCGGGCTTATCGCCGCACTCGGCCTAGGCCCAGGGGGCCTGACGCAGGAGGAGGAAGCGCGGCTCGAGGATGTTTCGGTGCTGATTTCCGGCACAGAACGCCGTGCAATGGCGGCCGAACGCGACACGGTCGACCGGCTGATCGCCGCTTATCTCGCCGAGCGCATCGACGACCGTTTCGACGCCCGCATTTCCGGCGTCACCAAATCGGGACTATTTGTCCAATTGCCGCAGTATGGCGCGGATGGTTTCATCCCCGTGTCAACTCTGGGCGGCGATTACTATATATATGACGAAACGGCCCGCTCGCTCTACGGAGAACGCTCGGGCAAGGGTTATCAGCTGGCGGACCGTGTCGAGGTCCGTCTCGTCGAAGTGGCGCCGATGGCCGGCGCGATGCGCTTTGAGATGTTGACCGACCCGAAGCCCCTGCCTGGCTCCGTCAGGTCGTTTCACAAGGCAAAAGGCCGCGCCCGTGCGTCACAATCGCGCCCAGGCTCGCGTGGCAGGAGACGATGATGGCAAGAGGCACGGAAGAACAGGTTTTCGGCGGTGAACATCACTCGGGCCGGGTCGCGCGTCCGCTGTGGACGGCGATGAAGCGCGGCATGCTCGGCCGCTGCCCGCATTGCGGCGAAGGCAAGCTGTTTCGCGGCTTCACCAAGACCGTCGAGACATGCAGCGTCTGCGGCGAGGAGATACACCATCACCGCGCCGACGATCTGCCCGCCTATCTGGTCATCGTCATCGTCGGCCACATCGTGCTCGGCGCCTTCATGGGCGTGGAGGCGACGTCGACCCTTTCCACCTGGCAGCACATCGCCATCTGGGTACCCTTGACGATCCTGCTGTCGGTTGCCCTGCTGCAGCCGGTGAAAGGTGCCGTCATCGGATTGCAATGGGCATTCTATATGCACGGTTTTGCTGGCGAACACGACGTGGCTGAACCCCATCCCGGTGCCTGAGGTGCTGCCTGGCGCAACATGCCAACCGTCAAGGCTACTTTCGCATGCAAGACGTTTACGCTAGGTCCCGCGCATGGAAGGAATGACCAAGGCGGACGTCGACAGGATCGACAAGGGTCTGGCCACGCATGGCGGCCGGGCGATTCGTCCACGTGATGCCGCGACCCTGATCCTGCTCGACGGCAAGGCCAACGACTTGCGGGTCCTGATGGGTCGCCGTCATGCCGGTCACGCCTTCATGCCAGGCAAGTTCGTTTTTCCCGGCGGCCGTACCGACCCGGCGGACAGCCGCATCCCCACCGCCACCGCGCTGCATCCCGAGCAGGAAGCAAAGCTCATCGCCGGTCCCGGCCGCACGAGCGAGGCGCGTGCCCGCGCCATCGCCTTGTCGGCCATCCGCGAGACCTATGAGGAAGCCGGGCTGCTGATTGGTCGCAAAGGCGCCTTCGCCACGACAAGGTCTGATTGGCAAGGCTTTGCCGAACATGGGGTGCAACCTGCCCTGGACATGCTGCGCTTCATTGCGCGCGCCATCACGCCGCCCAACCGGGTGCGCCGCTTCGACACCCGCTTCTTCTGCGCCTGGCGCGATGATGTCGCCGTCGAACTGACGGGCGGCGGTCCGACCAACGAACTCGAGGAGCTGGTCTGGCTGCCGCTTGCCAAGGCCAGGGAAGCCGACATTCCCGACATCACCCGGATGATCCTGGACGAGCTGGAAAGCCGCCTCGCCCATGATCCGCTGTTGCGTCCGGGCGGTCCCGTGCCCTTCTACCGGCTTGTCCGCAACCGCTTCACCCGCGAAATTCTGTAGAACATCGAGTATTCAGACATAACATGACGGTCGATACCCAACCAAAGGGCGACGAGCGCGTACACTGGCTGCCGATGGTGGCGGCGATCTCGTCGATCAGCGTCGTCGGCATTGCCATAGGCTTGGGCATGCCGCTGCTCAGCGTCATCCTGGAAACGCGTGGGCATTCGGCCTCGATGATCGGCCTCAACACGGCAGTCGCCGGCCTGGCCTCGATCGCCGGCGCCCCTCTGGCCACGCCGCTCGCCATGCGCTTCGGCGTTGCCTGGACGATGATCGCCATGATTGCCGCCGGTGCGCTGGCCTTCGTCGGCTTCCACTTCGCACCCGATTTCTGGATGTGGTTTCCGCTGCGCGTCGTGCTGCACATCGCGCTGACGGTGCTGTTCATCCTGTCGGAGTTCTGGATCAGCACCTCGGCGCCGCCGCATCGGCGAGGTCTTGTGCTCGGCATCTACGCCACCGTGCTGTCGCTCGGCTTTGCCGCGGGGCCGTGGCTGTTCGCCCATCTCGGCAGCTCCGGCTTCAGGCCGTTCGGAGTCATCATCGCATTGGTGGCGCTGGCCGCGATCCCGGTGCTGGCGGCGCGCAACGAGAGCCCGACGATCGTATCCGACGGCGAAACCAGCAATTTCCTGCGCTACATCTGGCTGGTGCCGACCGCGACCGCCGCCGTTCTGGTGTTCGGCGCTGTCGAAACCGGCGGTTTCGCCCTGTTTCCGGTCTATGGCAACCGCATCGGCTATTCCGAAGCCGACGCAGCCTTGCTGCTCACCATGATCGGCCTCGGCAACGTGCTCTTGCAGATCCCGATCGGCATGATCAGCGATCGCGTCTCGGACCGCCGCTATCTGCTTCTGGCCTGCGCCACTGTCGGCCTCGCCGGCACGATCTTCATGCCGCATCTGGCCGGCAACTGGCACCTGATGGCGGGCCTCCTGTTCGTCTGGGGCGGCGTGGTCGCGGCCATGTACACGATCGGCCTCGCCCATCTCGGCTCGCAGCTTTCGGGCCATGAACTGGCTTCGGCCAATGCCGCCTTCGTGCTGTGCTATGGTGTCGGCATGGTGCTGGGCCCGCAGGCGATAGGCATCGGCATGGATGCGTTCGGCCCTTCTGGCTTCGGCTGGTCACTCGGCCTGTTCTTCGCCGCCTACATGGTTCTTGCCAGCGTCAGGCTGGTCCGCAAGATCCTGTAAGGCGCCACCGGCGCAAACCGAAATTCACGATCGCCCACTACCGGCTGGCCCATAACTGGCCACCCCGGATGACTGGCTGCTGACAGAACCGTGTCAGTAGGCACGGTTTATACGGAGACCTCAAAACACTTGAAGTTGAGGAGACTCCGATGATCGACAGCGGCTTTGAAACCACATCATTGCGGATGACGCTGCTCCTGCTTGTCACTTTCCAGGCGCCGGCCGCGGATGTCGACCGCATCATGGACGCGGTGGTGGCGCTGGCGCCGCTGGCCATGGGTAATTATGACCGCAACGCCTACCAGTCGGCACATGGCATCGAACGCTACCGACCACTTGACGGCGCAGCCGCCGGCGCCGAGACCGAATTGCGGCGCCGCCCCGGCACGGTCGAGGTTTCGTTCGAACTGCCCGATGACCAGGAATTGGCGGCGCGCGTCGTAGAAGCGATCTTTCAGGCGCACAGCTACCAGGAACCGGTGATCCGCATTCAGCCGGTCCTTGCCAGCCGTTCCAAGGGACTGGACGACCGCGCCAATCCGAATCGCTGGTGGAACACCACGGAAGATTGGAAGAAAACCATCGTTCTGGAGGCGGAACACGTATGAATGCCGACAGGCATTGGCGTCCGTGACGGCCGCAAGGCGCGTCGGGCTTGACTTTCCGGGCGCGTTCTTTATGTGTCGCGGCAAGTTTCCCGCGTCCGGGTGTTTTCCCGTGCTCCAGCGGCCAAAACCCCACGAACAAACGGACTGATACCATGGCCAAAGCCGCAAACATCAAGATCAAGCTTCTGTCGACCGCCGACACCGGTTTCTTCTACGTGACCAGCAAAAACAGCCGCACCAAGACGGACAAGCTGTCGTTCCGCAAATACGACCCGGTCGCCAAGAAGCACGTCGAGTTCAAGGAAACCAAGATCAAGTAATCTGGTTTTTCCGAGAAAATGCCGAAACGCCGCCCATCGGGCGGCGTTTTTTGTTCCTAAAACATTGATTTCATTGGTTGGCAGTCAAATCCAGCATAACGGCCAACGTAGTGGATCGCGCTGCCGATAGGGCTGCTATAGTCACAAAGCCCGCGCGAGGCAGGGGCCTTGTCGAGCGGCTCCCATAAACCGCGAAAGGCGTGCGCGTCGTCACCGCATAAATCTCTACGACAAAAGCCACGGCGCCTCAGCAGGGATCCAGAGAATTTGTCTCTATGCAGCTTTGCCCTAGCCAGAAGAAAATGGTTCCAAGTACCTTTTCATGACATGCAATGGCACATAGTCACCCTCGACTAGATTTCCACCTCCCTCGTTCACAAGCACCATTAGAGCCTGAGTAGACTTTCTCATAAACACAGATAACTCAGATCGTATTGGTATATTACAAGAGAATCCTTTAATCATTACTAGAGAGAGTCGACTTTCTTCCATATTGAATTCTAGTTTAGATAAATCATTGTTAAATGGCCGATTGTGGAAAATGATAAGCTCTCCACGATCATTTATGGCTATTTCAATTTTAATAGGAAGTTCAAATTGGATTCCACCAATTACGTAAGACTCACGTTTCTGAACTATTGCTAGGATTTTAGATATATCATCTTTAATATCAGATGTGTCGTTCTTTATCGAATTCGCTATCTGCAAAAATTGGTCAAATTTGGCTTCGAGTTTCGGTAGCGAATTGCGCAAATACCCAAGGCGAGACGCGATGAAGGCGACCTCCGCTTTGTGATTTTGCTTCAATGCCTCCCGCATGAAGGCAAGGAAAATAAGAGCCCAGCCCGGCTCATCATCCGTCGCCTTTCCACGAAAAAATGACGCGAAATCGGCAGGAACGGCCAGTTGGTCCTTTCCCTGCTCCGTTCCAGCGATGAGATCGCGCAGAACGCGCTTGCACGCTGCATCCAGACTCGCCTGGACCGCTGCAAAGTCGCGAGCCGATAGCGCGCCGTCCAAGTTTGTCTCTATTTCATCGACAACGTCCTTGTTGGATTCTAGCTTGAATGGCCCGCCCAATCCGATCTGCTTATGCAGATAGCGGCGCGCGGCACTAGCGAACTGAATCCTCGCGCGACGCTCCGGCGGCCGTCCGCCAAGCCGCAACTGGTCGGCCTCTTGCGTATCGACATACATGCGCACCATCACGAGTGAAGAGGTGAGTTCACTGAGTCGAATGGCGTGCTCCAAATCGTGGTTTGCTGGAACCGCGCCTGTATGAGCGCGCAGCTTGGATGCGACGTCCTCGTAGATCGCTTTATAACGTCCGCCAAACAGCGTCTCGCCGATCTTATCTAGGATGTCGCCGGCATTTTCGAGCGCCTTCCAACCGATCACCGCCCCGATGTATCCGCAAACCGAGATCATTCGTCTAGGTCCCTGATGATGGCCCAAAGTAGGGCGGCAGTTGACCAGAAATCAAGAATACCAAACGGCTGAGCCTAGCTCATATCCCGCCGCGGACGGTGGAGTTCAAAGAGATTTAGGCTGCTTTGCCGGCCGCCCTGGGATAGAGCGTGGCTTGATACTGCTGCCCTCGCTGTCCGCTAGGCGTCAATTCGCGACTGAATCTGTTCCGTGATTTCGCTGCGTATGAAAGCAATTCTCCGGTCTCCGAGCGTGATGGCAGACGGAAGCCGTCTTCTGACATACCGGTTCACCGGCCTAGGCTGGTCATTCTCCGGCATGGTTCAGTGATACGAGCGTCGGCGGAGTTGTTATTCGCAGGCATTATAAATCTCCCCCCCCGCTGCGTTGCGGCGATTCAAGAACCAAACTGATTGATGAAAGGACGCCACATGATGGCGGCAGGAGGAGGTTTCTATTAATGTGGCTCCGCAAAGCGGTTGGCCCGGGTGAAGCAAGTTTCGACTCGCCAAAAGGCCGTATGGCTAGAATATGCCCAGCGGGCAACAGAGTGGCCGCTCGGCGGCCGCGCCCCTACCCTACCCGGTCGGCGCTTTTCGGGTCGAAAACATGCAGCGCCGCCGGATCGGCCGATAGCCGCACCGTCTCGCCAGGCTTCACGCCGGCGCGGCCCATGGCGAACACGCAAAGCTGCTGGCCGGCCAGCTTGACGTAGAACTGCGTCGAGAGGCCGAGCGGCTCGACCACCACCACTTCGCCTTGCAGCGGGCCGTCATCCGCCAGCCTTATATGCTCCGGCCGCAAACCGACGGTAACCGCATCGCCTTCCCTGAGTGGCAGGCCATCCGGCAATCGCAGTTTCTGGCCATCGGACAGCACTGCATCCGCCTTGCCGCCCTTCTCAACACTCGCCGGCAGGAAATTCATGCCGGGCGAGCCAATGAATCCGGCGACGAACATGTTGGCCGGCCGGTCATAGAGGTCGAGCGGCGCGCCGACCTGCTGGACGACGCCGTCATGCATGACGACGATGCGATCGGCCATGGTCATGGCTTCGATCTGGTCATGCGTGACATAGACCGATGTGGTCTTCAGTTGCTGGTGAAGCGCCTTGATCTCGGCGCGCATGTGCACGCGCAGCTTGGCGTCGAGGTTCGAAAGCGGCTCGTCGAAAAGAAAGACCTTGGGATCGCGCACGATGGCCCGGCCCATGGCGACGCGCTGGCGCTGGCCGCCGGAAAGCTGGCGCGGCAGGCGTTGCAGGAAATTGTCCAGCCCAAGCCGCCTGGCGGCGCCGTCGACCCGCGCGTCGATCGCCTGCTTTTCTGCCTTCTTCAGCATCAGGCTGAAGCCCATGTTCTTCGACACGTCCATATGCGGATAAAGCGCGTAGGACTGGAACACCATGGCGATGTCGCGGTCCTTCGGCGCGACGTCGTTGACTAACCGCTCGCCGATACGGATCTCGCCATCGGAAACCTCCTCCAGACCGGCGATCATGCGCAGAAGCGTCGATTTCCCGCAGCCGGACGGACCGACGAGGACGACGAACTCGCCGTCGGCGATGTCGAGGTCGACCGCGTGCAACACACGCACGCCACCATAGTCTTTGCGGACTTTTTCCAGCGTAACGGAAGCCATCGATTATCCCTTCACGGCGCCGGCGGTGAGGCCGGTGACGAGATAGCGTTGCAGGAAGCCGAAGAAGATGCAGACCGGGATCAGCGCCAGGATCGACGCCGCCATCATCTGCCCCCAGTCGACGGCGAACTTGCCGATGAAGGTGAGCAGGCCGACGGCGAAGGTCTTCTTGTCATCGCTGGAGATCAGCATCAGCGCGAACAGGAGTTCGCTCCAGGCAGCGGTGAAGACAAAGCCGAGCGTGGCGCCCATGCCGGGTAGCGTCAGCGGCACGATCACCCGGCGCATCGCCTGCGCGCGTGTGCAGCCGTCGATCATCGCCGCCTCCTCCAAGTCCTTCGGTATGCCGTCGAAGAAGGACTGCATCAGGAAGGTTGCAAACGCGGTATTGAAGGCGGTGTAGATGATGATCAGCCCGGTCAGGCTGTTGATCAGGCCGATCTGGCCCATCACGCGATAGATCGGTGGAATGACCATGACTAGCGGGAAAGTCTGGGTCAAAAGCAGCATCAGCGCCAGTGCCGCCTTGCCGCGAAAGGTGAAGCGCGACATGGCATAGCCGGCAAGCGTCGCGATGACAGTCACCAGTGCAGCCGTCGAAACCGAGACGATGACGCTGTTGAGGAAATAGCGCGGAAAGTCGGTCGCCTCGAGCACGGTGACGAAGTTCTGCAACGTCATCTGCGACGGCCAGAAGGTGATGCCTTCGGAATAGAGAAGCCGTTCCGGCGTAACCGATATCTTCAGCGTCCAGAAGATCGGGAACAGGGCGAAGATCACATAGGCCGCGATGGCCGCATAGAGCCCGACGCCGCCGAAGAAGCGCTGCGAAGATGAGCGTCCCGCAATCATCAGACGTGCCTCACCAGGGAGCGGCGGATGGCGATCAGCGCGATCGCATAGGCAATGAGCAGGACGAGCAGCAGCACGGCAACCGCCGATGCGTAGCCCTTGTCCAGCGACTTGAAGGCGCTGACATAGATGTAGACCGGCACCGTGTTGGTCGACCCGGCCGGCCCGCCCTCGGTCATGACGAAGATCAGGTCGGCGAAAGTGGCGATCCAGATGGTACGCAGCATCACCGTGATGGCGATGGTCGGCGCCAGGAACGGCAGCGTCACCTTGGTGAAGCGTTGCCAAGGCGAGGCGCCGTCGATCGCTGCCGCCTCATGCAGTTCCGAGGGAATGGATTTCAGTGCCGCCAGCAACGTGATGGCAAAGAACGGGATGCCGAACCAGACATTGGCGACGATCGGCCCCCACATGGCGGTCGAGGGATCGGAGAGAACGTTGGTCGGCTCGGCCTTCAGCCCCAGCGCGAACAGCCAGTGCGGCAGCGGCCCGATGATCGGATTGAACAGCCATGCCCATGTCAGGCCCGACAGGAAGGACGGCACCGCCCAGGGCAGGAACACCAGCGCCTGCACCACCTTGCGGCCCCGAAACGGCTTGTCGAGCAGCAGCGCCAGGCCAAGGCCGAGGAAGAACTGGAAGAACAGGCTGGAGAGCGTCCACCACAACGTATTGACCAGCGCCTGGCCGAGCACGGCATCCGACAGCATCGCCTGGTACTGGCCGAGCCCGACATATTCCGACTTGAAGGCCGAAAACTTACGGAACGAATAGCTGATGCCGATGACCAGCGGCACCAAAAGCACCACGACCAGCAGGATGATCGCCGGGCTGAGATAAAGCCAGGGTTCGGTGGCAGCGTGCGTCAGCCGCTTGCGGCGCGGCCTCCCGGCGGGTCGTATTTCGGAAACGGCATAGGTCATTTGGGCTCAACAGTGGTGAGTGGGTGCCGGCGAAGGCGACAGCACCCTTCTCCCATATACGGGGAGAAGATGCCGGCAGGCAGATGAGGGGCAGCGCCAGGCTGACAGAACGTAGCGCCGCCTCTCATCCGGCCCTATCGGGCCACCTTCTCCCCGTGAACGGGGAGAAGGAAGAAAAACTACTTCTTGTTCTTCGCCATCCAGTCCTGCTGTTCCTTGGTCAGGAAGGCGGCCCATTGGTCGGCAACCTCCTTGGCCGTCTTTTGGCCCAGCAGCACTTCCTGGAAATTCTTGATCGCCACCTGGTCGACGAAATTGCCGAGATTCTCCAGATGCGTCGGCGGCGTCACCATTTCATATTTGGCGCTGTCGCTGAGCTCCGTGAACCAGCCCTTGAACTGCTCGGTCTTGAAATGCGGATCCTGGTCGGCGCCGTTGTGGATCGGGACGACGCCGACTTCCTTGGCCCATTCCAGATTGTCCTTGGGCGAGAGCAGCGTCGCCATCAGCTTCCAGGCGTCGTCCTTGTGCTGCGAATTGGCGAACATTGCCCAGCCGGCATAGCCGAGCGTCGGATAGGACTTGCCGCTCGGCCCGACCGGCAGCGGCGCCACGGCGAAGTCGTCTGCGCTCATCTTGTCGGCTATACCCAGCAGCGCATCCGGATCCTGGTTGAGCATGGCGCAGGTGCCGGAATAGAAGCCGGTGACGGTTTCGTTGAAACCCCAGCTCACCGCATCCTTGGGCGCCAGGCCCTGCTTGTACATGTCTGCCAGCATCTGCAGGCCCTTGACCGAGCCCTCCTCGTTTATGGTCGACGTGCCGTCTTCGTTGAAGTAGCCGCCCTTGCCGGCGGCGATGTTCATGAACATGTGCATGCCGTTGAAGGCGCCGGGCCCGCCGCGCAGGCAGTAGCCGTATTTGCCGGGCAACGCCGAGATCTTCTTGGAATCGGCGACGAACTCGTCGAGCGTGGCCGGCGGGCCGTCGAGGCCGGCTTCCTTGAACAGCTTCTTGTTCCAGAACAACGCGTTCACATAGTAGCCGTAAGGGATCATGAACTGGGTGTTGTTGACGGTCGAGCCGAACTGCTTGGCACGGTCGCCGAGCGTCTTGGCGTCGTCCCACTTGGCCATGTACGGGCCGAGATCCTCGAGCTGGGCATTGTTGGCGTAGAGGCCCATCCAACGTTCCGGCATCTCGACCACGTCGGGCGTATCGCCGGCCTGCACCATGGTCAGGAATTTCTCGAAGGCCTGGCCCCAGGGCAGCGAGACCAGCTCGACTTTGATGCCGGGATTGGCCTTTTCGAATTCGGCGATCTGCTTCTTCAGGAACTCCGTGCGCGGCGGGCTGGTGATGACTTCGACCATTTTCAGGGTCGAATCGGCCAGCGCGTTTCCGGCGGAAATTGCCAATCCCGCGGCTGTGGCAAGCATGGCGGTCAGTTTTTTCATCTTCAAGACTCCCATTTTGAAGCGGCTTGTTATTTTCTGGCTTTTTCGAAGGCCTGCGCCACGTCGGCCCACAGGTCCTCGACATTCTCCAATCCGACATTGAAGCGGATGGTTCGGGGGCTGACGCCGAAGCGCGCCATCGAATTCAGTCCCGGCGTCTGCTCCAGCGACGCCTTGGCGGGCACGACCAGGCTCTCATGGCCGCCCCAGCTCACGCCGATGCGGAAATATTTCAACGCATCCACGAAGACAGGGATGTCGATATCCTCGGTGACCTCGAAGGAGAACAACCCCGCGTAACCAGCAAGCGTCGCCTTGCCCGGATGGTTCGAATAGGCGGGGTGGTTGACGCGCTCGACATTGCCGTGCGCCTTCAGCCGTTCGGCGATGGCAAGCCCGCTCTTCATGTGGTGCGGCAGGCGCAGCGGCAGCGTGCGCAGCCCGCGCAGCAAGAGCCAGGCCTCGAAGGGCGAAAGCTTGCCGCCGAGATAGGAATAAGTCTGCTCGTTGATGTGCTTGATGTGGGCGGCCGAGCCTGCCACCACGCCGGCGACCGTATCGCTATGGCCGCCGAGATATTTCGAAGCCGAATGCAGCACCAGATCGACGCCATGCGTGATCGGCTTCTGGAACACCGGTGTCGCCCAGGAATTGTCGATCGTGGTGACGATGCCCTGCTCCTTCGCCAGCCGGGTCAGGTGAGCCAAGTCCTGCAACTCGAACATCATCGAGGTCGGGCTCTCCAGATAGAGCAGCCTGGCGCCCGGAAGGGCCGCCGCCACCGCATCCGGATCGGAGCCGTCGACATAGTCGACCCTGATGTTGAGCCGCGGCAAAAGCCGCTCGAACAGCCGATAGGCATCACCATAGCAATTGCGCACCGCAACGATGCGCTCGCCGGCGCCGACGAAGGCGAGCACCGTGGCGCTGATCGCCGCCATGCCGCTGGAAAAGCCGCGCGCGGCCTCGGCGCCCTCGAGCGCGGCGACGCGTGCCTCGAACTCCATCACCGTCGGATTGTCGCCGCGCGAATAGATCGGCTGCTTCCGTTTGCCGGCAAAAGTATCCGCCATCTCGGCATAGTTGGCGAAGGTGAACAGCGATGTCTGGTAGATCGGCGGCACCACCGCCCCACCGGGGAAAGGTTCGTCATGCGCCAGAAGCGTCGCCGCCTCGGCAAGATAGTCGTGATCGAAACCTGAGGGATGCTCGTTCATGTCTGGCTCGAAAGTTTGAGTTTGGCGGCGCCGCGCTTGAGATCGTCCTCGACGGTGGCGATCAGCTTGAGCGCTTCGGCGCGGGCGCCGTGCGGGTCGCGCGCGGCGATGCGCTCGTAAATGGTCCGATGATAGGGAAAACTGGCGTGGCCGAAATCGCGCACGCCCAGCGGATGCTCCCAGAAGCGGTGGAACAATTCGTGCATGGCGGCGATGATCTGTTCGAACAGCGGGTTGCCGGAAACCCTGTAGATCGCCTGGTGGAACTCCCAGTCCTCTTCCGAAGACATGCCCTCGCGCGTGCGGAACGCCTGCTCCATGATGTCGAGCTTGCGCTCGATTTCGGCGATATCGGTCTGGCTCGCGCGTTCGGCGCAAAGGGCGGCGGCTTCCGCCTCCAGCGCGCGACGGATTTCAAGCGTCTGCATCAGGCTGGTGAAGTCGTTGCCGCCCGCAAGCGTCAGCGGCAGATGCAACATGTCCGGCGAAACGGCTGCCTTGAGATAGGTGCCGCTGCCTTGCCGGCGCTCGACCAGCCCGAGCCCTTCCCAGCGCGTCAGCGCCTCGCGCACCGTGTTGCGGCTGACCTTCAGCCGCTCGGCCAGGATGCGTTCCGTTGGCAGCCGCTCGCCCGGCTGGAGGGCCTCGGCACGAACAAAGCCTACCAACGCCTTCAGCACGGCGTCGTCACGCGCCGTCGTCTGAATAGGTGGCAGGCTGTTTTGATCCACGCGCGTTCCAAGTGGTCCAATGGTCCAACCAATTTCTGCACAGATGGTACCTCCTGTCAACGGGATGTCAGGAGACCTAGCACCGTAAAAGCTCGCAACGCATGACAAGCACGCGTTTGCGGGCGATGCGCCAGGCCGGCCTCGACCCTGCTACGCCACAGCAGCGGGCGGCCCGAACCAGGTGGTCAGCGCATCGGCCAGTCCCTGTTGGCTTCCGGAACCAACCCATGCCACGTACCCGTCGGGGCGGATCAGCACCGCGTCGGGCCCGGCGACGGCCCCGAGAACTGGCAGCTCCCAGTCGCCGTCGTACACGGCGTCGACCTGCTGGACCCGATCCGCCCACGGCTTGATGTCAAGTCTGCCGGGCGTGCCGAGGTTGATCAGCACCGGCCGGGCATGGTGCAGCAAGGTAAACAGCCGCACCGGCCCGCTGGCGGTGAGCAGATCGAGGTCGGGTATTCGCCACCCAAGCAGCGCGTGCCCCTCCCCGAGGTCGTAGTGGACACCCAGGCCGGACATCTCTGCGGCGATTCGTTTGCGTGGTTCATCCATGGCGAGCAGTTCGGCGATGGTGTCGCCCAGGGCTTTGGTGCGATCATCCATGCGGCGAAGCGCGACCTGCGCCATCGTGTTGCGCAACACGCGGGCGGCGACCGGATGGCGCTCGGCATGGTAGCTGTCGAGCAGACTGTCCGGTGATGCCCGTTTGACGACCTGGGCCAGCTTCCATCCCAGGTTGACCGCGTCCTGCACGCCGATGTTGAGGCCCTGTCCGCCCATTGGGGGATGGATATGCGCAGCGTCGCCGGCCAGCAGGACACGTCTGTCGCGGTAAGCGGCAGCCTGGCGCGTCATATCGGTGAAACGAGAGAGCCAAGTCGGACTGTGGACGCCGAAATCGGTGCCATAGACAACGGTGAGCGCCTCGCGGAGATCGTCCAATGTCGGTTCACCACCGATGATCAGTTGTTTCTCGGTCAGCACGATGCCCAACCGGTCGCCGTCCTCGATCTTGCCTATCGCATGGGTTCCGCGGGCGTCGCTGCGAAAGCCCAATGGCGGTTCTTCCGACTTCTCGACCTCGGCGATCATCCAGCTCATCGTCGGATCCCATCCAGCGAATTCGATGCCCGCCGCCTTGCGGATCGTGCTGCGTCCACCGTCGCATCCGACGAGGTACTGCGCCTTCATCCGTCGGCCATCGGAAAGCCCCACATCCACGCCACTGTCGTCCTGCATGAAATCCGTGACTTCCTGTCCGCGATGGATCGGCACCCCCAATTCGCTGATCCAGTCGGCCAATATCCGCTCGATGTGGTTTTGCCGCAGCGCCAGCAGATAGTTGTGCCGGGTGGGAAAGTCGCTGATGTCCAAACGGATCATGTGGAAGCCGACGGTCGGGAAGCATCGCCCCTGGCAGAGGAACCGGTCGGCGATCCCGCGCTGGTCGAGCACCTCGATTGTGCGTGCGTGCAGGCCACCCGCGCGCAAGCCAATCAGCTGCTGGGTCGGGCGCCGCTCGACAATGGCGACGTCGATGCCCGCCAATGCGAGTTCGCCTGCCAGCATCAATCCTGTCGGGCCGCCCCCGGCGACAATCACCGCATGATTTCGACGCGATCCATCTGTCGGTGCACGCATTCCCGTCACTCCGCTCCCATTGGCTAGGGCCGCGGTTTTACGGGAGGAACCCGGGCTTGAAGCAAGCCCCTTGGGCGCCATATGTATGAAGTGAGGAGCAACGCCCTCCGCCGGATGGCAAGAGAGCGTGCGCCGCAGCTCTTCACATCGTGGCTCGCCTTTTACAGTCCAAATGCTGTCGATATCCTGTGCGCAAAAAGCTCCTCATATCCGGAGCTTGGCGCAGAATCCTGATGCTATTTTGAAAGGGGGCCGGTCGGCGTTTGGCAGCGGTACGAGGAGGCCACTATGTGCCAGCGCCGGCCGGCCGACCCCACGGACCCAGGAGATGCGGCGGACCTGAGCATCATGGGGTATTTTTTGATCGACCCGGCTGTCTGTCCTCGTGCCGGCGTCGCTCTGTCTGTGGCCGCACATTTGCGCAAGAGCTTATGAAAATCAACAGTTTCTTAACCAAGCCTCGTGAATCGCTTGGATTAAGGTAAATGGGTAACCTTGCCGGATTGACGGATACTCTTACCCGGTCCGTCAGGCAGCCTTGGCGACGACGCGGTTGCGGCCACCGCTCTTGGCTTCATAGAGCGCCAGATCGGCGCGTTTCATCAGCGCCGCCACCGTATCCACCCCCTTCAGCACCGACGACACGCCGACGCTGACGGTGACCTCGATGGCCTTGCCGTCAGGCCCGATGACGAACGGCATCTGGGCGATTTCGGCGCGGATGCGTTCGGCCACCTTTTCGGCGATCGCTCCATCGGTGTCAGGCATGACCACTACGAACTCCTCACCGCCGAACCGGCAGGCCAGATCGATGCCGCGCACGTTCTTGCGCAGCCGCCGCGCGAATTCCCGCAGCACCTCGTCGCCACCGTCATGGCCGTGCGTGTCGTTAATCGACTTGAAGCGATCGAGGTCGGTGATCATCACCGACAGCGGCCGACGCCGCGCCACGGCGCGGTCGAACAGCGTCTGGAGATGGCTGTCGAGATAGCGGCGGTTGTGCAGCCCGGTCAGCCCGTCGGTCACCGCCATTTCGATCGTCTGCGTCACGCTGGCGCGCAATTGGTCGTTGTAGCGCTTGCGGCGCACCTGGGTGCGCAACCGCGCCGTCAGTTCCTGCTGGTCGATAGGCCGCATCAGATAGTCGTTGATGCCGAGTTCGAGACCACGGATGATGCGCTCCTCCTCGCCCTCCTCCGCCAGCAGGATGATCGGCAGGAAGCGTGTGCGATCGAGCGAGCGCAGTTGCGAGCAGAGCCGAAGCGGATCGAAATCGGCGAAGCTCGTCGAGATCATCACGCATTCATAGGGCGTCTCCGCCGCCTGGAAGAAGCCGGCATGCGGATCGCTGGCGACATCCAGGTCAGCACAGTCGCGCAGCATCTTCTGGACGCGCTCGATCGACGATTTGCGCTCATCGATCAGAAGCACTTTCGGCGTCGTGTCCTCGGAGGCGAAATTGCGGCTGAGCAACTCTTCGATGCCGATGTTGCGCGTGGTCGAAGCGCGCAGCCGCAACTCGTCGGTCAGCGACTTCAGCCTGACGAGGCTCTTGACGCGCGTCATCAGTTGCAGGTCGTTGACGGGTTTGGTCAGGAAATCGTCGGCGCCGACCTCAAGCCCGCGCACCCTGTCGGAAACCTGGTCGAGTGCGGTGATCATTACCACTGGAATATGCGACGTCGCCGGATCGCTCTTCAGGCGGCGGCAGACCTCGAAGCCGTCCATGTCCGGCATCATGACGTCGAGCAGCACGACGTCGACCTTGCCGTTCTCGCAGGTCTCGATCGCATCCGGGCCGTTGGTGGCGGTCAACACCTCGAAATATTCGGCCAGCAGCCGAACCTCCAGCAGCCTGACATTGGCAGGGATGTCGTCGACGACGAGAATCCGAGCGGTCATTTCACAAGGCTCCGGCTTTGGCGGCAAGGTGCATCAGGAATCACCCAGGTAAGACTTGATGGTTTCGATGAAGCGCGGCACCGAGATCGGCTTGGAGATATAAGCCTCGCAGCCGCCCTGGCGGATGCGCTCCTCGTCGCCCTTCATCGCGAAGGCGGTGACGGCAATGACCGGGATGACGTGCAGGTCGTCGTCTTCCTTCAGCCATTTCGTCACCTCCAGCCCAGACACTTCAGGCAACTGGATGTCCATCAAAATGAGATCCGGCCGGTGCTGACGCGCCAGATCGAGCGCTTCCAGACCGTTGCGGGTGCGAACTGTCTCGTAACCGCTTGCTTCGATGAGGTCCCGAAAGAGCTTCATGTTGAGCTCATTGTCCTCGACGATCATGACCTTCTTAGGCATCGATATCCCGTCCCGGCCGCTGTTTCGCTCGAACGCGGCCGTTATGCGCCCTTCCGGGACGCACCAAACCCTGGTCGACTCTACGGCAATATGATTGACGAAACGGAAACCTGCGGCGAGAAAAGCTGCTCCGTTTCCACCTCGGGTCCCGCACTGAAGAGGTAACGACTTGCCGCAAGCGACGCTTGCCATTACTGCGGAAGAGACTCACATTCCGCATACCCTGAAAGGTAGTGATGGCAAACGCAGCGTCAATGCGCGAAGAGGCCGAAACCATTGCCGTGAAGGCTCTGGCCTTCGTCGCCTCTGATCCCGAACTGCTGCCTCGCTTCCTGGCGATCACCGGCATCGAGGCGCATTCGATCCGCAAAGCTGCCGGCGAGCCGGGATTTCTGGCCGGTGTGCTGCAGTTCGTTCTCGCCCACGAACCCACATTGCTGCGTTTTGCTGAGGAAACCGGCACGCCACCGGCCTCCGTCGGCAAGGCGTTGCGCGCGCTGCCGCTGGGCGACGATAACCACGAGCATTCCATATGAGTGACGATCCCAAGGCGGCGCCCCGATCGCCAGGTCGAGCGAAGTCTGACTCTTGTCGCCCGGTTTGAGCGACAAGCATAAAACGAAGGCTTGAGGCGCGTCGCGCCAATCCGTTCGAAGGCGACGCGCTTTGGTGAGCCGAGTGGCTACGGTGTCGGATCCGCCTGGTCCGTCTCGTCGCCGCCATCGTCAATGCTGTCGTCCTCGGCAGGATCGGCCGGCTTCAGCATGACGC
Organism: Mesorhizobium sp. B2-6-1; assembly: GCF_006440475.1. Classification (NCBI taxonomy): domain Bacteria; kingdom Pseudomonadati; phylum Pseudomonadota; class Alphaproteobacteria; order Hyphomicrobiales; family Phyllobacteriaceae; genus Mesorhizobium; species Mesorhizobium sp. B2-6-1. The sequence continues at coordinate 21,932 of NZ_VFUH01000008.1, forward strand.
CATTGACAATGACCGAACCGTCCGGCTTGGCGTTGACGACCCATTCCATGCGGCCGTCCGTCAAGGTCTTGCCGAACCCTTTCACCATCAGGGCCACAGGCACGTACTGCGCCACCTCCGGTTCCGATTTCGCCGCTTCCTGCAAGCCCTCGACGATCTTGTCGAAGCCGGCCACGTCCACCGTCACATTGGCTTCCGGCTTCTCGCCAGGAAAAGTCATTTCGCCTTCCAAGGCAATTTCGGTATCCTTGTTCTTGATGGTGCTATGGCCAATGACGACCTTCGGCGTCTTGGCCATGAAGTCGGTTTTGAGCTGCTCTCCGAATTCGGCCGACAGCGGCGGGTTCTTGTTAAGATCAAAGGCTTCGATTGCCTTCTTCGCCATGCTGTCGAGATCGATATTGGCGCCGCCGAAGTTCAGGTCGATATCGGTCGGCAGCAGCGCCATGCTCCAGCTCGGCAGAAGCTGCTGCGGCACGGTCAACCCCGACGCCTTGATCCCGTAGCCGAGCGTACCGCTGTGGGCGACGCCATCCATTCCGAAGGCGGTGCTGAGCTGCGCCGCGCCGAACGTGCCGACCGGGCTCTCGACCGCGAAATTCTTGAACCCGTATGTCCCGTCGATGCGCTCCCACACAGGAAGCGCGGCGAGCAGAAGCGATTTGAGCTGCGCCTGGTTGGCTTTCAGCGTGGCTTCATTCTCATTGGCGACGGCAAATGCCAGGAGATCGAGCAGCGGCTTGGTCTGCACGCCCTTGCCTTTGGCATCCACCGACAGTTCCGGTGATTTGACGGTGACCGGGAATTTCAGTCCGCTTTCGGGATCGTCGAATTTGATCGCCTCGACAAAGTTCGACACTTTTTGCGACAACGCGAAATCGACCCCGCCATTGGCAGCCTTGGTGGCGGCCATGGTCGCGGTGCCGCCGTCGGCGCTGACTTCCATGTGCTGCTTGGCATCTTGCGACACCATCGTCATGCCCGCCATCGAACTGGTGCCGCTGGTAAAGGCCGCCAGATTGGGGTCGTAGACACCGGAACCCTTACCGTCCTTGATAGAAAATTGCGTGCTCTGCAGCCCCTGTGGCCCGTTGAACTCGAAGGAGGCGCTGTGCGAAAGATCCATCGAGACATCCCAGGTCCCGTCGCTGCGCGGCTTGACCAGCAGGGCGTAGGGCGCAAAGTCGAATTTCAACAGCTTCTGGTCGGGCAAGGTGCCGGCGAGCGCCTTGAAATCGAACATGATCTTGTAGGCGCCGCCTTCGACCGAGACCTTCAGGATGCCCTTGTCGAGGGCCTGTTTGCCGACATAGCGGGACAGGTTCTCGGATAGCTGCTTCGCACCCTGGCTGTCGACGCTCTGGCCGAAAGCGGGCGCGCTGAGCAGAAGCGCGGTAAAGGCGATTGGCAACATCCGGTTCACGTAGAATTCTCCGTTTGGTCGAAAAGGCAAAATCGTCTCCTACTTCTGGTAGGGAAAGACCGTCACAACTGCAAGACGGCGAAGTTCAGGCGCTCGGCTCCAGCACCAGCCGCATCAACGGCCGGCCCGCCTTGCGTTCCAGGAGCCGCTCGAACCCGGCCTTCTCGAACACGCGCGACGAGCCCACGAACAGCCCGATGGAGCGTGAATCCTTCGACAGGTCTATCGGGCAGGCTTCCACCATTCGCGCGCCGTTCCTGCGGGCGAAATCGATGCCGCCTTCGACCAGGCGATGGCTGATGCCCCGGCCCCGTGCCTTGGCGCGGATGAAGAAACAGGAAATTGCCCAGACGCTCGGATCCGATGCGTCCGCGGGATCGACCGGAGCCGAGCCCCGGCCCCGGTTGTTCCACTCGGGCACGTCGGCGCGCGGCCCGATCTGCATCCAGCCGACTGCCTTGCCGTCCTCGAACGCCAGCATGCCCGGTGGCGGGCCTGCTTCGATGCGCGCCCTGATGTGGTCTTTGTTGCGTTCGCGGCTGCTTTCGCGACGAGCCGCCGGCGCCAGCCGGAAATGCGTGCACCAGCAGCCGTAGCAGGCGCCCTGCTTGCCGAAGAGATCTTCGAATTCAGGCCAGAGCTCAGGCGCCAGCGGCACTATGGTCGTGCTCATGCGTTCTCCCCAGGCCAAGCTTGTCGCTAGCCTTGCACTGTCGTACCATTGTGTTTGTTCTCTTTATGTTCGCAGCGATGGCGGCTCCTGTCAATAATCCTGATCACGGTTTCTGCCGCGACTGCCTGGCCTTTCAGCGCAGCGACGCCAGGCGCTGCGAGCGATGCGGCAGCCCCAGGCTTGCCCGTCATCCCGAGCTGTACCGGCTGCATCTGGCCCATATCGACTGCGACGCTTTCTATGCGGCAATCGAAAAACGCGACAACCCGGCGCTGAAGGACAAGCCGCTGATCATCGGCGGCGGCAAGCGCGGCGTCGTCTCCACCGCCTGCTACATCGCCCGGATAAGGGGCGTGCGTTCCGCCATGCCCATGTTCAAGGCGCTCGAGGCTTGCCCCGAAGCGGTGGTTATCCCGCCCAATATGGAAAAATACGTGGTCGTCGGGCGCGAGGTGCGCGCGATGATGCAGGCGCTGACGCCGCTGGTCGAGCCGCTCTCGATCGACGAGGCGTTTCTCGACCTTGCCGGAACCGAACGGCTGCACGGCCTGCCGCCGGCGGTGGTGCTGGCCCGTTTCGCGCTGGCCGTCGAGAAGGAGATCGGCATCACCGTTTCGTCAGGTCTGTCCTACTGCAAGTTCCTGGCTAAGGTGGCGTCGGATTTCCGCAAACCGCGCGGCTTCTCGGTCATCGGCGAAGCGGAAGCCGTGGGTTTCCTCGCCGCACAGCCGGTGAGCATGATCTGGGGGGTCGGCAAGGCATTCAACGCCACGCTCGAGCAGGACGGCATCCGCACCATCGGCCAGCTCCAGAAGATGGACCGTGGCGACCTCATGCGCCGCTATGGCGTGATGGGCGACCGGCTTTACCGGCTCTCGCGCGGCGAGGACGTCCGCCGCGTCGATCCCGACCAGGACGCCAAGAGCGTATCGGCCGAAACCACTTTCGACACCGATATCGCTTCGCTGGACGAGCTGGTCTCGGTGCTGCGGGGCCTTTCGGAAAAGGTCTCGGCGCGGCTGAAGAAATCCGGCATCGCCGGGCGCACGGTGGTGCTCAAGCTGAAGACGCAGGATTTCAAGATCCGCACCCGCAACCGCCAGCTCGGCGACCCGACCCGGCTCGCCGACCGTATCTTTTCGACCGGGGTCGAGCTGCTGCGCAAGGAAACCGACGGCACCAAATACCGGCTGCTCGGCATCGGCGTCAGCGATCTTTCCGCCGATGACAAGGCCGATCCGCCCGATCTGGTCGATATCCGGTCGCGCAAGCGGGCCATGGCCGAAGGCGCCATCGACGCGCTGCGCGACAAGTTCGGCCGCAAGGCGGTGGAAACCGGCTATACGTTCGGCAAAGGCCGCGACACCCACCCGCCAGAGCCGCTGGAAGACTGATAATGGATATCAGCTGTCGAGATTTAGGTGCGCTGCAGATCGATCCTGCTTGTCACCATGCTCTTGCCGGTTTTCGGATCAGTGTCGATCACCGTCAGCCGCATGCCGTTCTCGCCTCGTTTCTCGACCTTCATCTGCGCCTTTCGGTCACCATTGACCTCCTTGGCCCAACGGATGCCGAGATTGATCGCGTTGCCCGAACGGGTGCCGTTCAATTGCGCAGGCCCGGTACGAGACCCGACATAAGTGCCGCTATATTTCGCTCCGGCAGTCCTCAGGTCCGCGCTGATGGCGCGCGTCACCACGATAAGCCCTCGGCAATTGCCATCGAGCGACAATGAGGTCGACGTCGCGTTTGACCTGAACGTGCAGGACACATTCACCGTCGGCGCGTCGGTAGTCACCTTGACGATGCCCTTGCCGGTGAAATTGCCCTTGAACGACTGGAGAAATCTGGACTCGTCGGCACGTGCCGCGCCTGCCGTGACCAACAGGCAGCCAGCAAGCGCAAATTGCGCAAATGATCTCATCGAAATTCTCCTATCGACATTGAAAGGCACCTGCGAAGCACTTCCGATGTTCGGAACTCAACGCCCCCTGCCGTGCCAGGTTCCGCCTTCAACATGACTGTTTTGCAACATCCGGCTGGCCCAGAAGAATGCGGCTGCTAGCGGTTGCGGCAAAAGCCACGGCCTGCGACATAGCGGAAATGGCACCCACCCCTTCCATCCCCAAGGCCGCGTTCTGGATGGCGCTGTCGATCGCCTCGTTCCTGGCGATGTCGGTCGCGGGCCGCGCCACCACGGCCGAGCTCAACGTTTTCCAGGTGCTGGAGCTGCGCTCGGTGATCGGCTTTTTCATCCTGCTGCCGCTGGTCATGCAAAATGGCGGCTTTGCCGCCATGCGCACTGGGCGCCCCCTCGCCCATGTCACGCGCAACGTGGTTCACTATACCGGCCAGGCGGCGTGGCTCTACGCCCTGACGCTGATCCCTTTGGCGGTGCTGATCTCGATCGAATTCACGACGCCGATCTGGACGGCGATCCTTGCGGTCACCTTTCTCGGCGAAAGGCTCACCCGGCCGAAGCTCGGCGCCGTGGCGCTCGGGCTGATCGGTGTCGTGATCATCGTGCGCCCAGGCGTCGGCTCGGTCGATCCGGGACATCTGGTCGTGCTGGGCGCGGCAATGTGCTTCGGCATCTCGCTGGTCCTGGTCAAGTCGCTGACGCGGACCGACAGCGTTGTGCGAATCATCTTCTGGATGTTGATCATCCAGTCGGTGCTCGGCCTGGTCCCGGCGCTCTACGAATGGCGCAACCCGTCGCTCGAGCTGTGGCCGTGGATTCTGCTGATCGCCTTCACCGGCATGTCGTCGCATTTCTGCATGGCCTGGGCGCTGAGCTACGCCGATGCCACCGTCATTTCGCCGATGGATTTCCTGCGCGTGCCGCTGTCGGCATTGATCGGCTGGCTGCTCTACCAGGAGCAGATCGACGCCTTCACCGCAGGCGGGGCATTGCTGATCCTGATGGGCAATATGCTCAACCTGCAGCGCCGGCAGCCAAAGCCGGCGCAAGCGGCGGCATCGTAGCGCGCCTCAATCGCCCCTCAATCACCGCTGTCGGGTATGTTGAGGAGGTGGCCGCAGGCCTTGCAGTGAACGGCGTCCGGCTCGTGCCGTTGCAGGCCGCATTGCGGACAGGGAAAGAACACCTTGGCCGGTCGGAAGATCGCCTGCGCCAGCCTGACGAACAGCGATATGCCGATGATCATGGTCACGATCGCCGTCAGTTTCCCCGCCATTCCCGGCAGCACGATGTCGCCGAACCCGGTCGTGGTCACCGTCGCGACGGTGAAGTAAAGCGCGTCGATGTAGCTTTCCAGCCCCGCTCCGCTGCGGAAGAAGAACGTGTAGACGAAACCGGTGATCACGAAGAGGAACGTCAAGAGATTGATCACCGCGTGGCTCGCTTCGCGCCAGGGCCGCAGGCCCTGCATCTCGAAATGCCGCCAGAGCGAACCGCTGCGCGACAGCGACCACAGCCGCAGAATGCGCAGAAAGCCGAGATTGGCGAGCGCGGTCGGCATCAGCAGCGTCAAAAGGATGAAAATGTCCACCCAGGAGGTCGGCTGCTTCATCAGCCGCAGCATGTCGTTCGAGGCAAGCAGCCTGGCAACCAGGTCGGCGGCGACCAGAGCCGCCACCGTATAGTCGAGCCACAGGAATGAGGCCGACTGCTGGATGACGGGCGTAGCGATGAAGAAGGCAATGATGGCAAGGTCGATGATGACCGCAACCAGCTGAAAACGAAAAGCCGCCGGCGTGCGGCCGTGGTAGAGCTTGCGCAGCGTGTCGCGCAGCCGCGCCATTGTGGAACGGTCCTGCAATCCGTCGCTGTCTTTCGTCTTCATGGCAATTGCGGTGACTTGAGCGGCGGATGCCGCCCGGCGGATTGCCACCAGTCCCCTGAAGGGGCGATCACACCAGCTCCACTTCGACCACGCCTGGCACGGCGCGCATCGCCGAGGCGATTTGCGGCGAGACGCGGTAGCCCCCCTGCAGGGCAATCTCCACCTCGCCCTGCGCTTCTTCCTTGATAACGATGATGCTCACCTGACTTTCACCGCGCTGGGTAAGCTGCGACTGAATGATCGAGGCAGGCGCATCGTTTCTGACGAAGATGCGCAGCGCCTTCTGGATGCGGCTGGCCTCGTCCTCAAGCGACTGCACGGTCTGGATGCGCAGGTTGACGCCCTCCGGCCTGTCCTCCGCCGCCACGGTGATGACCACGGAGCGGCCCGGCTCCAGCATGTCGCGATACTGCGCCAATCCTTCGGAAAACAGTACCGCCTCATACTGGCCGGACGTGTCCGAGAACTGCACCACGCCCATCTTGTTGCCGGTCCGCGTCTTGCGCTCCTGCTTGGTGGTCACGGTGCCGGCGAGGCGCCCTGCGGTGGCACCGCGCTTGACCGCGGCCGAAAACTCCGCCCAGTTCTGCACCCGCATCTTCTGCAGCGCCGCCTTGTACTCGTCCAGCGGATGGGCGGAGAGATAGAAACCGACCACCTGGAATTCGCGGTGCAGGCGGTCGGCGGCGAGCCACGGTTCGGTCACGGGCAAGTTGAGCGCCTGCGACTGTGCCCCTAGAGACGCGCCGAAAATGTCGGCCTGGCCTGAGACGGCGTTCTGCTGCGCCAGTGACGCCAGCCCCATCATCCGCTCGACGCCAGCCATCATCGCGGCGCGGTCATGGCCGAAACAGTCTAGCGCTCCGGCCATGATCAGGCTTTCGAAGACGCGCTTGCCGACGATTTTCGGATCGACCCTCTCGCAGAAATCGGCCAGGCTCTTGAACGGCTTCTCGCCGCGCATGGCGACGATATGCTCCACCGCCGCGTCGCCGACTCCCTTGAGCGCGGCCATCGAATAGTAGATGCGGTTCTCGCCGACCTCGAAGGGACGAAAGCTTGATATCACCGACGGTGCCACCACCTCGATGCCGAGGCGCAGCGCATCCTGGCGGAAATCCGCGAGCTTGTCGGTGTTTCCCATGTCGAGCGTCATCGACGCCGCCAGGAACTCGACCGGATAATGCGCCTTGAGATAGGCGGTCTGGTAGGAGACGACGGCGTATGCGGCCGCGTGCGATTTGTTGAAACCGTAGTCGGCGAACTTGGCTAGCAGGTCGAAGATGAAGTCGGCCTGCGGCTTGGCCACGCCGCGCTCGACCGCGCCCGAGACGAAGCGCTCACGCTGCTTGTCCATCTCCGCGCGGATCTTCTTGCCCATGGCGCGGCGCAAAAGATCGGCTTCGCCCAGCGAATAGCCGGACAATTCCTGCGCGATCTGCATCACCTGTTCCTGGTAGACGATGACGCCTTGCGTCTCCTTCACCAGATGGTCGATCTTGGGATGGATCGACGCCATCTCCTCCTCGCCGTGCTTCCTGGCGTTGTAGGTCGGGATGTTCTCCATCGGCCCCGGCCGGTACAGCGCCACCAGCGCGATGATGTCCTCGATGCAGTCGGGCCGCATGCCGATCAGCGCCTTGCGCATGCCGGCACTTTCCACCTGGAACACGCCGACCACTTCGCCGCGCGACAGCATGGCGTAGGTCTCGGGGTCGTCGAGCGGTATCGTCGCAAGATCGATGTCGATGCCGCGGCGGCGTATCAGCTTCACCGCCGTCTCCAGCACCGTCAGCGTCTTCAGGCCGAGAAAGTCGAACTTCACCAGCCCGGCCTGCTCGACATATTTCATGTTGAACTGGGTGACCGGCATGTCCGAACGAGGATCGCGGTACATCGGCACCAGCTCCGACAGCGGCCGGTCGCCGATGACGATGCCGGCGGCGTGCGTCGACGCATGGCGATAAAGCCCTTCCAGCTTCTGTGCCATGTCGAGCAGCGTCTGGACGATCGGCTCCTTTTCGGCCTCCTCGGCAAAACGCGGCTCGTTGGCGATGGCGTCCGCCAGTTTTACCGGATTGGCCGGGTTCTGCGGCACCATCTTGGACAGCTTGTCGACCTGGCCGTAAGGCATTTGCAGCACGCGACCGACGTCGCGCAGCACGGCGCGGGCTTGCAGCGTTCCAAAGGTGATGATCTGGCCGACCTGGTCGCGTCCATATTTCTGCTGGACATAGCGGATCACCTCTTCGCGGCGGTCCTGGCAGAAGTCGATGTCGAAATCGGGCATCGACACGCGGTCCGGATTGAGGAAGCGCTCGAACAGCAGCGAGAAACGCAGCGGATCGATGTCGGTGATGGTGGTGGAATAGGCGACCAGCGAGCCCGCACCCGAGCCGCGCCCCGGCCCGACTGGAATGCCTTGCGACTTGGCCCATTTGATGAAGTCGGCAACGATCAGGAAGTAGCCTGGGAATTTCATCTTCTCGATGATGCCGAGCTCGAACTCGAGCCTCTCGCGGTATTGCTCGACCGTATAGCCCGGCGTCGGTCCGTGCGCGGCAAGCCGGGCCTCCAGCCCTTCACGCGCCTGGCGGGCAAGTTCGGCGGCCTCGGCCTTCTCGGCTGCGTCCTTGTCCGACGCGTCGCCGCCGGTAAAGCGCGGCAGGATCGGGCTGCGGGTTTTCGGATAGTAGGAGCAGCGCAACGCGATCTCGACCGTGTTGTCGATCGCTTCCGGCAGATCGGCGAACAACGCTGCCATCTCAGCCTGGCTACGCAGGAAGTTATCCGGTGAAAGCCGGCGGCGATTGTCCACGGCGACGACCGAGCCCTCCGCTATGGCGATCAGCGCATCATGCGCGTCATAATCGTCGCGCGAGGAGAAGAACGCCTCGTTGGTGGCGACGAGCGGTAGTTCGTGGGCATAGGCGAGATCGATCGTGGAATGTTCTATCAGCCGGTCGTAACCGGAAACTCGTTCCAGTTCGACATAGAGCCGATCGCCGAACAGGGCTTTCAGGGTCGACAGCCGGGTCTCCGCGAGATCGCGTCGATCCTCCTTCAGAGCCGCGCCGATAGGGCCGCGGGGACCGCCGCTGAGGCAGATCAACCCGTCGGTCTGGCCCTCCAGCATCTCGCTGGTCAGATGCACCGCCTCGCCGGGCGGCGTCTCCAGATAGACGCGGCTCACCAGCCTGACCAGATTGGAATAGCCGGCCTCGGTCGCCGCGATAAGCACGACTGGCCGCATCTCGGGCCCCTGCCGCCGGCGGTCGCGCTGGCCGTCGACATTCTCGCCGGAAAAGGCGAGCGCGATCTGGCAGCCGATGATCGGCTGGATGCCGTCCTTCACCGCCTTCTGCGCGAATTCGAGCGCGCCGAACAGATTGTTGGTGTCGGTGACCGCGATTGCCGGACACTCGTCCTTGACCGCATGGCCGACGATCTTGCCGAGTTGGAGCGCGCCTTCCAGCAGCGAATAGGCCGAGTGGACGCGAAGATGCACGAAAGGACGCGCCGGCGCTTCTGGCGCCGCCGCCTTCACTGCCGCTTCGCGCAGCAAGGGGTCGCGTGGAAGTCTGTCATCCGCCATGGTTTTTCGCGTTTCCCGAAGGACTTGAGTCGATCAAGATGTATTGTCCGGCACCGGGCGATGCCAGTCCAGCACAAACGAACATCGGCCACAGGCTTCCGCCCGCCCTCGCTTCAGGCGAATTCCATGATCACCGCGTCGACGGCCAGGCTGTCGCCCGGCTTGACGTTGAGTTTCGCCACCACGAGATCGCGCTCGGCGCGCAGCACGTTCTCCATCTTCATCGCCTCGACGACGGCCAGAGTCTCGCCGGCCTTGACCTCCTGGCCTTCGGCGACGGCGATCGAAACGACGAGGCCGGGCATGGGACATAGCAGCAGGTTGGACGTGTCGGGCGCCAGCTTTTCCGGCATCAGCCTTTCCAGCACGGCAATGCGCGGCAGCATGGCGCGCGCCGTCACCGAAAGCCCTTTCCAGGCGATGCGAAGGCCGTTTGGCGCGGGGCGCAGTTGCGCCACCATTTCGTGCCCGCCGACGCTGCCGCGCCAGACCAGTTCGCCCGGCCGCCAGGCCGACGAAACCGTCAGCGGCTTGCCGCCCTCGATGGACAAGTCGACTTCCATCGGAATGGAGATCATGCCCTCCAGGATGGACGCGGACAGATAGTCCTTGCCAATTTTCACCACCCAGTCACGCTTGAGTGCCCCCGAATGCGGCGCCAAGCGCCCGCCCAGCCGGTCGAGTCGGTCGCGGCGCAGCAGTTCGACCACGGTGGCGACCGCCGCCAACACGGCCTTGTCGTCATGGTCGGGCAGGATCGGCGCAAAGCCGTCGGGATATTCCTCCGCGATGAATCCGGTCGAAATCCGCCCTTCCCGCCAGCGCGGATGCTGCATGAGCGCCGCCAGAAAAGGGATGTTGTGCTCGATGCCGTCGACGACAAAACTGTCCAACGCTTCGGACATCGCGTCGATTGCCTCCAGCCGGGTCGGCGCCCAGGTGCACAGCTTGGCAATCATCGGGTCGTAGAACATCGAAATCTCCGATCCCTCGGTGACGCCGGTGTCGTTGCGGATGATGACGTCGCCGACTTGCCCTTCCTGCGGCGGTCGATAGCGCGTCAGGCGGCCGATCGACGGCAGGAAATTGCGATACGGATCCTCGGCATAGAGCCGGCTCTCCACCGCCCAGCCATTCAGTTTCACGTCGCTTTGCTTCAAGGCGAGCTTCTCGCCGGCGGCCACACGGATCATCTGCTCGACCAGATCGATACCGGTGACAAGCTCGGTCACCGGATGCTCGACCTGCAATCGTGTATTCATTTCAAGGAAATAGAAGTTTTTCTCAGCGTCGACGATGAATTCCACCGTGCCGGCGCTCTGGTAGTCGACGGCCCTGGCCAGCGCCACCGACTGCTCGCCCATGGCCTTGCGCGTCCTGGCATCGAGGAAAGGCGATGGCGCCTCCTCGGCCACCTTCTGGTTGCGGCGCTGGATCGAGCATTCGCGCTCGCCGAGATAGAGCGCGTTGCCATGCGCGTCGGCCAGCACCTGGATCTCGATGTGGCGTGGATCGACGATGAACTTCTCGATGAAGACGCGGTCGTCGCCGAACGAGCTCTTGGCCTCCGAGCGCGCGCGGTCGAAGCCGTCGCGCACCTCGGCCTGGTTCCAAGCGATGCGCATGCCCTTGCCGCCGCCGCCGGCCGAGGCCTTGATCATCACGGGATAGCCGATCTCTCCGGCGATCTTCTCCGCGTGGTCGGCGTTCTCGATGACGCCGAGCCAGCCGGGAACCGTCGAAACATTGGCGGCGTTGGCGAATTTCTTCGATTCGATTTTGTCGCCCATCGCCTTGATGGCCTTCGGCTTCGGCCCGATGAAGACGATGCCCTCCTTCTCCAGCGCCTCGCAGAAGGATGCGCGCTCGGACAGGAAGCCATAGCCGGGATGCACGGCCTGAGCGCCGGTCGCCTTGCACGCCGCGATGATTTTCTCGGGCACGAGATAGCTCTGCGCGGCTGGCGACGGTCCGATATGCACCGCCTCGTCGGCCATCTCGACATGCACGGCATCGCGATCGGCGTCGGAATAGACAGCGACCGTGGCGATGCCCATCTTGCGCGCGGTCTTGATGACGCGGCAGGCTATCTCGCCACGGTTGGCGATCAGGATTTTGGTGAACATGCGGGCAAATTCCCCTCCGGCGGACGGTCCAGTTCTATGGATTATGTCACCATGTCTCAAGTACCGTGTGCGTGGCGCGAACGCCTGCGGTCAAGGGTGTGCTACCTGCGTCAAGAAAGCCGATATTTCGTCTCATCTGGCGGTTGATGAGCAGGCCAAAACCTGAAAGCCTGAGCGCAAAATCGCGTTGGAGGATTGCCAGATGAAAACCCGCGCCGCCGTTGCCGTTGCCGCCGGAAAGCCGCTTGAGATCATGGAGGTCGACCTTGACGGTCCGCGCGAGGGCGAGGTGCTGGTCGAGATCAAGGCGACCGGCATCTGCCACACCGACGAGTTCACGCTGTCGGGCGCCGATCCCGAGGGCCTGTTCCCGGCCATCCTCGGCCATGAGGGCGCCGGCGTGGTGGTCGATGTCGGCAAGGGCGTCACCTCGGTCAAAAAGGGCGACCATGTGATCCCGCTCTATACGCCCGAATGCCAGCAGTGCCCGTCGTGTTTGTCGCGCAAGACCAATCTGTGCACCGCCATCCGCGCCACGCAGGGCCAGGGCCTGATGCCTGACGGCACCTCGCGCTTCTCGATCGGGGGCGAAAAATTGTTTCACTATATGGGCTGCTCGACCTTCTCCAATTTCACCGTGCTGCCGGAGATCGCCGTTGCCAAAGTCAATCCCGACGCGCCCTTCGACAAGATCTGCTACATCGGCTGCGGGGTGACCACCGGCGTGGGCGCGGTCATCAACACCGCCAAGGTCGAGCAAGGCGCGACCGCGGTGGTCTTCGGCCTCGGCGGCATCGGGCTGAACGTCATCCAGGGCCTAAAACTTGCCGGCGCCGACATGATCATCGGCGTCGATCTCAACAACGACAGACGAGCCTGGGGCGAGCGCTTCGGCATGACGCATTTCGTCAATCCGAAGGAGATCGACGGCGACATCGTTCCCCATCTCGTCAACATGACCAAGCGCGGCGCCGACCAGATCGGCGGCGCCGACTACACGTTCGACTGCACCGGCAACACCAAGGTGATGCGCCAGGCGCTGGAGGCTTCGCATCGCGGCTGGGGCAAGTCGGTGGTCATCGGTGTGGCGGGCGCCGGCCAGGAGATCTCGACGCGGCCCTTCCAGCTGGTCACCGGGCGGACCTGGATGGGCACCGCCTTCGGCGGCGCGCGCGGCCGCACCGACGTGCCCAGGATCGTCGACTGGTACATGGACGGCAAGATCGAGATCGACCCGATGATCACCCACACGCTCAAGCTCGAGGACATCAACAAGGGGTTCGACCTCATGCATGAGGGCAAGTCGATCAGGAGTGTCGTGGTTTACTGAGGGCGGCCACACGCCGCGGGCAACGGGCCCGCGACCTCTGTGGCCAAAAATGGGAGGAGAAAAGCATGGCGGAAAAACTGCATCCGAAAATCGACAATGGTCTGCCCAGGGAGAGTGCGAGCTTTACCGGCGGCACGCTGGTCTGCGCCTGTACCAGCAATCCGGTCAAGGTGAAGGTCAAGGGCCAGATCGCCCACAACCACGCTTGCGGCTGCACCAAATGCTGGAAGCCCGAAGGGGCGGTGTTCTCGGTGGTGGCGGTAGCCGGTACCGGCGACGTCACCGTCGCCGAGAACGGCGACAAGCTGAAGGTGGTGGACCCGAGCGCGTTGATCCAGCGCCATGCCTGCACCGGCTGCGGCGTCCACATGTATGGACCCGTCGAGCGCGACCATCCGTTCAAGGGCCTGTCCTTCATCCATCCCGAGCGCTTCGAGGAGGATGGCTGGTCGCCGCCGGGCTTTACCGCCTTTGTCTCCTCGATCATCGAATCCGGTGTCGACCCGAGCCGCATGGACGGCATTCGCGGCCAACTGAAATCGATCGGCCTCGAACCTTATGACTGCCTCAACCCCGGCCTGATGGACTATATCGCCACCTGGACCGCCAAGAGGTCGGGAGCGCTTCCGGCCTGACGACCATGAGATTTGAGGCATGGGGCCGGACGGGTTGCCGGCCCCATGCTCATTTGGAGAGACAATGCCCGCACCCGCCATCCTCGTCGACGCAGACGCTTGCCCGGTCAAAGCCGAAGTCGAAAAAGTTGCCGAGCGCCACGGCGTCGTCGTCACCTATGTTTCCAATGGCGGCCTGCGCCCCTCCCGCGACCCCATGATCCGCAATGTCGTCGTGTCCAAGGGTGCCGACGCCGCCGACGACTGGATCGTCGAAAACGCAAAACCCAACGACATCGTGGTGACCGCAGACATTCCACTGGCCGCACGCACGGTGGCGCTCGGGGCCCATGTATTGGGGCCGACCGGACGTCCCTTCACGCCGGAAACGATCGGCATGGCGGTGGCGATGCGCGACTTGAAGCAGCATTTGCGCGAGACCGGTGAAAGCAAGGGCTACAATGCCAGCTTCGCACCGCAAGACCGCTCGCGGTTTCTCGGCGAACTCGACCGCATCTTGCGGCGCGCTCTAAAATCCGCCACACCGCAGTAGAAGCCCAGCGCCATTCGGAACCATCATGGCCGCCGAAATCCCCTCCAGCACGCCCATGCACCGGCACATGCTGTTCGCGGTGTCGGCTTGTGTCGGCGTCTTTGCGCTTCTGCTGGCGTTGCTGCTTCACGCGCCGCTCGCTTATTCGATCGGCGCCAACGCCTTTTTTGCCGCCTATGTCACGCTGGTGGTCGCCCAGATGCCCAAATTCACCGGCATCTATCTCAGCAAGAATGCGCGTGACACCGACCAGCCTGTGCTGGTCATCTTCGCCGTCACGCTGGTCGTCGTCGGCGTTGCCATCACAGCATTGTTCCAGTTGATCAACCAGAAAGGCAGTTCGAACGCGATGGAGCTCGGCTTCGCGCTGCTATCGATTCCCCTCGGCTGGTTCACCATCCACGCCATGGCGGCATTGCACTATGCGCATGTGTACTGGATGGACGGCGACCTGGTCGATGCCGGAACCAAGAAGAAAATCCCGGTCGGCGGCTTGCTGTTCCCCGGCGACAAACGGCCGGAAGGCTGGGATTTTCTGTACTTCTCGACGGTCATCGGCATGACGGCGCAGACCGCCGACACCAACATCTCGACAACCCATATGCGCCGCGTCGTGCTTGTTCATTCGATCCTGTCGTTCTTCTTCAACACGGTCATCGTCGCCGCCGCCGTCAATCTCGCCGTCAGCCTGGGCGGCCCTTGAGCTTCGATCTGATATTTTCGTGATCGATGAAACATCGGCTTGGCTGGCGACGTATCAGGAGGAGAATGATGCAGACAGCGGCCGCGCCGGATGGAACGGCCAGGAAGCGAGACCAGATGGAATCGGTTGCCATGAACCAACCCGCCGCCAGCGCGGACAGTGACGCTACGAAGGCCACGACATTGATCTACCGGCAATCGGCCTGGACGCGGCTGACGCACTGGCTGTGGGCCATCTCGCTCTTCTTCATGCTGCTTTCCGGCCTCCAGATCTTCAACGCCCGCCCGCAGCTCTATCTCGGCAAGCAGTCCGGCTTCGACTACAACAACACCGTCTTCGCTATCGGCGCCGAGAATACGAATGCCGGGCCGCGCGGCTATACCGAAATCCTCGGACACCGCTTCGACACGACCGGCGTGCTCGGCTGGTCTGGGCCGGCAGGACAAGAGACGCCCCGCGCTTTCCCGTCCTGGGCGACGATCCCGTCATACTACGACCTCGGCACGGCACGCGTCGTGCATTTCTTCTTCGCCTGGGTACTGACGACGACGCTGCTTGTGTGGCTGGTCGCCAGCCTGGTCAACGGCCACATCAGACGTGACCTCGCCCCTCGCCTGGACGATCTCAGGCGCCTACCGCAAGATATCGCCAATCACGCCAGGCTGAAATTCCACCACACGCGCGAATACAACACGCTGCAGAAAATGGCCTATGGCGGCGTGCTGTTCGTGCTGTTGCCGCTGATGATCCTCACGGGGCTCGCAATGTCGCCAAGCATGAATTCGGTGCTGCCGTTCCTCAACGACCTGCTCGGCGGCCGGCAGACGGCGCGCACCATCCATTTCACCGTCATGGTGCTGCTGGTCGCCTTCTTCACCATCCATATTCTGATGATCGTCGCCGCCGGCCCGATCAACGAACTGCGCTCGATCGTCACTGGATGGTATCGGACCGATCCGCCGGCCCATCACGCAAAATCCTCCGAAAGGAGCGCCTGACATGGCAAAATTCGAGATCAACCGCAGGAAATTCCTGACCGCGGCCAGCCTTGGCCTTTCCGGCATCACGCTTTCCGGCTGCGATGCTTTCGACAGCCAGCTCGGCGTGGGCGACGGCCTGCGCAGCTTCCTCGAAAACGCCAACGATCTCACACATCGCGCGCAACGTCTGCTCGCGGGCCGCGATTCGCTGGCGCCGGAGTTCACTGAAGCCGATATCCGTCAGCCGATGCGCCCCAACGGCGTGACGTCACCCGACGACGATACCTACAAGGCCCTGCTCGCCAACAACTTCGCAGACTGGCGGCTGGAGGTTTCGGGTCTGGTCGAAAAGCCGCTGTCGCTGACCCGCGAGCAGCTCATGAACATGCCGAGCCGAACGCAGATCACCCGCCATGATTGTGTCGAAGGCTGGAGCTGTATCGCCAAATGGACCGGCACGCCGCTGTCGCTGGTCCTCGACCAGGCGGTGGTCAAACCCGAGGCGCGCTACGTCATGTTCCATTGCCTGGACACGATCGACCGCAGCCTCTCGGGCGACATCAAATATTACGGCAGCATCGACCTCATCGACGCCCGCCACCCGCAGACGATCCTGGCCTACGGCGTCAACGGCAAGCCGCTGCCGGTCGAGAACGGCGCGCCGCTGCGTGTCCGGGTCGAGCGCCAGCTCGGCTACAAGATGCCGAAATATCTCTACAAGATCGAGCTGGTCGACGGCTTCGCCGCCTTAGGAGGCGGACGGGGCGGTTATTGGGAAGACAATGGCTACGACTGGTATGGCGGGATCTGATCGCAATCGGCACGATGCCGCCATTTTATTTTGCACGTCGCATGCAGGTGACAATCCGTCGTTGACGGGCTATGGATGACGAGTCGAGGGCTTTTGCGAGCCCTACCTGTTTGCGGGAGAGAGCAGCGAGAGCTGTCGCCGAAGGGGAAATCGCCCGAAATCTCTCAGGCAAAAGAACCGTAGACGGGAAAGACACTCTGGAAAGTCGGGGCCTGCCCCCGCGCCGAAGGTGTAAGCGCTGCCGACAGAGTTACGGGGCGCGAGTCTCTCAGGCTTCAGACAGAGGGGCACGGACTGGTCGCCATTCGCGACCGATTGCGTGCGACTCTGGAGAACACATGACGGGCGACACCAAACACCTTCCTCTCGAAGACATCCACGCAGCTGCCGGTGCGCGCTTTGGCGCCTTTGCCGGCTGGTCGATGCCGCTGACCTACCCGGCCGGCGTCATGAAGGAGCATCTTCACACCCGCGAACATGCGGGCCTGTTCGACATCTCGCACATGAAACTGTTCAAGGTCATCGGGCCGGGCGCGATTCCCCTGCTCAACCTTGCCTGTCCGCTCGATGCGGGCGCGCTCGAAATCTCACAGTCGAAGCTGACATTTTTCCTGAACGAGGCCGCGGGGATCCTGGACGATCTGATCGTCACCCGGCTGGGCGATACCAACTTCATGGTCGTCGCGAATGCCGGCAACGCGATCGCCGACGAGAAGCATTTGCGCGAGCTTGCGACCGGCTTCGATGTCAAGGTCGAACCGCTCGACCGGGTCTTCCTCGCCATCCAGGGTCCCGAGGCCTGGGCGGCACTTTCGCGCGCCGGTATCGAGACCGGGTCGCTGCTGTTCATGCATGGCATCGAACCGCGAAAGAACTGGTTCATGAGCCGGTCCGGCTACACCGGCGAGGACGGGTTTGAGATCGGCCTGCCTGAGGCAGACGCGCGCGGTCTCGTGGCGAAGCTGCTCGAAGACGAGCGCGTGCTGTGGATCGGCCTTGCCGCCCGTGACAGCCTGCGGCTGGAAGCCGGCCTCTGCCTGCACGGCCAGGACATCACCGCGCAAACCGATCCGGCAAGCGCGGCGCTGATGTGGGCCATCCCGAAGGACATCCGCGCGAACGGCACGTTTATCGGCGCCGACGCGCTGCGCACCGCCGTCGAGCGCGGCTCCGCTCAGAAGCGCGTCGGCCTGAGGCCGGATGCCCGCCAGCCGGTGCGCGCCGGCGCCACGCTCTTTGACGCCGACGGCAATCCCGCCGGCCACGTAACCTCGGGCGGTTTCGGCCCGTCTGCCGGCCATCCCGTCGCCATGGGTTATGTCCCGACGCCCTTGGCGAAACCCGGAACTCGGGTTTTCGCCGACGTGCGCGGAACGAAGATTCCCGTCGACGTTTCTTCCCTGCCCTTCCTCCCGCATCGCTACCGCAAAGGATAATTTTCAGATGGCAAAGACCTATTTCACCGCCGATCACGAGTGGCTCAGCGTCGAGGGCGGCATCGCCACCGTCGGGATCACCGACTACGCGCAGGAGCAGCTGGGCGACCTCGTCTTCGTCGAACTGCCCGAAACAGGCAAGAAGCTCGCCAAGGGCGACACCGCCGTCGTGGTCGAATCCGTCAAGGCGGCCTCCGACGTCTACGCGCCGGTCGACGGCGAGATCACCGAGGCCAACGCAACGCTGTCGTCCGATCCGTCGCTGGTCAATTCGGCGGCGACCGGCGCCGGGTGGCTATGGAAAATGAAGCTTGCCGACGAAAGCCAGCTCGCCAGCCTCATGGATGAGGCCGCCTACAAAGCCCATATCGGCTGAAATCAGGACGCATTGACATGACCGCAGCACCCTACCCCTTCTCGGCCCGCCATATCGGACCCGGCATTGCCGATGTGAGAGCCATGCTGGCCGTCATCGGCGTGCCCTCAGTGGAGACGTTAATCAGCCAGGCCGTGCCGAGATCGATCCGCCTCGACCAGCCGCTGTCCCTGCCCGCGCCGGCCAGCGAAGCCGAAGCGCTGGCCGAATTGTCGGTGACCATGGCCCGGAATACGGTTCTGAAGAGCTTCATCGGCGCCGGATATCACGGCGTGCACGTGCCGCCGGTCATCCAGCGCAACCTGTTCGAGAACCCGGCCTGGTACACGGCCTATACGCCCTACCAGGCGGAGATCAGCCAGGGCCGCCTGGAAATGCTGTTCAATTTCCAGACGTTGGTTGCGGAACTGACCGGCCTGCCTGTGGCATCGGCTTCGTTGCTCGACGAAGCGACAGCGGTCGCCGAAGCGATCGGCATCGCATTGCGCCATCACCGCGACAAGCGCACCAGGGTGGCTCTCGCCGGCACGCCGCACCCGCAGACGTTGGATGTGGCGCGCACCCGCGCCGAGCCGCTCGGCATCGAGATCGACGGCGAGACGATCGACGACAACACAGCCGCCCTGCTCGTCTCCTGGCCGGACACTTTCGGCGTCTATGGTGATCACAAGGCGGCCATCGACAAGGCGCGCGCGGCCGGCGCTCTGGTCGTCTTCATCGCCGACCCGCTCGGCCTGACACTGACCGACACGCCGGCAAGGCTCGGCGCCGACATTGCCGTCGGTCCAATGCAGCGCTTTGGCGTGCCGATGGGCTTTGGAGGCCCGCACGCCGCCTACTGCGCGGTTGCCGACAAATTGACCCGATTGATGCCCGGCCGCCTGGTCGGCCAGTCGACCGACAGCAAGGGCCGTCCAGGCTACAGGCTTGCCCTACAGACGCGCGAGCAGCACATCCGCCGCGACAAGGCAACGTCCAACATCTGCACCGCCCAGGCGCTGCTTGCCAACATGGCGACAGCCTACGCCATCTGGCACGGCCCCGCCGGCCTTCAGGCAATCGCCGGGCGCATCCACGCGCTGGCCAGCCGCCTGGCAGCCGGGCTCAAGGCGGCAGGCTTGCCGGTGATCGGCACGAGCCGCTTCGACACGGTGACGGTGGAGACGAAGGGAAAGGCCGCGCAGATTGCCGCCGCCGCCGAAAAGGGCGGCCGGCTTCTGCGCGTCATCGATGCCGACCGTGTCGGCATCGCCTTCGACGAGACCTCTGACGAAACCGACCTGGAAGCCATTGCCGCCTTGTTTGGGGCCAAGCCAAGCGCGGAGGCCGCCGCCACCACGCCCGGCAAGCCGCGCGGCAAGGAGTTTCTCACCCAGCCCGTCTTCCACGAGAACAAGTCGGAAACCGAGATGATGCGCTTCCTGCGCCGGCTGGCCGACAAGGACCTGGCCCTCGACCGCGCGATGATCCCGCTGGGGTCCTGCACCATGAAGCTCAATGCCGCGGCCGAGATGATGCCTGTGAGTTGGCCTGAAATCGCCAACATGCATCCCTTCGCGCCGGCCGCGCACTCGGCAGGCTACCGCGCCATGATCGACGATCTGGAAGGCTGGCTTTCGGAGATTACCGGCTTCGATGCGGTAAGCCTCCAGCCCAACGCCGGCAGCCAGGGCGAATATGCCGGATTGCTGGCCATCCGCGCCTATCACCGCTCGCGCGGCGAGGGCCATCGCACGGTCTGTCTGATCCCGTCCTCCGCGCACGGCACCAATCCGGCGAGCGCGGCGATGGCCGGCATGAGCGTGGTCGTCGTTCGCTGTCTGGAGGACGGCAATATCGACATGGACGACATGAGGGCCAAGGCCAACGAGCATTCCAGGAATCTCGCGGCGCTGATGTTCACCTATCCCTCGACGCATGGCGTCTATGAAGAGGGCGCGCGACATCTCTGCGCCCTCATCCATGAGCATGGCGGCCAGGTCTATTTCGACGGCGCCAACCTCAACGCCCTGGTCGGCCTCGCCCGCCCGGGCGACATCGGCGCCGACGTCTGCCACATGAACCTGCACAAGACCTTCTGCATCCCCCATGGCGGCGGCGGCCCGGGTGTCGGCCCGATCGGCGTCAGGGCGCATCTGAAGCCCTATCTGCCGGGCCATGTCACCGAAGGCTCCGCGCATGCCGTGGCCGCCGCACCTTTCGGGAGTGCCTCCATCCTGCCCATCACCTGGATGTACATCCGCATGATGGGCGCTTCCGGCCTGAAGCAGGCGACCGAGACGGCGATCGTTTCGGCCAACTACGTCGCGACGCGGCTCGCCCCACACTTCCCGCTCCTTTACAAGGGCAGGAGCGACCGCGTTGCCCATGAGTGCATCCTCGACACCCGCGTGCTCAAGGAGAGCGCCGGCATCAGTGTCGAGGACATCGCCAAACGGTTGATCGACTACGGTTTCCATGCGCCGACCATGTCGTTCCCGGTCGCCGGCACGCTGATGGTGGAGCCGACCGAATCCGAGCCCAAGGGCGAGCTCGACCGCTTCTGCGAGGCGATGATCGCCATCGCGGGCGAAGCGGCCAAGGTTGCGAGGGGCGAGTGGCCCCTGGCTGACAATCCGCTGGTCAATGCGCCGCACACCGCCGCGGAGGCGCTGGCCGGCCAGTGGAGCCATCCCTATTCGCGCCTGGAAGCGGCCTACCCCGCCGGAGACGCCGACATGGCGGCGAAATACTGGCCGCCGGTATCGCGCATCGACAATGTCGCCGGCGACCGCAACCTGGTCTGTTCATGCCCGCCGCTGTCGGACTATTTGGGCGCGGCCGAATAGTCTCGCAAACTATGCTGAGCGCAAGGCCGGCTTGATCGGCTCGGCCTTGCCCATCCTTTTGTGGCTGACGACGCAATTGCGGCCCGCGCGCTTGGCGGCATAGAGCGCTGCGTCCGCCTCGGCCAGCACCTCGCCGAGGCTGTTGCCGTTGGCGCCGCCAAAGCCGATGCCTCCGCTGACAGTGCTGCGCAAGGGACCGTGGGAGGTCGCAACGATCTCGGTGCCGAAGGCGACGCCGATCTTGCTTGCGAGCTCGTAAGCCCTCTCTTCGGTCACCCGGGACATGACGATCGCGAATTCCTCGCCGCCGAGACGAAAGGCGTCGACGCCCGTTCTGGCATATTTTCTGATGACTGCGGCGAAGCGGCACAGAACCTGATCCCCCACCGGGTGACCATAGATGTCGTTCGTCTTCTTGAAATGATCGAGGTCGAACATGACGACAGCCATGAACGGACCGAAGGCCCGTTCGTCATGGAGCGACATCAATCCCCGGCGGTTCATCAGCCCGGTCAACGGATCGGTCATCGTCTCGGCCTTCAGCTCGATCTGCGCCTGCAGGTGATGCAGGGAAAGCGTCAATGCGCCGAGACCGGTCATGCAGGCCACGGCCACGACCGAATTCAGGCGTTCGGCCCAGTTATCGGGGGCTGCCCCGAGCGTCCATTGCCCCTTGGCCACCAGGACGACCGCGCAAAGTGCAAACGACACCGCACAGGTGCCGCCTAGGAACGAAACCACCAGCAGGATTTTGCGATCATGACTGCCGTTGAGCCAGAACATGGTTCCGATCGCCGAGAGCAGCACAGTCACCGTTACATAGGTAACGATGAAGCCTACCCCGTCGAGACCGAGGGAAGTCACCGCCGCGCAGATCGTCATGGCGGCCAATGTCGGCAAAATGGCACGCCGGTAATCCGGCACGCCGAGATACTGCATGGCCGAGAGGCAGATGACCAGGAAACCGAGGCTGAGCAATGCAAGCGCGACCTGGCAAAGCAGCGGATCAGGCTCCTTCGTGTATCGCCAGAACAGGATGACATGCACAACGAGCACGAGAATGCCGCACCCCACCGTCAGCACGAAGCTGGCCCGGGGCGCGGCGAACCAGATCGCGAACATGGTGATGCTGAGGCAGATGCCCGACAGCGCGGCTGCGAGCAGGAGCGAACTGAAATCCAGCATATTGGGCGGGGGTTCCCTGAGCGTCGGCCTTACCGCTGCATTCTAGGTCAGCGACAGCCATCAGACATGATTTTCAACTGATCTTTCGGCTGAGACCTTCGGATAGGGTTTACAAAGCGTCGACGCCGAGTGTCCCAAAATCGGCCTCGCGACATCATGGCCACCAGACAGCCGTCAGCCCTTGTTCAGGAGGGCAAGATTGGCATCGACGACCGTGGGGTCGGCCATGCCGGCCTTGGCTTCGAGCAGCAGCGCCCTTGCCTTTTTCCTGTTGCCGCGCAGCAATTGCGAATAGCCCATATTGTTGACGATCTGCGGCTTGCGCCCGGCGATCTTGAGCAACTGGTCGTAGGCACGATCGGCGAAGTCGAAACGGCCGAGTTCGTCATAGGAAGCGGCGAGCCCCATCCAGGCTTCCGCATTGTCGGCCTTCAACTCGACGGCCTTGCGGAAACGCTGTTCGGCAAGGCCGTAATTCGCGTCGCGAAACTGCGCCTTGCCTTCCGCCAGATCGGATGTGCCGACGTCCTTCGCGGCCGGTTGAATGGCGGTGGTTTTGGTGGTGTCGACGCCACTCGTCGTACAACCAGACATCATCAAGACGGCCGCCATCGCGGCCATTGCCGTTAAATTGCTGTGACGCATGCCCCTGCCCCATCGCCCGGTTTTTTGCCGGGTCGTTCTTCAGGAAACACACTATTCCAGAGCAATTAAACTTAGGTGCCGAAACGCCGCCAAAATTAGGCCCTGGGTACACCAGCTATTAACCACCAGGCCGCAACGCCTCGATCACGGCCAGCGGCGTTCTCACGGTTCCAGGGCCTTGAGTCCCGCCGGAACCGTATACCGGCTGCCGTCATAGCGCAGCCGGTAGGTTTGGCTCACGGACTTGCCGGGGTGGGACTGGCACTCGCCATTGCTGTCGGGCAACGGATTGTCGGTATCCATCCGTTCGACCACCGCGATGTCGTGGTAGCCATGATGTTTGGCCGGGCTCATCGCCAGGCTCACCTGACTGATATGGAAGGATCCGGCGCAATTGGTATCGCCCTCGCCGCCATTGCCGGCCACGACCAGGCCATCGAGCACCATCCGCAGGGCATCGCCGTCCTCGGCATAGAGCCGCAGGTCGGTTTCACTGAAAGGGTTAGGCAGCGAATTGTTCGCCATTTCGATGCGCAGGCCGAAGGCGGAGACATCGGGCGCCAGCGCATACCGGCCGGTATCAAGTTCGAACTTGCGGATGGCGATGGCATCATCATTCATCAGCCCGGGCTGCAGCAGACGCTGGCGCACCTGCCGGCTTTTCCTGTCGATGACCAGAAGCTCGATATCGCCGGCATGCGCGTAGTCGCTGGGTTGCGAACTGTCCATCAGCGGCACCGCGACCAACAGCAGGGCCTCATGGGCGGGCCAGATCTTGCAGACCAGCCCCGGCGGGTCGCCAAATGCGGACGTCAGGGCGATGCTGGTGTGGGGTTCGAGCGTGAACGAGGCACCGTCAGCGCTCTTGCGGGCCTTGGGATAAGCCTGCTGCACCAGGGCAGCGGCATCGCCGCAATCGGCTGCAGCCCAGACGGGCGACAGACTGGCCGCGGCAAGGCCGAGGACAAAAGCGCGCAACAGCATTCGCATGGACTTCTCATTCATTTGCGGACTTTGCAGATCGCCGGTTTCACTGAATATCAGCAAATCCTAGTGGCCGGTCATTTTGACGATGATCGGAATGACCGCGATCATCAGCACCACCGGCAGGATGCAAACCACGACCGGCACCGACATCTTGGCCGGCAAGGCATGCGCCTTTTCCTCGGCCAGCGACATGCGCTTGTGGCGCATCTCGTCGGAAAAGACGCGCAGCGCCCCCGACAGGCTGGTGCCAAGCTCCTTGGACTGTTGCAGCAGCGTGGCGAAGGAGCGCACCTCGTCCAGGCTCAGGCGATCGGCGAGCGCCTTCAGTGCATCGTCGAGGCTGCGCCCGGCCCGCAGCTCCAGCGACACGAGCTGCAGGTTCTGGCTGAGCGACGGGTAGGTCTTTGCGAGTTCCTTCGAGACGCGCTCGACGCCCGCTTCCATGCTCATGCCGGCATCCGAACAGACGATCATCAGGTCCATGAAATCGGGGAAGCCGTTGCGGTATTCGCGCATCTTTTCCCGTATCTTCTGGGTCAGCACCAGCCCTGGCAGGAAATAGCCGGCCACGCCCGACAACACGACGAAGGCCCAGCGGCTGGTCACCGTGGCGTCGGGACTGGCCATCCAGCGGTTGAGCACGAAGACGGCGAGCGCGATGCCCACCATCGCCGTGAAACGGATGAGGAAGAACATGCCGACGGCGCGCGGCTCCATGTAGCCCGCCTGGATGAGTTTCAAGCGCAGGCGGGCGACATTTTCCGGATCGCTCTTGGCGTAGAACTCCTGCGCCTTCTTCACCGCCTTCTCGCGAACGACACCGGTATTCTTCTTCTGGGCCGGTTCCGGCCTGGCGGCCACTGGACCCTCGTCGACCTTGAGTCTGCGCCTGACTTCGTTGCGATCGCCCTTTGCCACCACCATCGGCCAAGCAAAAGCGGCAGCGCCCACGGCCAGCAGCAGGACAGCCACCGGCATCAGCGAGGTCGGCGCGAGCGAGGCGAGGAATTCGACGACCTTCTGCATGTCAGAATTTGAAGTTCGACATTTTGAACATGATCAGATTGCCCAGCATCAGCCAGGTGACCGAGCCACCAACCATGTACCACGTCTTAGGCACGCCCCAGACGTCGCTGTAATACCCAGGCATGAATGCCATGATGGTCGTGAACAGCAGCGCCGGCACGGCCGTCAGGATATAGGCCGACAGACGGCCTTCGGTTGAAATGGCGCGCACCTTGCGGCGCAGCTTGCCGCGTTCGCGGATCGTCGTCGACAGTCCGTCGAGGATTTCGCGCAGATTGCCGCCAGAACTCGTCTGGATCGACACGGCGGTGACGAACAGCGGCAGATCCTCATGGCCGACCCTGTCGAACAGCGAATTCAGCGCCGAAACCAGATCCGAACCAAAGGTCACCTCATCGGCAATCACGCCGAACTCGGTGCCGATCGGGTCGGGCATTTCGCGCGACACCATGGCGATGGCCACCGGCACCGGATGGCCGGCCTTGAGGCCGCGTGTGATCAGTTCCAGCGCTTCCGGCAACTGCATGCCGAACCGCTTCAGCCTGCGCTTGCGCATTGAGCGCATCGCCATCACCGGCAGCACCGGCACCACCACGACAAACAGAATGGCGCCCATCAGCAGCGGCAAGCCATACCAGATGGCGGCAAGGGCCGCAGCCAGCGCCATCCCCGAAGTGATCATCAGGAACTTCGACAGCGGCATGATCATGCCCGACTGGGCGCGCAGGGCGCGAAAACGGTCAGGCGAGAACAGCGACGTGCCCGCATCGAGACCGCGCTCCTTGCGCAATTGGATCAGCACCTGTTCCTGGCTGATCCTGTTTTCCTGCAGCTTCATGCGCCGGTTGATGGCGGTGCGCCTGTCGCTGCGGCCGGCATAGAGCAGGTAAACGGCCTCGGCGATCATGATGCCGGTCAATGCAGCCCCGGCATAGACGACATAGATCGCGCTGAATCCGTCCAACACCTGGTTACTCCTGCGGCCGGCCGGGTTCGAAATAGCGCCCGGGAAACTCGATGCCCATGGCGCGCAGGTCCTCGAGGAAGCGCGGCCGGATCCCGGTCGCTTCGAAATGGCCGAGGATTGTGCCATCGGCGTCCATGCCGGTACGCACGAAGCGGAAGATCTCCTGCATCTGGATGACGTCGCCTTCCATGCCCGTCACCTCGGCGACGCTCGTCACCTTGCGCTTGCCGTCGGAGAGCCGGGTCAACTGGACGATGATGTCGATGGCGCTGGCGATCTGGCTGCGGATCGACTGCACCGTCATCGGCATGCCGGTCATGCCCAGCATCTGCTCGAGCCGCGAAATGGCATCGCGCGGCGTATTGGCGTGAATGGTGGCCATCGACCCTTCATGGCCGGTGTTCATGGCCTGCAGCATGTCGAAGGCCTCCTCGCCGCGGCACTCGCCGAGGATGACGCGATCGGGCCGCATGCGCAGCGCGTTCTTGACGAGGTCGCGCTGCTTGAGCTCGCCATGGCCTTCGATGTTGGCCGGCCGGGTTTCCATGCGCGCGACATGCGGCTGCTGCAACTGAAGCTCCGCCGCGTCCTCGATGGTGATCAGCCGCTCGTCCTCGGGAATGAAGGCCGACAGCGCGTTGAGCATGGTCGTCTTGCCGGTGCCGGTGCCGCCCGAAATGATCGTCGTCTTGCGGGCATGTACTGCCGCAGCAAGCACTTCGGCCATGTTCTGGGTGATGGCGCCGAATTCGACCAGCCGGTGCAGGCCGAGCTTGTTCTTGGAAAATTTGCGGATCGACACCAGCGGCCCGTCGACCGCGACCGGGCGGATGGCGGCGTTGAAACGCGAGCCGTCCAGCATGCGGGCGTCGACCATCGGCTGCGATTCGTCGACGCGGCGGCCGACCGCGGCAACGATTTTGTTTATGATTCTAAGCAGATGCGCCTCATCCTTGAACGGAATGTGGACCTGCTGCAGCTTGCCCTTCTTTTCGACGAAGCAGTTCTGATGGCCGTTGATCAGGATATCATTGATGTCGGGGTCCTTGAGCAGCGGCTCGAGCGGGCCGAGCCCGACCATCTCGTCGACGATGTCGTCGACCAGGGCATCGAGTTCGACGGTGTTGATCGCCATCCGCTCTTCGCGCGTCTTTTCCGACACGAAATCATGCACCTGCCGGCGCATCTCGTCCCTGGGCAGCCGCTCCAGCGCGACAAGATTGATCTCCTCGAGCAGCAACCGGTGGATACGCACGCGCGCATCGAGCACCTTGTTGGCGCTCTTGCCCGGCACGGCTTCGATTTTCGCCGGCAAGACCTTCCGGCTCGTCGGGATGACGACCGCGTGGTGCGCAACCGCCGTCGGCTCGGCGGAGCGCTGGGGACGCGCATCGCGGTTCTGCAAGGTGGAAAAGCGGCTGCTCATCCGGCCTTCCTCTTCAAAAGGCTCTTGCCGAAGCCGAACAGCGATTTCGATTTGCCCGGCGCCGCCGCCACTTCCTCCGGAAGGATGATCCTCTTCAGGTCGTTGACGACGTTGGCATTGGCATCGATCTCGTGCAGCGGCACGCCGCGATCGACGGCCTCGCGCACCAGCCGGTAATTGTTGGCGATGCCGCCGACGAAATGCTCGCCGAGGATTTCCTGGACGTCCGCCTGCTTGATGCCGCTGTCAAACATCTTCTGCTCGAAACGGTTGACGATGACGTTCGGCTTCACTTCCTTGCCGGCGGTCTCGTAGACCGCCTGGATCAGGCGTTGCGTGTGGCGCAGGCACGGTACCGTCATTTCGGCGACGATGTAGAGCTTGTTGGAGCCGAGCAGCACCGTCTCCGTCCACGGAAACCAGGTGCGCGGCATGTCGATGACGACATTGTCGAAATAGGCCGAGACGAGGTCCAGCATCCGCACCACGACATCGGTCTTGAACGAGCGCATCTCCGCCGGCTGCGTCGGTGCGGCCAGAACACAAAGCCCGCTGGCATGCTTGGACAGCATCACGTCGAGCAATTGCCTGTCGAGACGCTCCGGCTGGTTCTCGATTTCGGTGATGTCGAAACGCGGCTCCAGGTCGAGATATTCGGCGCAGGCGCCCTGCTGGAAATTGAGGTCCACCACGCAGGTCGAGGCGCCGCGCGTCACTGAATGATGCAGCTGGAACGCGGTCTGCAAAGCCAGCGTCGTGGTGCCGACGCCGCCTGCCGCGGGCATGAAGGTATAGATCTGCGACTCGGTGTTTTCCTCGCGCCCCGGCCCTTGCAGCGCACGCACCACCGAACGTACGAGATCGGCCGTGGTGATCGGCTTGACCAGGAAATCCGCGACCTTGAGCTGCACGAGGATGCGCGCGGCGGCGGCGTTGAATTCCTGGGTGACGACCACGACCGGCGCCTTGCCTTCCAGCCGACGCATGACGCGTTGCAGCGCATCGATCTCCTCAAGCTTCGCTGCGTCCATATCGACGATGATCGCGCCGAGATCGGCCTCCTGGACCTCGCCGCGAAGTTCGGTGATGTTCTTTTCCACCGTCGAGAGCTGGATGATCTCCGAGGCGGCAAACGCCGTCCGCGTGTCCTGCGCGAAGGTTCTGTCCGTCGATATGAGCAGGATTTTCCTGGTCTTGATGCCGTTTGCCATTACTTGTCAGCCTGTGATCTCGGATCAATTGTCGGCGCTGGCTTGCGATGCCTTGGCGCTGGCCGCCTGCTCGGCGGTGGCGGGTTCCGTGCTGCCGCGCTGGGCAGGCACGAGAAGCCTGGTGTTCTGGACGCCGTATTTCCAGGGATCGACCATCTGCATGACGGTGTTGGCGGCCTGGGCCTCCCCGGCGCCGCTCGTCACGCCTTCGCTGCGCACATAGTCGTCACTCGTGCATCCGGCGGTGAAGCCGGCAAGCAGCAAGGCGACGCTCGAGCTCAAGACCAGACGCATGGCTTCAGTCCTTCGGCAGGTCGAGGAAATGCCCGACTTTGGTGGCGGGAGCGGCACGCGCGGCGCTGCCGTCAGCCAGCGCCAGCGCGCGATTGGTGTCCGACGCCCTCACCTCCTCGGTGTTGTTGAGGAAATAGTCGACATTGCTGGCAGGCTGCGTGCCATCGGTCGGCTCGGCCATTTTCTTCGACGGATCCACCGGCTTGACCAGGTAAGGCGTGACGATGATCACCAGGTCCGTCTCACGCCGCTGGTAGGATTTCGACGAGAACAGGGCCCCGAGCACAGGCATCTTGCCGAGGCCCGGTATGCGCGAGGTGGTGATGTCGTTCTGCGACTGCAGCAGCCCCGCGATCATGAAGCTCTGGCCGTTCTTCAGGTCGACCGACGTCCTGGCGCGGCGCACGATGAAGCCGGGCACCGAGATGCTGCCGATATTGTAGGAAGCCGACGCGTCGATCGAGGAGACTTCCGGCGCGATGTCGAGGCTGACCAGCCCGTCCTTCAGAACCGTGGGCGTGAAATCCAGGCTGACGCCGTACTTCTTGTAGCTGACGGAAATCTTGCCGTTGTCTTCGGAAACCGGGATCGGAAACTCGCCGCCGGCCAGGAAGCTCGCGGTCTCGCCGGACCGGGCGATCAGGTTCGGCTCGGCCAGCCGACGAGCCAGGCCGCGCTCTTCCAGTGCCTTGATGGCGATGTCGATGGAAACGCCGTTCGACAACAGCTTGCCGATGATCTCGCCGGTCCCCGCCGGCTCAATGGTGCCGGGAGCAATCGTCACGTCGCGTCCGCCCATGCCATAAGCGAAATTGGCGCTGTATTTGGCGCCGAGGTCCTGTCCGGCCTGACGGTTGATCTCGACGAAGCGGACATTGAGCTGGACCTGCTGCGAGGACGAGATGTTGACCGAATTGATCACCTCCTCATTGCCGGAGAAGCGGGTGGCGATCTTGTTGGCCTTTTCGGCGGCGACCGCGTCATCCGCCTCGCCCGACAGCACGACACGCCCATTGGCGGAGCCGACCTTGATCTTGGCGTCCGGCACGCTGGCGCGGATGGTGTCGGCCAACTGGTCGGTATCGAGCGTCACTTCGATGTCTACGGTGCCGACGAGCTGCTTGTTCTCGTCGAACAGCGCAATGCCAGTGGTGCCGAGATTGTTGCCCAGCACATAGAAGGATTTGTCGGTCAACGGGTTGACGTTGGCGATCTCCGGATCGCCGATGACGATCTGGTAGAAGGCCGCGCTCGTCATGATCGTCTTTGGCTTGCCCTTGGCGACCTTGATCGAGGCGTTCTTGGTCGCCGAGACATAGACGATGTCGTTGTCCGCCCTGGCCGGGCCGGCGAAGATGCCGGCCGCCGCCATCGTCACCGCCATCGCCATCGCCTGCGCGACGTGCAACCGGCCTGTCGTTCGATATTGAAGTTGCCTGAACATTGTTCCCGTCCCGTCCGGTCCCCACCGGTCCTGCTCTGGTTCCACTCAGGAACCTGATATTCCTATTTCTGGTCCCGCGCAGGAACCTGATATTCCTCGGCCGTCGTTCCACGCGTCACGATGACCGTCTTGAATTTCGGCTTCTCAGGCTCCTTTGCCATGGCGTCGAACAGCGAGCCGGCCGCGGCCTGCGCCTTGCCCGCCACCGATCCGCCAAAGGAGGAGATGGTGGTGACACCGTCCTTGCCCTCGCCGCCCTCGCTGGCGGAGCGAAGCGACAGCGACAGCGTGCCGACAGTGCGGGCCAGCGCCACTTTCTGCGCGCCTTCGGTGGTCACCTCGATGGTTATGGAATTGGCCACCTGCGGCGTCGTTTGGCGCTCGTCGGCGCCCTGCCCGACGCTCAGCACCTTCGCGTCGGCAACGACGATCTCTGAGGTGATGGTCGAACCGGCGGCGCCTTGCGCATTCTTGGCCACTTCCTGGATTTCGCCGGCATCGCGCGTCAGCACGACATCGACCCGGTCGCCCGGCGTGACGAAGCCGCCGACGCCCGCGATCTCGTCGGTGCGGATGGTGACGGCCCGCATGCCGGGCGTCAGCATGTTGGAGAGCGTGGCGCGGCCATTCGGGCCGGACAGCTTTGTAAGCAGCACCGGTTCGTTGACCTCGATCGGCGACAGCACCACGCGGTTGCCGTCCCCGAGCAGTCCATCGATGGTGGCGAAGGCGCCCTGCGGCAGCGAATCCTGCGGCCACGGAATTTCGCTGAGTTTCGCGCGGTCGAGATCCATGCCGTACCGCAACGGTGCATTCGCCACCACGATGGTCTTGAATTCGACCGTCGGCGCGGCGGGCGCCGCGATCGACGCGGTTTTCTCCTCGGCGTCGGCCCTGGCCTGGCGCTTGACCCAGAAATCCGCGGCAAAGATCGAGATCGCGCCGAAAACGGCGGCGATGCCGATCATCGTTATGGCCTTGCCCCTCACGCCCAAACCCCTGATGCCCGTAGTTTCTTGTTATGTTGGCTCACGCTAGGCGGCATTGTTAAAGAATCAGGAATCTTCTCGCTGGCTATCCGCCTGATTTCCGCCGGCTTGGTTATCGAATGGTTTTAGGATAAGAGGGGGTTAATCCCCGAACGTAACAGGAACCTCCGTCGCTTGGCGCTGAAAAGCGTGGCAGTATCGGCGGGTGATTCGCAGCTTGGGCTCTATGGCAGGCATGGACGACAACAACGATCTTTTCGGCAATCTGGAGAAGCAGCCGCAACCGGTTCGCACACCGGCGCGTCCGGCCGATCCGCTGGTGCAGGCGGCAGCCAAGCGTCCGGCGGCGGCGTCTCGTGACGGCTCAGAGGGCTACAGCGCCGCCGATATCGAGGTACTCGAAGGCCTGGAGCCGGTGCGGCGCCGTCCGGGCATGTATATTGGCGGCACCGACGACAAGGCCATGCACCATCTGTTCGCCGAGGTCATCGACAACTCGATGGACGAGGCGGTTGCCGGCCATGCCACATTCATCGATGTCGAGCTTTCGGCTGACGGCTTTCTCACCGTCACCGACAATGGCCGCGGCATTCCCGTCGATCCGCATCCGAAGTTCAAGAAGCCGGCGCTCGAAGTGATCATGACGACGCTGCATTCGGGCGGAAAGTTCGATAGCAAGGTCTATGAAACCTCGGGCGGCCTGCACGGCGTCGGCGTCTCCGTGGTCAATGCGCTGTCGGATCATCTCGAAGTCGAAGTCGCGCGCGGACGGCAACTTTACCGGCAGCGCTTCTCGCGCGGCATTCCGGTCAGCGGCCTCGAGCATCTTGGCGAAGTTCACAACCGGCGCGGCACCAGGACCCGTTTCCACCCCGACGAGCAGATCTTCGGCAAGGGCGCCGCGTTCGAACCGGCGCGGCTCTACCGCATGACGCGCTCGAAAGCCTATCTGTTCGGCGGCGTCGAAATCCGCTGGACCTGCGATCCCTCCCTGATCAAGGAAAAGGACACCACTCCGGCCAAGGCCGAATTCCATTTTCCCGGCGGCCTCAAGGACTATCTGAAAGCGTCGCTTGGCGACGAATTCCAGGTGACGCGCGAAATCTTCGCCGGCAAGAGCGACAGGCAAGGCGGCCATGGCTCGCTGGAATGGGCAGTGACCTGGTTCGGCGGCGACGGCTTCATCAACTCCTACTGCAACACCATCCCGACCGGCGAAGGTGGCACCCACGAGGCCGGCTTCCGCAACGTCTTGACGCGCGGCCTGCGCGCCTATGCCGACCTCGTCGGCAACAAGCGCGCCTCGATCGTCACGTCGGAGGATGTCATGATCTCGGCGGCGGGCATGCTGTCGGTGTTCATCCGCGAGCCTGAATTCGTCGGCCAGACCAAGGACAGGCTGGCGACGATCGAGGCGATCCGCATAGTCGAGACGGCGATCCGCGACCCGTTCGACCATTGGCTGGCCGACAATCCGCAGGAAGCGTCGAAGCTGCTCGAATGGGTTATCGCACGCGCCGACGAGCGGGTACGACGCCGCCAGGAAAAGGAAGTGTCGCGCAAGAGTGCGGTGCGCAAGCTGCGCCTGCCGGGCAAGCTTGCCGATTGCACGCAGAATGCGGCCGCCGGCGCCGAACTCTTCATCGTCGAAGGCGATTCGGCCGGCGGCTCTGCCAAGCAGGCGCGCGACCGCGCCAGCCAGGCGGTGCTGCCGCTGCGCGGCAAGATTCTCAACGTCGCCAGCGCCGGCAACGACAAGCTGGCCGCCAACCAGCAGATTTCCGATCTGATCCAGGCGCTTGGTTGCGGCACGCGGTCGAAATACCGCGACGAGGATCTTCGCTACGACCGCGTCATCATCATGACCGACGCCGACGTCGACGGCGCTCACATCGCCTCGCTGCTGATCACCTTCTTCTACCAGGAGATGCCGAACCTGGTTCGCGGCGGACATCTCTATCTGGCGGTGCCGCCGCTCTACTCGATCCGGCAGGGCGGCAAGGTCGCCTATGCGCGTGACGACGCGCACAAGGACGAATTGCTGCGCACCGAGTTCACTGGGCGCGGCAAGGTCGAGATCGGTCGCTTCAAGGGCCTGGGCGAAATGATGGCCGCGCAGCTCAAGGAGACCACAATGGACCCGAGGAAGCGTACGCTGCTCCGGGTCGATGTGATCGATGCCGAGGCCGCCACCAAGGACGCGATCGATGCGCTGATGGGCACCAAGCCGGAGGCTCGTTTCCGGTTCATCCAGGAACGCGCCGAATTCGCGGAAACGGAAGTGCTGGATATCTGAGCGCAGGCCGGTCGATCAAGGCTTGCGGAGACGCGCGTGTGAGCTGGCAACGGCTGAAAGACTATTTCGAAGCGGCTCTTGCCGGGCTGACACAGCCGACCCGGTCGGACTGGATCTTCGCCTTGCGCACGGTCTCGGCCGGCCTGATCGCGCTTATGGCCGCCTACGCCCTCAAGCTCGATCACCCGCAATGGGCGATGATGACGGTGTTCATCGTTGCCCAGCCGGTCGCCGGCATGGTGTTGGCGAAAGGCTTTTATCGGTTGCTCGGCACGCTGGCGGGCGGTGTTGCCGCAATTGCCATCACCACTGTCTTCGGCACGAATCCCTGGGTGCTGGTGACGGTGCTTGCCCTATGGATCGGCCTCTGCACCTTCGTCTCGTCGCTGCTGCGTAACCCGGAAGCCTACGGGGCGGCGCTGGCCGGCTATACCGCGATGATCATCGGCTTGCCGGCGTTTGGCCAGCCGCATCTCGTCGTCGACCTCGCGGTCGCGCGCTGTGCCGAGATCGTACTCGGCATTGTCTGCGCCGGCCTGACCAGTCGGCTGATCCTGCCCAAATTGGCCAGCGAGGCCATCATCTCGCGGCTGAAGCGCAGCATTCTCGACCTTGCCACCTATGCCGGCGGCGCCTTTTCCGGTGGCGACACGGCAATGCTTTCCGGCCTGCACCGGAAGCTGGTCGCCGACACCCAGACGCTCGCCGAGATGCGCGCCTATGCCAGGCTGGAGGCCCCGAGCTTCGCGCCGCGCGCCCATCCGGTCCGGCGCACCATCGGACAACTGCTTTCAGCCCTGTCCGCGGCCCGCGCGCTGCATTCACACGCCGCACCGAAGAACGCGGCGCTCATTCCGGTGCGCTCGGAGCTGCAAGCCCTCGTCACTGAAATGGCGGCGACGCCGGGCGCGCTCGACGACACGGCGCCCTGGCTGGCACGGCTCGACGCGATCGGCGCCAAAGCGACGCAAATGCCCGACGCCTTGGCCGACCAGGACGGCGACAGAGTCGGCACCGTCACCCGGCTCACCATCGCCGCCGATTTCGCCGAAGCGCTGAAGCAGACGCTGCGCGGTCTCGATGCCTTGCGTGCGCCCGTCACGCGGCCTTCACGCGAACGCAGCCCCCCGGCGCTGGTTGTACATCGCGACTATCACGGGGCGAGCCGCAACGCGGTCCGCGCGGCACTTGCAACGCTGCTGGTCGCCGCTTTCTGGCTGACGATGAGATGGTCGGAAGCCGCCGGCACGGTCATTCTGGTCGCCGTCGTGTCGAGCTTGTTTGCCGCCCGCCCCGATCCGGTGCGGGTAGCCTGGGGGTTCTTCCAGGGAACGCTGTTGGCTCTGCCCTTTGCCTTTCTCGTCGGCCAGATCGCGCTTCCCGTTTTTCCTGGTTTCGGCTGGTTCATGCTGTTCGTCGTACCGATCCTGGTGCCGGCGGCGCTCGCCATGGCCAATCCCCGCTATGTCGGCGTGGCGACGGCCTTCGCCATCAATTTTCTTGCTTTCCTCAGCCCGCACCAGGCGATGACCTACGACCCGGGCCCGTTCTTCGCCGGCTCGGCCTCGATCCTGGTCGGCATCCTTTTGGCAATCGGCGTCTTCATCATCGTGCTGCCCGCCGACCCATGGCTCGCGGCGCACCGCATCGTGCGGGCCATGCGCGAGGATCTGGCGCGGCTTTGCCTGCACGAGCGCGTGCCGCGGCGTTCAGCCTTCGAGAGCCTCGCCTATGACCGCATCAACCAGCTGATGCCGCTGGTCCAGACCAGCGGCAGGAAGGGTGAAGCGGTTCTGGGCGGCAGTGTCGCCGCCGTCACCGTCGGTCTGGAGATCCTGCGGCTACGTGCCGCGCAGCAGGCGCACGCGGTTCCGGCCGAGACGACGCTTTCGATCGCCAACTTCCTGCGTGGACTGGCACGCGAACTGCTCTTCCGCGCCCCGGGCGACCCGCAGACAGCCACCATTGCCGTCGCCCGGCAGTATGCCGCCGGCATCGCTCAGCGAAACGCCACTGGTGAAATGCTCCAGATTGCGGCGTCACTACGGATTGTCGCGGCGGCGATGGAGGATTTTCCGGATTTTTTTTCCAGGGGCAGAGCTTAGGCGAACCTCAACGCGGTTTGGACCTGCGCATGGGCGTCACTGCTTGGGCGGGCTTTGCATCATCGGCAAGATCGACTTTGAAGTGCCCCGCGGCCCGCGAGATAAGGGCTGCGATATCGTCGATGGCTTTCTGAAGTTTTTCCCTGTCAGGCGCACGAGGTATCTGGCCCGAAGGCAATGTATATCTGAAAGTGGTGGCATAAGCCTCCAGCCAAACGAGTGATCCCAACGCCGTTTTCTCGGCGTGGTCGTCCGGAAAGCGTCTTAGAATCTTGTCGAGTTGGTGTGCATCATGACGTTCGATGTGAATGGCCTCCGACGTCGCCAGCGCCCTGATGATCTGCTCAACGGCCTGTTGGCTGAGATAAGCGGCGTTGCGAGACCCTGTTGCGACCAGAATACGCGCATCACTCATACAGCCGTTCGCCAACCGAAGCGCGCTGGCGATAGTCCACTGATCAGACATCTAATCGACGTCCGTCCCGAGCGATGTCATACGCGATCGTATTTCGCGAATCCCAACTTGCAGCCAAAGCGCCCGATGTCGTGGAAAGGATTGTCGCCGGAATTCCGATTTCGTGCTGAATGGTCCAGCCAATGAGTGGGTCGAGAAGTTCTGGTCTGGCATCATCTGGCAAAGCCACGAGGATATCCCAGTCGCTGTCAGGTCGATTGTCGCCGCGTGCTCGGCTTCCAAACAGCCAAATAGAATCGGGATTCATGCGGATCCTGATTTCATCGATCAGCGGCCTGATCTCGATCGGCACCGGAAGATGCTTTGAGGACGAGTGGCTCATGCGCGAAACATAATACCATTCTTTTGCGCCGACAACGCAATGGCATCAAGCCCGCCCAAAGGGGCTAAGCGGCTGCGATCGCCAGTGCATGGCCGCGCGCATTTTCACGCAACGCAGCGAGATGGATCGACTTGATCAGCGCGGCGAGATCGCCTTCCGCGGACTGTCCGCCCAATTCCTTCAGCATCAGCCAGCTGACTTCCTGCACGCCGGCGACGCGCTTGCCGTTGGCGACCTCTCGCCAGATTTTCAGCGCGCGCAAGATGACCGCGTGCGTGGCGGCAGCCAGGCCGGCACTGCGGAACAGCGCCTGCAAGGCCACGTCGTGTCCGCCGGCCAGCAGCGCCCTCACTCTTTGGGCGGACTGCTGGCTGAGCGCGACCAGCGCCGAGCCGAAGAAGTCGACCTTGCCATGCGCGATGGTGCGAATGAGGAAGCTCGCGGTGAGATCGCCGCGTAGCCTGAGATGCTCGATCAGTGCTGCATGTTCTTCCTGGCGCGTGCCCTCGATCAGCGTCACGCAGGCCTTGACGCAGGCGTCGCGCATGACGCGGTCGGCCCGGGCGGCTCCCATCAAGGCCATGACCAGCGGCGAGGTCTTGAGCATCTCACCGAGCTTGACGAGCAGCATATGCCGGCAGTCGGCAGGCAGGCGTGCATCCGATATAAGCGCCTCGCGCACCAGCGGCAGATGGCCGTGGCGCTCGGCCATGCGGCGGAAACTCAACGAAGCGATATCGGCGCCGCTGTTGGCCAAAAGCACGGCGCAGGCCTCCGCCTCGCCGATCTCTGCGATAGCCGCCGACAGCGCCATCGAGACCAATGGCCGATCGGCGATCAGTTTTTGCGTCGCCTTCGGACCTGAAGCCACGCGATTGATCAGGTCTGCGTCGGTAAGCAGTGGCGATCGCGTCAGCACGACGCCGGCGACTTCCGGCTGGTCGGAAGCAAGCGCGCTGATGATCTGGGGCGGTGCGTGATGGCTCATGGACAGCGCCTCGGCCATCGCCAGCCGTACCTTCGACGATGCGTCGTCGAGCAGCAAGGTCAGCGCCGCCTCGGCGGCGCAGCGATCCTCGAACGGCAATTCCGCGTCGACATAGGCGCGGGCGAGCGCGCTTGCCGCCGCGGCGCGCTCCGATACCCTGGCCGTGTAGATCCATTTCAGGAAATGCGAGACAACAACCATACCGCCTGCTTACGCCCCTTGCCGGAAGGTTTCCGACCCCGTGCCGGACGTTAGGCCGAATTGGTTTATGAAGCGTTCACCACGTTCGTTAACTGGCTTGCGAGCGCTGGATGCAGCGCCTATCAACCGTCCAGCAGCGGAGGAGAATGAAATGGCTGGGCTTTATCTCGAGGAGTTCGTCGTCGGCCATGTCTTCCAGCACACGCTGCGCAAGACCGTCACCGAGAGCGACAACATGATGTTCTCGGTGATGACGCTGAACCCGCAGCCGCTGCATATCGACTTCGATTTCGCCGCCAGGAGCGAATGGGGCAAGCCGCTGGTCAACTCGCTGTTCACGCTCGGCCTGATGATCGGCATTTCGGTCAACGACATCACCGTCGGTACGACTGTCGCCAATCTCGGCATGAAGGAAACGGTGTTTCCGCATCCGGTCTTCCATGGCGACACCATCCGCGTCGAGACCACTGTCGTCTCGGTGCGCGAATCCAGGTCGAAGCCCGATCGCGGCATCGTCGAGTTCGAACATCGGGCCTATAACCAGAACGGCGACCTCGTCGCCAAATGCACGAGACACGCCATGATGCTGAAGAAGATAGCCTGATGCGTTCGCTGCTGTTCGTTCCCGGCGATTCCGAGAGGAAGCTGGAGAAGGGCTTTGGCGCCGGCGCCGATGTGGTCATTGTCGATCTCGAGGATTCAGTGGCGCCCCACAACAAGGCATCGGCGCGAAAGATCGCGGCGCGCTTCATCGTCAACCACCGGGCGCAAACACGATCGGCGATCTACGTCAGGGTCAACGACCTGTCGACCGGACTGACGGACGACGACCTTGCGGCGCTCATTCCGGCAACGCCCGACGGCGTCATGCTGCCCAAATCGGCTGGCGGCCAGGATGTCCAGCACCTCTCGGCAAAGCTCAGGCTGCGCGAAGCGGAGAACGGCCTGGCCGACGGCGCGACAAAAATTCTGCCGATCATTACCGAAACACCGGCGGCCGTGCTGGCGGCGGCGAGCTACGCCGGGGCAAGCGCGCGGCTTGCCGGGCTGACCTGGGGCGCGGAAGACCTGTCGGCGGCGATCGGCGCGCGCACCACCCGCGACCAGCATGGCCGTTACACCGAAATATTCCGCTTCGCTCGCGCCATGACCATTCTCGCCGCCGGCGCGGCGGAAGTCGCGGCGATCGACACCGTCTTCCCGAATTTCCGCGATATGGCGGCCTTCGAGGCCGAATGCAGGGAGGCCGAACGTGACGGCTTCACCGGCAAGATGGCGATCCACCCTGATCAGGTGCCGGTCATAAACGCCGCCTTCACGCCCTCGGTGGAAGCGGTGCAAAAATCGGCGGCAATTGTCGCGGCATTCCAGGCGGCGGGAAATCCCGGCGTCGTCGGCATCGACGGCAAGATGTATGACCGGCCGCATCTGCGGCTGGCCGAGCGGCTTCTGGCACGCGCCCGGGCAGCCGGAATCTCCGCCTGACCGCTACCAGACCAACGGGATCAGGCGGTAGCGGACATGGGCCGCATAGTCGTCATAGCCGCGCAGGCCGGTGCGAAGCGTTTTTTCCTCGATGAATGTGCGGATGGCCAAGAGAACGATGAACACGACGACCAGTGCCAGCCCCCACCAGGAGCCGAGCAGGAGAGCCGTGCCGGCAAAGAAGAGGATGGCGCCGGCATACATGGGATGGCGCACATAGCTATAGGGACCCGTTGTGATCACTTGCTGTCCGCGCTCGGCCTGGATCTTCACGACGGGCGCCGCGAAGCTGTTCTCCAGCATCGTCAGATAGCTGATCCATAGTCCGACCAGCAGAACCAGCGCACCGATCACCTGTACCCAGACCGGAACGACGGACCAGCCGAAGCGGTAGTCGAAACCCATGAAGGCCAGCCAGGCAAAGATGCCGAGCAGGAGTATGCTCAACAGAACCTTGTCGGCCGCGGTCTGGTCCTTCTGGATGGGAGAGCTCAGCCGTTCGTTCATCAGCCCGGGATCGCGCCGGGCCAGCGTCACGCCAAGGGTCAGGCTCAGCCCGATCATCACCGCCAGATATACCCAGGCTCCCGGCCAGGTCAGCGTACCCGCTGTCAGGAAAAGCAGCGCGCCCATGGCGCCGAACCACACGAACGTCTGGAGGATCAATCTCGAGACCATGATCAACCTTCCATGATATTTGCCGT
The DNA here is from genome assembly GCF_006440475.1 of Mesorhizobium sp. B2-6-1. Taxonomy (NCBI): domain Bacteria; kingdom Pseudomonadati; phylum Pseudomonadota; class Alphaproteobacteria; order Hyphomicrobiales; family Phyllobacteriaceae; genus Mesorhizobium; species Mesorhizobium sp. B2-6-1. The sequence goes on from NZ_VFUH01000008.1 coordinate 61,936, forward strand.
CGGCATTTACCAGCAACAGACTACCGCCGACCCTCAGCGGACTATCGCCCATCCCGCGCCTGGACGAAACGGTCCTGGTGTGCAGAAGGTTTCGTCATGCCGCGTCATCAAGCTCAGGGCGCGTCGTGATGACGGCTCGCCGTCAGGAAAGCACAGTGACTGGGCGCCCCTTGCGGGCTAATCCTTGCCCCAACGCGGCCGGCGCATCGAAAACACTTCGTTGACGCTGGCATAATCCATGTAGCCGAGGCGAGCGACATTGCCGGCCTTGCTGATATCGAACAGGCCGTCTTTCAGGTAGGCATCGTCAATATGCACGCCGATCACTTCGCCGGCCACGACGACGGCGCTGGTCGGCGTTCCGTCCAGGGCCTTTGGCCGGAACACTTCGGTCACCTTGCATTCGAGTGCGGCGGGTGCGGCCGCCACGCGCGGCGGCGCGACAAGACGCGACGGCGTCATGGCGAGATCGGCATAGACGAACTCGTTGACGCCGCGCGGCGCGTCGACCGACGTCCGGTTCATCTTCTCGGCCAGATCGCGGCCGACCAGATTGGCGACGAACTCGCCGGTCTCCTGGGCGAAGGAGGCGCTGTCCTTCTCGCCCTCGGAGGAAAACCAGACGATGAAGGGCCTTGTCGAAACGGCATTGAAGAAGGAATAGGGCGCGAGGTTGATCTCGCCGGCCCCGTTCAGGGTCGAGATCCAGCCGATCGGGCGCGGCGCCACGATCGCCTTCGACGGATCGTGCGGCAGTCCGTGCCCCTTTGACGGCTCGTAGAACACTTAGCCCGCCCAGGGCCCGGCATAGTCCGCATAAAGCTTTGCCGGATCGGGGCGCGGCCGCTCCGGCGCCGGGCCGCCATAGGAGCCGATATGGACGAAGCCGATGACGCGCTCTTGCGGCGCCAGTCCCAGGATCGCCCTGCCCTCCGGCACGTCTGAATACCAGTTGCTGATCATGTTGGTGCCATAGCCCAGTGCGTTGGCGGCAATCATCAGGTTCATCGCCGCCATGCCGCCGGACAGGAACATCTCCCATTGCGGGATTTTTGGATTTTCCTTCGGCACCGACACGACGCCGATCACCAGCGGCGCGCGCGAGAAGCGCGCCAGCTCCTGGTTGCGGCGGCCATCCGGTAAAGGTCCCTCCCGCTGTTCGGCAAGGGCCGCCAGCTTCCTGCCGATCTCGATGCGGGCATCACCGCGATAAAGAATGAAGCGCCAGGGCTCGAGCCGACCATGATCGGGCACGCGCGTGGCCGCAGTAATCATCGTGGCGATCTCGGCGTCGCCGGGCGCAGGCTCCTTCAAGTCCGGTATCGGCGCTGAATTGCGGGTCAGCAGGAAGTCGATGATCGGGGACGCCATGGGCGCAAGTCTCCTAAATTCGATTTTGAGCTGAAGCGCGCCATGGGAATGCGGGGCGGCTCGGGCATCGACGCGGGCGCGCCAGGCTGGAGAGTCGTATCCGTCGGACTCTTAAGCCTTGAAATTGCCACCGCCATGGGCTTCAACGCAAGGCATGTTTGAGGGGGCTTTGCGTCTTTTCCTGATCTGGGTCTGCACCCTGCTGCTCATGGCGCCGGTTTCCTTTGCCGTGGCACAGAACGTGGATGGCGTCAGCGACCTGAAGCTTCCCGGAATTTCGAGCTACGCGACGCCGAAAGGCGAGACATCGCTGGCGCTTGGTGGCGGCGGCGCCATCACCTTGTCCGCGCAATTGACCGACAAGGGAGGCGATATCACTCGCGGTATCGTCTGGCGCGTCTTCAAGCCGGAGGCCGTCAACGGCAAATTGCCGATGGTGGCTTCCGCCCATGGCGGCACGGCGGTCTTCCAGCTCGAACCCGGCAGCTATCTGGTTCACGCTTCCTACGGCCGGGCCGGTGCCACCAAGCGCATCACTGTCGGCAAGGACGCCAAACGCGAGAGCCTCGTGCTCGATGCCGGCGGCCTGAAGCTCGACGCCGTCCTTTCCGGAGGGGCGCGCATCCCGCCAAAGAAGTTGCGCTTTTCGATCTATGAGGGCAATGCCGAACCCAATGGCGATCGCGCGCTGATCATTCCCGACGTCGAGCCCAACAGCGTCGTGCGTCTCAATGCCGGCATCTACCACGTGGTCTCGACCTATGGCGCGGTCAATGCCGTCATCCGCTCCGACATCCGCGTCGAGGCCGGCAAGCTGACCGAAGCCACCGTCGAGCATCACGCCGCCGAGATTACCTTGAAGCTGGTGCGTGAAGCGGGCGGCGAAGCGATCGCCGACACGTCGTGGTCGCTGCTCAACGAATCCGGCGATCCGATCAAGGAAACCGTCGGCGCCTTCGCCTCCATGGTGCTGGCCGAAGGCGACTACACGATCATCGCCAAGAACCGCGACCGGATCTACCAGAAGGATTTCACTGTCGTGGCCGGACAGAACCAGGAAATCGAGGTTCTCGCGACGGAAGCCGCCGCGATGGATCCGGAAGAAGGCGCGGATTAGTCAAAACCCCGGGTAAGCCTGAGGCGGTTCCCTTCGGATCGTCGACGAAATGGAGCTAGGCCGCCAGCTTGGCCCGTGCCGGCAGGAATGGAATCCGGCGGCGAGGCACCGGCGGCGCCAGATCGAAGACGCCTTTATAGAGGCGCTCGAGCAGCGCCTTGCGGTCGCGCACGGGCTCCAGTTCGTTCCAGTTCAGCACATCGCCGACACGCACGTCGATCGACTTGCCGGAAAGCCGGGCGAACTCGTGGATAAGCAACGAAATGCGCAGCGTCAGCGATGCCTTGCCGACGAACTTCGCCACGCGGCCGTCGCGCTCGGCCATGTTCATGGGGCCGCTGACCAGATGGAACAGCCTGCCGTTCTGGCCGGAGAAATGCATCGGCACTACGGAAGCCTTGGCATCCTGCACGAGACGGGCCGGAAACATCTTCCATGGCAGATCGCGTGCCTGGCCAAAACCTTTCGGCGCGGTGGCGACGCCGCCGGCCGGAAACACCACGATGGTGACACGTTCTTTCAAGAGCCGCACAGCCTCGTGACGCACCGCCATGTTGTTCTTCAGAGCGTCCTTGGTCTCGGAAAAGTCGATCGGCAGCGAGTAGGGCTCCATCTCGCTGATCTTGAGCAGATCCTTGTGGATCATGACCCGGAACGGCCGCCCAAGCTGCTCGGCCAGCGACAGCGCGGCAATGCCGTCGCCGATGCCGAAGGGATGATTGGCGACGATCACCAGCGGCGTGTCGGGCAGGTTCTTCGGGGGCCATTGGTCGGGGGTTCGCACCCGCACGTCGATCAATTCGAGCATGCGACTGAACACGCGCTCGCCGGTCGGGACCACCTGGCGGCGCCAAAAATCATAAAGCGCTGCAAACCGATCGCGTCCGGACAGGCCTTCGATGGAATGGATGACCCACCGCGTCAGGACCGGCTGTCGTGGATTGGCATAGGAAAGCTCGGGAAACGGTTTTTCGCGCATTTTCAGCTTGAGCATGAGGGCTTGTTACAAGACTGCCGTGACAAGGATGTGAAAACGGCGGGATGTGAGAACGGCGGGGTATAAAAATGGCGGTGGACTGCTCCACCGCCATTTCGGCTTCAAATACTGTCTGATCAGGCGGCGCGTTGGCGCCGGCGATCGGGCGTGATCGCTTCTTCGGTCAGCTGCGCGACCGCTTGGGCGAGACCCAGCGACTCCTGGTCGCGCGATCCGAGGCGGCGCATGTTGACCGTCTGCTCTTCCGCCTCGCGCTTGCCGCAGACGAGGATGACCGGAACCTTGGCTAGGCTGTGCTCGCGGACCTTATAGTTGATCTTCTCGTTGCGCAGATCCGCCTCGGCGGACAAGCCCGCGGCTTTCAGCTTCGCCACCACTTCGTTCGCATAGCCGTCGGCGTCCGAAGTGATCGTCGCCACCACTACCTGCAGCGGCGCGAACCACAGCGGGAAATGGCCGGAATAGTTCTCGATCAGGATGCCGAGGAAGCGCTCCATCGAGCCGCAGATGGCACGGTGCACCATGACAGGCTGTTTCTTCTCGGAATCCGAGCCGATGTAGAAGGCACCGAAACGCTCCGGCAGGTTGAAGTCGACCTGCGTGGTGCCGCATTGCCATTCGCGGCCGATGGCATCCTTCAGCACATATTCGAACTTCGGCCCGTAGAAGGCGCCCTCGCCAGGATTGATCGAGGTCTTGATGCGGTTGCCCGATCGCGTCCTGATCGTCTCCAGCACGCCGCTCATGATCGCTTCGGCGTGATCCCAGGCTTCGTCGGTGCCGACGCGCTTGTCCGGCCGGGTCGACAGCTTCACGCTGATTTCGTCGAAGCCGAAATCGGCATAGGTCGACAGAATCAGATCGTTGATACGCAGGCACTCCGACGCCAGTTGCTCCTCGGTGCAGAAAATATGCGCGTCATCCTGCGTGAAACCGCGCACGCGCATCAGCCCGTGTAGCGCGCCCGACGGCTCATAGCGATGCACATTGCCGAATTCCGCAAGCTTTACCGGCAGGTCGCGATAGGATTTCAACCCGTGCTTGAATATCTGCACATGGCCAGGACAGTTCATCGGCTTCAGCGCGAACACGCGGTCGTCATCGGTGTCGTCGCCGGCAACCGTGACCTTGAACATGGCGTCGCGGTACCAGCCCCAATGGCCCGACGTCTCCCACAGGCTCTTGTCGAGCACCTGCGGTGCGTTGACCTCCTGGTAGCCCTGCTCGTCGAGGCGGCGGCGCATGTAGTTGACCAGGTTCTGGAACATCTTCCAGCCCTTGGCATGCCAGAAGACGACACCGGGCCCCTCTTCCTGGAAATGGAACAAATCCATCTCGCGGCCGAGCTTCCTGTGGTCGCGCTTTTCGGCTTCCTCCAGCATTGTCTGGTAGGCGTCGAGCTGCGCCTGATCAGCCCACGCCGTGCCGTAGATGCGCGTCAGCATCGGGTTGTTCGAATCTCCGCGCCAATAGGCGCCCGCCACCTTCATCAGCTTGAAGGCATTGCCGATCTGCCCGGTCGAGGCCATATGTGGACCGCGGCAAAGGTCGAACCAGTCGCCTTGCGCGTAGATCTTGAGATCCTGATCGTCAGGAATGGCGTCGATCAGTTCCAGCTTGTAGCGCTCGCCCTTGTCGGCAAAGACCTTTTTGGCCTTGTCGCGCGACCAGACTTCCTTCGTGAACGGCTTGTTGCGCGCAATGATCTCGCGCATCTTCTTCTCGATCACCGGGAAGTCGTCCGGAGTGAACGGCTCGTTGCGGGCGAAGTCGTAGTAGAATCCGTTCTCGATCACCGGCCCGATGGTCACCTGCGTTCCCGGCCATATCTCCTGCACGGCCTCCGCCAGCACATGTGCCGCGTCATGGCGGATGAGTTCCAGCGCGCGCGGATCGTCGCGGGTGATGATCTCGATCTTGCCGGACTTGCCGAGCGGATCGGAGAGATCGCGCACGGTACCGTCGATGGCATAGGCCACGGCCTTCTTGGCCAGCGACTTGGAGATCGATTCGGCAAGGCCTGCACCGGTCATCGCCGCATCGTAGTCGCGCACGGAGCCATCGGGAAATGTCAGGGAAACGGCATTCAGCATCAGGTATTCTCCTATCCAGTCCCGCAAACGAGCGCGGGTGGTGAAATGCAGGTCGTCAGCCGTTCGAGGCTGCGGCCTGCCAGATAGCCGGAGGCGTCCGGCGGCGGCAGTCTTTTATGGGCAGATGCCGCCGCCGTAAAGCCTCGGCTATTTAATCAGCAGCGGCAGGTCCTTCAGGAAGGCCGCGCGCGTCGCGAGCCCCTTCGGCATATCGCTCCGCTTCGTATCGACGACGAGCCGGGCAAACACGATCTGGCGGCCGTTTTTCTGCGCCCAGCCGACGAACCAGCCGAGTGAACGCCTGTCCTTGCCGCCCTCGCCGACCCTGGTGCTGCCCGTCTTGCCCTGGACGGTCCAGTCGCCGGCCTTGAAGCTGGGTAGGATGGCTTTCGTCATGTCGTGAGCCTTGGCCGAGACCGGCATCTTGCCGGCGAGGAGCTTACGCAGGAAATCGACCTGCTCGACCGGCGTGATCTTGAGCGAGGAGTTCACCCAGGAATGAGTCAGGCCGTCATTCTTGCCGGGATCGCCGGAAACGTCCGCATTGCCATAGCCGAACTTCGAGACGTAGCCGGCAAAGCTCTCCGGTCCAAGCCGGCGGGTGATCTCGCGTGAATACCACAGCACCGAGTCCCGCTCCCAGATCATCGGATCGACGGTCTTGTGGTCCCGCTTGACCGCCTTGAATTCAGGTTTGTAGTCCCAGCTCGGCGTGTGCTCGTCGCTTAGTATGCCGGCATCGTAACCGATCAGCGACAGCGGCACCTTGAACGTCGAGGCCGGGCTGAACCGCTGATCGCAGACGCCGTTTTGGTAAAGCGTCTTGCCGCTCTGCGCATCGGCGATCAGCGTGCATTGCACATCCCCGAGCGGCGCCGACTGCGCGCGCATCGGAAATCCCAGAAGCCAGGCAAGCAGGAACAGGACTCCGGCAAGGATGAAGGGAAGACGGTCGACATTGCGCATTGGATGCTCGCTCCAGAGGGGGGTTCGGCGAGCGGCTTAGCGAGGTCTCTTGTCTCGATTTTGTCTCAAATTCGCAGTTATTGTGCAGGCTGCCGTTAACCCTACCAGATCGTAAACGGTTGCCTTGAAGAACTGACCGGCAGTCAGCTTCGCGCCTCGTCGTGGTTGCCGCCGATCCGCCAATATCGCCACGGCGTAAACCAGACATACCGATCCGCCAGAACCTCCGGAACAAGGTCGACGCCATGGGTGCCGAATGGTCCGCAGCGCAGAACCCTGAAAAATCCCATCCAGCCGCCGGCCCAAAGGCCATGGCGGGCGATCGCCTCATGCGCGTATTCCGAGCAGGTCGGCAGGTGACGGCAGGAATTGCCGATGAAGCTGGACAGCGTCAGTTGATAGAGGCGCACCAGCGACGTGCCCAACACCCGGCCGGGGGTCTTGCGCCACGGGCCGGACCAGTTGCGGCCTTGCCGCGGCGGCCCGGCTGTATGTGTATGCCCATGCTGGTCGCCCACTGCGATCTCCGTCTTTCCACACGATAGATGTGGGCTTCATCGGGAGAACGCAATCCCGCCCCTGCTTGCTGAGCTTTCACGGGCGGAAGCGGCGAAGTGGCTGCCGATCAGCCGGCAGTGCCCATCGGCGGGGGCTAGACTGCTCTTCGTGGTGCTTCCGACGGGTCCTTTCGTCACGCCACTGATAGGTTGCAATCCGCATCACATCGCCAAAAATCTCTAGCAACTGGACCATGGCCGTATCTCCTTGACGACGAGTAGACCGCCGCTGGCCTTCGCCTTCAAACGAGTATAATTTCCACTTCGGATAATCCTGGGTTATGCGAATGAAGCGTGGGCGACTGCCGCTGACGGCCTTGAGGAGCTTTGAAGCAGCCGGGCGGCACCTGAGTTTCAGCAGGGCGGCCGAGGAGCTTTTCGTCTCGCAGGCAGCGATCAGCCGGCAGATCCGCGAGCTCGAGATCTTTCTGCGCCGGCCCCTGTTCGAACGTCACCATCGCCGCGTCGAACTGACCGATGCGGGCCGCCGGCTGCTCAGTCAGCTGGTCAGGAGTTTCGACGCCATCGACGCCCTGCTTTCCGAGTTGGTGGCGGCTCCCGCGCAGACAGTGGTTCGCGTCAGCGTCGAGCCGTCTCTGGCATCGGTATGGCTGGTGCCGCGGCTCAACCGTTTTCGCCAATTGCGGCCCGACATCGACGTCGCGCTCGAAGTCGATCCAAGGCTGATTGAGTTTCGCGGCGACCAGCCTGAGCTTGCGTTACGCTTCAGTGCGCATGCTGTGTCGTGGCCGCGCAGCGAGGCCGAGCAGCTTGCCTCGACGGTTGATTCACCGGTTCTGTCGCCGGCGCTGCTTGCCGCGGGGCCTCCCCTCGACAAGCCGGCCGACCTTGGCCGCTATACGCTGTTGCATGAGGAAAACCGACAGGGTTGGGCGCGCTGGTTCGAGGCGGCCGGTGTGCCTGCCGACGCGGTGCCCGCGCGCGGTCCCATGCTGGCGGATGCATCGCTTTCGAAGCAGGCCGCTCTGCTCGGACACGGGGTGGCGCTGGGCGATCTCCTGCAGATCGGTGAAGAGCTCGCCTCCGGCACGTTGGTCAAGCCGTTCGACATCGACGTCGCGTCCGGCGCCTATTGGCTGGTGGCCAGAAGCCTGCGCGATCTCCCCGAGCCAGCCGCCGCCTTCGCCGACTGGGTGAGAAGCGAATTCGCCGAAAGCAGACGGCCCCGATAGGCCGCCAAAGGGGCTATCAGGCGGCTTCTTCGGCGCGCTTCTTCTCGATCTGACCGATCGCGTCGACCACCGCGTCGAAGGTCAACATGGTCGAGGCATGGCGCGCCTTGTAGTCGCGCACCGGTTCCAGATATTTGAGATCGGCGAAGCGGCCTTCCGGCGGCGCTCCGTTCTCTTTCAGCATTTTCAGCATGGTCTCGCGCACCGCGCGCAATTCGTCGGCCGTAGCGCCAACCACATGCTGCGCCATGATGGAGGACGAGGCCTGGCCGAGCGCGCAGGCCTTCACGTCATGTGCGAAATCGGTAACCACGCCGTCTGCCATATTGAGATCGACGGTAACGGTAGAGCCGCACAATTTGGAATGTGCCCTCGCGCTGGCGTCGGGATGATCGAGCCGGCCGATCCGTGTGATATTTCCGGCAAAACCGAGAATTTTCGCATTGTAGACGTCGTTGATCATTATTTTCCAGTCCGTCGCCGCCAAGCGAACAGCGTTTGCCGCTGACGCGTCTTTCTTTCGCTCGTCATGACCATATATAATGGTGGCAGTCCGGTATCGACAAGGCGACGAAAAGCCCACGTCTTTGCCGCAGTTTGCTCACGCCGCTTACGGGGCTGGAAACCGGGCGAGTTTCCGACGCCGAAAGGTCGTGGTCCGTTCAACTCGTTCCTCCTGAGAGAGGGACTACGGGAGACGCCTTTATGGATGCCGTTATCAAGAAGTTCATGCCCCAGTCGGCCTACATGGAAAAGCCCGTCACCGACCGGCCGAGCGAGGCCGAGGTCGAGGCTGCGGTCCGCACGCTTTTGCGCTGGACCGGCGACAACCCCGATCGCGAAGGGCTGGTCGACACGCCCAAGCGGGTGGCCAAGGCCTATCGGGAAATGTTCGGCGGCTATGACATGTGCCCGGCCGAAGAGCTTGGCCGCACCTTCGAGGAAGTGGCTGGTTACGACGATCTTGTCATCGTCAAGGACATCCAGTTCCATTCGCATTGCGAACATCACATGGTGCCGATCATCGGCAAGGCCCATGTCGGCTATCTGCCGGACGGCAAGGTCGTCGGCCTGTCCAAGATCGCGCGCGTGGTCGATATCTTCGCCCACCGCCTGCAGACCCAGGAAGCCATGACCGCGCAGATCGCCGGCGTCATTCAGGATGTGCTCAATCCGCGCGGCGTTGCCGTGATGATCGAGGCCGAGCACATGTGCATGGCCATGCGCGGCATCCGCAAGCAGGGCTCCACCACGCTGACCTCGACCTTCACCGGCGTGTTCAAGGATACTCCCGAAGAACAGGTTCGTTTCGTCACCATGGTGCGTGGCGGTGGGGTGTAAGCCGCCTCGCCCGGCATCGTCGGGACCATGATTCCGAAAGTGGCTACCGGTTTTCGGATAATCATGGTCAAACAGGAAGATAGCCCGGCGATGTCGGCACTGGAATTTCCGAAGGCTCCCTCAGACAAGAAATCGCTGGAAGAAGGCGCGGTGTTTTCACCGCGCTTCGATGCCGCCGGCCTGGTCACCGTCGTCGTCACCGATGCGGCAGACGGCGTGCTTTTGATGGTCGCGCACATGAATGCGCAGGCTCTGGCGTTGACGCTTGAAACAGGTATCGCCCACTACTGGTCGCGTTCGCGCAATGCGCTGTGGAAGAAGGGCGAAACGTCAGGCAATCTCCAGCATGTCATCGAGGTGCTCACGGATTGTGACCAGGACGCCATATGGTTGCGCGTCAAAGTGCTAGGCCACGACGCAACTTGTCACACAGGCCGGCGTTCCTGCTTCTATCGGACGGTGGGGCTGATCGACGGCAAGGCGATGCTTGCCGACGATGGCAGCGAGCCCTTGTTCGATGCGGAAAAAACGTATCGGAAGCTCCCGTGAATAACCAGCTTGAACCTTTTGCCCGCAGCCAACCACATAGATTCACCATTTCGATACGGCCCGCCTATATATTAGCTGTGGGACAAGGGAGATCATGATGCTCGAGTGGGCGTCATTGCGTAACAGAGCGGACGTACGAGAGGCGAATGGTCCCGCTTCGTCCGGCGGCGCGGCCGAAACAACATCACCAAAGAAAACTGGCATCTCGCTTGCACTGGGCGGCGGTTGCGCAAGAGGCTGGGCGCATATCGGCGTGCTGCGCGCGCTCGATGAAGCCGGCATCGAGGTTTCGATGATTGCCGGCACCTCGATCGGCGCGCTGGTCGGCGGCTGTTACCTCGCCGGAAAACTGGACGAGTTGGAAGAGTTCGCCCGCAGCCTGACCAGGCGGCGCATCTTCGGCCTGCTCGATCTAAACCTGCGCGGCAGCGGTCTGTTCGGCGGCATGAAGCTGGATGCTCGCCTGCGTGAGCATGTGGCCGGCATTCGCTTTGAGGATTTGTCCAAGCCGTTCGTCGCGGTCGCTTCCGAAATCCGCACCGGCCATGAGATTTGGCTGTCGAACGGTTCGCTGATAACAGCCATGCGCGCTTCCTATGCCTTGCCCGGCGTGTTCGAGCCGGTGACTTGCAATGGTCGCGTGCTGGTCGACGGAGCTTTGGTCAATCCGGTGCCGGTGTCGGTCTGCCGTGCCTATGAGCAGCCGCTGGTTGTCGCGGTCAACCTTCATTACGACCTGTTCGGCCGTGCCGCCGTCATCAAGCATAGCGCCGGCGAACTGGTCGTCGAGAACGATGCGCCGCGCAGTGGCCAATTCGACCCTGAGCACCGGGCACATCAGACGCGGCTTGGCATCACCGGCGTCATGGTCGAGGCCTTCAACATCATCCAGGATCGAATCTCGCGCGCCAGGCTTGCCGGCGATCCGCCCGACATGTCGCTGCAGCCCAAGCTCAGCCACATCGGCCTGACCGAATTCCACCGCGCCGACGAGGCGATCCAGATCGGCTATAGGGCGACGATGGCACAGATCGGCGAACTGACCCGGCTTCAGACGGTTCTCGCCTGATCAAAGACGCATCAGGCGCGTGCCGCGTCGACGATGCGGAACTGCACGCTGCGATTGCCGTTCCAGTAATTGCCCGACAATGAGCCGGCGACGTGGATCGTCTTACCACGGTTCTTGAACAGGAAGTCGCCGAGCACCGTGTCGACGGCACGAAAGGCGATCGCCTGGATGCGACCGCCACTGCCCGACTGGAGGTCGGCGCGGATGTGGTTGGTGCCGACCAGCCGGGCGTCGGCCAGCCGATGGCGAGGCAGCGCGAAAACAGGCGCGACATGCCCTGCACCGAACGGGCCGGCCTTTTCCAGCGCATCCAGCAAGGCCAGCGTCGCACCCTCGGCGGCAAGCGCGCCGTCGATCGCCAGGCTTTCCTCGTCTTGCAATCGGAACACGTCGGCCGCTGCGCGCTCCTCGAAAAATGCCCTGAGCTCGCCGAGCCGCGTGCGCTCGACGGTAATGCCGGCTGCCATGCCATGGCCGCCGCCCTTGACGATCAGCCCGGCATCTGCGGCTTCGCGCACCAGCCGGCCGAGATCGAAGCCCGACACCGAGCGACCTGAACCGGTGCCGGTGCCGGTGGCGTTGAAGGCGATGGCGAAGGCCGGCCGTCGGGCATGGTCCTTGAGCCTGGAGGCAAGCAGGCCGACGATGCCGGGATGCCAGTTGGTGCTAGCGGTAACGACGATGGCCGGCCCGCTGCCGCCGGCAAGCTCGGCATCGGCCTCGGCACGCGCCGCGGCCAGCATCTCGTGTTCCATCAGCTGCCGCTCCTGGTTGAGCCGATCGAGCGTCTCGGCGATGGTGCGGGCCTCGACCGGATCGTCGGTCGCAAGCAGCCGGCTGCCGAGGGCGGCGTCGCCGATGCGCCCGCCGGCGTTTATGCGCGGTCCGATCAGGTAGGCCAGATGGAAGGTGCTGAGCGGCTCGCCGACGCGCGAGACCCGCGCCAGCGCAGACATTCCCTCGTTCTTCTGCTGGCGCGCCACTTGCAAGCCCTTGACGACGAAGGCACGGTTGACGCCGGTGAGCGGCACCACATCGCAGACCGTGGCCAGCGCCACGAGATCGAGCAGCGAGAGCAGGTCCGGCGGCGTGGCGTCGGCCAGCCGGCCGCGCAGGACCTTGGCCGTCTGCACCAGCGCGAGAAAAACCACTCCGGCGGCGCAGAGATGGCCCTGCCCGGAAAGGTCGTCGTCGCGGTTGGGGTTGACCACCGCGTGTGCCGCCGGCAAGGCGCCGCCGACCTGGTGATGGTCGAGCACCACGACATCGGCACCGGCGGCATTGGCCGCGTCGATGGAAGCCGCGCTGTTGGTGCCGCAATCGACGGTGACGATCAGCGTCGCGCCGCGCGAGACGAGCTCGCGCATGGCTTCGGGATTGGGACCGTAACCCTCGAAGATACGATCGGGAATGTAGATTTCCGACGATATCGAGAAATGCGCGAGGAAGCGTTTGAGCAAGGCCGACGAGGCGGCGCCATCGACATCGTAGTCGCCGAAGATCGCCACCTTCTCCCGGGCCATCACCGCGGCGGCTATTCGAATGGCCGCCTTGTCCATGTCGGTCAGCGAAGCCGGGTCCGGCAGCAGGTCGCGGATCGTCGGGTCGAGAAAGCGCTCCGCCTGTTCCGCCGTCACGCCACGTCCGGCAAGCACGCGCGCGACGATATCGGGCACGCCGTGCCCCTGTGCGATGGCAAGCGCGACCATGTCCTGCCGCTCGGTCAGCCGATGTTCCCAGGAAACACCGGTGGCCGACTGTCGGACATCGAGAAAAAGGCGTCTCTCGCCCGTCATGCGAGGCGACGTTTGCGGATGATCATTGCCCACAATATGCGACGGCCAGTCAGGAATGCATCAAAACTTTTCCAGGTCCTGATGCCGGGCCTTGATCTCGCGCACGGTGCGCGACGACGAGCGCAGCACGATCGTGTGCGTTGTGATGTAGTTGCGGCCGAACTTGACGCCTGCCAGCATGTTGCCGTCGGTGACGCCGGTGGCCGCGAACAACACATCGCCGCGCGCCATGTCCTCGGCCCGGTAGACCCGCTTCGGGTCGGCAATACCCATCTTGCCGGCGCGGGCGACCTTTTCGGGCGTGTCGAGGATCAAGCGGCCCTGCATCTGGCCACCCGTGCAGCGCAGCGCCGCGGCGGCCAGCACCCCCTCCGGCGCGCCGCCAATGCCGAGATAGATGTCGATGCCGGTTTCCTCGGGATCGGTGGTGTGGATGACACCGGCGACGTCGCCATCGCCGATCAGCCGGATTGCCGCCCCGGTGGCGCGCACGGCGTCGATCAGCTTGCCATGGCGCGGACGGTCGAGGATGCAAGCGGTAACGTCGGACACCGCGACGCCCTTGGCCTTTGCCAGGCTGGCTATGTTTTCGGCCGGCGAGGCATCGATGTCGATGACGCCCTCGGCATAGCCCGGGCCGATGGCGATCTTGTCCATGTAGACGTCGGGCGCGAACAGCAGGCTGCCCTTCTCGGCGATGGCGATCACGGCCAGCGCGTTGGGCAGGTTCTTGGCGCAGATCGTGGTGCCTTCCAGCGGGTCGAGCGCAATGTCGACCGCCGGGCCTTTGCCGGTGCCGACCTCCTCTCCGATATAGAGCATCGGCGCCTCGTCCCGCTCGCCTTCGCCGATCACCACCGTGCCCTTGATGGCGAGGCGATTGAGCTCCTGGCGCATGGCGTCCACCGCGACCTGGTCGGCGGCCTTTTCGTCACCGCGTCCGCGCAGCCTGGCGGCCGCGACGGCGGCGCGCTCGGTTACGCGCACCAGTTCCATGGTGAGTATCCGGTCAAGTCCGGCGATAATGTTGTGGGCCACGTTCATCAGGTCGATCCTCGTTCGCATGCCGCCTCCCGCCGGAGGCGCGCCTCTTGTGTCAAACGAGCATGACAACGGCAAGACCTCTCGAAGGTTTTCTCGAAAAGCCTGCAATATCAACCGATTAAATTATGGATAGCACGATTCCGGCGAACCTGGGCCGCTTTCAAAGTAGGTATCGAGATCTAAAACACGGCCAGATATTTCAATAGCGAAACGATGCCGATGATGATGACGATGATCTGCGCGATCTGCCGCATCCTGGCGTCCAGCGGCAATCGCTGAATGAGGTAAAGCACCAGAATGATCACCAGGAACGTGATCAGGATGCCGATCAGGACGGAAGAAGCCATAGTGCTCCCCTGGAAATTGCTCGACGGACAGGTAAGCCGGCAAAAACCGGCTCGGTCGTTACCGGATCAATACCAGCGGCGCTGGCTGTCATTCATCGACTGGCCAACGGCGAGGCCGGCCAGAAAACCCAGCAGCCCGATGACGCCGACCACTGCCGTCGTCGTGCCCGGGTTTTCACGCGCGACCTCCGAGACCGCCTGGGCGTGGCTGCGCAACTGCTGAGCCGTTCGCGACGCACGGCTCGCCGCGCTGTCGTAGACGTCGGATGCCTGAGCCGAGGCCTCGTCAACCAGTTCCGCACCTCGCTCCGAAAGGCTCTTGTTGATCCTGGTGATCTCCTTGCGCAGGTCGGCGATCTGCTTTTCGAGCGTCTTTTGGATGTCGTCGATCTGGGGGGTGTCGGATTTCGATGTTTCGGCCATTGGCATTCCCTCGGTTTGCACCTCGTGAGAACGGCGCTGGCCGGGATTGGTTCCGGCGAGCCAGGCAGCGGCATCGGCCGCAACAGTATCGTCGCAGCAATCCAGTGGTGCGCGACGGAAGGAAATATCTATCCTGCCCGTTCGATCCGGATGACCTGCGGCTTGTCGGTCAGGTGACCATCCTTGGTGATACCGTCCACGGCCTTGCGCACCGCGGCTTCGGTGGTCTCGTGGGTGACGAGGATCACCGTCTTTTGCGCCGCCGCTTCGCCGCTGATCGCGTGCTGGACGATCGATTCCAGCGAGATATCGTTGTCGGCCATGCGCTTGGCGATGGCCGCGAACACGCCAATGCGGTCATGCACGGTCAGCCGGATGAAATAGCCGCCGGCATGGCTGCGCATCTGCGCCTTCTTGTAAGGCTTCAATTCCCTCGCCGGCCTGCCGAAGACCGGGCCGTGCTGGAAGCCGGGACGGCTCTTTGCTATATCGGCGATGTCGCCGATGACGGCCGAGGCGGTGGCATTGCCGCCGGCGCCGGGGCCGGAGAGCAGCAGTTCGCCGAGGATGTCGGTCTCGATCGCCACCGCATTGATGACGCCGTGGACCTGCGCGATCACCGAGGCCGTCGGCACCATGGTCGGATGCACGCGCTGCTCGATGCCGCTCTCGGTGCGCTGGGCAACGCCAAGCAGCTTGATCCGGTAGCCGAGATCGCCGGCCGCACGGATATCGGCCTGGGTGATGTTCGAGATGCCTTCCATGTAGATGTCGTTGGCGGCGATCTTGGTGCCGAAGGCCAGGCTGGTCAGGATCGACAGCTTGTGCGCGGTGTCATGGCCTTCGATGTCGAAGGTCGGGTCGGCCTCGGCATAGCCCAGCCGCTGCGCGTCCTTGAGGCAGGCGTCGAACGAGATGCCTTCGGCCTCCATCCGGGTCAGGATATAGTTGCAGGTACCGTTGAGAATACCGAAGACACGGGTGACCGAGTTGCCGGCCATCGCCTCGCGCATCGTCTTGATAACGGGAATGCCGCCCGCCACCGCGGCCTCGTAGTTGAGCAGCACGCCCTTCTTCTCGGCGATCTCGGCGAGCGCGACGCCATGTTTGGCCAGCAGCGCCTTGTTCGCGGTAACGACATGGCGGCCGGCCTCGAGCGCCGTCTTCACAGCCGCAAACGCTGGCCCCTCGTCGCCGCCGATCAGCTCGACGAAAACGTCGATCTCGGCGGCCTGCGCCATCTTGACAGGATCGTCGAACCATTTCGCGGCATTGAGATCGACCCCGCGGTCGCGCTTGGGATCACGCGCCGAAACCGCCGACACGACGATGTCGCGCCCACACTGCCGTGTCAGTTCCGCCGCCTTGTCGCGCAGCACGCGCGCCACTGACGCGCCGACCGTGCCGAGGCCGGCAATTCCAACACGCAGAGCTTCAGCCATGGCCGGCGATGTCCCCCGAAAGATCAAACGAAATTGTGTGCGGAAAGCTTACCGATGGGCGGAAAGCGGCACGACATTGTTGGGTTGCTTGGCGCTGGTCGCCAGGAAGCGCTTGATGTTGCGCGCCGCCTGCCGGATCCGGTGCTCGTTCTCGACCAGCGCGACACGCACGAAATCATCGCCATGTTCGCCGAAGCCGACGCCTGGCGCCACCGCAACGTCGGCATGTTCGATGAGCAGCTTGGAGAATTCGAGCGAGCCGAGATGGCGGAACGGCTCCGGAATCGGAGCCCAGGCGAACATGGACGCAGCCGGAGCCGGAATGGTCCAGCCCGCGCGGCCGAAAGCATCGACCATCACGTCGCGCCGCTTGTGGTAGATGTCGCGCACTTCGGCGATGTCGGCGCCGTCGCCGTTGAGCGCGTGCGCGGCCGCCACCTGGATCGGGGTGAACGCACCGTAATCGAGATAGGATTTCACCCGGGTCAGCGCCGAGATAAGCCGCTCGTTGCCGACCGCAAAGCCCATGCGCCAGCCGGGCATGGAGAAGGTCTTCGACATGGAGGTGAACTCGACGCAAACGTCGATCGCGCCCGGCACCTGCAGCACCGAAGGCGGCGGATTGCCGTCGAAATAGATCTCCGAATAGGCAAGGTCCGACAGGATGATGATGTCGTTCTTCTTCGCGAACGCCACCACGTCCTTGTAAAAATCGAGCGAGGCGACCAGCGCCGTCGGGTTCGACGGGTAGTTGAGGATCAGCGCCAGCGGCTTCGGAATCGAATGGCGGATGCCGCGCTCGACCGCCGGGATGAAACCGTCATCGGGTTCCACCTGCAGCGACCGGATGACGCCGCCCGACATGATGAAGCCGAAAGCATGGATCGGGTAGGTTGGATTCGGGCACAGGATCACGTCGCCAGGGGCGGTGATCGCCTGCGCCATGTTGGCGAAGCCCTCTTTCGAACCCAGCGTTGCCACCACTTGCGTATCGGGATCAAGCTTCACGCCGAAGCGGCGCTGATAGTAAGCGGCCTGGGCGCGGCGCAGGCCCGGAATGCCGCGCGAGGAGGAATAGCGATGGGTGCGCGGATCGCGCACCACTTCGCACAATTTGTCGACGATTGCCTTGGGCGTCGGCAGGTCCGGATTGCCCATGCCGAGGTCAATGATGTCGGCGCCGCGCGAGCGGGCGCTGGCCTTGAGCCGGTTGACCTGCTCGAAGACATAGGGCGGAAGCCGGCGGACCTTGTGAAACTCTTCCATGGCAGTTCCAGACATCACTTGGCGTTTGGCAAGGCGCACCGTGTCGGCAAGTGCCTTGGGCGCGCGCTATATACTTATTTGCAGGTAGGGTCGAGGGTGGGGTCGCATTTGCCTTCGATCTGCTTCAGCGTCTGCGCGCCATGCTTGCTGGCCAGGTCCGTCAGCGCCGCCTGATTGGTGACGTTGGGGGCGCCGCCATTGGCTGCCTGCGCGCTTTCGTCCCCCTTCAATTCCGCGAGCCTGGCATTCCTCTCGGCATCGGTGAACTGTTTGGCCGCTACTTTCGGCGGGATGTTCAGGTTCGGAAAGGTGCCGGTATCCTTCGGTCCCGCTGATGTGGCGATGGGCACCGGGCCGCTGGTATTGGTGCTCGAGCAGGCCCCAAGGCACAGCAGGGCAATTGCCGCACCGATGCGGCAAAAACGACCGGCGCCGAAAAAAACAGTCTCGCCAATGTTAATCGTCATATTGTTTCCTTGGCAGCCGGGGTAGAGCGAGGTTGGACCCAGTCGGATGTCCCATGGTAATATGTCAAGAAAACGCTTCGGGAGGAACCCCGCGCACCATGTCCAAAACACCCGATTCGGGCAAAGCGGAAGATGGCGGACCTTCGACGGTCGAGCAATATCTGGTGAAGGACCCGGAACGCTTCGCCCTGAACATGGCGCGCATGATCGAGCAGGCCGGCAAGGCGGCTTCCGCCTGGGCCGAGCCGCGCGAGAAGGGCGAAGTGCGCGACCATGTCGCCGAACCGGTCGTCGACATGGTGAAGACCTTCTCCAAGCTCAGCGATTACTGGCTTGCCGACCCACAACGCGCGCTCGAAGCGCAGACGCGGCTGTTCGCCGGCTATATGACGGTTTGGGCGAACGCCATCCAGCGCGTCAGCGCCGATGCCGAGCGAACCGAGGACGCGGTCAAGCCGGAGCGCGGCGACAAGCGTTTCCAGGATCCGGAATGGGGCCGCAACGCCTTCTTCGATTTCTTGAAACAGGCCTATCTCGTCACCTCGCGCTGGGCGGCTGATCTTGTCGAGCACGCCGAAGGCCTGGATGACCACACCCGCCACAAGGCGAGCTTCTACGTCAAGCAGGTGTCCAACGCCATCTCGCCGTCGAATTTCATCCTGACCAATCCGGAACTGTTTCGCGAAACCATCGCCTCGAACGGCGAAAATCTTGTGCGCGGCATGAAGATGCTGGCCGAGGACATCGCGGCCGGCAAGGGCGACCTGAAGCTGCGTCAGGCCGACTACTCGCCCTTCGAGATCGGCCGCAACATCGCCACCACCCCCGGCAAGGTGGTCGGCCGCAGCGACGTCGCCGAGATCATTCAATACGATCCCGCCACCGAGACGGTGCTGAAACGGCCGCTGCTGATCTGCCCGCCCTGGATCAACAAGTTCTACATACTCGACCTCAACCCGCAGAAATCCTTCATCCGCTGGGCGATCGAACAGGGCCACACCGTGTTCGTCATCTCCTGGATCAACCCTGATGAACGCCACGGCATGAAGAACTGGGAGGCTTATACAAGAGAGGGGCTGCAATACGGCCTCGACACTATCGAGAAGGCCACAGGCGAGAAAGAGGTCAACGCTATCGGCTACTGCGTCGGCGGCACGTTGCTGGCGGCGGCACTTGCCCTGCTGGCGCAGGAGGGTGACGATCGCATCAAATCGGCGACCTTCTTCACCACCCAGGTCGATTTCACCTATGCCGGCGACCTCAAGGTGTTCGTCGACGAGGAACAGGTCGCGGCGGTGGAAAAGGCGATGAACGAAAAGGGCTATCTCGACGGCACCAAGATGGCGACCGCCTTCAACATGCTGCGCTCGGGCGACCTGATCTGGCCCTATGTCGTCAACAACTACATGCGCGGCAAGGATCCCCTGCCCTTCGACCTGCTTTACTGGAATGCCGATTCGACACGCATGGCGGCGGCCAACCACTCCTTCTATTTGCGCAACTGCTATCTCGAGAACAACCTCTCGCGCGGCAGGATGGAACTTGCCGGACGCACCGTTTCGCTCGCCGACATCAAGATCCCCGTCTACAACCTCGCCTCCAGGGAAGACCACATCGCTCCCGCGCTGTCCGTCTTCCTCGGCTCGAAATATTTCGGTGGCGAGGTCGAATACGTGATGGCGGGCTCCGGTCATATCGCCGGCGTCGTCAACCCGCCCGCATCGGGCAAGTACCAGTACTGGACCGGCGGCAAGCCGGAGGGCGACTTCGGCGAGTGGATCGCAAGGGCCACCGACCATCCTGGCTCCTGGTGGCGGCACTGGCAGAGCTGGATAGAGGCTAAGGACAATAATCGCGTGCCTGCCCGCAAAGCAGGCAAGCATATGAAAACTTTTGGTGATGCCCCCGGCACCTATGTCAAGGTGCGTGTGTAACCGACTGTAATGTCTGGTGAGTTGACGGACCCGTAAAAGCGGGCGAAATGGTGTCGTCAACCATCTTGCCGCCTAAATTCGGCAATTGCCGCAAAAATACTTCCAGGCTTGCTGATTTGACACAGGTCTCGTTTCCGGATCGGAGACAAGGGGCACCTCGACGCAGCCGTTCGGACGCCGCGCCAAGGATATACCGATCGGATATCGAGGGGGAATTTGACTTTGAAATCAGCAGGGTGGAGCCTCGCGAAGGGAGAACGCCGCACCATTGCGGCGGCGCTCTGCTCCGTGCTCCTGGCCTCCTGCACCTCGGCCGGCGACCCCACAATGTCGGTTGGCATGCCCGGCTACAATGCCTCCGCGTCGGACATCAACGCAGCCTCGACAAACAAGCCGATCGTGGCCGGCGATTCGTCGTCGCAGACGGCGACCACGCAGACCACAGTGATGGCGGAAGGCGACACAGCGCTGCCCGAGACGGTCGCCTACGTGCCGATTACCAAGCCGCAGGCGGCCTTCCCGCTCACCGCGCCGGCTGAAGCTGAAACGATTGCCGGAAACACGCCGCAATCGCTGGAGCAGCAGCCGCAGACGGCGCAGCAGACCGATGCGGCGGCGCAGAAGATCGCCGCCGCCGACGCGGCCGTGACGGCGCCGAAGCAGGCCGCCACACCGGCGATGAACAATCCGGTCTATGTGACCGCTGGCGAGGCGCAGCAAGCGGAGGCGCCGAAGAAAAGGGGTTTCCTGGCCTCGATGTTTGGCGCCACGCCGGCTTCGGCGAAGCCCGCTCCACTGGTCAACACGCGCGCAGGCGAACAGCCGGCTGTGCAGGCCAAGCCCGCCCCGGCGGCGGCAAAGCCGATCATTACACTGGCCTCGGCCGATTTCACGGCGAAACCGGTGCAGCTGGCTTCGCTCGGCGACGACTCAGGTCACATCACCGGCAGCGATGCCCTGCCGGGCGTCCGCCAGACGGCGCTGTTCGAGATCAAGCGCAAATCCGGCCTCGACGACGAAAGCGACGTCGACCTCAACGAGGATGAAGGTTCGGGCGGCCTCTACCAGGTAGCCTCCGCCGCCGGCATGGCGCGCCTCGCGCCTAACGGCCTCTTGAAGCAGAACGAGAGCGTCGACGTGGCGTGCCTCAAGCCCTCGCTGGTGCGCGTGCTCAAGACGATCGAAGGCCACTACGGCCGCAAGATGGTCGTCACCTCCGGCTATCGCGACCCCGCCCGCAACCGCCGTGCCAACGGCGCCAAGAATTCGCTGCACATGTATTGCGCCGCCGCCGACATCCAGGTGCCGGGCGTCTCGAAATGGGAGCTGGCGAGCTACGTCAGGACGATGCCCGGCCGCGGCGGCGTCGGCACCTACTGCCACACCGAATCGGTCCATGTCGACGTCGGCCCCGAGCGCGACTGGAACTGGCGCTGCCGCCGGCGCAGCGGTGGCGAAGGCTGACCAGGGCCGGTTCGGCTGGACGCGCCAAAGCGCGTCGCGCTGAAACGGAGCTCACTGTTGAGCGACATGCATTTCATCGGGCCGCTTCCGCAATCGTCTGAAAAGTGCCCGGAAATCCACGCGGCGGCTGGTGACGGCCGCCAGAAAAATTGCCGCTGGCGCTGCGTGAATCACTCGCTTCGGCAGGCGGGAAAAAAGTTGTCCAAGCCGGCACCTGACGGGTTGCCGGTTGCGCACAACGCCAGTATAAGCCGCTTTTATCTGAGCGCGCCCATCGTCTAGCGGTCAGGACACCGCCCTTTCACGGCGGTAACAGGGGTTCGATTCCCCTTGGGCGTACCAGCTTCACTCGATGTCCCCTCCGCTCCTTTCGGCGTCAAGAGCTATTGCGCCGGACAGGGTAACACCCCCTTCCGAAACGTCATTTTACGTGTTGACCATTCCGCCGCCTCGACCTTGTCGAGGGCAAGGCTCGATGGTTAAATCGGCTTTCCCAGGGGATGCTAATATGGCAGTTCACCTTTCGGCGGATGCTCGAGCTCCTGCGGCGACGCCGCCACAAAGATATCTCTTTGGCCCGCTGGCCGACTTCCTCATGCTTGGCGGCAGCGCATTCCTGATTTTGCCGGCCCTGTTCTTCGTGCCTACCAAATACGACAGCCTTGTTGCGGCGGCGATGTTTTTCCTGGCCTACTTGATAAACTATCCGCATTTCGCCCACTCTTACCAACTCTTCTATCGCAATTTTGGAAGCAAGGTGCGCGGCGAGGGATACGACAGGGGCCTCCAGATCCGCTACATTTTCGCCGGCATTGTCGTTCCCCTGCTCATGGTCGGGTTTTTTGCTTACGGCTCGATAACGGCGAACGGCCGGCTGCTCGGAAACGCAGCCAACGCGATGTTCTTTTTCGTGGGCTGGCACTACGTCAAGCAAGGCTACGGCATGTTGATGGTGGACGCCGTGTTGAAGCGCAGGTTCTTCACCAATCCGGACAAGAAAATTTTGCTGGTCAACAGCTATGCCGTATGGCTGTTCGCATGGCTTCAGACGAACACGGCGGTCAGCCAAGCAAAATATTACGGCTTGGAATATTATACGTTTGCCACGCCTGCGTGGCTCAACACGATTGCGCTGTCGGCCGCGGCCGCTTCCACGGCCGCCACCGTCGTGATGCTGATCAATCGCTGGAGTAAAAATGGCGGCAGCCTGCCGTATAACGGCGTCGTCGCTTATATCGCATCCCTATATCTTTGGATCCTGGTCGTGAGAATAAACCCGCTCTGGCTGCTCGTGGTGCCGGCTCTCCATTCGCTGCAGTACCTGGCCGTGGTCTGGCGCTATCAAAGCAATGTCGAGCGTGACGGTCCCGATGCACAAAAGGTTCCGGACTCCAGAATCCTCTCCGTTCTTGGTCCGATCTACAGGACGCGAGTCCTGGGGTTCGTCGTCGCCGGCGGGATCCTCGGCGGTCTCGGTTTCTGGCTGATCCCGGCGGCACTGACTGCCTTGATCCCTTACGACAAGGAAGTCCTGGGTTCGTCGCTGTTCTTCTTCATAGTGCTGATCTTCATCAACGTGCACCACTACTTCCTTGACAACGTCATGTGGCGACGCGGCAACCCCGAAGTTTCAAAATATCTGTTCCGCTAGCGGTGGCATGGACCGGCTGTGGGACGCCTTGCGGAGCACTTCAGGCGGAAAGAATTGGCATCGGCTCAGCGGCCGCGCCGGCCGATATCTCTTTTTGCACGGCGAAGAAGAACCTGCGCACCTCGTCGCTGGCCGCCGCCCTGTCCCTGCCTGACCTGACGACGAGATCGAACAACTCCGTCGCCTTGGCCCTCCAGAACGAGGTGGCGCTGTCGCCATGCAAACTGTCGAGCCTGGCAGCCACCTCCCGAACCAGGAATGCCTGACGGTCAATCGGGAATGCACGGATTTTTTCTGGGGACATCTTCCGAACCACGAGACTGACGCAACGAATCAACCATTGCCGAACAAGCATGGCGTAGCCGCGAAAGTGGAAACGGAAGCTTAATGGCATCGGCATCGATGCTTCGTTCGGCCAGGAGAACGAAGAGCGCAGCGTACCTCAGGCTTGCAGCCCTCTCGCCTGGCCACCGCGCTTGCGCGGCGCCATCATGTCCCGGGCCATCAGCCCGGTCACCCGGCAGAACGCCATGAACGCCCGGCAGGCATCCTCGGTCTTGACCACGTCCACGGTGGCGCCGAAGCAGGCGTTGAAGGCCTTCTGGTAAATCGGGCCTTGCCGGCGCAGCGGCCAGGCCTGGAGAAAATCAAGGGCCTGTTCGACGCTGTAGATCTCCTCGACAGGCAGGCCGGGTCCGGGCGCGATACGCACCGGCACCTCGAATTGCAGTCTGTCCATCCGCCATCTCCCGAACTGTCGTCACCAGCGGCAACGCCATCCGTCGTAAAAAGTTGCTCTGGCCGGTCGCTACCGCAGGAATGTGGCGTCTCCGCGGTCATGGACGTTTTGCCGCAGCCGCCGCAAGCAAGCGCCAAGGCGCCCGGCCTTGTCGAGCGCGGGCGCCTTGGCGGTCCGGCTACTGGTTGGCGGGATCGGTCTCCGCATCGAAGGCCATGCGCACCGCCGTAAGCAGCACGAGAGCAGACGGCACAGCGAAAATCCCGCCAGGGACAAGTGCCCCTGTCGCCGAAAGGCCGAGCGTCTCCGTCAGCGCCCAGTAGACGGTTCCGATACAGATGAGCGCCTGGACGGAAAGGAAAATGGCGGCGCAGGCCGCGCGCGAAAGGCTCTTGAGTGTCTTGATACGTTGCATGGAAACAATCCGGAAATGACGCGCTACGCACCGCTGCGCGACCGAAGCCGCCGCGCGGATCGAGGCGCGAACAGGAAGTGGTTTGAGTGAAGGAGCGGTTGAAACCGCTCAGGCCGGAACCGATGGCGGCGCGCGCGGCTGATTGGCAGTCGCCCACGGTGTGCGGGCGTCCCTGTCGGCGGCGACGACCTCTGCCGGCGGAACCGAAACAAACCAGGAAAAGACGGTGTCCCGAGCCGGCAGGGCCGGATGGCCGCCGGCGAACTTAACCAGGGCCGGCCGGCCGGAACGAACTTCCAGCGCCTGCCCCTTGCCGGTGATGCGCAGCAGCGCCGCCGCTTCGCCGGACCGCTCCACGCCGGCGCTGGCGACACCGGAGGCTGCTCCGGCAAAGACGGGCACCTCCGCCCGGCCAAGCGACAGCATCGCCAGCAGCACAAGGCTCATCAGCAATGAGCAGGCCGCCTTCAACGGCGCTTCAGGCAATCTGGCGTGCTCGACGCTCATGAAATCTCCAAAAACCTCCCTCGCCCTACCGCACGGTCGACTGAAAGGGAAGGAACAAGGGCGTCAAGGACACCGGGGCGCGCCGAATATCCCTGCCGCTTGGTCGTGTCCGGGCAGTTCTTCCTTGAACCTTTTGCCCTCAAGTGCCAAATCTGGGGAGATTTTCACGCCGGCTCCCTTGCAGAGCCACACCGGCAAGACGGACACCAATGGTCACTTATCTCGACGCCGCCACGGCACCGCTCAGAAACACCGGCCAGATCCGCCTCTATGGCGAGGAAGGTTTTGCCGGCATGCGCAAGGCATGCGACCTCACGGCGCGCTGCCTCGACGAACTGGTGCCGATGGTTGCGCCCGGCGTCACCACCGACACCATAGATCGTTTCGTTTTCGAGTTCGGCATGGATCATGGCGCGCTGCCGGCGACGCTCAACTACCGCGGCTACACCAAGTCTTCCTGCACCTCGATCAATCATGTCGTCTGCCATGGCATCCCCGACAACAAGCCGCTGAAGGATGGCGACATCGTCAACATCGACGTCACCTACATCCTCGACGGCTGGCACGGCGATTCCTCGCGCATGTACCCCGTCGGCACCATAAAACGCGCGGCGGAACGCCTGCTCGAAGTCACCCACGAATGCCTGATGCGCGGCATTGCCGCGATCAGGCCTGGCGCCCGCACCGGCGCCATTGGCGCGGCCATCCAGAGCTATGCCGAGGGCGAGCGCTGCTCGGTGGTGCGCGACTTCTGCGGCCACGGCGTCGGCCAGTTGTTCCACGACGCGCCCAATATCCTGCATTATGGCAGCGCCAATGAGGGCGTCGAGATGCGGCCCGGCATGATCTTCACCGTCGAGCCGATGATCAACCTCGGCCGGCCGCATGTGAAAGTCCTGTCGGACGGCTGGACCGCGGTGACACGCGACCGCTCGCTGTCGGCGCAATACGAACACACGATCGGCGTGACCGACACCGGCTGCGAGATCTTCACGCTCTCCCCCAAAAAGCTCGACCGCCCCGGCCTGCCAGCCTAATGTTTCGTTCTCCCGGCGCTCGCGGTCGGGGAGCTGGGGGGCAGACGAGATGTCAGGTGACGACGACGAGCGCAGTTTCTTTGCAGAAAAGCCTGCGCAGCTTTCCGCGACCATGCACTCTCCTGGGACAGCCCGGCCTCCTGCGAAGGCCAGGAGGATCGAGGAGAAGCCGCATTATCTCGGCCATCGCGACCGTTTGCGCGAACGCTTCGCCTCGGCAGGTCCGGACGCCCTGCCCGACTATGAGCTTCTGGAACTCCTGCTCTTCCGCCTGATCCCGCGCGCCGACACCAAGCCGGTCGCCAAGGCGCTGCTCTCCCGCTTCGGTACCCTGGCCGAGGTGCTTGGCGCGCCCGTCGGCCTCCTCCAGGAGGTCAAGGGCGTGGGCCCGGTGGTAGCGCTCGACCTGAAGGTCATTGCGGCGACGGCCCAGCGCATGGCGCGCAGCGAGGTCCATGGCCGCGAAATCCTCTCCTCTTGGCAGCAGCTTCTCGACTATTGCCGGTCAGCCATGGCCTTCGAGGCGCGCGAGCAGTTCCGCATCCTGTTCCTCGACAAGAAGAACACGCTGATTGCCGACGAGGTGCAGCAGACCGGCACTGTTGACCATACGCCCGTCTATCCGCGTGAGGTGGTCAAGCGCGCTCTCGAACTGTCGGCGACGGCAATCATCCTGGTGCACAACCACCCGTCGGGCGATCCGACGCCATCGCGTGCCGATATCGAGATGACCAAGGAGATCATCGACGCGGCCAAGCGGCTGGGCATTTCCGTGCATGACCACATCATCATCGGTCGCAAGGGCTATTCCAGCATGAAGGGCTTGCTGCTGATCTAGATCATCGGCTCGGCGAAGCTATCCGAATGAAAGCAGGCAATTCGCCGACGCAGTCTTTCGGCTTAAGAATTGAAAAACGTTCAATTCTGGAACGAATGACCCGCAATTGGGGCCACATCGCCATAGTTTTCCAAGTTTCTCTGCAAATTCCAGACCTTTTTAGAAGATAATTCCGTTGAGGGGCGGCATTTCCGTTGATACCGTTTGAAACGCTTCAATCGGAGCCAACCATTGCAACGCAAGCGCCCAACCATAGCGGATGTCGCACGCGCGGCCGGTGTCTCCATCGGAACGGTGTCGAACTTCATCAACGGGACTGCCGGCCTGAAGGAGGCCACGCGCGAACGCATCGAAAAGGCGATCGCCACGCTGATGTACCGGCCGAGTTCGTTTGCGCGCTCGCTGCCGGGCCGCGCGCCCCACAGGCCGAAGAATCTCGATCATCTGCCGAGGCTCCTGGTCGCGGGCCGGGTCAGTGTCGACTTTCTCTGCCGCGTCGACGTCCTGCCGCATCGCGACGACCGCATCACAGCCAGCCATATCGAGAAGGCGCTGGGCGGGCCCGCGGCCAATCTCGCGGTTGCCGCCGCCGGTGTTGGGGCGCCCTACGCTCTCGACGTGGAACTGGCGACGGCGGTCGGTGAAGACCCGGAGAGTGACTGGGCGCTCGGCGCGCTTTCCAAACTGGGCGTCCACGCATTGCCGATCCGCAACACGCCCAACAACCGCCTTTCGCAGGCCATCGTGATCATCGAGCGCAATGGCAGCCGCACGATCATCAGTGAACCGTTCGAACTCGGCGAGATCGATCTGACCGCCAATCTGGACATCCAGCCCGAGCCGCGCCCGGCCTGTCTTCACATCGAAGGCTTCCACTACGAAACGATGACCGCTTCCATCGCGCGCTTTCATCAGGCCGGCTGGAGGGTGAGCCTGCATTCGGCCGGCCTGCCCAAGAGCGCACGCACGCCTGAAACCTTCACGCAGATGGTCCGGCACATCGACCTGACCTTCATCAACGATGTGATGATGCGGGAGATTTTCGACTTTCGCTCCAGGATGGCGACGATGATCGAAGAGGTGCGGCTGATGCTGGCGCGCATCAAGCCGCGCGGAACGGTCGTGCTCACTCTCGGCGAGTTTGGCGCGGTCGTCTTTCCGGCGAATGGCGGACCGCAGATCGAGGTGCCGGCACTGCCTGTCGACCGCGTCGATGCGACGGGCGCCGGCGACAGTTTCGCCGGCATATTCCTAAGCCTCTGGCTGCATGGTGCGTCGCTGGACGACGCCGCCCGCCATGCGGCGATCGGCGCGAGCCTGACGACCACGGTCGAAGGCGCACAGGGCTACATCGCGGATTTCGCGACTTTGAAGGCTGCCGCTTTGGCGAACAACGCCATGTTGGCAAGCTGAACCAACAACTTACGGGAACCCAGGAGAGTATTGGTCATGGCGAAAACAAGAGTGCTTCTGGTCGGCGAGAGCTGGATGAGTTCGGCGACCCACTACAAGGGGTTCGATCAGTTCGGCAGCGTCACCTTTCACCTGGGCGCGACGCCGCTGGTCGATGCCTTGAAGAGCAGCGAATTCGACCTCGACTACATGCCGGCCCATGAAGCCGTCGAAAAGCTGCCTTTCACCACGGAGGGCCTGTCGCAATACAAGGCCATCATCCTCTCCGACATCGGCGCGAACTCGCTGCTGCTTCACCCCGATGTCTGGCTGCACGGCAAGACAGTGCCCAACCGGCTCAAGCTTCTGCGCGACTGGACGCAGGCCGGTGGTGGCATGGTCATGATCGGCGGCTATTTCTCTTTCCAGGGCATCGACGGCAAGGCGCGCTGGCACCGCACGGCCGTCGAGGAGGCGCTGCCGGTAACCTGCCTCCCCTATGACGACCGGCTCGAGATTCCCGAAGGGTTCCGGCCTGAAATCACCGGCCCCAAGGAACACCCGATTTTTGCCGGCATCGAAGGCGAATGGCCGCTGCTGCTCGGCGCCAACGAGGTCATCGCTCGCGATCGCGACGACGTCGAAATCCTCGCACGGTTGCCGCAGGATCAGGGCGGCCATCCGCTGCTGGTCACCGGCCGCCATGGCCAGGGCCGCACGCTGGCCTGGACGTCGGACATCGGCCCGCATTGGCTGCCCAACAGCTTCGTGGAATGGCCGGGCTATGCGCGTCTTTGGACCAACGTGCTGCGCTGGGTCAGCAAGGCCGTCTAGCCGACCAGCAACCGCCGGGGAACCGCCATGACAGAACCGTTTCTTGTCGCCAGAAATATCGCAAAGCGCTTCGGCGCTCTGACTGCGCTTGCCGATGTCGACCTGGAAATCCGCTCCGGCGAGGTGCTGGCGCTTCTCGGCGACAACGGCGCCGGCAAATCCACCTTCATCAAGATCCTGGCGGGCGCCCATCCGCCCAGCGATGGAAAGCTTCTCATCGAGGGCAATCCGGTGGCTTTCTCCTCGCCCAAGGATGCGGCGTCGTCGGGGATCGCGACGATCTTTCAGGAACTGGCGCTCTCGGAAAACCTGTCGATTGCCGAAAACGTCTTTCTCGGCCGCGAATTGAAACGCTCCATTTTGGGTATTCCCTTCCTGAAGCGCAAGGAAATGCGCCAGCGCGTCGACGGCCTGCTGAAAGAGCTCGACGCGCATATTTCCGATCCGGAAGCACCCGTCGGCAGCCTGTCCGGCGGTCAGCGCCAGGCCGTGGCCATCTGCCGGGCCCTCAATCTGAATGCCAGGCTGGTCATCATGGACGAGCCGACGGCGGCCCTTGCCGTCGCCGAAACCCGCAAGGTTCTGGCACTGACGCGGCGGCTTGCCGCGCGCGGTTGTGCCGTCGTCCTCATCAGCCACAACATTTCCGAAGTGTTCGAGGTCGCCGACCGCATCGTGGTGTTCCGGCGCGGCCGCAAGGTGGCCGAACGGCTGGCGGCCGAGACCAATCACGAGGAAGTCGTTTCGCTCATAACAGGCGCTCATCCCGACGTGCGGGCGCTTGAAAAATCAAACTGAAATGCACGTCCATTCCAGAGAGGATAAACCAATGCTTTCTCAACTCAAAAAAGCGCTCGCCGTTTCCGTGCTGTCACTCGTGGTCGCCACGGCGGCGCATGCCGCCGACAAGCCCAAGGTCGCCTTCGTCCCGCAATTGATCGGCATACCCTATTTCAATGCCATGGAAGCCGGCGGCAATCGCGCCGCGAAGGACCTGGGCGTCGATTTCATCTATTCCGGCCCCGTCGACACCAACCCGGTCGATCAGTTGCAGATCGTGCAGAACCTGATCGACCAGGGTGTCCAGGCGATCTCGGTCAGCGTGCTGGATGCGTCCAGCATCGCGCCCGTCGTCGAGAGCGCCAAGGCCAAGGGCATCAAGCTTTTCACCAGCGACAGCGATGCACCCGACAGCGGCCGTGCCGTCTATGTGGCGCAGGCGACCGACGAAGGGCTCGGCACGACGATCATCGA
Organism: Mesorhizobium sp. B2-6-1; assembly: GCF_006440475.1. Classification (NCBI taxonomy): domain Bacteria; kingdom Pseudomonadati; phylum Pseudomonadota; class Alphaproteobacteria; order Hyphomicrobiales; family Phyllobacteriaceae; genus Mesorhizobium; species Mesorhizobium sp. B2-6-1. The sequence continues at coordinate 92,039 of NZ_VFUH01000008.1, forward strand.
TGAGTTGGTGAAGCGCGTCGGCGAGGACGCCACGATCGGCATCGTCTCCGGCGAGGCGACGGCGTCCAATCTCAACGCCTGGATCGGCTTCATGCAGAAAGAGGCCACCGCCAAATATCCGAAGCTGAAACTGCTCGCTCCGCAATTCGCCGGCGGCACGGCCGAGCGCGCCGCGCAGATATCAGGCGATCTCATGGCCGCCAATCCCGACATCAAGGCCATCATCGCCGTCGCATCCTCGACCTGTCCGGGCGTCGCCCAGGCCATCGAAACCGCCGGCAAGATCGGCTCCGTCATAGGCACGGGCTATTGCAGCCCGAACACGGCGCGATCCTACCTGAAGAGCGGCGCCTTCGGCTTCACCGTGCTGTGGGATCCCGAACAGCTGGGCTATCTCACGGTCTGGGCCGGCAAGCAGTTGATCGACGGCAAGAGCTTCGAAGCGGAAAACAAGATCGCCGGCCTCGAAAAGCCCGCCACCTATGATGCCGCCAAGGGCATCCTGCTGCTCGGGCCGCCGGCGGTCTTCACCAAGGACAATGTCGACAAGTTCAACTTCTGAGCCTTGGGATGAACACGGTGCGACAGTTTGGAGACGGCGTTTTGGCCATGAACGGGCGAGAGTGGTCCTTGCTTGCCGCCTGTCTCCTGGCGATCGTCATCTTTTCTGTCGCATCGCCCCACTACGCGACGCCAGGCAATGCGGCGACGGTCCTGCGCAACAGCGTCGAACTGCTGCTGATCGGCCTTGGCATGACATTGCTGCTTGCCATGGGCGGCATCGACGTGTCGATCGGCATCATCATGGGCCTCGCGGCCATTGCCATCGGCCGCGTGCTCAGCGCCGACGGCAGTCCGCTGCTGGCGCTCATCGCTGGCCCGGCGGTCGGTGCGCTGCTCGGCTGCGTGACGGCCACCGTCGTCGTCCTCGGTCGCGTTCCGGCAATCGTGGGAACGCTCGGCCTGCTTGGCGTCTACCGCACCGCCGTCTTTGTCCTTCTCGGCGGGCAGTGGCTCTCGGGCCTGCCCTCGAGCCTTACCAATGTTCTGGCAACCACCGTACTCGGCATTCCGGTCCCAGCCATCGTCATTGCCATCGCCTATCTGGTCGTCTGGCTGGCATTGCGGCGAACCCCCTACGGCCCGCATCTGCTCGCGATCGGCAATTCCGAGGAAAAGGCGCGGCTGTCCGGAATCCCCGTAGTCAAGGTACGCTTCATGACCTTCGTCATCAGTGGCGTCCTGACTGGCATTGCCGCCACGTTTTACGTCGCCACCTACCGCAACGTGGAGATGACGATCGGCAGCACGCTGGCGCTCGATGCGATCGCCGCGGTCATTCTCGGCGGCACGAGCATATTGGGCGGCAGATGCAGCTTGATCGGCACGGTCTTCGGCGTACTGCTTCTGAGAATTCTCCAGAATGGATTGCTTCTGATCGGCGTCCCCTCGCTTTGGCAGCCTGTGGTTACCGGCGTTCTCATCATCGGCGTGCTCGGCTTCGAAGCCGTCTCCAACCGGCTGCCGCTTGCCCAATTCCTGCGAGCCCGCGCATGAACAGGATCCGGAACCTGCAGGGCCCCGCCCTCACTTTGGCTCTGCTGTGCGGCCTTTGGCTGGTCGTTATTGTCGGCCTGCTGGCGCTCAAGCCTTCGGTCTTCAATCTCGGCACCGTCACCACGATTTTGCAATTTTCGACGATCCTGGCCCTGGTCGGCCTTGGACAGGCGCTGGTCGTCCTGGCCGGGGGCGCGGGCATCGACCTGTCCGTTGGCGGCGCCGTTTCGCTCTCGGCGATCGTTGCCATGCTTTCCCTGAAGCTGGGGTTGCCACCCCTTCTGTTGCCGGTCGTCTGCATCCTGGCTGGCGCTATGCTCGGCGCCTTGAACGGATGGCTGGTGAACGGGCTCGCCCTTCTCCCCTTCATCGCGACGCTGGGAACATTTTTCGTGTATTCCGGCCTGGCGCTTGCGGTCACCGGCGGCGCGGCCCAGTCCGGCGTGCCTGCCTGGCTGCTAGTTTGGGGGCGCGGTGCGATCATGGGCATCCCCGTGCCTTTCCTTACGCTCGCCGTCCCCTGCTTCGCGCTTGCCGGTCTCGTGCTGCTCTCGACGGCCTGGGGGCGCTGGATCTACGCCATGGGCTTCAATGAACGTTCGGCCAAACTGGTCGGCATCCCGGTCGATCGCGTGCGCTTCATCCTTTATGTGCTGAGCGGCGCGCTTGCCGGTGCGGCCGGCCTCGTCTCTCTCGCCTGGCTCGGCAGCGGCAGGCCCAATATCGGCCAGAACCTCGAACTGGAATCGCTGACCGCGGCCATGCTGGGAGGCATCGTCATCACTGGCGGGCGCGGTGGCGTCGGCGGCGTGTTCGCGGCCGTCCTGCTGCTGGTCACGTTGAAGACCGGCCTTTTGCAATTGAACATCAACACGGTCTGGCAGGTGGGGATTGTCGGCGCCCTTCTGGTTTTCGTCCTTCTCGCCGACCGACTTTCCCAACGTTGGAGATAACAATGCCTTCCATGGAAGAGACCATCGCCGCGCGCGTCGAGGCAGCCGCCGAGCGCATCGTTAAGACGCTGAGCGATCTCGTCGCCTTCCCTTCGATCGTGAAATCGAATCCGAAGGAGGCCGGCCCCGGCGAGCGGGATTGCCAGCTCTACCTGCAAAAGCGCCTTGAGGCACTCGGCTTCTCGACCGATCTCTGGGATCCAGACGGCCCGGCACTCTACGAAAAATACAAGGGACGTGCCGGCGCCAACAAGGGCAGGACGTTCGAGGGCCGGCCCAATCTCGGCGGCGTTTTGAAAGGCACCGGCGGCGGGCGGTCCATCATGCTGACCGGCCATATCGACGTCGTGCCGCCGGGTGCCGCCGGGCACTGGACCACCGATCCCTTCCAGCCTGTCCTGAAAGATGGATTCCTGCACGGTCGCGGCACGGTCGACATGAAGGGCGGCGTCGCTTGCATGCTGATGGCGGTCGAAATCCTGAAGGAACTCGACGTTTCCCTCTCCGGCGACGTCGTCTTCACCACCGTCGTCGACGAGGAAATCGGCGGCATGGGGTCGCTCGCCATGGTTGATCGCGGCTTTCGCGCCGACGCCGGCATCATGACGGAACCGACGGCGAACAGGATCGCACCGCTTTGTCACGGCATTCTGTGGGGCAAGATCATCATCGACGGCATAGGCGGCCATGCCGAACTGACGCCGAACGCCTGGTATTCGAGCGGCCCGGTCGACGCCGTCCAGCTTTGCCGGCAGATCCTCGACGGCATCGACATCCTCAACCGGCGATGGATGTTCGATCCCAGGAAGAACCACCCGCTGATGGACCTGCCCAACCAGATCATCGTCACCCAGATCAATGCCGGCGAACATCCATCCTCCATGGCAGGACGCGGCGAGATCATCATCGACGTACAGTATCTGCCGAGCGAGCATGACGAGTTCAGGCTGGGCGGCAATGTCAAACGCGAAATCGAAGAGCACATCGCCAATGTCTGCCAGGCGGATCCTTATCTGCGAAAGCACCCTGCCCGTGTCGAATGGATCCTCGATGCCGATTGCGCCGAGATCCCGTCGGACAACCCCTTTGTCGGCCTGTTCCAGGAGGCCGTCAAAGCAGCCGACCTGTCGCCGGCCCTGAGCGGCTTCGGCGCACACAGCGACATCGGCCTGCCGACCGGCCTGGGCAACACCCCGACCGTCAACTTCGGTCCTGGCGATCCGGCGCAGGCGCATCAGCCGAACGAGCGCGTTTCGGTGCGCGATCTCGTCGACTGCACGAAGGCCATCGCCTTAGCGGTGGAGAAATGGTGCCGATAGTTTTTAGCTGACTGCGAGCGGCAGGAAGTTTGCGGAAGACGTCCGGGAGGAGCGGCGAGAGCAATTCCAGGAAAAGTGTGTACGGTTTTCCCGGGAAAAGCGCGTAGCGCTTTCCCTATGGAATTGCGCAAAAACAAAGAGATAGAGCGGTTCGCCGTTTCCATGAAACGGTGAACTGCTCTAAGAGGCCGCCCGTCAGCCACCAAACCTCGGCTCGGGAACTCCGGTCACGCCAAGGCCGGTGATGGCGAACAGGCTGCCGCGCAGCACGCCATCGCCGGGAAAACGCGGCAGCGGCGGCTTGGCCATCGAGGTGACGTAGAGCGTGTCGAGCTTCGGTCCGCCGAACATGGCGCTGGTGATCTTCTTCACCGGCATGTCGATGATACGGTCTATGCTGCCGTCCGGCGCGTAGCGCACCAGGCGGCCGTCATAGACCAGCGCATTCCACAGACAGCCTTCGGCATCGACGGTCGAGCCGTCGGCGGCACCACCGCGGCTGGTATCGACGCGAACGAAGGTGCGGCGGTTGCTGGCCGTACCGGTCTCGATGTCGTAATCATAGGCCCAGATCTCGCCGGTCCAGGTGTCGGCGAAATAGAAGGTGCGGTCGTCGGGGCTCCAGCATGGACCGTTGGAGCAGATGATGCCGGAATCGATCCTGGTGACGGAGAAATCCGGATCGAGCCTGTAAAGGCCGCCGGACGGCCCCTCTTCCATCGTGTCCATCGAGCCGGCGAAGAAGCGGCCGCGCCGGTCGACCTTGCCGTCGTTGAGACGGTTCATTGGCTTGTCCGGCTCCGGATCATGGATCGGCGTCACCTCGCCGGTGGCGAAATCGAGCAGATGGAAACCGCGCTGCAACGAGACGACAGCGCCGCCGCCATCCTTGCGCAGCGCCATCGAGCCTATCTTCATCGGCACGTCCCAGGAGCGGATCTCGCGCCCGTCGGCGGTCGCGCGGAAGACGCGCCCGTCGAAACTGTCGATCCAGTAGAGACGCTCCTGCTCGACGTCCCAGAGCGGTCCCTCGCCAAGCGTGGTCTTCACGTCCACCACGACTTCGATCTTCATGCCGTCCTCCTCTTTGCTCGCGCGGCGATTGGCTGCGTCAGAAAGCGACCTTGTCGCCGCCCTTCAGCGACAGGATCTCGCGCGCTTCGTCCGGCGTCGCCACCTCCATGCCGAGCCCCTCAATGATCTTGCGCGCCAGCACGACCTGCTCGGCATTCGACTTGGCAAGCTTGCCCCTGCCGGCCCACAGGCTGTCCTCCAGCCCGACGCGAATATTGCCGCCGAGGGCCGCCGATTGCGCGGCGATACGCAACTGGCTGGCGCCGGCGCCGAGCACCGACCACCGGAACTGGTCCCCGAACAGCCGGTCCGCCGTGCGCTTCATATGCGCGACATCCTCCGGATGCGTGCCGATGCCGCCCAGCAGGCCGAACACCGACTGCACGAAGAAGGGCGGTTTCACCAGCCCACGGTCTGCGAAGTGGGAGAGATTGTAGAGATGCGCGATGTCATAGCACTCGAACTCGAACCGCGTGCCGTTGTCGTAGCAAGTCGCGAGAATGTACTCAATGTCCTTGAACGAGTTGCGGAAGACGAGGTCGCGCGTCGCTTCCAGATGCGGCTTTTCCCAGTCGAACTTGAAGGTCTCGTATTTGTCGGCGAGGTGATAGAGCCCGAAATTGATCGAGCCCATATTGAGCGAGGCTACCTCCGGCTTGAACTGGGCGGCCGGGCGCACCCGCTCCTCGACCTTCATGTAGGGGCTGCCGCCGGTGGTGATGTTGATGGCGGCGTTGGTGCCTTGCTTGACGCGCGGCAGGAAACGGGCAAAGGCCTCCGGCGTCTGGTCGGGCTTGCCGGTCTCCGGATCGCGGGCATGCAGATGCAGGATCGCGGCGCCGGCTTCCGCGGCGGCGATCGCCTCCGAGGCGATCTGGTCCGGCGTGATCGGCAAATAGGGCGACATGGTCGGCGTGTGGATCGCCCCCGTCACCGCGCAGGTGATGATGACCTTGCCCCTGGCCGCCGTGGCGCCGGGCTTGCGGCTGGTTTCTTTCATTGTCCGAACTCCTGATCCGATTTCTTCTTGTGCGCCGCCAGCGCCATCAGCCGGCGATCGCGCCATACCTGCCGATCGCCCAGTTTCTCCCTGGGCAAGCGCCTGCTACGCTCGGCCTCGACGGTTTCCATCACCTCGCCCGCCCAGTCGACGCGACGCAGCATCTGCGGGAAAATATTGGAATAGATGCCCTGGTAGCGCTCGGCATAGTCGCGCACGCCGCCCGGCGCGTTGAGATCGATGGTCTCGAAGGGCCCCATGAACGACCAGCGCAGCGCCAGCCCGTCGCGGATGCCGATATCGACGTCCTCGACGCTGGCATAGCCGTCGGCGACAAGCCGGAAAGCTTCCTCGAGCAGCGCCCCTTGCAGCCGGTTCATGATGAAGCCGTCGAGCTCGCGCTTCATCACCAGCGGCGCGTGGCCGGCATCGAGGAGGAAGGCGCGCGTCCTTTCGAGCGTCTCGGCGGACGTCCACGGCGCCGGCACCACCTCCGCCGCCGGAATGAGGTAGGGCGGGTTGATCGGATGCACGACCAGGCAGCGGTGCCGCCCCGGGAGATGATCGGTGAATTTCGACGGCAGCAGCGCCGAGGTGGAGCTGGCGATCACCGCCTGCGGATCAGAGAGGGAATCGATCCGCGAAAACACCTCGCGCTTCACTTCGAGATTTTCCGGTGTGTTCTCCTGGATATGCACGGCGCCGGCCAGAGCCGCGTCCAAGTCTCCCATGACGACGATGCGCTCGAGCACCGCGTGCGCGGTCTGTCCGCGCAGCAGATCATTCGAAGCGAGATCGCCGAGCACGCCTTCTATGTAGTCGCGCGCGCCGCCTGCCGCGACCGGCGACTGGTCCCACATGCGCACATCATGGCCGGCGCGCGCGAAGCTGATCGCCCATGCCCGTCCGATGAACCCGCTTCCGACAATTGCAACCCTGGCCATGGCTTGCTCCTCAAAGCGTTTCGACGTTGCCGTCGACGCCGAGCGACTGGCCTGAAATGTTGATGCCCGCGTCGGACAGCAGGAATGCGACCATCGAAGCCACGTCGTACGGGCTGGTCATGCGGCGCAACGAGATGTTCTGCAAATAGCGTTCGGTCATCTCCTGATGGCTGATGCCGACCTGTTTGGCGCGTGCCGAGATAACGCTCTCGATGCGCGGCCCCTCTATGATGCCCGGCAGGATGGCGTTGACCCTGATCCCGTGCGGCCCAAGCTCCTTGGCAAGGCTCTGCGTGAAGCCGATGACGCCGAATTTGGCCGCCGAATAGGGCGTGCGGAACGCATAGCCGTGGCGGCCGGCCGCCGACGACATCGAGACGATCGAACCGCCGCCGGCCCCCTTGATGAGCGGCACGGCGCGCCGTGCGCACAGGAACTGGCCGGTCAGGCCGATGTCGAGACAGCGCCTCCAGTCGGCCGGATCGATTTCGTCGACGCCGCCGGTCGGCCCGGCGATGCCGGCATTGTTGATCAGTGCGTCGAGGCCGCCGAGTTTCTCCTCCACCGCCTCGAACAGCCGGTCGACATCGTCGTCGCGCGACACGTCGGCCTTGACCGCTGCGACGAGCGTCATCTTCTTGGGGGCGGCCGCCAGGGCTTCGTCGGATACATCGCAAACGACGATGCGCGCACCGAGCCGCGACAGCGTTTCGGCAATGGCGAAGCCAATGCCGCCGGCGCCCGCCGTGACCAGGACACGTTGCCCTTTGAGCCCCGCCAGGAATTCGTCGGGCGATTTGGGTGCGCTCGTGCTCATGATTCCATTCCCTTCATTGTATGCGTCTTTCGCGCAGCGCCATGACGGCGCCGAGCACCACCAGCCCGAACAGGATCGCCCGTGTGGCGTAGGGCAGCGTCGTGCCGGCCAGAAGCATCTGCAGCGCCGTCAAAAGCAGCACGCCGCCGAGCATGCCGAGATAGTGGCCGCGCCCGCCGGTGATCAGCACGCCCCCGACCACGACAACGGCGATGGACGGCAGGAGATAGTCGTCGCCCATGCCGAGGCTGGCCTGGCCGGAAAAGCCGGTCAGCATGACGCCGACGATGGCCGCGCACAATGCCGACAGCATATAGACGAAGATCAGCGTCCGTCCGACGGCGATGCCCGAAAGCTGGGCCGCGCGCGGGCTGTTGCCAATGCCGTAGACCTTCCGGCCGAAGGCGGTGCGGCCGAGCAGCAGCACCGCAAGGGCCACGAAGACGACCATGAACGGCACGACCGGCGTCACCACCCATAGCTTGCCGGTCATGAACCAGCGCAGCATGGGCGAGGAGAAGCCGGCCGGCGTGCCTTGCGAATAGAGAAGCGCGAAACCTTGCAAGATGCCGTTGGTGGCGAGCGTCATGACGATCGGCGAGATGCCGAGGAAAACGATGCCGATGCCGTTCGCCAGTCCGATAAGACAGGCGATGGCGAGCACCACCGGCAGCGCATAGGCGAGTGCCGCGTCCGATCCGTTGACCATGCCGGCAAGGAGGATGCCCGACAGGCCGATCGTCCACGGCACCGACAAGTCGAGCCCGCCTGTGAGGATGACGCTGCCCTGCCCGAGCGCAAGCACGGCAAGGAAACTCGACAGCACGAACAGCGAGTTCCAGTAGGTGGGATTGAAGATGGCCCGGCCGAGCCAGATCTGGGTGACGATCATGACGACGGCCAGGCAGACGTAAGCCGGCAGCGCGTAGCGCAGCGCCTCGGCATTGCGAACGCGAAAGCCGGGTGCCTGTCCTGGAACGGCCGTTTTGTGAGCGATGCGCAGCCTGCGGTCGGTATGATCGAGTTGCGACGGCAGCATGCCGGCGCGCCATGCGGCGAACCGCGCGCGCAAGGCGCGGACCTGGTAGGCGAGCACGGAGCCATGCGACAGCGAGCCCGCGAGAACGGCAAGGATGAGGATGGTGCCCTCGGCGATGGTCGAATAATAGGCCGAGACGTTGAGCACGAGCAGGACGTTGACGACCATCATCAGGATATAGGCGCCGAAGACGGTGCCGAACGGACCACCCTGCCCGCCGCCGAGCCGCGTGCCGCCGACCACGACGGCGGCGAATATCGACAACAGCAGCGGATTGCCGACCAGCGGATCGCCGCTGCCGGTCTGGGCGCTGATGAACACGCCGGCAAGCCCGTAGCAGCCGCCGGCGATGACATAGACGAGGAAGCGCACGAGAGCGACGCGCACGCCGACCGCGGCCGCAGCGTCTGGATCGCTGCCGACCGCGTAAAGCGCCGTGCCGAACCGCGTGCCTTTCAGCCAGAACCATGCCAGCAGGACCATGCCGATGACGACCAGCGGCATGGGCAACCAGCCCGGGATCGCATCGCCGAGATAGAAAGAACCGAGATCGGGCGAGACGAAGCCGCCGGGCTTGTCCATGACCAGCAGTGTGATGCCTTGCAAGATGAACATGGTCGACAGCGTGACGACGATGGGCTGCATGCGCAGCACCGCGATGAAGAAGCCGTTGAACGCCCCGACGAGCATGCCGACGCCAATGCCGGCCATCGTCCACAGCCAGACGCTCGTTCCGGTCGCCATCGGATCCATCGACGTGGCCAGCACCACATTGACCAGCGAAACCACGGCGCCCGCCGACAGATCGAAACCGCCGGACAGGATGACGATGGTCTGGCCCATCGCCGCCAGCGCCGAGGTGGCGCCGCCGCTCGACAGGAACGAAATGTCGAAATAGGTGAGCCGCCCGGCGCTGATCAGGTCGACGACGACGAGCAGCACTGCAAAGACGATCGCCGCGATGATGGCGCCGCGATGCCGCGCCAGGAGGTGCACCAGGGATCCGGCCTGTCCGGTTGCCGTCGAACCGACCGCGCTCACTGTGCTGCCTCCAGCATATTGCCGCCATGTCCCAGCGCCGGACGCATGATCGCGCTCTCGGTGATCTCGTCGCCGGCGAGCTCGGCCACCAGCCGTCCGTCATAGAGAACGAGCACGCGGTCGCATTGATGGACGAGTTCGGGAATTTCGGTCGAATGCAGCAGGATCGAGCCGCCCGCCGCCACATAGTTGCGCATCATCACGTAGAGCTCATGCTTGGTGCCCACATCGATGCCACGGGTCGGGTCGAAGAGCAGCAGGATGCGGCTTTCGGCGACCAGCCACTTGGCGATGGCGATCTTCTGCTGGTTGCCGCCGGAAAAGGCGCCTGCCCTTGTCCACAGCGCTCGGTTGTCCACCTCGACCGTCGAGAAGGCCGCCTGCACGGCGCGTGCTTCCTCCTCCTCGCGGATCAAGCCGAGCCGGGTGAAGCGGCCGACCACCGGCAGCGATGCATTCTGCCGGCCCGACAATTTCAGGAACAGGCCTTCGGTCTTGCGATCCTCCGGCACCAGCCCGATCGCCATGTTGGGCCTCAGCGCATCGGCCGGCGAGCCGAGCCACACTTTGCGGCCGTCGACCATGACGTGGCCGCGTTCGATCTCGGCCATGCCGAAGCAGGCGAGGAACAGGTCTAGCTGGCCCATACCCTGAAGTCCGGCGATGCCGAGGATTTCGCCCCTGCGCAAATCGAAACTGGCGCCGTCGAGTTTTCTGCCCGCCTTGAGGTCGCGCGCGCCGAGCACCGGCGGACCGAAAACGGCCGCGCCCTCGGGCTTTGGCGGAAAGGTCTGCGCGAGGGCGCGGCCGATGATCTTCTCGATCACATCCTCATCCGAGATGTCGGCCACCGGTGCGGTGATGATGTGGCGGCCATTCCGAAGGATGGTCAAGGTATCGCAGAAGGCCCGCACCTCACGCATGCGGTGGGTGATGAACACGACCGTCGTTCCGGCGGCCTTGAGCCGCGCGATGATTGTTCCCAGCCATTCGACGTCGCCGCCCGAAAGCGTCGAGGTCGGCTCGTCCAGCAACAGGATGCGCGGCTTGCGGTAGACGGCGCGCGCGATCTCGACCTTCTGGCGGACCGCGAGATCGAGCGTCGCCACCTCGGCGTCGAGATCGACCGAAAAACCGAGATCGGCAATGTGCCGGCCGACTGCCTTGCGCGCGGCCGACCGCCTGATCAATCCGGTCGGGCCGGATGGCGCATAGGGCAGCAGCATATTGTCGAGAACGCTGAGGTCGCGGACCAGCGTCATCTCCTGGAACGCCGTCTGCACCCCGCGTTCATGCGCGGCGCGCGGCGAACCGAGCGCGGCCGGCGCGCCAAGGATGCTGATCTGGCCCTGATCGGGCCGCACCAGTCCCGATAGGAGCTTGACCAGCGTCGACTTGCCGGCGCCGTTCTCACCCAGCAAGGCGTGCACGCTGCCAGGCGAGATCGCGAAGGAGACGTCGTCAAGCGCGACCGTCGCGCCAAACGCCTTGCGTATGCCGTTGACGGCAATAGCCGGCACATGCGTTGTTGAAGTCATCATTCCCGGTTCCGGCATGCCATGCTTGCGGGCGCGTGGAGCCCACAGTGCCCCACGCGCACGGATTGCTGAAGCCTACTCCTCGGGCTGGCCGACGAGCGCCGCGTTGAGGCCGATCTCGGGCGTCTGGTCGGAGAAGATCGACGCGAACCAGCCTGGGTTGGAAACCAGCGACGGCTTGAAGGTGTTGCATCCGGCCTTCATTTCCGCCCAGGTGCCCTCGTTGCAAAGCTTGCTCGTCTCGTTGGTGACGATCGGCAGCGGCAGGATGGTCGCTTTCGGCACATCCTTGCCCTCGAGCGCCTCGATGGCGAGCTTCAAGGCGAGCGCGCCGGAATAAGGCGGCGAGGCATAGGAAATGCGCGGCGCGCCGAGCGGCGCGTAGGGAGAAGCAGCGCCCTCGACCTCCGTGCCTTCCGGCAGCATCTGGATGCGGCCGCCATTGGAGCCTTCACCGGCGCAAGGCAAAAGCGCGCCGGCTTTCCTGCCTGCCTCGAGCTGCATCGAATTGGCGGTGAAGCAGCCCACCTGCATCCACAGCCCGTTAATGTCGTCCCAGTTGCGCGTGGCCAGAATCTTGGAGAGTTCGGTGCGTGCCACCGCCTGGCTCCACATGCCGACCGCTTCGCCGACAATCTTGATGTCGGGATATTTGGCGAACACCGCCTTGGCGGCTTTCGTGCGCAGCTCGTCGACCGAGGTGCCGGGAACGCCGGTCACGGCGATGATGTTGCCCTTGCCGTTGAGCTTCTTGGCCAGCCATTCGGCTGTCACCCTGCCAGCCTCCTCCTGGTCGATATGGACATTGTAAGCGCAGGGCTCGGTGATCTCGGCGTCGTAGGCGAAGACCTTGACCCCCTTTTCGCAAGCATTCTTGACCACTTGGTTCAGCGCCGTCGGCGAGATCGGATAGATCACGATCGCCTCCGCTCCCGCCTGCACCATGGCGTTGATCTGCTGGATCTGGCGCTGCGCGTTCGGTCCGGCCACCTGGACCTGCAGGTCGATCTTGTCGACCATGCTCTTGTGCGCGGCCATCGCCTTGACCATGTTCGCCGCCTCGGCCTGCCAGTCATTGCCGATGAAGCTCATGCTGAGAAAAATCTTGTGTTTTTCAGCGGCCTCGGCCGCGGAGATGCCAAAAGCACAGGCAGCCATGCCGGCCAGCAGCGCAAGCCGCCGGGCTTTCAATCCGATACCCATTATGAAACTCCTCCCGATCCGAACGATCGGATGCCTCCCAAGGGCACGAGACGTGACCTTGCCATCCGATATCGCAACCGTATCACCATTTGATCAAAGATCAATGATGAAATATGCTCATAACAAGGCGACGGCGGGGGTGCTTGACGCCGCAGCCGGAAGCCTGCATTCCGGATACGGGTTATGGCGCAGCTTGCGCGGGAAGGTTGAGGGGAGATGGCTGGAGCGGCGTTCAGAAAGCCGGGTGTCGAGATCGCGCCCCTGTCCAAGGAGACCTTGCAGGACAGGGTCTATCGCCATGTCACCGAATTGATCCTCGACGGCAGCATCGTGCCGGGCGAGATGGTAACGGTGCAAAGCCTTGCCGATGCTTTCGGCGTCAGTCCGATGCCGGTCAGGGAGGCCCTGCGGCGGCTGACCGCCGCCAACGCGCTGATGGTGGTTTCAGGCCGCTCGATCGGCATTCCCGCACTCAGCCGCACACGCCTCGTCGATCTGAGAAACGTCCGCTTCGAGATCGAAGCGATCGCCGCCGCATGGGCGGCCGAGCGTATGGACGACCAAGCTATCGCCCGGCTGCGCCAGCATCTGGACGCGCTCGAACAGGCCAATGCGGCGGGAGACGTCAAGTCCTATCTGCGCGCCAACTACGCCTTTCATTTCTCCATCTACCGGGCGGCCGGCTCCGAGAACATTCTCAACATCATCGAGAACTTGTGGCTGCAGATCAGTCCTTATTTCAACATGCTGCACGATTCCGGAAACTATTCGACCGCCAATGCGCACCATCAGGAGATGTTCGCTGCGTTGCGTGACCGGGACGCGGAAGCGGTCAAGGCCGCGGTCCGCGCCGACATCGACGCCGCCTTCGACGTTCTGGTCGGCCTGCTGAAATAGCACAAACGAAACTTCGTCGGCGCGAAGATCGAATTCGGCCTGCCGACGTGGCTTGGCACACCCCACCGTCGACTTCGCCCAAACGATCCGGCGCAGGCGCAACAGCAGGACGAACGCGTCCCCGTGTGTGATGGACGGCTCCTCTCGAAGGGTTGGCGCAGGCAAGGCGGGATTTTTCCCGTCAAGACAGTCGGCTCTAGAATTGCGACCCCAAATCAAGCTATGATGCACTTGGCATTTCCGGAGACGGCTTCGCGCCCCTGGAATGCCGGGAGGAACGGGACATGGCCTTCGCGCTTGTACTCGTTTTGATAGTTGTGGGCTCGGTGCTGTTCCACCTCCTGAGCCCATGGTGGTGGACGCCGATTGCCTCGAACTGGGACTATATCGACAACACCATCATCATAACTTTCTGGATCACCGGCGTCGTCTTTGCCGCCGTGGTTTTGTTCATGGCCTATTGCGTCTTCCGCTTCCGTCATCGGGAAGGCAATCAGGCGGCGTATGAACCGGAGAACAGGCGGCTCGAATCCTGGCTGACGGTTGTCACCGCGGTCGGCGTAACGGCTTTGCTGGTTCCCGGCCTGTTCGTCTGGAACCGGTTCGTCAACGTTCCGAGCGACGCAACCGTGGTCGAAGTTGTCGGCCAGCAATGGCAATGGAGTTTCCGCCTGCCCGGCAAGGACGGCAAGCTCGGCACATCCGACACCCGCGGCGTCACCGCTGACAATCCGTTGGGCGTGATCACCAGCGATTCCAATGGCCAGGACGATGTCGTGGTCGAAGCGGCCGATCTGCATCTGCCGGTTGGCAAGCCGGTCAAGATGTTGCTTCGCTCGATCGACGTGCTGCATGATTTCTATGTGCCGGAATTCCGCGCCAAAATGGACATGATCCCGGGCTCGGTCACCTACTTCTGGTTCACCCCAACGAAAACCGGAACCTTCCAGGTCCTGTGCGCTGAACTCTGCGGCCAAGGACATCCGATGATGCACGGTGTGGTGATGGTCGATACGCAGGAGGATTACCTGGCGTGGCTTGGCCAGCAACAGACGTTTGCGCAATTGTCGGCGCCCCAGCAGACGGGCTCGGCAAGCCAGGCGTCGGGTCCAACGACGGTGTCAAGTTCGAGGATTGCAGCAAAGCTCGAAACCGTCGGGTCTCGCTAAAAAGGACACGGAGGTGTTCCTATGGTCGATATTACCCCTGCAGATGCCATCCCGCCGGCCGAAGTCGCGGAAGTCGAACTGTATCATCCGCACAGTTGGTGGACGAAATACGTCTTCTCGCAGGACGCCAAGGTCATTGCCATCCAGTATTCCGCGACGGCAACGGGAATTGGCCTGGTCGCCCTGGTGCTGTCCTGGCTGATGCGGCTGCAACTCGGCTTTCCCGGCACCTTCGACTTCATCACGCCTGAAGCCTACTACCAGTTCATCACCATGCACGGCATGATCATGGTGATCTATCTGCTCACGGCGCTCTTCCTCGGCGGTTTCGGCAACTACCTGATCCCATTGATGGTGGGGGCTCGCGACATGGTCTTTCCCTATGTCAACATGCTGAGCTACTGGATCTACCTGCTTGCCGTGCTGGTTTTGGTGTCGAGCTTCTTTGCGCCTGGCGGACCGACGGGGGCCGGCTGGACGCTGTACCCGCCGCAGGCAATCATGACCGGCACACCGGGGGGCCAGGACTGGGGCATCATCCTGATGCTCGTCTCACTGATCCTGTTCATCATCGGCTTCACCATGGGCGGGCTGAACTATGTCGTGACGGTGTTGCAGGGCCGCACGCGCGGCATGACGCTGATGCGTCTGCCGCTGACTGTCTGGGGCATCTTTACCGCGACCGTCATGGCTCTGCTCGCCTTCCCGGCGCTATTCGTCGCCTGTGTGATGATGCTGCTTGATCGGACGCTCGGCACCAGCTTCTTCATGCCGGCGATCGTCGAAATGGGCGAGCAATTACAGCATAATGGCGGCAGCCCGATCCTGTTTCAGCATCTGTTCTGGTTCTTCGGCCATCCCGAAGTCTACATCGTGGCCCTTCCGGCCTTCGGCATCGTGTCGGACCTGATCAGCACCCATGCGCGCAAGAACATCTTTGGCTATCGCATGATGGTCTGGGCCATCGTCGGCATCGGTGCGCTGAGCTTCGTCGTCTGGGCGCACCACATGTATGTCAGCGGCATGCATCCCTATTTCGGTTTCTTCTTCGCCACCACGACATTGATCATCGCGGTTCCGACCGCCATCAAGGTCTACAATTGGGTGCTGACATTGTGGCGCGGCGACATCCACCTCACCATACCGATGCTATTTGCCCTGGCTTTCATCGTCACCTTCGTCAATGGCGGGTTGACCGGGCTGTTCCTTGGCAATGTCGTGGTCGACGTCCCGCTGTCGGACACGATGTTCGTCGTTGCCCATTTCCATATGGTCATGGGGGTCGCGCCGATCATCGTGATCTTCGGTGCGATCTACCACTGGTATCCGAAGGTCACCGGCCGGATGCTGAACGAGGCGCTGGGCCGGTTCCATTTCTGGGTCACCTTCCTCGGCGCCTACCTGATTTTCTTTCCCATGCACTACCTCGGACTGATGGGCGTGCCCAGGCGTTACAATGAACTGACCGATATGACGGTGATGACAGAATCGGCCCACCATCTGAACTCGTTCATCAGCATCATGGCGTTCATCGTCGGCTTTGCCCAGATTGTGTTCCTGTTCAATCTGATCTGGAGCATCCGTCATGGCCGCGAGGCCGGCGGCAACCCGTGGCGGGCCACGACCCTCGAATGGCAGACGCCGCAAACACCACCGGCCCATGGCAATTTCGGCAAGGAGCTGCCGATCGTCTATCGCTGGGCCTATGACTACAGCGTACCGGGCGCCAAGGAGGACTTCATCCCGCAAAACGTGCCGGGCTCCTTCGGTCCCTCCAAGGAGCCGGCATGAGCGTCATTCTGGTCTTCATGCTCGTGATCGCCGGCTTTGCCGGATGGTGGCTTTCCCACCAGCGGCTGATGACCAAGCCATGGCTCGAGCAAGGTATGGCCGGGGATTTTGTTGGTATGGAAGGATCGGCGCTGCCGACCGCCAAGATCGGCCTCGGCGTCTTCCTGGCGGTCGTCGGCTGTCTGTTCGCGCTGATCACCAGCGCCTACTTCATGCGCATGGCGCTGTCGGACTGGCAGGCGCTGCCGCTGCCGCGGCTGCTCTGGTTCAACACCGGCATGCTGGTCCTCAGCAGCATTGCGCTGCAATGCGCCTCGCTCGCGGCGCGCAAGGGTCAAATGGACATGGTTAAGCTCGGCCTTGCCACCGCCGGGTTTACGGCGCTCTCCTTCCTGATTGGACAGTTTATGGCCTGGCGCGAGCTGTCTGCCGATGGCTACTTTCTGGCTTCCAATCCGGCCAACAGTTTCTTCTACCTGCTTACCGGAATGCATGGCCTGCACATACTGGGCGGACTGGTGGGCCTGGGCAGAACAACCGTCGGCGCTTGGAACGGGGCAAGGCCGGCGCGGCTTCGCCTCAGCGTCGAGCTGTGCGCCATGTATTGGCATTTCCTGCTTTTCGTCTGGCTTGCCATCTTCGCGCTTCTGGCCGGCTGGGCCGCGACTTTCATCGATATTTGCCGGGGGTTACTGACGTAGGAGGAACGGGCGGATGGCAGAGACACTCACGCATATCGCTCAGACAGAGCCGCGGCCCGCAGGCTGGCAAGGCATCGCCGCCGACTGGTCCTCGGATCAGCGGGCGTTCAAGAACGTGTCATGGGGCAAGGCCATGATGTGGATCTTCCTGCTCAGCGACACCTTCATCTTCGGCTGCTTTCTGCTCTCCTATATGACCGCGCGCATTTCGACACGCGTGCCGTGGCCCAATCCCAGCGAGGTCTTTGCGCTTCGTATCGGCGGCTCGGATATTCCGCTGATCCTTATTGCCATCATGACTTTCGTGCTGATCTCAAGCAGCGGAACCATGGCCATGGCGGTCAATTTCGGCTATCGCCGCGACCGCCGCAAAACGGCAATCCTGATGCTTCTGACCGCAGCACTCGGTGCGACCTTTGTCGGTATGCAAGCCTTCGAATGGACCAAGCTGATCACCGAAGGCGTGCGGCCCTGGGGCAATCCCTGGGGCGCTGCCCAGTTCGGGTCAACCTTTTTCATGATCACCGGCTTCCACGGCACGCATGTGACAATCGGGGTGATCTTCCTGATCATCGTGGCGCGAAAGGTGTGGCGTGGAGATTTTGACTTTGGGCGGCCCGGCTTCTTTACCAGCCGCAGGGGCCGCTACGAGAACGTCGAGATCATGGGACTCTACTGGCATTTCGTCGACCTGGTCTGGGTCTTCATTTTCGCGTTCTTCTATCTTTGGTGAGAGGCAGATATGGCTGAAGCAACCGCAAACGGCCTCGGGCAACACACGCTGCACGCTACTCATGACGCGGCGACGACCGGCGCCCCCCCGGCAGAAGTTCATCAGGAGCACCCGATCAAGCTTTATCTGGTGGTCTGGGCATGGCTGTTCATTCTCAGCACCTGCTCCTATCTGATCGATTATTTCGGTCTGCACGGCTATCTCAGATGGTCGCTGATCCTGATCTTCATGATCCTCAAGGCAGGGCTCATCGTCGCCATTTTCATGCACATGGCCTGGGAACGGCTGGCGCTGACATACGCAATCATCCTGCCGCCCGTGCTGGTGTTGGTATTCGTGGCGATGATGGTCTTTGAAGCGGATTACACGCTTCTCACCCGGATGGCGTTTTTCGGGGCTGGGCCCTGACGCCAAATCGGAGTTCAGACCTTGTCGATGGCCGATCAGGATTCCGACGATGCTGCGGGCGGTCCGGTGCCGCCACCCTCGCCTTGAAACAATCGACGGTTGGGCCATCTTTATTCATACCGAAACGACGGAAGCGAAATGATTGCCGCGTTTTGACCTGCGTCGCGAACTCAGCAAGGGACGCCCAAAATGACAATCGCAAACAAACTGAAGGACTATATCGACCGGAAAGGGATTTCCTACGACACTGTCGCGCATCATCGCACGGCCACAAGCAGGCAGGCCGCTATAGCCGCGCACGTGCCCGGCAGCATAATGGCCAAATCGGTGCTCGTTCACCACGATCTGGGTTATGCGCTGGCCGTGGTCCCCAGCACACATAGGATCGAGCTCGGCGCGTTGCAGAAGGTCATGGACAAGAGTCTTGGACTCGCCACCGAAGATGAAGCGGTTTCGCTCTTTGACGATTGCGATACCGGCGCCATTCCGCCGATCGGCGCGGCCTACGATGTGCCGGTAGTCCTTGACGAAAGCCTTGGCAGTGCCGCCGATATCTATTTCGAGGGCGGCGATCACAGGACGCTGGTGCGTGTCAGCGGCAAGGATTTCTGTAACCTGACTATGGGCGCCCACCAGGCCCGCTTCAGCCATCCGGCTTACTGAAGCGGGAAAGGGCTCTGATCAACCTGCACGCACCGGTCCTCTTGCCGGCGCGGCAGGGAGTTCATCGAGGCGCCGGTCCGGCCGTCGGCGGCGGTTCCACGACCTTGCGGTAGACATGCCAGGTAGCGTGACCGAGGATCGGCAGCACGACCGCCAACCCCGCGAATACTGGCAGCGTGCCGATGATCAGGGCGACGGCGACAATCAGGCCCCATACCGCCATCACGATCGGGTTCGCCAGCACCACGCGCACCGAGGTGTGGATGGCTTCATAGGCGCCGACATCTCGCTCGAGCAACAACGGGAAGGCGACGACCGTCGTGCACAGCACGATCGCAGCGAAGACGAAGCCGATGGCGTGCCCCAAGATGATGAGCGTCCAGCCGCGTCCTGTGGCGAATATGTCATTGATGAAGCTGGAGAAGGATTGCGGTGGGGCGGGGCCGAACAGGTGTTGGTAAAACGCCTGCGCAGTCAAAAGCCAGGCGATGAAGATTGCAAGCAGCATGATCGCAACCGCGGCGATGGCTGGCAGCGCCGGAGAATTCCTGACCTCGAAGGCGGCCCTCCATGAGGCGTCTAGCCCGGCTTCCCGTCGCCGGCTGATCTCATAGAGGCCGATTGCGGCGAATGGACCAATTAGCGCAAATCCGGACACGAGCGGAAACAACAATGGGAGCGTGTTATTGCCTGATGTCCAGACTGCAAGCACGACCCCCGCAAGCGGGTAGATCAGGCAGAGAAAAATGATGTGCGACGGTTTGACCATGAAATCGTCGACGCCACGCCTGAGCGCATCGAAAAGGTCGGTGACACCGATCTTGCGAATTCTGGTGTGCTCCAGCGTCTCGCTGGCGCCTGCTATGACGTGAAAGCTTGCCATGACCATTCCTCCAGACAGGTCTGGTAAGGCCGCGGTTTCACGGTGCTGCCGTTCTGCATGACTGGCCACGCAAACCGCGACCTGCACCAGGATCAATATACTCTCATGCGAGCGACTTGTCGCGCTTTGTAAGAAGGTTGGGTAAGAAGGCCCGGCCGCCTGGCTAGCTCTGGACGCCTTTCTTCGATATTCTCCTCAAGTCGAAGGTGAAGGGTCATGGACGGAAGGACAGTTCTCATACTCGGCCTTGGCGTCGTTGTTCTGCTGCTGCTGGGTTTTTGCGCACTGCCGACGTAATGTTTTGCGCCGGCGTCAATGGCCGGCTGATGCGATCGTACGCATTACAGTAGTGTCGGCAAGTAACGTTGCAAAGATCGCGAACAGGTAGAAAATCGAATAAGAAAACAACGCCTTTGCTTGCTTCATCTCCTTGTCGGGGATGGTGAGCACCTTGCAGGCGCGCCAGACGAATCCCGCACCCAAGACGGTCGAGACAATCCCGTAATATCCGCTCGCGAATCCAAAGGCCCAGGGAAGCACGCCGATTGGCGCCAGAACCAGCGAATAGGCCAAGATTTGCTTTCTGGTCGACGGTTGGCCAGCCACGTTCGGCATCATGGGGATGCCCGCCGCGGCGTACTCTCCGACCTTGAACAGGGCTAGCGCCCAGAAATGCGGTGGTGTCCAGAGGAAAATGATCAGGAACAGAATGATGCTTTCAATGCCGATGGCGCCGGTGGCAGCAGCCCACCCGATCACCGGAGGAAGAGCGCCTGCCGCGCCACCTATGACGATGTTCTGCGGTGTCGAGCGTTTCAGCCAGATCGTATAGATGACGACGTAGAAGAAGATGGTGAATGCCAGCAGCGATGCGGCAAGCCACCCCACCAGCACGCCGAGCACCGTCACCGAAAGTGCGGAAAGCACCAGACCGAAGCCGAGGGCTTCGCCTGGCGCGACGCGGCCCGACGGGATTGGCCGCTTGGACGTGCGAGACATCAACGCATCTATGTCCGCGTCGTACCACATGTTGAGCGCCCCGGCCGCGCCTGCTCCCATCGCAATCGCACTGATGGCGATCACCGCGATGACCGGATTCGTCGGGCCAGGCGCCGTCATTAGGCCCACGAAAGCAGTGAATACGGCAAGCGCCATGACCCGCGGTTTTAAAAGCGCGAAGAAATCACCCGCCGTCGCTTCCGGAAGGCGGATGACGATATCCTTGAGGCGGCTTTCCCTAGTCGACATCTCAGACCGATGGAAGCAAGAAACCTAGGCCATGATCCCGAACCGAAGGCACGCGTGAGCGAAATTGAAACCCGGTTTTTGCTTACGCGGCCCCTTCGGGTTCGGACGAGATCACGGCGAACGAGAGGATAGACGCATGGCGGAGGAGAAAGTCACTTGGAGAACGTTTTCAAATAGGCGATGACGCTGGTCACGTCTGCATCGTTCTTGAGGCCGGGAAACGCCATCTTGGTGCCTTTGACCATAGCCTTGGGATCGTGAAGATAGGTCATCAGTGTTGGTTCGTCCCATTTGACGCCGGATTTGCCGGCCGCAATCATGGCGTCGGAATATTTGAAACCGGGATGCGTACCGGCAGTGCGGCCGATGACGCCGTGCAGCGATGGACCGATCTTGTTCTTGTCCTCGTCCGCAATGTGGCAGGCCTTGCATTTGGCGAAGACCTTCTCGCCAGCCGCAGTATCCTGAGCCTGCGATGGATTGGCGACGAAGGTTGCAACAAACACGACGGCGAAAAATGCGGCTAAGCGCATGACTTTTTCCTCCCTGATCGTCAAATGCGCCTGAGACGATCTGGTATAAGCCAGCATCGCCAGCGAAGCGCCTTGTACGGCAGAACAGATTGTCCACTTCTCCCATATGAAATTGCGGCCTCTATATACCACGGAATCTGGCCGGCAGGTAGAAGAGGTCGACCTACAAAGGTTTAGGTTGTCCGCAGCGGATCAAGGCATAGCAGTGTTGCAGCTGCCGGCGAGCTGGCTGACCGCTTCATCAAATCCGGTCAGATCGAAATCGGCGTGGCCCCGCCCCGACAGCAGCCCGAAGCGCCACGAAAGCTGGAGCCGGTTCGCGGCGGTAAGGCGCTTTATGCCGTCGGCGCCATCGCGCACCAGCATGCGGCCGCGCGGGCCGACCAACCAGCTCTCGTCGAACTTGTTGTCGCCGTCGACGGTGACCGACATGGTGATCTTGCGATTGGCCGAGACGGTGTCGTTCAATTGCAACCATTCGGTCCAGCGCGGTTGGCTGTCCGGGCGGCAGGCGATGGTCAGGATCGGGCTATAGCTCAGGGCGCCACCGCCGGTGATCAGCTTGTTGGTGGCATGGACCGAAGCCGTGACAAGGCCGTCATCGTCCGTGCCGATGCGCCAGGTGCCGGCATCGGCCTGGGCGAAATCGCAGGCAAAGGCCAGGACGATCGCCAAGGCGACGACGCGTCGCGTTTCGAAGAATAGGCTCAACCGCCCCTCCAACAACCCTGTGGTTTGCAGCAGGAGCGCAGATAGTGATCAATGCTTGGTATCGACAATGGTCACCGTCCGCGAAACGGATTGGCTGTTGCAGTTTCGCAACGAAAAAGGCCGCCTCGAGGGGCGGCCTTCGTCAGTTCCATCAACTCGGGATTTACTCGGCGTCCTTGGCGGCCTTTTTCTTCGGCGCGGCCTTCTTCTTCGGCTCTTCCGCGTCGTCGCTCTTCTTGTCTTCAGTCTTCTTCGACGCGGCCTTCTTCGCCGGCTTCGCCTTGGTCGCCGTCTCGGCTTCCTCGTCGTCGGCCATCAGCTCTTCCTTGCTGACCTTGACGTCGGTAACCGAGATCTGCCCGAGCAGGTGATCGACCACCTTCTCCTCGAACATCGGCGCGCGCAGCGCATTCAGCGCCTCGGGATTGTTGCGGTAGAACTCGAAGGCTTCCTGCTGCTGGTTGGCCGGGAAGCGACGAACCTGCTCGAACAGGCCGCGCTGCAATTCCTCGTCCGACACGGTGACCCCGGCCTTCTCGCCGATCTCGGCCAGCACAAGACCAAGGCGCACGCGGCGCTCGGCGAGCCGCATATATTCGGCGCGCGCTTCTTCCTCGGTCGTCTCTTCATCGGCGAAGGTGCGGCCGGCCGCTTCCAGATCGCGGTTGACCTGCGCCCAGATGTTGTTGAACTCGGCCTCGACAAGCCTCGAAGGCGCCTCGAACGAGTAAGCCGCGTCAAGCTGGTCGAGCAGCTGGCGCTTGACCTTCTGGCGCGTCATCGAGCCGAACTGGCTCTCGATCTGGCCACGCACCACATCGCGCAGGCGCTCCAGCGATTCCAGGCCGAGGTTCTTGGCGGTCTCATCGTTGATTTCGAGTTCGCCCGGCTTGGACACTTCTTTGACCGTGACGTCGAAAGTCGCTTCCTTGCCGGCCAGATGCGCCGCCTGGTAGTTTTCCGGGAAGGTCACGGTGACCTGCTTTTCATCGCCGGCCTTGGCGCCGATGAGCTGATCCTCGAAGCCCGGAATGAATTCCTTGGAGCCAAGCACCAGCGGCTGATCCGTGCCGGCGCCGCCGGCAAAGGCCTCGCCGTCGATCTTGCCGACATAGTCGATCGTGACGCGGTCGCCTTCGGCCGCCTTGCCGGTCTTCGGCTCGTAGCTGCGCGCCGATTCGGCGACGCGCTTGACCTGCTCGTCGATCTCCGCGTCAGGGACGTCGAACACCTGGCGCGTCACCTTGATGTCGGAAAAATCCTTGATCTCGATGGGCGGGATGATCTCGTAGTTAAGGCGGAATTCGAAGTCGGCGCCGCCGGCCAGGATCTTCTCTGCTTCCTTCTCGTCCTCGGTCATGATGACTTCGGGCTGCATGGCGGCTTTTTCGCCGCGGCCCGAAATGATCGACCGGGTCGAATCGTTGAGGATCTCGTTGACCACTTCGGCCATGAACGACTTGCCATAGACCTTGCGCAGGTGCTGCACCGGCA
The DNA here is from genome assembly GCF_006440475.1 of Mesorhizobium sp. B2-6-1. Lineage (NCBI taxonomy): Bacteria > Pseudomonadati > Pseudomonadota > Alphaproteobacteria > Hyphomicrobiales > Phyllobacteriaceae > Mesorhizobium > Mesorhizobium sp. B2-6-1. Next base: position 115,755 of record NZ_VFUH01000008.1, read on the forward strand.
CCTTGCCGGGACGGAAGCCGTTGATGCGAACCTTATTCCTGGCGTCCGTCAGCCGCGCCATCAGCTTGGCTTCCATGTCACCAGCCGGCACGGTGATCTTGATCTCGCGCTTGAGACCGGAATTGAGTGTTTCGGTGACCTGCATCGTAAAACCTTTGTTTTCACCAATGAGGCTGCCAAACGGCTCTCTGCCGTTCACAGCCTGCCGGTATAATCTTGCCGGGAATGGCTTTTGGTACGGAACCTGGCGATTTGACCTGAAATACGGCTCAAACTCTTCCAAACTGCGTTCCAAAATGTGAATAAGTCTTTGTTTTTCCTACTTCTTATCACATTTTGCAGAAGCGGATCGTCGCGTCCCGTCACATTCGACACGCCTTTTGTCACAGGCGAGGCCAATTTTCAACCATCTTCGCGTTTAGGCGAATAACCATCATTTCGGCCCTGACATTGACAGAATGATGGCTAATGGGATCGCCAGACCGTGCGGGCGTGACGGAATTGCCAGACCCTCAGGTCGCGGCTGGCGGCTGCCGCGATATTCAAAGGACGATGCGGTATTCCACCTCACTCCCAAGACCTCGACAAGGCCGCCGAGGCTCTGCTACAGCCCGCCCGAGGCGCGTGTGGTGGAACTGGTAGACACAGCAGGTTTAGGTCCTGCCGCCGCAAGGCTTGGGGGTTCGAGTCCCTTCACGCGCACCACTGCCGCATGGCATCGGATAGTCCACTAGCGCACAGGCGCTGGCGGGAAATCAGGACACTGCCTAGGCGAGCTTCTTGATACGTCCCTTGTCGAGGCGGAAGATGCCATCGTTACCGCCTTGGCGCTGGAAATCATCCTGCAATTCGTCCCATGTGCCAAGATACTGACCGCAGTCGTCGCACCGGATGCCCGTCGAAGGTTCGGCATCGGCAGGAATCCGCAGCCTTATCGTGCCGCAAAAAGGACACTCCAACTGGTGATCCAAGTACCCGGTCGCCATGGGCTTTCCATCTTTCTGAATGCCACCGCCAGCGTCGAGAATATACCTACCACGCGACACAATCCAGTGGCGAGACGCTAGCGCCTAAAGGACGCCCCTGAGGTCGATTAGACGTAAGCTTCCAAGGCTTGAGCCTTCGAGGCCGCACCGCCCTCCCCGTTCAAGCTATGGATGGCAGCCCACCCCTGCACACCTTAATATAGAGGCTCCTGAAACAGCGTCTTGTCGCCGTCCACCAGCGCCTTGATCTGGGCGGTGCCGTCGCTGGCCAGTGCAAGACGGATCCCGAACGGGCGTACCCGCATGTCGTTCTGGATTGCCATCCCCTCGCCTTCCGGCAGGTAGAACCGTTCGATGCCGTAATCCGGCGCGATCGTCAGTCCCTCGCCGCGAAGATCCCAGCCTCCGGCGACATGACCGCGAATATCGGCCTCGTCGGCATCGGTCGGTGTCGGCGCCGCGCCGAACCACGCGGCGCTCGGCGTCCAGTAGCCGTCGGCGTTCTTCTTCAGACGGACGACGATCGAGGTGTCGTCGCTGGAAAGTTTTCCGGCCGGGATGTTGGCGATCATCTTCACCGGTATGCGCGAGATGTCGTAGCCGAGGATGATATAGTCGCCGCGCAGCAGGTCGCGCGGATCGACAGGCTCGATCTTCAGCAGCACTTCCTTGCCGCTGCGCAGGATCGCCGCCCGGCCGGCGATGATCCAACCCAGGAACCCGATCTGGACGAGCGCCAGCACCAGCGCCGAGATGACAAGCCTCTTCCCGGACATCATGCCGTGGCTCCTCCGGTGGCCGGATCCTTCATGCGTTTCTCCACGCGGATGATGACGATCGCCAGGATGCCAAGCAGCACCGCCGCGGCAAGGAAGAAGCCGGCGGTGTCGAGCATCGACTGCAAGGTCACGACATAGATCATGGCGAGTTCGAAGGCGAAGCCGAGATAGGCAAGCCAGCGCAGGCCACGGCTCTCGCGCCCCGCGAGCACAATGGCGGCAACAATGCCGGCCAGCGCGACGACCGAAGCAATGGCGAAGCCTCTGTCGTAGCTGCTTTCGCCGGCCAGTTCGAACTGGATGATGGCCAGTCCAGTGAGGAAGCCAAGCAGAGCATGCAGCGGCAAGCGGCCGCCAAGCTGCACGATCCGGTCTACCGGTTCCGGCGCGAAGAGGGAAGCCACGAACAACAATACCGATACGATGACCAGCGGGATCGCCACCGGCAGCGTCTCGTGATCCACGGCGACCAGCACAAGATAGAAGAGCAGCGACAGGATGATCAGGTGCCGCGCCGCCTGGCTGCGGGTCCAGAACGAGACGGCAAACAGCACAGCCGCCATGACGAGGAAGAGATGCGGAAATTCGCTGCGATTGAAATAGTCGAACCCTTTCAGGAACAGCCAGGCGTCGGCGATGCCGACCGCGGCGACGGTCAGCGGGTTGGACCGCAGCGCCACCGCCGCCAATGCGGTGCCGGCGCCCCAGGTGATCAAGGCCGAGGCCTCGTCGCCCGACAGATGGTACATCTGGCCGATCAGCGCGATCGAACCGCCGAAAGCCGCCGCCGCCACGATCCACAACGCCTCGCCGATCGCCGCGTGGTCGCGGGTTTTCAGCACCGCACCGCCGACATAGCCGCCAAGGATGACGGCAAAGAGCGCGGCAACGCGCGCCAGCCGCGGGATGGCTTCCCAGTTGGCGGCGACGAAGATCAGGATGGCCGCGCCGAACAGCAGCGCCGCCATCATCGCCAGGATCGAACCGAAGCTCAACGACTGGCGCGCGTTGATCTCGACGTCGCGCCGCAATGCATCGGCCGTCGGGGCGTCGATCAGTCCGGCCTCAAGCCATCGCGCAATGTCCGACCTGACCCGTGTCGCGTAGCCCGGCATACCTTCCCCCGCTGCTTGGTCGGTTTTTCAGCTGGAGCTGCCAAACCGTTGACGTCACGGCACTTTCTGATTCTGGCTTCTTTGTGTCAGGTCCGCGAAGGCTTGTTAATGTTGCATTGCACAATTTGCATTGCTGCCATGCAGCCATAGCGCTTTTAAATCGATATGGGCCCGCCTATTTATGGTTTGTACACAAACGGAATGATCCGCAAGAAAAGACGAAACGAGCAATACCATGAACCTGATCCGCAACTACCGCAACTGGCGCCGCTACCGGGACACCGTTTCCGAGCTGAGCCGCCTGAGCAACCGTGAACTGACCGACCTCGGCATCAGCCGCAGCGACATTCCTTACGTCGCTCGCAAGGCGGTCTAATCCTTCGGACCGCGAATGGTCCGAACCAGTTTCGAGAAGAGCATGACAATGAACCTGATCCGCAACTATCGTAACTGGCGCGTTTATCGCGAGACGGTTACCGAGCTGGGTCGCCTTTCCAACCGCCAGCTGCATGATCTCGGCATCGTCCGCGACGAAATCAAGATCGTCGCCCGCCAGGCGATCTAACAACGGAATTTCGCCAGGGTCGACCTCCTCCCCGATCCTGACGAATACGGTCACCCCTTACCTCCTCCCAAGGGTTGACCACCAAAACGGCGCCCGCCGCACCTCCTCCCGCGGCGGGCGTTGTTTCCCGGAGCAAAACGAGTTTTGCTCCAGAGGCTTCGCCCCTCTTCAAAATGGCGAAAAGAATTTCGTCAAAGCCGACCTCCTCCCCGGCGATGACGGATAGGCCCGACCTTCACCTCCTCCCGAAGGTTGGCCACCCAAACGGCGCCCGCCGCACCTCCTCCCGCGGCGGGCGTTGTTTCCCCGGAGCAAAACGAATTTTGCTCCAGAGGCTTCGCCCCTTTTCAAACGGCGAAAGGAATTTCGTCAAAGCCGACCTCCTCCCCGGCGATGACGAATACGGTCGGCCTTCACCTCCTCCCGAGGGTCGACCCCCAAAACGACACCCGCCGGACCTCCTCCCCCGGCGGGTGTTGTTGTTTTCAGGGCAGCCTTCGCCTTCGCCGCCGCGGCATGTTCCAGGTGCGGCAATTGCAATCGTCCCGCCAAGCGATTATTCCGGCGCTCATGAGCAAAAAACCTATTCACATCATCGGCGGTGGCCTCGCCGGATCCGAAGCAGCATGGCAGGCAGCCCAAGCCGGCGTTCCCGTTGTGCTGCACGAAATGCGGCCCGTTCGCGGCACAGAGGCGCACAAGACCGACGGCTTGGCCGAACTCGTTTGCTCCAATTCTTTCCGCTCCGACGACGCCGAGAACAACGCCGTCGGTCTTTTGCATGCCGAAATGCGGCTGGCCGGCTCGCTGATCATGAGCGCCGGCGACGCCAACCAGGTGCCGGCCGGCGGGGCGCTGGCCGTGGACCGCGACGGATTTTCCGACGCGGTGACGGCCAGGATCGAGGCCCATCCGCTGATCTCCATCCAGCGCGAGGAAGTACCCGGCTTGCCGCCGGTCGAATGGGACCAGGCCATCATCGCCACCGGCCCGCTGACCGCACCCTCGCTCGCACAGTCGATTGCCGAAGCGACGGGCGCCGATGCGCTCGCCTTCTTCGACGCGATCGCGCCGATCATTCATTTCGACACGATCGACATGGACACCTGCTGGTTCCAGTCGCGCTACGACAAGGTCGGGCCCGGCGGCACCGGCAAGGACTACATCAACTGTCCCTTGGACAAGGACCAGTATCTTGCCTTCGTGCAGGCACTGGTGGAGGGCCAGAAAACAGAATTCAAGCAATGGGAAGGCACGCCCTATTTCGACGGCTGCCTGCCGATCGAGATCATGGCCGAGCGTGGCGTCGAGACGCTGCGCTACGGGCCGATGAAGCCGATGGGCCTCACCAATGCGCACAATCCAACCGTCAAGGCCTACGCCGTCGTGCAACTGCGGCAGGACAATGCGCTGGGCACGCTCTACAACATGGTCGGCTTTCAGACCAAATTGAAGCATGCCGAGCAGGTGCGCATTTTCCGCACGATTCCTGGTCTGGAGAACGCCGAATTCGCCCGCCTCGGCGGCCTGCATCGCAACACCTACATCAACTCGCCGACCTTGCTCGACGCCTCGCTGCAGCTGAAGTCGCGCCCGGGCCTGCGTTTCGCCGGCCAGATCACCGGTTGCGAAGGCTATGTTGAAAGCGCCGCCATCGGCCTGCTCGCCGGCCGCTTCGCCGCTGCCGAGCGGCTCGGCCACGCGCCGTCGCTGCCGCCACTCACCACGGCGTTCGGAGCGCTGCTCAACCACATCACCGGCGGACACATCGTTTCAGACGACGAGCCGGGAAAGCGCTCTTTCCAGCCGATGAACGTCAATTTCGGCCTGTTCCCGCCTGTCGAGGCGGTGAAGATCGAAGGCAAACGCCTGCGCGGCAAGGACAAGACGGTCGCCAAGCGGCATGCGATTACGTCGCGTGCGCTGGGTGATTGCCGGCGATGGCTGGGACTGCCGGCGCAAGCTCAAGCGGCGGAATAGCCTTACTGACTGGCCTTGCCGCGGAAGTAGGATACTATCCCACTCGCCTAGTGGGAGTCATTGCATGGAAACAGCCGAGAAACTGTCCGTCACCGTCACGCCGGCCATGGCGCGCATGATCCGCGAAAAAGTCGAGGACGGTTCCTTCGGCTCGGCAAGCGAAGTCATTCGCGCCGCGCTCCGCGCTTTCCAGCGCGAAGAGGAAGAGCATGCCGAGCGCATGGCGTCGATCCGGGCGCGGGTAAAATCTTCGATTGACGACACAAGGCCGAACCTTTCCGGAAAAGAGGTTCGCGACCAGCTTAAGAAATTCGCTGAGCAATATTCGAGCCGCATTGATGATTCGGCGGCTTGAGGTCGAGTATCGCGAAAGTGCCAGAGACGATCTTACCAACATTTTCAGATACATAGTTGAGTCGGGCGGAAGCCCCAACGCGGCGCTGAGATTCGTGCTTCGAATTGAAGACCGTTGTCAAAACATCGGCAACGCACCTCGTGGCGGTCGCCTGCGCGACGACATCGTGCCGGGACTGCGAACCGTTCCGTTCGAGCACTCCGCCGTCATAGCCTATCTAATCGAGAGCGACATATTCGCATCGTCAACATCTTTTACGGCGGCCGCGACTACGAGACATTGATGCGAGATGGCGGATCGGGCCCTTCCTAGATTGGCCCGAAATAACTACTCGGCCGGCTCGGCACGCGCCGGTCGCAGCCCGGGCTTCCCGGCCTCACCCGGATTTCGCCTGACATAGGCTGCTTTCAGGCTCTCGGAGGTTTCGCGCGAGCCGTCATGGCTCCAGCCGGGTGGCTTGATCAGGTAGTTCAGGCGGTCGCTCAGGGTCAGATCAGGTGCGAAGGCATCCCTGAACATGCCGATCCATTCGTGGAAAGCCACTTTCAGCGGATTGAAGGTGCCAAGATTTTTCACGATTCCGTAGCGCGGGCGGTCCTCTTCCAACTCCTCGACGAAGGTGCCGAACATGCGGTCCCAGATGATCAACGTGCCGGCGTAGTTGGCGTCAAGGTAGCGCGGATTGGTGGCGTGGTGGACGCGGTGGTGCGAGGGCGTGTTGAAGACGAATTCGAACCAGCCCCACATCTTGCCGATCGTCTCGGTGTGGATCCAGAACTGCCAGATAAGGTTGAAGCCGAAGGTGAAGGCAATCACCGCCGGATGGAAGCCGAGCAGCACCAGCGGCGCCTGCAGCACGAACATGAAGGTGAACAGGCCCGTCCAGCTCTGCCTGAGTGCCGTCGATAGATTGTAGTGCTGGCTGGAATGGTGGTTGACGTGCTCGGCCCACACCCAGCGCACCCGATGCGCGATGCGGTGGTAGATGTAGTAGCGCAAATCATCGAGCAGGAAGGCCGTCAGGAACACCCAGATCGACAGGCCGAGGTTGAAGAAACGGAACTGCCAGAGCCACAGCAGCGCCCAGTAGGAGACGACGCCGAGCAGCAGCCCGGCGACGACATTGCCGGTGCCCATCATCAGGCTGGTCAGCGTGTCGTGCGTCTCGAACGAGCCCTTGGCCCGGCCGGTGCGCACCAGCCACAGCTCGATCAGGATGGCGGCAACGAAGAACGGGATGGCGAGCTGGGTAACCTGCGGGAAATTGTAATCGCCCATCACGCGGCCTCCTTGGTCGAACTAGGATGCTGCGGCTGAAGAACTCTTAGCACAGCGTGCGCGTCGGCAGCGTTAGCGAAGGTGAAGTGACCGCCTTTCCAGGTGAAATCGGCAAGGCGCAGCACAATCGTGCCGACATCATCTTCGCTGCGTGCCAATACATCGCGCGGCGTGACGATCCGCGTCAGGAAACGATCTCCAATGGCATGGACGATGCCAAGGCGCCCTCGCCCGAGTTCCAGGAACGCGGTTCGGCCATCGGATGTGAGGTGGATGGCGGCCGCCGGTTCATCCGGAAAATCCTCGGCAAAACGCTCTCGCGCCTGCTCTGCATCGGCCAGCCTGGCCTTGCGGCTGCCGCCGGTGAAATGAACGGCGGCGACCGACAACGCGATGCCGAATACGACGATCACGACCAGCACGGGCAGGCTCATGGACAGGCATCTCCTCCAGCCGGCCTGTTGTCTTGGCAACAGTTCCGGTTGAGCGATCCCTTAACACAATTGACGTTTACGTCAAACTGCTGGCCAGCCCACCATGGCGCGACGCAGCATGAGCCAGTGGCGGCGCATGGTCGAGAGTCGCACCGTGCCGTCGAGCGGCGAACCGCGTTCCATTTTCGTCAGGTAGGCTCGCGACAGGACCAGCGGCAGAAAGGCCGGGCGCAGTGAAGCCGGCAAATCCGATGCGCCTTTCTCGAAGACCGAGAGATGCTCCCGCGCCAGCGCGATCATGGCGGCGACGGCGCGCTGCGCACCTGGTCCACCATCGTCGGTGACGAATTCCTCCGGAGACGAACCCGCCGCGGCCAGGATATCGGCCGGAACAAAACACTGTCCGCGACTGCGGTGCAGCGGCAGCAGGAGCAACAGTCCCGTAATCGCCTGCGCGCAACCGGCCCTACCGGCCAGTTCGGCGAAACGTGGCGCCACTCCTGGATCCAGCACCATTGCCGCCAGTTGAATAAGCGCGGCTGCCGTTTCGCCGCAATAGCCTTCGAGATCGGTTCGCGACGGCATCGGGTCGTCATAGAGGTCGAAGATCCGGGCCTCGAGCATATTCTCGAATGCCTGTTTCGGCAGGCCGTACCTGGAAATCGTGGCCTTCAGCACATCCGCGATCGGATGGCCCGTCTCGGACCCTTCGGCTGCGATGACATCGCGCCACCATTGCAACCGCACCTCGCCCGGCAAGGCCTCGCGGATGCGATCCCGAATGCCCGCGATTTCGGCATTGAAGGCGTAGAGCGAAAACAGCGCTTCGCGCTTGTCCGTCGGCGCGTAGAGCGCGCTGAGATAGCGGTCATGGTCGGCGGCGCGCACGGCGCCCATGACGATTTCGCCCTTTTGGTCCACGTCAGTCAACGGCGATCAGCGCGGCGGCTACCGCGCGATCCTCTGCGAGCAGGACATTATATGTCCGCACCGCTGCACCGGTCGCCATCGGGTCGGCGGCTATGCCCGCGGTCTTCAAGGCGGCGCGAAGCCCCGCCGGCAAGGGTCGTAAATCCTTGCCCGTGCCGACCAGCAGGATTTCGATCTTCTCGGCCTGGGCCAGCAGCCGTTCGAAATCCGCCACCGTCAGCGCAGATGGGTCCGCCGGCTCCCAGCCATGGATACCCGACGGCAGGCACAGAAGCGAACCGCGATGCGACATGTCGGCGAAGCGGAAGCCGCCATTGCCATACGCCTCGATAGGGGCGCGGCCGGGGAAATGCGCCTCGCGGATGACGATACCTTTGGCCATCCCTGCCGATCCGCCCTTCGGGTCGCGCGTCAGGTCGCGACCGCCTTGCCGCCGCCGACCGGCTTTTCCTCGTCCGAACTCGTGGCCTGCGGCCGCAGCTTGAATAGGATCAGCAGCGGCGCGGCGATGAAGATCGACGAATAGGTGCCGAAGATGACGCCGAACAGCATTGCCATCGTGAACGAGCGGATCACCTCGCCGCCGAACAGCACCAGTGCCAGGAGCGCCAGGATCGTCGTCACCGAGGTCAGCGTCGTTCGCGACAGCGTCTCGTTGATGGCGTTGTTGAGGAGCTGCGGCAGCGGCATCTTCTTGTATTTCCTGAGATCCTCGCGAACGCGGTCATAGACCACGATCGTGTCGTTCAGCGAGTAGCCGATGATGGTCAGGATCGCCGCCAGCGACGATTGGTTGAACTCCAGCCCGGTTATAACGAAGAAGCCTATGGTCATGACCACGTCATGGACCGTCGCCACGATGGCGCCGACCGCGAACTGCCATTCGAAGCGGAACCAGACATAGATCAGGATACCCACCAGCGCGACCAGCATGGCGATCGTGCCTTGCTTGGCCAGTTCTCCTGACACGGTCGGTCCCACCACCTCGACGCGGCGGAAATCGTAATTGTCCTGCAACTCGCCACGAACCTTGTCGATGACGGTCTGCTCGGCATTCTCGCCGCCGTCCTGCGTGCCGACACGGATCAGCACGTCATTCGGCTCGCCGAACTGCTGCACCTGCACTTCGCCGATATTCAGTTCCGAGAGCCTGGCTCTGATGTCGGCAAGATCGGCATTGCCGCTCTTGGACTTCACCTCGATCAGCGATCCGCCCTTGAAATCGATGCCGTAATTGATGTCGACGGTCATGAACAGCACCACCGACAGGACCGACAGCAGGCTCGACAGCGCGAAGGTCCAGCGGCGGATGCCCATGAACGGGATCTTCGTGCCGGGCGGAATGAAGGTTACCGGCGCCCGCGGCAATTCCTTCGGGCGCGCGCGGCGCAGCCAAATGGACACCAGCAGCCGGGTAAAGGTGAAGGCGGTGAACACCGTGGTCAGGATGCCGATGGCGTAGGTGATGGCAAAGCCCTTCACCGGCCCCGTTCCGAGATAGAACAGCACCACGGTCGCGATCAGCGAGGTGACGTTGGAATCGACGATCGTCGCCAGCGCCTTCGAGAAGCCGGTGTCGATCGCCTGGATCACCGAGCGTCCGGCGCGCCGCTCCTCGCGGATGCGCTCATAAATCAGCACGTTGGAATCGACGGCCATGCCGATGGTCAGCACGATACCGGCAATGCCTGGCAAGGTCAGTGTCGCGCCAAGCAGCGATAGCAGTCCGACGATCATCGCCACGTGCACCGCCAGCGCGATGTTGGCGAGGAAGCCGAGGAAGCCGTAGGCGACGAACATGAAGGCGACGACAAGGATAGAGCCGATGATGCCGGCGACCTTGCCGGCATGGATCGAATCCTGGCCGAGGCCCGGACCCACCGTGCGCTCCTCGATCACGGTCAGCTTTGCCGGCAGCGCGCCTGCGCGCAGCAGGACCGCGAGGTCATTGGCGCTCTCGGCCGTGAAATTGCCTGAGATCTGGCCGCTGCCGCCCAGGATCGGCTCGCGGATCTGCGGCGCCGAAATCACCTGGTTGTCGAGGATGATGGCGAACAGCTTGCCGACATTCTGCGATGTCGCCTGCCCGAACCGTGTCGCGCCGCGCGAGTTGAAGGTGAAGGAAACCACCGGCTCGTTGGTCTGCGAGTTGTAGGTTGCGGTCGCTTTGGAGAGGTCTTCGCCGGAAACGATGACGCGGTTTTCGATCAGGTAGGGAACCGGCGGATCGTCCTGCGAATAGAGGATCGATGAACCGGCCGGCGGACGGCCCTTCAGCGCATCCTGCACCGGCATAGACTGGTCCACCATCTGGAAGGTCAGCTTGGCGGTCTGGCCGATGATTTCCTTCAGCCTTTGCGGGTCCTGCAAACCGGGCACCTGCACCAGGATGCGGTCATCGCCCTGCCGCTGCACGATCGGTTCGGTGGTGCCGAGTTCATTGACGCGGCGTTCGACGACTTCGATCGACTGTGCCAACGCAGCCGAGGTGCGATATTTTATGCCGGCGTCGGTGACGGTGAATTTGAGCAGGCCGGGCTCGGAATCATCCAGCGCCATCTCCTGGACGGACCCGCCGGTGAACAGGCTTGCGGCGACCGGATCGGTCAGCGGCTTCAGTGCCGTCTTGGCCGCATCGAGCTGGTTCGGGTCCTGTATGCGGACCTGTACGGTCCTGCCCGTGCCCGCCAGGCCGGTATAGCCGATCTTGGCCTCGCGCAGCAGCGTCCTGATCTCGTCACGCGTCGTCTCCAGCTGCGCCTTGACCAGATCGTTCTGATCCATCTGGAGCAGGATGTGCGAGCCGCCCTGCAGGTCGAGGCCGAGCGTCATCTGCCGCTTGGGCACCCAGCTCGGAAGCTGCGCCAGCGTGCTTGCGGGAATGAGATTGGGCGCGGCGAGGACCACTGTGGCGGCCACGGCCAGCCAGATCAGGATCATCTTGAAGCGCGAGAAATAAAGCATCAGTTCTTATCCGTTCAGGCGTACAAGCGGCAGCATTCCGCCATCGGTTCGGTTCGCGGGCCCGTTTCTCATTCTGAGCACGGCCGGCCCTATCGTGCTTCTTCAGCGATTGTCAATCTTGCCGGCAATGGGCCGGTTCGCAACAGCATGGCGATGGTGTTGGCTTCCCGGACCGTGAAATTGCCCGAGACTTGACCGTAACCACCATCGATGGGCTCGCGAATGACAGGTGCTGAAATCACGTGGTCATCCAGGATCACAGCCAATGGCTTGCCCACATTTTGCGTTGTAACCTGTTTGAACCGTGCCGCGCCTTTGGCGCCAAACCGGAACACGACAACCGGTTCGTCATTTTGCTGCCCACTGTAAGTTGGGCGGGCGTCGAGCACGTCCTTATCCGAGAGGATGACCCGATTCTCGACCAGGTAAGGAACCGGCGGATCGTCCTGCGTATACACCACCAGCGAGCCAACAGGCGGGGAACCGCTGATCGCATCGTTCACCGGCATCGAAAGGTCAACCAAATGGAAGCTCAGGCGACCAGGCCGGGTGAGAATTTTTTCCAGCGTTTGCCGATCGGCGATGTCTGACGTCTGAACAAGTATGCCGTCTTGGTCCGCTGGTTGGGCCACCGTGCCGGCGACACGCAGATCTTGGAGACGATTTTTGATGACCTTAATCGACTGAGAAATCGCGTTAGAGGTCTGATACTTCAAACCCGCATCCGTCAGCGTGAATTTGAGCAAGCCGGCTTTGGAATCCAGCGTCATTTCCTGAACGCGGCTGTCCGGGGCAACATCCGTTACCGTCTTGAGCGCTGTCTTTGCCGCCTCAAGCTGAGCCGGATTCGTGATGCGCACCTGCAAGGTCCTGCCCGACACAGCAAGCCCCGTGTAGCCGATCCTGGCCTCCATCAGAAGCGCCCGGACATCGCCACGCGCAATCTTCAGCCGGCCGTCGATCACATCCGCCACCACCAGATGGAGCAGGAGATGCGAACCGTCTTGCCCTGCTCGAACGACTGCCGGACTGTCGGCAGGCCGCTCGGGCCGCATGGCATGCGGACTGGCGGCGAAAAGGTTGGACGTGTCGAAGACGGTCATCGTGGCTACGGCAAGCCACGTCAGCATCATCTTCAGGCGCCAAAAATGAGACATATGCCGTCGCTTGTCAGGGCCCCGTCCGCGGATCGCTCCGCCTGGAATTTGGTTATTTCTTGGCGTTCTGGTTCGCTACCGGCTCGCCCTTGACGCGCACGTCGGCGATCGTCGAGCGCAACGCCGTCACCTTCGTGCCGCCACCGAGGTCGATCTCGAGCTCATGGTCGTCGATCACCTTGGTCACCTTGCCGACGAAGCCGCCGCCGGTGACGACCGTGTCGCCGCGGCGCACGGCCGCCAGCATCTCGCCGCGCTTCTTCAGCTGCGTGCGCTGCGGCCGGATGATGAGAAAATACATGATCACGAAGATCAGGACGAACGGCAAAATGCTGATGAACATGTCGGGAGAAGCCCCAATGCCTTGGGCATATGCCGGTGTCACGAACATCGAGGTACTCCTGAATTTTGAAAACAGCCGCCAAACGGTTCAGTGGATTTGGCAGCCCCGCGAAATTTGGCCGGAATATAGTCGGTAAAGTTGCCAATGCAACTGCGTGGCCGGGCAAATCGGCTGCTTTTCCGGCCTGTTCACCCGTGTTAGAGCATGACCGCGAAAAGCGCGAGCGGGTTTTCGCAAAAGATCGCGCTGTAACAAACGGTTGCAGCGAGTTTCGAAACCGTCGGGATCGAACCCGGCCACACCTTCCCTCGCGGAACCAGAGCAAAAGACCTGAGATGACCGATACCAGCATCGACGCATTGAACCAGAAACTCGACCGCCTGATCGAGGCGGTCAGCCGCCTCGCCCCGCCGCCTGTGCCCGAAACCGACCTTGGCGGAGCCGATTGCTTCGTCTGGCAGGCGGATCCGGGTTACCTGGAGCCGGTGCGCAAGGTGAACCGCGTCGACATCGGCCTGATCCGCGGCGTCGACCGTGTGCGCGACATCCTCGTCGACAACACAGAACGCTTCGCCTCCGGCTATGCCGCCAACAACGTGCTTTTGTGGGGCGCGCGCGGCATGGGCAAATCGTCGCTGGTCAAGGCCGTGCATGCCGCAATCAACGCCTCGCCGAAACTCGACCGCCCGCTCAAGCTGATAGAGATCCATCGCGAGGACATCGATACGCTGCCGAAGCTGATGACGCTGCTGAAAGCCGCGCCTTACCGCTTCATCCTGTTTTGCGACGACCTCTCCTTCGACCATGACGATACCTCCTACAAATCGTTGAAGGCAGCACTCGAAGGCGGCGTCGAAGGCCGCCCGGCCAATGTCATTTTCTACGCCACGTCGAACCGCCGCCATCTTCTGCCGCGAGACATGATCGACAATGAGCGCTCCACCGCCATCAATCCGTCCGAGGCGGTCGAGGAGAAGGTTTCGCTCTCCGATCGCTTCGGCTTGTGGCTCGGCTTCCACAAATGTTCGCAGGACGAATATCTCGAAATGGTCAACGGCTACGCCAGCCATCATGGGCTCGACATCGACCCCGGGCAGTTGCGCGCCGAGGCGCTGGAATGGGCGACGACACGCGGCAGCCGCTCGGGCCGCGTCGCCTGGCAGTTCACGCAGGACCTCGCAGGCCGGCTCGGCAAGCCGTTGAAGGATTAGGCGCGGCTCACCGAGTGACGGCAGGAGCCGGCCACAAAAGTTTCGTGGCCGACCCGTCCGGGGACGCCGGTTTCTATATCGTGTTCATTCCCGCACAGGCTTTATGCTTCCCAGAACCATGGGAATATCGGTTTGTATCCCGAGTGTATCGGTCGCCCAGGCCTGCATTTCTGGTGAAGCATCACCTGATTTCAGGATGGAAATGGCCAGCTCGGACATGTCTGTGGGCGGCTTGGTATTGATCACCGCATAGGAGAAATAGCCGGCCAAAGCGGCACTTGCGATCGAAATGACCGGCGCAACGATTAAAGCAGTTGCTCGTACATGCGATTGCCAGCGATGCGTTGGGCTGGCGGACGGAAGTTCATCCTCTTCGACAGATTCAATCATTCCACTCTCCTTGCAGAGCGTCGAGAATGACTTTCCTCTACATTAGTTAAAATGCAGATAAACCATTTTCGATAACGCGAGTCGCAATACGGCTCTTGCGCCGATCCCCGCCAAGGGAGCGACTGCGGCACCGGAGACGTGGTGCGCACGACGGTTCCGGGCGCTGCTCAGGCGCCCGCCAATGGCAAACGTCTAGACTCCCAAAAGCTATTTGGCGTGATGTGTCCCCGCGCCATTAGCGCGGTTGAGGGCTGCTCTTTGGTTCAGCATGTCACTCAAAATTTGATCCTGGTTAGACATGCATGAAAACAACGACGTGCATCCAGCAACCAACTGAAAAAGCCCGCTCCTTGCGGGGCGGGCTGAGCCGGCGGGCCGGACTGGAGGTCAGGCGGCCCGCAAATCGCTTTTTTTATTCTATTCGAAATAGCCCCGACTATTCGAGATAGCCGGAGGGATCGACCGGGGCCGAGTTCTTGCGCACTTCGAAATGCAGCTTCGGCGAGTCCGTCGTGCCGCTCATGCCCGACAGCGCGATCTCCTGGCCGCGCTTGACCTTCTGGCCGCGCTGGACCTCGATCGAGCTGGCGTGACCGTAGACGGTGACCAGGCCATTCTCGTGCCGCACCAGCACCGTATTGCCGAATTCCTTGAGGCCGTCGCCGGCATAGATGACGACGCCATTCTCGGCCGCCTTGACCGGCGTGCCTGCCGGCACGGCGATGTCGACGCCGTCCTTGCCGGAACCGAAGCCGGAAATGACGCGGCCGCGCACCGGCCAGCGCATCTTGCCTATGCCGGTGGCGTCCGGCGCCACAGCGTCGTCATCCTCGGCCTGCTGGATGACCTTGGCGTCTTTCTTCGGCGGCGTGTAGGAAGCCAGCGTTTGCGACGGCGTCGTCTTGGCCGTCGGCTGCGTCGTGGCTGTCGTCACCGGGTCTACCGCCGCAGGCTTTGCGGCGGCCACCGTGGCCGTTCCGCCGGCCGGCACCTTCAGCGTCTGGCCGATCTTCAGCAAGCCGTCCTGCATGCCGTTTGCCTGCTTGATGGCGACAACGCCGACACCGGTCTTCCTGGCGATCGAGGAAAGCGTATCGCCCGACTGCACCGTATAGGCACCGGCGCCGGCCTTGGGCGCGGCGGCGGCAATTTGCGGCGCGGGCTTGTTGTCCTTGGGCTTGTTCGCCGCGGCCGAAGCATCGACCTGCGCGGCCGGCTTGCCCTCCTTGAGCTTCGGCTGCTGCGGCAGCACGGCGACCTTTTCCGGCGCGGTGGCCGGCAAGTCGCGCTTGCCGTTGGCTGGCTTGGCGTCGGCAACCCTGGGCTCGGCCTTGCTGGAATAGGCGTAGGCCGGAATGATGATCTTCTGGCCGGTCTTCAGCCCCTTGGTCGCGCTCAGCGCGTTGACCTTCATGATCACGTCGGCCGGCACCTTGTAGTGCTGCGCCAGCCCGGAGATCGTTTCACCGTCCCTGACGACGATTTCGGTGGCATGCGCCGTGCCGGCTGCCTTGGCGTCGGGCTGGGCATCCTTGAAGGGCTTGGCCGCGGGAGCAACCGTGCCGGTCGCCGTCCGGTCGACATGCGGTGCCGGGCGCACCAGAGCGGGCGCCGATGCAACACGCACCGGATTGGCGGCGGGTGCCAGCGCGGGAGCGGGCTGCGCCTGGGCGACCGGTGGCGGCAGCGGCCGCGTCGACACCGGTTCGAGGCTGGAGCGGCTGACCGACTGCGTGTGGCTGCCATCGAGCGGCGCGGCCGCGACATCCCCCGGATAGGGCTGCTGCACGGCATCCTGCTTGTTGATGATGGCGCGCTGATTGTTTGTCGAGGAGGTGAAGACGTCGTCGACGCCGTTGAACCGCGACACTTGCGAGCTGCACCCAGCCGCGGCACCCGCGATCATGAGAACAGCGCAGCCCCGCGCCAAATTGCGACTGTTTGCCTTCAAAACACTGAGTTGCATCGCACTAACCCGCACAAACTCTGCACCAACTGGACAGGATTAAAGCGCGTTAATGTTACTGGTCGGTTAACCCCTTAGAATCAGACGCAAAATTTCTTAAAATATTTGAGGCCGCCCAGACTGCCCATATAGAGGCACGCGCAGCCGCCGTTGCAGGCCGGCTGACATGGACAATCCCTAGATAACGGCCGCCAGGCTGCGCAATACCGGCTGCAGGCGCACGAGGCCGATATCCTCGCGCTCGAAACGGCTGCCGACCTTGGTGAGCTTGGCCAGCACCTGCTCGCCCTCCTCCGGTCCGATCGGCGCGATCACGATGCCGCCGCTCGACAACTGGTCGAGCAGGAAACGCGGCAGGCTGTCGAAGGCGGCCCAGGCGACGATCCGGTCGAACGGGCCTTCTGCGGCCAAACCGGAGGAACCATCCACCTGGCGCGCGATGACGTTGCCGATGCCGAGCGCCTCGAAGCGCTGCCGCGCCTGTTCGACCAGCGTCTTGTAGCGGTCGATGGTGACAACCCGGCCTGACAGGCGCGACATCACCGCTGCCGTATAACCGGAGCCGGTACCGATCTCGAGCACGCGATTCCCGACTTCGATGGCGAGTGCGGCGATCACCGCCGCCTGCATGTCCGCGCCCTCGATCGCTTCGCCGCATTCGATCGGCAGCATGCGGTCCGACCAGGCGATGGAATGGAACTGGGCGGCCAGGAAGCCGCGCCGCGGCGTCGCCTCGAAAGCCGCGATCAGCGCTTTCGGCACGGTCCCCCTGCCGCGCAGGCGCAGCAGGAAGGCGGCAAATCCTTCTCGGTCATCGATTGGCAGGTTCATGCAAGGGCCTTGCTCAGCTGGTCACGTATCTCATGCGCTGTGAGGTCGAGCTGCAACGGCGTCACCGATACCAGGCGATTGCGCAGGGCAAAAAGGTCGGTGCCTTGCTTGCCCTCGACCGGCTCGCGGCCGAAGCGCAGCCAGTAGTACGGCAGCCCGCGCCCGTCGCGGCGTTCCTCGACCCACAGGCTGTGTACGAGCTTGCCCTGCGAGGTGACCACCGTGCCGGCGACCTCTTCAGGCAGGCAGTTCGGAAAATTGACGTTGAGCAGCACGCCGTCCGGCAGCGGCGTCGCGACGAGTTTCTTGAGCAGCGCCGGCGCCAGCGCCTCGGTGGTCTCGTAGGGAACGACGCGGTCCTCGCCGACAGTGCTGTAGCCCTGGCTGAGCGCGATCGAGCGTATGCCGAGCAACGCGCCCTCCATCGCGCCGGCGACGGTTCCCGAATAGGTGACGTCGTCAGCGATGTTGGCGCCGGAATTGATGCCCGACAGGATCAGGTCGGGCGCGCCGGGCAGGATCTTCTTCACGCCCATGATGACGCAGTCGGTCGGCGTGCCGCGCACGGCAAAGTGCTTCTCGCCGATTTTCCTCAGCCGCAGCGGCTCCGAGATCGACAGCGAGTGCGCATAGCCGGACTGGTCCTGCTCCGGCGCCACCACCCAGACATCGTCGGACAATGTGCGCGCGACGCGCTCGAGCGACGCCAGGCCCTCGGCATGAATGCCGTCGTCATTGGTCAGGAGAATACGCATTATTTCGATTCGATCTTTTCCAGCCCGCCCATGTAAGGCCGCAGCACTTCAGGAATGGTTACGCTGCCATCCTCGTTCTGGTAGTTTTCGATGACGGCGATAAGTGCGCGCCCGACAGCCGTGCCTGAGCCGTTCAGCGTATGGACGAAGCGGTTGCCCTTGCCGTCCTTGTCCTTGTAGCGGGCTTCCATGCGCCTGGCCTGGAAATCGCCGCAGACAGAGCAGGACGAGATTTCGCGATAGGCGTTCTGGCCGGGCAGCCACACCTCGATGTCATAGGTTTTTCGCGCGCCAAAACCCATGTCCCCGGTGCACAGCACCATGGTGCGGAACGGCAATTCGAGCCGCTTCAGCACTTCCTCGGCACACTCGGTCATCCGCTCATGCTCGGCGAGCGAGGACTCCTGATCGGTGATCGACACCAGCTCGACCTTGTAGAACTGGTGCTGGCGCAGCATGCCGCGCGTGTCGCGCCCTGCCGAGCCGGCCTCCGAGCGGAAGCACGGCGTCAGCGCGGTGTAGCGCAGCGGCAGTTTCTCATGGGCGGTGATCTCCTCGCGCACGAGGTTGGTGAGCGGCACTTCGGCGGTGGGGATCAGGCCAAGCCTGCCATCTCCATGCGGCGTGAAGAACAGATCCTCCTCGAACTTCGGCAGCTGGTTGGTGCCGAAAAGAACATCGTCCTTGACCATCAGCGGCGGGATGACTTCCTCATAGCCATGCTCGGTCGTGTGCAGGTCGAGCATGAACTGGCCGATCGCGCGTTCCATCCGCGCCAGCCCGCTCTTCAGCACGGTGAAGCGCGAGCCCGACAGCTTTGCCGCACGCTCGAAATCCATCATGCCGAGCGCTTCGCCGATCTCGAAATGCTCCTTCACCCAGTTCGGGCGGGTCGGCACCTTGCCGACGATATGCTTGACCACGTTGTCGTGCTCGTCCTTGCCGACCGGCACATCGTCGAGCGGCACATTGGGCAGCACCGCCAGCGCGTCGTTCAGCGCCTTGTCGAGCTCGCGCTCGCGCGCCTCGCCGTTCTGGATGAAGGTTTTTATCTCACCGACTTCGGCTTTCAGTTTTTCGGCAAGGGCGGCATCGCCCGAACGCATGGCATTGCCGATCTCTTTCGAGGCGGCGTTGCGGCGTTCCTGCTTGGTCTGCAGCTCGGTAACATGTTCGCGCCGCGCCTCGTCCCTGGCGATCAGGTCATCGACGGTGGACTGCGCTTCCTCGACCGACCACGAGCGCTTGACCAGCGCCTCGACAAGGGCCTTCGGGTTGTCGCGAATCCATTTGATGTCAAGCATGGTCTGAAAGCTCCTGCGGTAGCTTGCCGCCAAAGCGCGCGGCGGTTTGCGCTACGATATGCTCAAGAATATAGCCTGAAACGCATCGTCGGTTTCGCGATGCGTTTCAGGCCAGAGGGGGTAAACCGCATCTCTGATCGATGCAAGATCGGGCTTGCTGACGGCAGGGGCCGCGAGCCCGCTTTCGAGTGGTGAGGGATAGCGCGACAGTCCAGAAATAAAAAACCCGCCTCGGCGTCGGGTCGTTGGCGCAAATCAGCACCATAACCGAATATGTACCATAGCGGCGGGCACCAAGTCAAGAAAAAATTCCTATCGGCACCGGGCCGCGCACCGATTCCGAGGCCGGCAGCCCGCAGGGGCGACGCGCCTGCCCTATGTGGAGGATGCGTCTGCCGGCTTTTCCGCCACCTCTTCCTCGGATTGCTGCTTCTCCCGCGCCAGGCGCTCGCGCTCCTGGCTGCGTTCGATCATCCGCGCCGACCAGATGGCGACCTCGTAGAGCAGGATGGTCGGGATGGCGAGGCCGATCTGGCTCATCGGGTCGGGCGGCGTCAGCACCGCCGCGACGACGAAGGCGATGACGATCGCCCATTTGCGCTTCTCGGCCAGCGCCTTGGATGACAGCATGCCGACGCGCGTCATCAGGCTGGTCACCACCGGCAGTTGGAATACCAGGCCGAAGGAGAAGATCAGCGTCATGATCAGGCTGAGATATTCCGACACCTTCGGCAGCAGCGAAATCTGCACCTGGTCGTTGGTGCCCGATTGCTGCATGGCGAGGAAAAACCACATCACCATCGGCGTGAAGAAGAAATAGACCAGCGAGGCGCCCATCAGGAACAGGATTGGCGACGCGATCAGGAACGGCAGGAAGGCGTTGCGTTCGTTCTTGTAGAGGCCGGGCGCGATGAACTTGTAGATCTGCGTGGCGATCAGCGGAAAGGCGATCACCATGCCGCCGAACATGGCGAGCTTGACCTGCGTGAAGAAGAATTCCTGCGGCGCGGTATAGATCAGCTCGACCTTGTGCGGGTCGAGTCCCGCCCATTGCGTCGCCCATTTGAATGGCACGACAAGTAGGTTGAACAGCTTCTTGGCGAAGAAGAAGCAGACCAGGAACGCGGCGAAGAAGCCGCCGAGCGACCAGATCAGCCGGCGGCGCAACTCGATGAGATGCTCCATCAGCGGCGCCGAGGATTTCTCGATCTCGTCCTTTTCCTTGTCCGAAACGCTCACTTGGCGGCTCCCGCCGTCTTTTTGGCCACTGGCTTCTTCGCTGGAGCCGGTTTCGCCTCGGCCTTGGTCGTCGCCGCCTTGGCTGCTGCCGGTTTGGCATCCTTTGACGCCGCCACGGGCTTCGCCGGCGCTTTGGGTGCTGGCGCGGGTTTGGCGGTCGCCGCTTTCGCAGGCGTGGAAGCTTTCGCGCCGTTCGCCGAAGCCTTGGCGGGCTTGGCCGCTTTCCCTGCCGCGGGTGCCTTTGGCGTCAGCTCTGTCGGCGCTGAGGACGCCACTACCGATTCATCGGTCATGACCGGGAAGATCGGCGCGGCCGGCGCGGTATCGGGTTCATTGGCCCCCGGCATGGTGGTCGCGCCGTTCTTCAACGGTTCGGCCGCCTGCGATACCGAGCCGGCGGGCGCTGCCGTATCGACGGCCGGCTTCGGCTTCATCGCCGCGTCGACGCCGGAACGCACATCGGCGGCCGCCTGCTCGAACGGATTGAGCTGTTTCCTGATCTCGGCAACCGGGCTGAGCCCCCTTAGCTCGTCGACCGACTTCTTGACGTCGTCGAGCTCCGCTTCCTTTAGCGCCTCGTTGAACTGCTTCTGGAAATCGGCCGCCATGGCACGCAGCTTCGCCGTCGTGCGGCCGAAGGTGCGCAGCATGTTGGGCAAATCCTTCGGCCCGACGACCACGATCATAACGATCGCGATCACCAGCATTTCGGTCCAGCCGACTTCAAACATGGCTATCCGTTCCGACTAATGCATGCCGCCCAAAAGTGCGAAGCGGTTCTGGGACAACGACACACACAAAAGCAACAACCCTTGGCTCAGCTCTTGCTGGCCTTTTCCTTCGCTGCCGAAACGGTTTCGTCGGCGCGATGTTCGACGGTACGCTTGTCGTCGGCAACGTCGTCGTCGGCCATGCCCTTCTTGAAGCTCTTGATACCCTTGGCCATGTCGCCCATCAGCTCGGGTATCTTGCCGCGGCCGAACACCAGAAGCACGATGACCAGCACGATCATCCAGTGCCAAATCGAAAATGAACCCATAGCAACTCTCTCTCGAATGGTTTCCCTGGCGATGATCTATGCGTTTTCGCGTTGGGATTCAAACACAACCGCGACAGAGTTTATGAAAGGGTGTCGGATGTCACGCATTTTCGGCGATGCGGTCCGCTACCAATCGGCGCATCTAGCCCGGGAAAGCCTCCAGGAACAGGGGCTTGTGGTCAATCTTCCGTGACGCGCGGCGTCAGCAGGCCGAGTTCCTCGAGATCGATATCGGTCAGCGGATCCTCGTCCTCGGTCAGCGCATCCGGATCGGCCGGCGGCTGCGGAATGGAGAAATTCGACGGCATGCGGCCCGAAAGCAGGCCGGCGCCCTTCAACTCCTCCATGCCGGGGAGATCGCGGATTTCCTCGAGCGCGAAATGGTCGAGGAAGGTTTCGGTGGTGCCATAGGTCACGGGACGGCCGGGCGTTTTGCGCCTGCCGCGCATGCGTACCCATTCCGTCTCCAAGAGCGTATCCAGCGTGCCCTTCGAGGTTTCGACGCCTCTGATGTCCTCGATCTCGGCGCGCGTCACCGGCTGGTGATAGGCGATGATCGCCAGCACTTCGAGCGCCGCGCGCGACAGCTTGCGCTGCTGGACGGTGTCGCGGCTCATCAGGAAGGCGAGATCGCCGGCGGTGCGAAACGCCCAGGCATCGCCGACCCGCACCAGGTTGACGCCGCGCCGCGCATAGATCTGCTGCAGCTCGGCCATCGCGAGCGCGATGTTGATGCCATCGGGAAGGCGCGCGGCCAACTGCTTTTCGCTGACGGGCTCGGCACTGGCGAAAACGATCGCCTCGGCCATGCGCACCGCCTCCGCCATATGCAGCCGCTCGGCGGGATTCTGCGCCGGATTCTGGGCCGGATTCTGAACCGAAGCCTGGTCGACCTCGCCCTCCTCCGGTTCGTTGTCCACCTTGAACGGGACAACCGAAGCGTTGGCGCGTTCGCTCATGATGCCACCTCGACTGCCTTGATTGCCGGTGCGCGGTGATCGCGCAGATAGATCGGCGCGAACACCTCGTCCTGCCGCACATCCATCTTGCCCTCACGCACCAGTTCCAGTGTCGCCGCGAACGAGCTGGCGATCGCGGTGCGCCGCTCTTCAGGGCTGGACAGATATTGGACGAGAAAACTGTCGAGCGACGTCCAGTCCCGCAAGCTGCCGATCAGCCTGGTCAGGATGTCGCGGGCGTCCTTGAGCGACCAGACGCCGCGCCTGGCGATCGTGACATTGGTGATTGCCTGCTTCTGCCGCTGCTGGGCATAGGCGGTGAGCAGATCGTAGAGCGACGCCGAATAGGCGTTGCGCTTCTCGATGATCACCATTTCCGGCATGCCGCGCGCGAACACGTCGCGGCCGAGCCGGTTCCGGTTGACCAGCCGCGCCGATGCATCGCGCATGGCTTCCAGCCGCTTGAGCCGGAATTGCAGCACCGCCGCCAGTTCCTCACCGCTTTCGCCTTCCTCGCCCGGCTGCTTCGGGATCAAAAGCTTCGATTTGAGGAAGGCGAGCCACGCCGCCATCACCAGATAATCCGCGGCGAGCTCAAGTCTCAGTGCCCTCGCCGTCTCGACGAAGGCCAAATACTGCTCGGCCAGCGCCAGGATGGAAATGCGCGCGAGATCGACCTTCTGGTTGCGGGCAAGATGCAGCAGAAGATCGAGCGGGCCTTCGAATCCTGCGACGTCGACGACCAGCGACGGATCGCCGGTCAGCCGGGAATCATCGCTTTCGGCCCACAGGCGGTCCATCGGTGCGGCCTTCCCGGCCTTGCTTTCCAATGCTTCCGCCACGTCCCGTTCTTCCCTCTGTCAGGCCACCGCATCGAAATAGGTGGCGAATTCGGCGCGTATCTCGGTTTCTTCAGCCGCGTCGCGTTTTTCTATATAGGTCATTGCCCGGTTTGCGCGCTCAAGCGACTTGCCCTCAAGCCCTTTGGTTCGCGATGCGATGCCCGCCATCTCCTCGAAAACGCCGTTGCAGTGAAGGACCAGATCGCAGCCGGCCGCAAGGATCGAGGCCGCCTTTGTCGGGAAATCCCCAGAAAGTGCCTTCATCGAGGTGTCGTCGCTCATCAGCAGCCCATCGAAGCCGATCTCGCGGCGAATGATCTCGTCGATGACCTTGCCGGAGGTGGTCGCCGGGTTCTTGGGATCGATCGCGCTGTAGACGACATGCGCGGTCATGGCCATCGGCAGGTGGTTGAGTTCCCTGAATGGCGCAAAATCGTGCCGCTGCAGCTCGTTCATCGAAGCGTCGACGACAGGCAGTTCGAAATGCGTGTCCGCGAAAGCCCGGCCATGGCCGGGAATATGCTTCATGACCGGCAGCACGCCGCCAGACATCAGGCCTTCCGCCGCGGCGCGACCGAGTTCGATGACCGGGCGCGGCTCCTTGCCATAGGCGCGCGCGCCGATGACGTCGCTCGCCCCTTCGATCGGCACGTCGAGCACCGGCAGGCAATCCGCCGTGATGCCGTAGCGCAGAAGGTCGAAAGCGTGCAGCCGCGCCATCAGCCAGGCGGCGCGGGCTCCGGCGTCATGGTCGTCGCGCCACAGCGCACCGAGTGCGCCGCCGGCTGGATAGTTCGGCGCCAGAGGCGGCCGCAGCCGCTGCACCCTGCCGCCCTCCTGGTCGATGAACACCAGCGCGTCCGGGCGTCCGATGCAGTCGCGCATCTCGGCGACCAGATCGCGGATCTGCTCGGTCTCGCTGATATTGCGGGCAAACAGGATGAAGGCCCACGGGCATTCATTGCGATAGAAACTGATTTCTTCGCGGGTGAGCGACTTCCCGGCACAGCCGAGGATCATGGATTTTGATTCGGTCATGCCGACGAGTCTAGAATCTTCCGCGGCCAAAGGGAATCACGTCGAAAAGTGCAAAAAGAAAACGGCGCGGCGTTGAGGCCGCGCCGGTTTTCAAACTGCTCTCCTCCGACACGGGAGGTGAATGACTACCTCGACACGAAGCAGTTGCCGCCGGCAGCCTTGTAGCTGGTGCACAGATTGATGGCATCGTTGCGCGACTGCGCGGGCACGCGGACGCGGTAGAAAGTCCCCTTGCCGGCGATCTCCGCCTTGACGATGTTGGCGGTGCGGCCGGAAAGCACGCCGCCATAGCGACGCTGCAGATCCTGATAGGTCGACTGCGCGCTTTCGACCGTCGGCTGCGAGGCGATCTGCATCGACCACGAACCGCCGCCGGTCGAGGGCGCCGCGGGACTGATGGAGGCAACCTGATCGGGCTTGACCTCGCCGACCACGTCGACCGGCTGGTCGGACGGGCGCTGCGGCGCGACCGGGACCTTGGCCGGCGTGTTGGCCGACTGGGCCTTGGCTTCCGCCTTGGGCTCGGTCACCGGTTTCAGGGCTGGCTCATCGGCCGCCTGCGCGGCGTCCGGCGCCACCGTGCCGGTCTGGTCAGCATCAGCCTGAGCCGACGGCGCGACATGTTGCGGCGCCGGATCGACCGGCTCCACGGCAGCCACTTTCGGTGCGGCGGGCGCCGGATCCTCACGCGGCACCAGCGACCCGTCCGATTTGACCACCATGGTCCTAACCTTGCGCGGCGCCACGGCGACGACGTCGGGATTCGTTCCCTTGTCGGCATCCTGGAGGACCTGCGCGATGCGGTCCTCGGATTTGGCTGCGGGCGCGGCGTTATCGGCTGGCGCCGCAACGGCGGTTGGAGCATCGCCGCCGTCGCCGTCGGTCGCGTCGGCTGCGGTCTGGTCGGGCGAGAGATCGACGGCGCGAGCCGGATCTTTCGCCGCCACATCGACCGGTTCCTCGACATTGGTGACGAGCTTCTGCTGGACCGGCTCGGCGGGCTTGGCGCCCTTGGCGACCGCGTCATAGACCTTGTTGTCCTGGTTCGGCACCACGGCGCCGCCCGGGTTTTCCGGCTTGACCTTGATCGGTGCATTGTCCGCCTTGACCAGGACCGGGGCGTCGCTGCCGCCCTGGCCGCCCGGAGACAGCGCGAAGGCGCCGAGGCCTCCGGTGACAACGACTGCACCGACAATGGCGGCGATGAGCAGGCCGCGCCTGCGCGGCGACCCGCCGGCCTCGCGTTCGGCGAGACCAGGAACCGACATCGCCTCGTCCAGCTCGGGATCGTAGTCGAGCTCGTCGACGGCAAAATCGTCGGCCTGTGAAACCGGCTGGCTGCCGGGCAAGTCGTCGACGTCGAAGCCATTGGTGGCGTCGGCATAACCCGCCGGCGCTGTCGCGCGGGCAGACATTTCCGCTGGCCGTGCCGCGTAGGTGCGCGCCTCGGGCTGATAGCCCGGCTTGAGCCCCTCATAGCCCGGCTTGAGAGCCTCATAGCCCTGTTCAAAGGCATCGTATCCCGACTTGAAGCCGGGATTGTAGGAGTCGTCGGCATAGGGCGCGCTGGTGTTTGCGGGAGCCGCAGCGACATCCACTGTATTCATCTCGGTCAGCAGATTGGAGAATTCGGCGTCGAGATCGTCGTAGCCGGGCGCGGCCGGCTCATCCTCTTCGAAGTGCAATTCCGGAATCTCGAGATCATCCTGAAGCGCCACGACGCGCTCCGGCACATCGACGGTCTCGACATCGGGCATCTCGTCATCGAACGCGGACTGCTCGCGCTGTGCGGCGGCCGGCGCCGCATAAGCGGCAGGCTCGGCCGCACGATAGGTCGGGACCGCGGCAGACGGCGCCGCGGCCATGGGGGCCGCCGAAGCCATCGGCTGGGCGGTAAAACTCGCCTGTTGCGGCTGTGGGACCGGCGTAACCCGGCTCCACGAGCGGGCCGGCTCGGGCGGCGTGGACTGCATCGTCAGCCAATCGAGGGGATCGTCGCGGAAAGTTTCCGGCGCGGCGGGATCCGCGGCGACGTCTTCATCCCGGTCGATTCCTTCGGCCAGGTCGATGCCTTCGGCCAGGTCGATGCTTGCGGCGAGTTCCGCTTCGAAATCATCGCCTTCAGAGGCAGCGGCATGCGCGCCGAGGTCCTGGTCCTGAAGCTCATCGAGCATGAGATCGTCAAGATCGACGTCAGCGGCCGAGACCGCCTGATGCTGCTGCGCCGCCGCAGGTTCGTCCAGGTTCCAGTCGAGGTCACCGGCCGCCGGTTCTTCGTCGGGTTTCGCGGTCGCGGCGACAGGCTGCTGAACCGCTACCTCCTCCTCGGCCACCGGCGCCGAGCGTGCGCTCATGGCGCCCAACAGCGCGTTCAACTCGTCTTCAAGGCTACGCTCGTCGACGGCAGCATGCACCGGTTCGGCCATAGCCGGGGCGGCCGGATGAACGGGGGCAGCCACAGGCTCAGCGGCCGGCTCGTCCGTCGCTTCGGCAAGCGCGTCGTTGAAATCCTGCTCGAAAGCATCGTCCAGCGGCTGATCGGCGGCCAGGTCTGCCGCCTCGCCTTCCGCATCCGTCGCCTCGGCGAACACGTCCTCCATTTCGTGCGCATCTGCCGTCTCGGCGGTCACGTCATGCGCGTCAAGCGCATCCGTCTCCGCAGCCACGGGCGCATCGGTCGCGACCGAGTGATCGGCAGCCAGATCGAAATCGATATCCGCCAGCCCGTCGTCGAAAGCCGTGGCGTCATCAAAGCGATCGCCAAAATCCTCTTCGGAAACCGCATGGTTCGCGTTCAGCGCCGCCTCGACGGGAGGCTCGACCGGAGCCGCGGCCGCTTCAGGCTGCTGCTCCGCCACGTGACCATCGAGCATCAGTTCGTCTTCGAGCGAAAGGGCAAAGCCATCGTCGAATTCATGGTCGACGGTAGGCTCCGCGACAGGCTCCGCCACTTCGGCGGCCAAGGCGGGCTCGGCCGCATCGGTCGCGTCATCAAGCCGGAAGTCCTGATCGAGCGATGCCGCAAGCTCGTCCGCCATGGGCAGATCGTCATCGAGCGGCGAAACGCCATCGAGAGAGCTGGCTACCGCATCGTCGAAATCCGTGTCGAAAGCGGCATCGACGGTTGGCGCGGCCTCGGCAACAGCGTCGTCGGCACCATGCTCATCGTCGAGCTGCATGTCGTCGAACGCCATGGCGAGTTCGTCATCCATGCCGTCGGTAGCGGCGGCGTCGAACGCCGGCTCATCAACATCGGCGACCGTCGCGGCGTTGCCTTCGGCAAAGTCGAAGTCGCCCATCAATTCCTTTTCGAGATCGATGTCGAAATCGCCCTCCTGCGCCTGCTGGTCAGCGGCGGCTTTCGGCTGGGCGGGCGCCTGTGGCTTGACCGGCTGGCGCGGGTCGAACCCCATGATCCTGGTCAGTTCCGCGAACGGATCATCGTTGGCGATGTCGTTGTTGTCGGCTATTCTCAGCTGGGTTCTGTCTGCCATTATTGTTCCCGAACTCGCACTCATTCGGACGCCATGGACGTCGCGCAGGGTTGGCCCTTACCAGCGCAATGTGGGCAAAAGGTGACAGGTTTTTTAGTCAAACCTAACGCATTTCGGTGGGCGCCGCGGCGCCGATCAGCGTCAGGCCGGACGTCAAGACATCCGAAACAGCCTGCACCAGCCCTAGTCTGGCATGCGTCAATTGTCGGTCGTTAACCTTAACAAAACGTAAGTCCGGATTATCGGTGCCGCGGTTCCAGTGCCCGTGGAAGCTTGAGGCCAGATCGTAGAGGTAGAATGCCAGCCGATGCGGCTCGAGCGCAAGTGCCGCCGACTCGATCAACCGTGGATATTCAGCGAGTTTCCTGATCAGGCCGATCTCGCCTTCGTCGGTCAGCAACGCCACGGCAGCCGCCAGGCTGTTGCGATCGAAATTCGCTTCGCCCAACTGTTCGCTCGCCTGCCGGAACACCGAATGGCAGCGCGCCGAAGCGTACTGCACATAGAACACCGGATTGTCCTTGGACTGCTCGGTCACCTTGGCGAAGTCGAAATCGAGCGGCGCATCGTTCTTGCGATAGAGCATCATGAAGCGGATGGGGTCGCGGCCGACTTCCTCCACCACTTCGCGCAGCGTCACGAAATCGCCGGACCGCTTGGACATGCGCACCGGCTCGCCATCGCGAAACAGCTTTACCAGGTTGCACAGAAGAACCGTGAGCTTCACCTCGTCGCCGGCGATCGCCCGCGCCAGCGCTTCCAGCCGCTTGACATAGCCGCCATGATCGGCGCCGAGCACGTAGATCAGTTCGACGAAGCCGCGATCGACCTTGTCCTTGAGATAGGCGACGTCGGCGGCGAAATAGGTGAACGAACCATCCGACTTGACCAGCGCCCGGTCCATGTCGTCGCCGACCGCCGTCGAACGGAACAGGGTCTGTTCGCGATCTTCCCAGTCGTCCGGCCTCTCGCCCTTGGGCGGCGGCAGCTTGCCTTTGTAGATATGGCCCTTCAGCGTCAGGTCGTTTATCGCCGAGCGGATCTTCCTGGCATTGTCGGCGTGCAGCGTGCGCTCGGAGAAGAACACGTCATGATGCACGTTGAGCAGCGCCAGATCCTCGCGGATCATCGCCATCATCGCGTCGATGGTGCGGTTCTTGACGATGGCGAGCGCCTCTTCGTCCGGCATCTGCAGCAAGGACCGGCCGAATTCCTTGGCCAGCGCCTGCCCGACCGGGACCAGATAGTCGCCTGGATAGAGCCCGGCCGGGATCTCGCCGACCTCGTCGCCAAGCGCTTCGCGATAACGCAGCATCACCGAGCGCCCGAGAACGTCGATCTGCGAGCCGGCGTCGTTGATGACATATTCCTTGGTCACGTCGTAACCGGCAAAGGCCATCAAATTGGCAAGCGCATCGCCAACCACGGCGCCACGGCAATGGCCGACATGCATTGGTCCCGTCGGGTTGGCCGATACATATTCGACATTGGCCTTCCTGCCGCCGCCAATGCTGGAGCGGCCGTAATTGCGGCCCTCGCCCAGAAGCGTCGTGAGATGTGCCTGCCAAAAACCGTCCTTGAGCCGCAAATTGACGAAGCCCGGGCCAGCAACCTCGGCGGCCGCGACATCCTTGTCGTCCCGCAGCGCGAGCGCCAGGCGCTCAGCCAGCACCCGCGGGTTCTGGCCGGTGGGCTTGGCCAGCACCATTGCCGCATTGGTCGCGAGATCGCCATGGCTGGCATCGCGCGGCGGCTCGACGGCGATGCGCGACAGATCGGGCGAAACACCGTCACTGGCTTTCAGATCAAGCGCTTCGACGGCTTTTATGATTCGCGCGGTGAAGTCGGCGAAGATGTTCATGGGTATGACTCTGGCGGCTTTGCAGGGAATCCGGCTTGTTGGCCGGCAAAAATTGAGCCCGCCCTAGCTCAAATCCGGCGTACGGTCAAACAAACGGCGGTGTTCCTTCAGCGCGTAGGTGTCGGTCATCCCCGCCAGGAAGTCGGCCACGCTGCGCGCCTTGATGCGATCCTCGGCCCGGTCGAGCCCCTCGCGCCAGCCGTCCGGCATGGCGCGCGGATCGGCGAAATAGACGTCGAACAGGTCCCTGACGATCCGCTCCGCATCGGCGCGCACGCGCATGACTTCCTTGTGCCGGTAGAGGTGTTTGTAGAGAAAGGCCTTCAGCTCTTTCTCGGCGATGGCCATTTCGGCGGAAAAGGTCACCATCGTCTCGCCCGCCGCCCTCACCGCATCGGCGCTCCGCGGCCCGGTGCGTTCCAGGTTGGCGGTGGTCGACCTGATCACGTCCTCGACCATGGCGGTGATCTGGCGCCGCATCAGCTCGTGGCCGGTGCGCACCTCGTCGAGATTGGGATAGCGCGCGCGCACCCCCTCCAGGATGGTCCCCGGCAGCGAGACGGCCTTCAGCATGTCCAGCGTCAGCAGCCCCGCCCTCAGGCCGTCGTCGATGTCGTGCGTGTTGTAGGCGATGTCGTCGGCGATCGCAGCACACTGCGCCTCGATGCCGGCGAACCGGTCGAGTTCGAGGTCGTGCAGTTCCGAATAGTCGCGGATCGCCTGCGGCACCGGACCCTTCAGGCCCTTGCCGTTGGCATCGGTCAGCGGACCATTGTGCTTGACCAGGCCTTCCAACGTTTCCCAGGTCAGGTTCAGTCCGTCAAACTCGGCATAGCGCGCTTCCAGCCTTGTCACGATGCGCAGCGATTGCGCGTTGTGGTCGAAGCCGCCCCAATCAGCCATCTTCTCGTTGAGGGCGTCCTCGCCGGTGTGGCCGAAGGGCGTGTGGCCGAAATCATGCACCAGCGCCACCGCTTCAGCCAGATCCTCGTCGCCGCGCAGCGCCCGCGCCAGAGCGCGTGCGATCTGCGCCACCTCGATCGAATGGGTCAGCCGGGTGCGATAATGATCGCCTTCATGGGCGATGAAGACCTGCGTCTTGTGTTTCAGCCGGCGGAACGCGGTGGAATGGATGATGCGGTCGCGGTCGCGCTGGAACGGCGTACGGGTCGGGCTTTCGACCTCTTCGAACAGGCGCCCGCGCGAGCGCGCCGGATCGCTGGCATAGGCCGCGCGGGGCCTATAGCCAAATCCGATGTCGCCCAACTCGTTGGTCATGGTCGATGCCGCCTGACTTTGGCCGCCTGACTTTGGCCGCCAGACTATGGCCGGTTGACTTGGCCGGTTGACTTGGCCCTTCGCGCTTCATACCTATCATGTGAAACCGAAAGCAAGGTGACGCCCATGGGCGCGGATGCCAAGACCGCCATGAAAGTCGAGATGACCGATGCCGCCGCAAGGCGGATCGCCAAGATTGTGTCGGACGAGGCCGGCAAGACGGCGTTGCGCGTTTCCGTCGAAGGCGGCGGCTGCTCCGGCTTTTCCTACAAGTTCGATCTGGTCGACGCGCGCAACGACGACGATGTCGCCATCGAGAAGGACGGCGCCACGGTTCTGATCGATGATCTGTCGCTGGTCTATATGGGCGGGTCGGTGATTGATTTCGTCGACGACCTGATGGGCCAGTCGTTCCAGATCCGCAACCCGAATGCGGTCGCCTCCTGCGGCTGCGGCACAAGCTTCTCCATTTAGGAACAACATGCCTGCCATTGGCGCGGTTCGTCAGGTCGCGCTCTCGGCCGGGCGAGACCTCGACGCGACTCTGGCCTTCTGGTGCGACGTGCTCGGGATGAGCGTGCATGTGCGTTACGATCCGCCGGGCATCGCCTTCATCATGGCCGGCAGCGTGCGGCTGCTGTTCACCGACGGCATTCCGGCCGGAACCGTCTATCTCGACATATCAGGTCTCGAGGATTTCCACGCCGGCGCGAAAGCTGCGGGCGTTCCCTTCACCGCGCCTCCAACGCTTGTTCATCGCGACACCGAGGGCCAGTTCGGTCCGGCGGGGGAAAGCGAGTGGATGGCCTTTCTAAAGGATCCCGCAGGCAATACGATCGGCCTGGTCGAACGTCTTGCCCCGGAAGAACATTGAGGCCGCCATGAAGATCGTCACCTGGAACATCAACGGCATTCGCGCCCGCATCGGCAATCTCACCCATTGGCTGACCGAAAGCGCCCCCGACATCGTCTGCCTGCAGGAGATCAAGACGGTCGACGAGCAGTTCCCGCGCGCCGAGATCGAGGCGCTTGGCTACAATGTGGAAACCCACGGCCAGAAGGGTTTCAATGGCGTCGCCCTGCTGTCGAAATTGCGCTTCGACGAGGTCATCAGAGGTCTGCCCGGCGACGACGCCGACGAGCACGCGCGCTTCATCGAAGGTGTGTTCTCGACCGACAAGGGCGCGCTGCGTGTCGCCTCGCTCTATCTGCCGAACGGCAATCCGATCGATGACGAGAGGAAATTCTCCTACAAGCTGTCCTGGATGGCACGGCTGGAGCGCTGGGCCGAGGAGCGGCTGAGGCTGGAGGAAGCCCTGGTGCTGGCCGGTGACTACAACGTCATTCCCGAACCTGTCGACGCGAAGTTCCCGGAGAACTGGCTGAATGATGCGCTGTTCCAGCCGCAGACGCGGCAGGCGTTCCGCAGGCTGAAGAATCTCGGCTTCACCGAAGCAGTGCGTTCGGTCACCGATGCGGGCGACACCTTCACCTTCTGGGACTACCAGGCCGGCGCCTGGCAGAAGAACAACGGCATCCGCATCGACCACCTGCTGCTGTCGCCGGAGGCCGCCAACCGGTTTTCATCGGCCTCGATCGAAAAGCATGTGCGCGCCTGGGAAAAACCGTCCGACCACGTGCCGGTGGCCATCGATCTCGATTTGCTGCCGGCCTGAGGGAGACCCCGGGCCCGCGCTGGACCTCGTATCGCCACAATCAGGCGCATGATGGGAGATCATCATGGCGGCTGGGGTTCCCATGACCATACGACTTGTCCTTTGTCCGATCGGCCTGGCATTCGCTGTCGCCGTCCCTGCGGCGGCTTTCGCCGCCGAGGAATGTCTTGCCAATGGAAAATCCTACCCGGTCGGCCAGGTCGCCTGTCTGACGATCGCCGACAAGAACCACCTCGCCCGCTGCGAGATGGTGCTCAACAACACCTCATGGACGAAAGTCGGGGACAGCTGCCCGCAAGACAGGCTGGCGCCGCACCGGCGGATGACGCCGATCTCGGCGCCGGCTCCCAGCATGGTGCCGGCGGAGCCGACCGAGAATTAATGTCTGATTAGCGATCTCCTCGTGGGGAGATCATCCTTACTGATCGGCGCTGTTGCCCTTGGTCAGGATGTCGTCAGCGAGCGAGATCGCTGTGCGGCGGTCGGCTTCGCCGGCGGCGGCAAAGGCCTCCTCCTGCATGCCGCGGATCCAGGGCTGGTCGGCGGGCGCCGCACGTTCGAGTGCTGCCGTCATCATCGCCAGGCCGCGCACGATCTTGCCGCTCTGGAACAACAGATGGCCAAGCGTCGCCTGCGCGCCGGCATGGCCTTTTTCGGCGGCGAGCTGGAACCAGCGCCCGGCCTGCTTGACGCTGGCCTTCACGCCGCCCTCGCCCTTCAGGAACATCTGCCCCATCTCGAACTGGGCATTCGGGTTGCGGTAGTTGGCGGCGGCGCGCATGTAATATTCCTGGGCCGCCACTTCGTTCTCGGTCACCGGGCTGCCGGGAATGCCCTTGCGCAAATAGTCGCCCAGCGCCACCAGCGCGTCGGAAACGTAGCTTTCTTCCGGTGAGCCGGGCTCGACGTCCTGATCGACGATCTCCGAAAAGAACTTAAACGCCTCGTAATCGTCGCGCGCCACGCCATCACCCTCGGCATACATGCGGGCAAGCTTCCAGGTGGCGCCGATCTGGCCGTTCTCGGCGGCGTATTTATAAGCCTCCGCGGCCTGTTCCTTGTGGCCGTTCTTGTAGGCGGAGAAGCCGAACTGGAACACCGCCCAGGGGCTCGACTGCGGCTTCACGCCGGTCTTGTCGTCGAACACCTTGTCGTCGAAGGCCATGGCCTGGCCGACGGCGCCAAAGATCGCTAACGCGACCAGTGCCGGAAGGACAGACGACCTCAACAACTCAGATGTCCGCATAGCAGTGTGTTTCTTTCGCACCGCCCGGATGGGTGACCGCGCCGTCGCGGGCGGAACCTACCGTCTGTGCGTATTTCCATATCGCGCCGGACTGATAGTCGGTTGTGCGCGCCTTCCAACTCTTTGCCCTCGCAGCCAGTTCCCTATCGGACAACGCCACATCGATCGTGCCGTTCACGGCATCGATGGAGATCACATCGCCGTCCCGGATGAGGCCAATCGGACCACCAACGGCGGCCTCGGGCCCGACATGGCCGATGCAGAAGCCGCGCGTCGCGCCCGAGAAACGGCCGTCTGTGATCAGCGCCACCTTGCCACCCATGCCCTGGCCGTAGAGTGCCGCCGTCGTCGACAGCATCTCGCGCATGCCAGGTCCGCCGCGCGGCCCTTCGTAGCGGATGACGAGAACTTCGCCTTCCCGGTAGTTGCGATGCGTCACCGCTTCGAAACATTCCTCTTCCGAATCGAAGCAGCGCGCCGGGCCGGAGAACTTCAACTCCGTCATGCCCGCGACCTTCACGATCGCGCCTTCCGGGGCAAGGTTTCCCTTCAAGCCCACGACACCGCCGGTTTGGGTAATAGGTCTGTCGGCCGGGCGGACCACATCCTGGTGTTCATTCCAGGCAATATGCTCCATATTTTCGGCCAAAGTGCGGCCAGTGACCGTCAGGCAATCGCCATGCAGGTAGCCGTGGTCGAGCAGCGTCTTCATCAACAGCGGAATGCCGCCGGCCTCGAACATGTCCTTGGCGACATATTTGCCGCCGGGCTTGAGGTCGGCGATGTATGGCGTCTTCTCGAAAATCCGGGCGACATCGAACAGGTCGAACTTGATGCCGGCCTCATGCGCTATGGCCGGCAAATGCAGCGCCGCATTGGTCGAGCCGCCGGTGGCCGAAACCACCGTCGCCGCGTTCTCCAGTGCTTTCAACGTGACGATGTCGCGCGGCCGGATGTTCCTGGCGATCAGTTCCATGATCTTCTCGCCGGAGGCGAAGTTGAAACGATCGCGCATTTCATAAGGCGCCGGCGCGCCGCAGGAATAGGGCAGTGCCAGACCGATCGCCTCGGCCACGGTCGCCATCGTGTTGGCGGTGAACTGGGCGCCGCAGGAGCCGGCCGAGGGACAGGCGGCCTGCTCGATTTCAAGCAGTTCGGCATCGCCGATCGTGCCGACCGAGTGCTGGCCGACCGCTTCGAACACATCCTGCACGGTGATCTGGCGGCCGCGGTAGCTGCCGGGCAGGATCGAGCCGCCATAGATGAAGATCGACGGCACGTTGAGCCGCACCATGGCCATCATCATGCCGGGCAGCGACTTGTCGCAGCCGGCGAGCCCGACCAGCGCGTCGTAGCAATGCCCGCGCATGGTGAGCTCCACCGAATCGGCGATGACCTCGCGCGACACCAGCGACGACTTCATGCCCTGGTGGCCCATGGCGATGCCGTCGGTGACGGTGATGGTGCAGAATTCGCGCGGCGTGCCGTTGGCGGCCGCGACGCCCTTCTTGACCACTTGCGCCTGGCGCATCAGCGAAATGTTGCAGGGCGCCGCTTCGTTCCAGCAGGAGGCGACGCCGACCAGCGGCTGTGCGATCTCGGCCGCCGACAGGCCCATGGCATAGAGATAGGAGCGATGCGGCGCACGCGCCGGACCGACGGTCACATAGCGGCTGGGGAGCTTAGCCTTGGAGATGACTTTGGCGTCCATACTCTTCCTTGCCCCACATCTTCCTCGCAAGGGGGCGGTGCGGCCTGCTCCCATCGCCGAGCCTTTTGGCGCGTGTCCCGAGACAAGATCGAGGTGCGCCGGGTTTATGGCGGGAAATGGGCAATTTCGTCGGCCTGACTTCTAGCGCAGGGGTTGTTCAGAAAGTGTTGCCAAAACATCACAACGACACGAGGCGGAGCTGGTGCGGTTTATCTGCACCGCAGCCCTGGGGCCGACAGGCTCGGCCACAGCCCCGGAACGAAAAAGGCCGGGCATTGCCCGGCCTTTCATTTGATTTTACAGAGACTTAGAACTTGATCTTCACACCACCAGAGATCGCCGTGATCAGATCATTCCCGAAATCATAGCTGGCATCCTCGCCTGCAACATAGCCGTTCTCCCCAGCCAATGTCCCCGAGTGGCCGCTGGTCAAAACGCCGACCGCTCCAGCGAGCCGCACTTCGATGTTGGGCTGCGGCGTATAGGCGACGCCGCCGCCCAGGGTCCACGTATCGGTCTGCGCACCATAGCCATGCGAGGTGCCACGATCCCAGGTCAATTGACCGGCGGCACTCCATTGATCATTCAACTTGTGGCCGATACCACCTGAAACGGTCCAGCCGTCACGATACATCAGGTCGAGCGACGTCACCTGACCCGGGCCGTTCGTGAAGCAAGCCGCCCCAGGCGCAATTGTTGGACAGATCGGAACGCTCTGCAGCACGCTCCAGTTGACCCACTTGATTGAGCCGAAGGCCAGCCAGTCAGGCGCAATACCGGACTGCAGTTTCAGTTCCAGCGAATCCGGCATCGACTCCTCTGCGCCATAGATCGGCCGAGAACCTCCAAGAATAGCTGGTAAGGTGAGTGTGCCCGAAATGTTGTCTAGCTTGACCTTCGAATTGTAGACCAAGCTGGCGCGGAGCGCGATATCAGGGATTTCGTAGGCAACGCCGGCGCGCCAGCCCCAACCGTTAGCCTCCAGATCGACACGACCAAGCAGCGGTTGTCCGAGGGGAGTAAAACCGACCAAGCTTTCCTTGAAGCCTGAAATGTCCTGATAGAACAACCCGCCGATAAAGCGGAGCTGGCCCTTGCCAGCATCAAACTTGTAGGAACAGGTGCCGGCGTAATTGTTGCTCTTGATATCAGTCTCGACGTTAGAAAGCGCTCCGTTCCACATACCTGGTGCGGTATGCGCGCCCCAAGGCTGCGAATAATCGACCATGCAGTCGACGCCCTGCACAACCTGGGCCTTCATTCCTATGCGCGGTACCCAATAGCCCTCGGCTCCGTCGGCCGAGGTACCAAGGCCGAGATTGGCTCCGCCGGGACCACGCGCATTCTCGTACTTACGGTCCGGCATCACATAGGTCGCTTCCGCGTCCGTCGCGAACGGCGCCGGATCAAACAGCAGGTCGATATCGTAGCCGCCACGTTCCAGGCCGCCGGCATGTGCCGAGCTCATTGCCGTCCCCAGCAAAGCCAGCGAAAAGCACCCTGCCCCCAGCAGTGCTTTCAAACGCAGATTGTTCATGGATGTCCTCCCCGAATAGTCAGTGCATCCAGCTAGAACCAATTCGGGTTAACGGTGCAACAACGAATTCTTGGGGCGTACATGTACATGTCCACCGGACGCATTCCGGACAAAATGCAGACCAGCGCAGCGAGGCAGAAAAACGGTTCGCCGGGCGTGTCTCACTCAGAAAAACGGGAGAAAATCGGCCAAAAAGGCCAAAAATAATCAGTTTTGAGCAGTCGAATGCCCCATTGTTACATTATGGCAACAATGGGGCGAAAACTTCCGTTTACGTCAACATTAACGCTACGGAATGCCGGTTTCGAGGCAAAAAGCCACCCCATTTTAGAGGGCCCTAAAGTCTCCCGAATCTGCCCTCAACCCGCTTCGCGAACCCTGGCCAGCGCCACCGAAAGCTTGCCCTGCGCCTCGCGGTATTCGGCCAGCTTTTCACGCTCGGCTTCCACGATCTCGGCCGGCGCGCTGGCGACGAATCTTTCGTTCGACAGCTTCTTGTGCAGGCGTGCGATCTCCTCGGTCACCTTGGCCAGTTCTTTCTGCAAGCGCGCGGCCTCGGCGGCGAGATCGATCAGGCTGCCGAGCGGCAGGCAGACCGTTGCCTCGTTGAGCACGATCTGCGCCGAGCCCTTGGGTGCGGCGTCAACCTGCGAGATGTCGCCGACGCGCGCCAGCCGCTTGATCGCGGCGGCGTGGCGCCCCAGCCGTTCGCGGGTAAGCGTGTTGGCTCCGATCACCATCAGCGGCGCGATGGCTGCCGGCGGCACGTTCATTTCCGAACGCACGGAACGAATGCCGGAGACGAGATCAACCAGCCAGTTGATGTCGGCGGCCGCTTCAGCGTCCTCGAAATCCGGCGACGGCCACGCGGCATGGCAAAGCAGCGAAGCGCGCTCCTTGCCCTCGCCCGCGGTCTGCGCCCAAAGTTCCTCGGTCATGAACGGCATCATCGGATGCAGGAGCTTGTAGATTTCGTCGAGCACGAAGGCGACGCAGGCGCGGCTTTCGGCCTTGGCCGCCTCGTCCGTGCCCATGAACACCGGCTTCAGCAGCTCCAGATACCAGTCGCAGAACAGGTTCCAGACGAAGCGGTAGGCCGCCCCCGCCGCCTCGTTGAAGCGATATGAGGTGATGCCGTCCGTGACCTCTCGCGCGGCGCGCGTCAGCTCGGTCAGGATCCAGCGGTTGACCGCCAGCTTGGCGTCGTTCAGCCAGAAATCGTCGTTGCGCGCGACTTCGTTCATCTCGGCGAAGCGCGTCGCGTTCCAAAGCTTGGTGCCGAAATTGCGGTAGCCGGCAATGCGCGCCGGGTCGAGCTTCACGTCACGCCCCTGCGCCGCCATCACCGTCAGCGTGAAGCGCAGCGCGTCGGCGCCATATTCGTCGATGAGGTCGAGCGGGTCGACGACATTGCCTTTCGACTTCGACATCTTCTGCCCGTTCTTGTCGCGCACCAGCGCGTGCATGTAGACGGTGTGGAACGGCTCCTCGTCCATGAAGTGCAGGCCCATCATCATCATGCGCGCGACCCAGAAGAAGATCAGGTCGAAGCCGGTCACCAGCACGTCGGTCTGGTAGTAGGTTTTCAGCTCCGGCGTCTCATCCGGCCAGCCCAGCGTCGAGAACGGCCACAGCGCCGAGGAAAACCAGGTATCGAGCACGTCCTCGTCACGGGTCAGGATTTCGCCCGGCTGGAAATTCTCGAGCTTGTCCTCGACCCAGGCCTTCCAGGGTCCTTCGAGCGCCAGATAATATTCGATCGCGGCACTCAGCGCCTCTTCCTCCGTCTTCTCGACGAAGACGCGCCCGTCCGGCCCATACCATGCCGGAATCTGGTGGCCCCACCAAAGCTGGCGCGAGATGCACCAGGGTTCAATGTTCTCCATCCACTGGAAGTACGTCTTTTCCCAATTCGCGGGTATGATCTTGGTACGCCCCTCGCGCACCGAGGCGATCGCCGGCTTGGCCAGTTCGGCGGCGTTTGCATACCACTGCTCGGTCAGGAACGGCTCGATCGGCACGCCGCCGCGATCACCATGCGGCACGGCGTGGCGATGCGGCTCGACCTTGTCGAGGAAGCCGCCTTCTTCCATCAATTCGACGATCCTCTTGCGCGCGACAAAGCGGTCAAGGCCGTTGAGTTCATCCCAGACGGCTTGGCGCTCCGGCGTCACCTCGAGCCCGGCGAGGAAATCCTCGTTGTCCCTGAGGTTTACCGCCGCCTCGACGGTGAGGATATTGATCGCCGGCAGCTTGTGGCGCTTGCCTACCTCGAAGTCGTTGAAGTCATGCGCCGGCGTTATCTTGACCGCGCCAGAGCCCTTCTCGGGGTCGGAATACTCATCCGCCACCACGGGAATCTTGCGGCCGACGATCGGCAGGACGACATTCTTGCCGACCAGGTGCCGGAAGCGCTCGTCGTCCGGATGCACGGCGACGGCCGTATCGCCCAGCATCGTCTCGGGGCGCGTCGTCGCCACGATGATGAAGGTCTTCGGGTTTTCCGGATCGAAGGCCACGCCTTCGACGGGATAGCGGAAGTGCCAGAGATTGCCGTTGACCTCCTGCTGCTCGACCTCGAGATCGGAGATCGCGGTGAGCAGCTTGGGATCCCAGTTCACAAGGCGCTTGTCCTTGTAGATCAGGCCTTCCTTGTAGAGCGTGACGAACACTTCGAGCACGGCCTTGGACAGGCCTTCGTCCATGGTGAAGCGTTCGCGCGACCAGTCGGCCGAGGCGCCGAGCCGCTTCAGCTGGTTGAGGATCGCGCCCCCGGATTCGGCTTTCCACTCCCACACTTTCTCGATGAACTGTTTACGGGTGAGGTCGCGGCGATGGATCTGCTTTTCCATCAACTGCCGCTCGACCACCATCTGCGTTGCGATGCCGGCATGGTCCATGCCCGGTTGCCACAACACGTTCTTGCCGCGCATGCGCTCGAAGCGAACGAGAATATCCTGCAACGTGTTGTTGAGCGCGTGGCCCATATGCAGCGAGCCGGTGACGTTGGGCGGCGGGATGACGATGGTGAAGGCCTCGGCCCCCTCCTCGGCGCCGGCGCCGGCGCGAAACGCGTCGGCCTCTTCCCACACTTTGGCAATCTTCGGTTCGACGGTTTTGGCGTCGTAGGTCTTTTCAAGCATGGGAAAATGGTCCGCGCTGTCGGATTTTTGCTGGTCCGGTGTAAATCGGAAGGCTTTGACCGAGTCAACCGTAGGGGCCGCCTCGGCAACCGGCACAACAGAAAGAGGATCACCGTTCAGATAGTGTCTGTCCCGTATGCGACAATCCCTGGTGGCGTCGGCACTGCCACCGGCTCCAGCCGGAGAGGCATTGCACGCCTACGCCGCCCAATCCCAAATGCCAGCTCGGGTCGTACGAAACGAGGAATAGTGCGACGTCTCAGGACGCGCTGGAGTCCTCTGGTTTTTCTTTCAAAGCTTCGGCGAACTTGCGCATGAGCCGCACGAGTTCGTCGATGTCGTGTGCGTCCCAGCTTTCGAAAACGGCGCGAGCGTTTCTCTCTCGTGCTGCGTCGATCTTGTCGGTCATCGCCTTGCCCTTTGGCGTGACGACAGCCTCATTCACGCGGCGGTCTGTCTCGCTCTGCCGGCGCACGGCCAGGCCAAGGCTTTCGAGCTTCGCCACCTGACGGCTGACAGTGGTGTAATCGCGGCCAGCCCGGTCGGCGAGGTCCACTATCCCTATCGGCCCAAGCCGCTCTATCCCGACCAGCAGAGGAAACAGTGCGCGGTCGAGCGCAATTCCGGCCTCCTTTACCATCTGCTCATCGCGCTGAGGCCGGTTCATAAGGCTGGCAATCTCGATCAGCGCTCCGTGGAGTTCACGAATCTGATGACTCCCAATATGTGTATTTTTCACGCTTTTCATTGACAGCACTCCGACTCTCCATTATGTGCATTTTACACACAAGGAGATCGACATGACAAACGGTTTTGCGGCAGATGTGCTCATCTGCGGCGCGGGAGCGGCTGGCCTGACGCTGGGGATCGAGCTTGCACGGCGCGGTATATCCTTCCAGCTCATTGAGAAGATGAGCGAACCCTTCCGTGGCTCGCGCGGCAAGGGCATCCAGCCGAGGACACAGGAGATTTTCGAAGATCTTGGCATTCTCGACAGGGTCGTTGCCGCAGGCGGCGTCTATCCGCCGATGCGCGTGTATGGCGATGACGGCAGCTATATCGAAAAGGACACCGGCGAGCGCCCCGATCCGACGCCGGCAGAGCCTTACGCCATCGCGCTAATGATTCCGCAATTCCTCACCGAGCGGATCATGCGAGAGCGGCTGGCAGAACTAGGCCATAGGGTCGAGTACGGATGTGAGTTGGTTGGGTTCGAGCAAGGTGAGAACGGTGTCATGGCACGTCTTGCGGGGCCGAATGGCGAGCAAACCGTTCGCGCACGCTATCTTGTCGGGGCGGACGGCGGGCACAGCTTCGTGCGCGGCGCGCTCGGCTTGAATTTCCCCGGCAAGACGCTGGGCGTGCGTGCGGTCGTGGCGGATGTGCTGTTGACCGGGCTGGACCGCGATGCGTGGCACCAGTTCAACGACGGTGACATGGAGCGAATGGTCGCGATTTGCCCGCTCGCCGGAACCGATCTCTTCCAGATTCAGGCACCCATTCTGCTGGACGGCGAAGTGGACCTCTCAGCAGAACAGCTGGGGCGCTTGATTAATGAGCGGACCGGCCGCGGCGACGTGCGGGTGGATTCGGTCGCCTGGGCGTCGGCCTACCTGATGAACGCCCGGCTTGCCGATCGCTACCGGGTCGATCGGGTATTCCTCGTTGGCGATGCAGCTCATATCCATCCGCCAACCGGCGGCCAGGGCCTGAACACCAGCGTGCAGGATGCCTATAATCTGGGC
This sequence comes from Mesorhizobium sp. B2-6-1, assembly GCF_006440475.1. Classification (NCBI taxonomy): domain Bacteria; kingdom Pseudomonadati; phylum Pseudomonadota; class Alphaproteobacteria; order Hyphomicrobiales; family Phyllobacteriaceae; genus Mesorhizobium; species Mesorhizobium sp. B2-6-1. Next base: position 157,906 of record NZ_VFUH01000008.1, read on the forward strand.
TGGAAACTTGCCGCCGTCCTCGACGGCGCGGATGATTGCCTGCTCGACACCTATGAGCAGGAACGACGTCCGGTCGCAGAATCGGTTCTCGGCCTTTCGACCCGGCTGCTCGACACCCAGAAACAGGGTGGAATGCACCGCGGCCGCGAGGTGCGCCAGCTCGATATCGCCTATCCGGAATCGCCGCTCTCCAGGGAAATGGCCGAACGCAGCAGCGGCCCGCACGCGGGGGACCGCGCGCCGGATGCCCAAATCAGGGGCGCGGCGGGGCAACCATGGCGACTGTTCCAATTGCTGCAAGGGCCGCATTGGACACTGCTTGTTCATCAAGCCGGGAGAGAGACGGTTGGGCCACTCAAGGGGCTGCATGTCCACCACATCGGCCCGCAAGGCGATGTCATCGATGCCTGGGGACACCTTCGCGATGCTTATGCACTGGCACCGGGCGAGTGTGTGCTGATCCGGCCGGACGGATATATCGGTGTGATGGCGATTCTTGATGCAGACCGAACCGCGAAGCTCGAAACCTATTTGGCCCGCATGGGCCTAGTCCAACCCGGAGAAGACCCGAAAGACTGCCGAGATATGTTCGAACAATGAGGTTGGCGGGCTCTATGCTTGGGTCGGGCCTATATGAAGCGTGGAGCGGCGTGGTCGTGGCAATCGCCATCATCGGAGCTATTATTGCGGCCACCGCCTCCTTCGACGTGCCGATCCTGAGATTACCGTGCTGCGCCAGGGTGAAGGCGCAGCGGTGTCCAACTAGCCACCTAAGGCGACCCGGGAAAATCATTACGCGCCGCGCGCCACGCGCTCGATCTCCTCGCGCACCAGGCGCTCGACCAGCGTTGGCAGGTTGTTGTCCAGCCAGTCCTGCAGCATCGGCCGCAGCATCTCCTCGGCCATCTCGTCGAATGTCTTCTTGCTGCGGCTGGCAAAGGCGTCGGAGAGTTCGCCAAAGGCCGCGGCGACCTGCCGGCCCGTATGCTCGGAAAGGATTGCCGGACGGGCCGCAGGCGTTTCATCCGCCGCCTTGCGCGCCTCGTCGGTGCTCGCCGGGGCGGCGATCGAAGGGGTCCGCTCGAACGCCGGCTCCGGCATCGGCTCGTCCACCGGCGCTTCGGGCTGAACAACCGGCTTGCGAATGCCTGGTATCGCCTTCGCCTGCTCGCCGACCGCTGCGATCTCGCGGCGCCAATCGGCGACGATGGCATCGCTTGCCGCACCGGCCTCGGGCGTCGCGGGCCTGTCGGTCCTTTCGGCGGGCAGCGGCTCGGCGGCGATCCGGGCGCTCACCTCGGCAAGCGTCATCGACGCCCTTGGTGCCACGGGATCGGTTCGCTCCGGCGCTTCCATGCGCGCGACCGTTGGTTCGGCCGCCGATGTCTGTGCCTGCACCTCCGCCAGCGTGACCGGCTTCCTGACCTCGGGAGCGGCATGCAATTCGGCGCGGAGCGCATCGACGTCGGGAGCAGCGCCCGCCGCCGGCTTCAGATCCTGCCGCAAGTCATCGGCATCGTCCGGCTGCTTGCGGCCGCTGTCGCTGTCCTCGATGATCCTCCTGATGGAAGCCAGTATCTCTTCCATGGAAGGTTCGCGCTGTGCGCTGCTTGCCGTTGCCATCGTCACATCCGCCGCCCTTGTGACCTGTTACAGACTTCCGCTCCGGTAAAAGCCGGATTCGAATCATGGCGACAGCGTAACCGACGGAGCGCCGTACGAGAATCCCCATTCTGGGGACATGTGGGATTTCAACAGATTAGCGCAATTCGTCGAAAAGCATGTGACGAGTTGCCGGCGCAGTTGCGCAAACAATGAAGCGACCCGGCGTTTCGATCGAACGCCGGGTCGCTTCGAGAGAACTACTCGAATCTGTGGAGTTTAGCGGCCATCCGGCGTGCGCAGGCCGATCCACTTGTCCTTGACGGCATTGTAGTGCTCTTCAGGCCTGTACTTCGTCGCCTGCAGCGCAAGGCGCTCGGCCGAGAGGCGGCCGATCGCCGACAGGATGGCATAACTCGCCACCACAACGTCGTGCTCGGAATTTGCCTGGTTGATCTTGGCGGTGATGACGGTGGCCTGCGCGTTGAGCACATCCAGCGTGGTGCGCTGGCCGACATTGCGTTCCTCGATGACACCGTTCAGCGCCAGTTGAGCGGCGTCGATCACCTGCCTGTTGGCAGCGACGCTCTGCTGCGCGGCGGTGTATTGCGACCACGCCGAGGCGACGGCCTGGCGCACCTGGTCGCGGCTGACGTCGACCTGGATGCGGGCCTCGCCAAGCGATTCCTTGTTCTGTCGCACGACCGCCGAGGTGCGGCCGCCCGAATAGATCGGGATCGTCAGTGTCGCACCGATGTTGGCCGAGGTCGAACCGCCGTTGCTCCCCTGGAGGTCGGGATTGCGATGCAGATAATCCTCCGAAATGCCGGCCGATGCGGAAAGCTGCGGCAGCAATGCGCCCTCGGACGACTTCACCGAAAACGCGGCCGCATCGACCAGATGCTGGGTGGCGAGGATCGCCGGATGCTCGGCCGAGGCGATGGCTATCGCCGAATCGAGGCTCGGCGGCAGCAGCCTGGCCAATGGCGAGGCAGGCCTGAGCTTGCCCGGCTCGTCACCGACGATCTGGTGATAGCTCGCCGCACTTGCCAGCGCCTGCGCGCGGGCGGCGCTGAGCGACGCCACGGCGGAAGCGCGCGACGCATCGGCCTGCGCAACGTCGGTGCGCGTGCCTTCGCCGACCTCGAACCGTGAGCGCGCGGCGCGCGCCTGCTCGGTCAGGAACTGCAGATTCTGCTCCGTCAGCACCGCGATCTGCCGGTCGCGAATCACGTCCATATAGGCCGTGGCCGCGCTCAACAGCGTGTTCTCCTCGGTGTTGCGCAGGCTTTCGACGGATGCCTTGACCCGCGATTCGGCTGCCGCCACATTGTTTCTCGTCTGGAAGCCGTCGAACAGGTTCTGGTTTATGACGATGCCCACACTGGCCGACCCCGTCTTGACGTTGGCGCCGCTGGCACGGGTATTCACATAATTCGTGTCGGCCGTCCCGGTGATGGTCGGGCGCCAGCCGGACTTGGCGATGGCCACGCTCTCGTCGGTGACGCGTACGCCGGCTCGGGAGGCATTCAGCGAGGAATTGTATTGATAGGCCTTTGCAAGCGCGCCGGAGATGGTTTCGGCCGAGGCGGCCAGCGGGGAAAGCGCGGTCGCCGAAACGAGGACGGCGGTGAAAAGTGACTTGCGTAGAGACGGCACCATTAAACCCTCATTCGTTTTCCATGGGAACCACGCCGCACCGGCTTCTCCTTGGAGAACCGGAGCGGCGTGTCAGAATGTTCCCTGTCGCTCGGCCCAAAGTGCCCCCATTGGGATCAGCAACGATTGTTCAAATGCAAGCGACCATGACAAAGCCTCTGCTGCAAGGCCAAATCATTCAGAATTCGAAAGCATGCTCACGTTCGAACCCGGGTAGTGGCTTAATTGCCGCATTAAATGCCCGTCTACCGGTTACAACCCCCCCTGCTTTGAAAAAAAGCCGCGCCACGCCGGAATTGCCCTGCCCTTCGACCGCGACGAGGCGGCCGCCTTCGGCGAGCTGGTCGAGCAGCGCCGCCGGCACTTTGCCGACGCTGCCGCCGACGAAGACGACATCGTAGGGCGCCTTGGCCGCATATCCCTGCGGCAGCGGGCCCTGGACCACGGTCACATTGCCGCAGCCCAGCGATGAGAGCACCGACTTTGCGGTTTCGGCCAGCGCCGAGTCACTTTCAAGCGCCACCACGGAGCCCGCCAGTCGCGACAGGATGGCCGAGGCATAGCCGGTGCCGCAGCCGACATCGAGGACCGAATCAGCCTGACTGATCTCGGCCAGTTGCATCAGCTTGGCCAGCGGCGAAGGCTCCATCAGATATCGCGCGCCGCCGGGGCCGTCCGCGATGCGGATGTCTTCGTCGATGTAGGCGAGATTGCGCTGGCGTTCGTCGACGAAAAGCTCGCGGGGCACGGAAAGCATGGCGTCGAGCAGCGGCGTGCTGGTCACGTCGGTGGTGCGGATCTGGCCATCGACCATCTTGACGCGAAGCTCGGAGAAATCAGCGCTCATGTCCCAACCAATCCGCTTGCCGCGCCACATCGCGGTTCATTTAGACGGGAACGGCGAGCTCCCTGCGCTGACGCGCGGGAGCCCGGAGATTGGAGGCCTCGCCCGGAATCGAACCGGGGTGCAAGGATTTGCAGTCCTCTGCGTAACCACTCCGCCACGAGGCCTCGTTACTCCCGGCGTTCCACCCGGTTCCAATAGGTTGCGGCGAAAAAGCCGTCAAGCGGCGACAATGCATTCGCGACGGTTTCGCCTGCGCCAGTCCTCGCACCCCGCCCTAAATGCGAGACAGGGCGGTTCGAGCTGCGTTAGAAAGCCGTTAAGCATGGCGGATGATCGGGAGAAACTCCGCGCACCGGGCTGCGTTGAGGCCGAGGAGGACTGCGCCATGCAGCTGGCCAAACCGGACGAGTCGACCAACAACGCGGACAGCTCGCCGCTGCTGGGGTGCGAGGAGCTGGTGCGCTACGCCATGGATTGCCTCAAGATAGAAGGCCCCGGCCGGCTTTCGCCGCGCGACCGCGCGCGCCTTGCCTCGGCTTCCGCCGTCCTGAAGGAAATCAGCGAGGATCTGAGAGCAGGCCAGCAGGACGCCCCGGAGGAGGCGAGCACTGGAACGCAGGATAGCGCTGCGATTTGATTCGGGCCCCAAAGGCCGCCGCGACGAAGCCGGGCAAGGTCCCCGGCGTGGCCGATCAATCCGGCCGGCGCCGCCGTTCCCACCAGACGACGAACCGGCGCCGATGGCGGCGCACCATGGCGAATTCGTAGGAGAGCACCAAAAGTCCGAGCGGCACCATCCAGAAACCGAGAATCGGCAAGAACCCCAGAATGCCGCCAATCGTCAAAAGCACGCCGATTGCAATCCTGAGGCCGCGCGAACGCGGCATGGTGAACTTGCGCCCGAAGACCGATATCTTTCGCGCCGGTGCCTGGTTTTCTTCTGCTGCCGTCATCTCGAATGGCTGGTCCGTCTGGTGGTTTGAGGATGTCACTTGACGAAAGCCGCGACCGCGCATTCGGTTCCGCGCCCCTCGCAAGACGGCTAATATGAGGACGAACGCCGCCGATTGCGAGAAACGCCTGAGCGAAAAAGTCTCGGAAAAATGCGAAATGGTTCTTTGCAAAGCCGAAAAGGGTTTGCTATAGGCTGCGCCACTCGCATGAGAGCCTCTGTTCCCCGGTAGCTCAGTGGTAGAGCAACCGGCTGTTAACCGGTTGGTCGCTGGTTCGAATCCGGCCCGGGGAGCCAATCTTTTCAAAGACTTAGTCGATCCTGAAAATCTCCGGAAAACGGCTGATCTACAGCATATCTACAGAATCCGGTTTCGCTATGGAGCTGCTCTGATGATTGCCGCGATCAGCGTGACGGAAGGCTTTGGACGAACTTCACCATCGCCCAACGCCCTTTCACGGCGGTAACAGGGGTTCGATTCCCATTGGGCGTACCAGATATTTCAATGACTTGACTATGATTTGAGATTTGTGGTCCCGATGAGAGGCCCGAAATGCACCGCATTGTTGGTGAGATTCAGCACGACAGATCGATACCTTGATCCGAGGGATTGGCCCACCGTCGGCTCGAATCCCACCCGCTCCGCCAGTTCTATCCGGCCTCCATCCGTCTTGTTGGGCGTATCCCCGAAAAAAGAGAGAACTGCGGGCGGATCGTCGCCAACTCCGCTTGATGCGGCGCGTGCCAGGATGGCTTTCGAGCCGCTGATGCGGATTTCCTTCCCCTGCACGGTGACCTGCTGGACGACAAAGCGAGCATAGGCCTGCCTCAACTCAGGTGAACCATCGTGAGCTTATCCCGCAGCAGGTTCGACAACCTGGCGATCTTTTCCGGCGTTATCAACGTTTCGCCACTGCCGGCTCGTTTGCCCAGTTCGGCGACCTCAACCGCCAGCTCGTCACGGCGGACTTTCAAGCCAACCAGACGCTCCCGCAGGTTCGGGTCGTCCCCATCAAGCCCTTCTCCACGAGAGCGAGCAGGCGAGTAATCGAGACCTCCGCTTCCTTGTGGGAATGGCGTAGTTGCGCCAGTTGATCTTTGATCTGTCCAGCACGCTCGTTGCTCGATTTCGTGTAGGTTTCGAGCAGTCCGCCTAATCGTGCGGGCGCCAGCACGCGTGCCGCAATTTCGCCAGCCACGATCCTGTATTGAGGGATGCAAATATCAGAATAAGACCACTAGAGATTGACAGGCGAGATCGACCAAGCTGGTCCCTTGCGTTCTTCTTCCTTGAGGCTGTTGGAGCCCGAAGCTGAAGCGCAGACCGGTGAGGAAGGTGTTCACGCTCAGTTTCTCCGGATGTCATTCCCAGTGCCTTGGTTTGATCATACTCATAGCCAGCGGAGAGCGTGACCGGGATTTGCGGCAGGCGATAGTCGGCGATGGCGGAGACGGAGGCTGGGAAATGTCTGCCAATCCGGGCAGTCCAGTTAGCGTTTCCAGTGACTTTAGTTGCCATAACAATCTTCCTGATGTCCCCTCCGGGTCCGCCTTGCCGGGGTTGGAACGTCGACGTCGCCAGCCTAAGGTGATCCGCAGAGGGAGCCCGTCGGATGATCATCAGGGTTGAGTTGCGCAGCTTTCGCGGTTTCGAACGTGTCGAGGCTGCCCTCGCCCCTCATGCCTTCGTGTCAGGAGCAAACAGCGCGGGCAAGAGCACGATCCTCGAGGCAATTGCGTTGGCGGAAGGCTGCCTGCGCCTCGCCAAGCGACAAAATCATCACATGCAGATATCGTGGGGCGGAGTCTTGTTTCCCGCCTATCGGGTCCCGAGTTCGTCGGAGGACGAGGACGATCCTGTCCGTCACGAGTTCCGGGACGACGAGACGAGGATTAAAGCTCGATGGGAAAGCGGCGCAACGATAGAGATCGTGTGGCCGGACGCTACATATGATCAGGCGCCATTCTTTGTGCTGCATGACGAGAATGGGCGGGCCATTTCTACCCCAGCCAAGGTCCGTAGTCTGTTTTTACCGATTGTTCCGATACCGGTCATCACACCTCTTGATCGCGTGGAGCAGGTCAAGGACACCAAGTACATCGCGAAGCACTCCAGTGGCCGCCTGGCTAGCAGGCACTTTCGCAATCATCTCTGGCGGTTGAGCAAAACGTCCTCGTGGGACGACTTCCGAGGGTTTTGCGAGGACTGGCTACCGGAAATGCGCCTGGAGGACGTCGATCTCGATATGGTTGGCAATCGGATTTCCGTCTTCTATCGCGAACCGGGAAGCCGGGTACCAAAGGAATTATCATGGTCGGGCGATGGCTTGCAGATATTTATACAATTGCTGTGGCATCTCTACAGCGCCAGAGATGCGAGCACCATCATCCTTGATGAACCTGAAGTCTATTTGCACCCCACCTTGCAGAAACGGCTGGTTGCGCTCTTAAACTCCCTGCCTGCACAGATCGTCATCGCAAGTCACTCGTCCCAAATTCTGAACGCCGCCCCGCAGGACTGCATTCTGCACGTGGATCGCCGAAGGAACTTGGCAGTGCGTACGGACAGCCTCACGACTTACGCATACTAGCTGAGCTAGCAGCGCGTTTGCAGCGAGTGCCCTTCCGGCGTCCGCTGATACCCGGAGGGAACGCTCTTCTGGTGTTGCGGTCACACCCCACCTGCGGCGCCTGCGCCGGGTTGGCGCGCTTCGTACCGATTTCCGGGAGAGCCACTAGACGAATGCAAATCCTCACCATAATGAAATGAAGGGTGAAGGGGACGGCGAATCCGTGTTCGTTAGAGCAATTGGGAAGTATGCTTCCCTGGGAGTGGGGAAACTAGTTGGCCAGAACGGATCACTGCGGTCTGTAGAGTATTTCGATTCGCCGACATCGGAGCCTCTGGTCCACAACATTGGCAAAAGCAACATAGAGCATGTAGTCCTCCCGGAGCAGACGCGCATATATCATTTCGATGAGGCCGCTGGGGCGTGGGAAATTGGCCATCTGCTGAAAGATAGCGGTGAAAGCCAACTCATCCAGTTTCCAGAAAGCAAGTCCAAACGGCTGAAATGCAACTCTGTGTTCGTTCGGTGGGAACTTCCAATTAGGGACCCAACACCATTTCTCGCCAACAAAATCAGCGAGAGCCCTGGCTTTTCGGATGGACGCAGCGCGTTTGTCCGATCACAGGTGTCTCAGCGGGCCGCGTCGATGGGGATGTCCGCGCTGCTTGCGTGCGCTGTCGAACTCGAACCGCACCAGATTGAGGTGGTGCGACGGATCCTGCAAGACCCGGTGCAGCGCTACCTGCTTGCCGACGAAGTGGGCCTCGGAAAGACGATCGAGGCGGGCGTTCTTATCCGCCAATGCGTTCTCGATGTGAAAGAAAATTGCACGGTTCTCGTGGCGGTTCCTGCCCCACTCGTCAGCCAATGGCGCGCGGAGCTTTCCGAGAAATTTCTTCTCGGGCGCCATCTGGATCGCAGTATTCATGTGATTTCACATGATGACGATGACCAGATTCGAGCGATTCTGTCGAAGGTGACGATGCTCGTCATCGACGAGGCGCACCACCTGATCGACCTCGGTATCGCGAATGCGGCCGGCATCTACCAGGATATCGCCCGCGCCGTTCCACTAATGGAGCGGGTCCTCTTGTTGTCGGCGACACCAGCACTTCATAATGAGCGCGGATTTCTGAGGATGCTCCATCTCCTCGATCCCCTGACATATCCACTCGATGGCGAGGACTCGTTCCGCCGCAAGGTCGAAAGCCGGCAGCCCCTAGCAGAAATCGTCGCCGGTCTGACAACGGAAAATGTGCTGTTTCTCGATTATGTGACAGATCAATTGCGCCGGCTGTTTCCAGAGGACGAACTGTTACTGGAACACGTTGCCAAGCTCGGCGCCGTTGTCGATACGATGCCAGACGAGAGTGACCCGGCGCTGGTGGAAGCGATCGATCAATTGCATGACCACCTGAGCGAAGTCTATCGGCTGCACCGTCGTATCTTGCGCCATCGTCGTCGAAACGTCAGCGGGATAACGCCAGATAGAATAGGGGCCGCGATCGTCCGCTATCGCAGCAGCGATCGGGCAGCCTTGACCGCCGCAATGGAAGACTGGCGGTTCGGCGAGTCGGCGAAGCTCGATGAAGCCGGCCGCGAGGCACCGTGGGCGGATCGTGCGAAAACCTTTTGGCGCGTGCTCGATCGCGGATCGCAATATCCGAGCTCCGGGGCTGGGATAATCAGTTTTCTGGCACAGCAGACCGGGAAAATTAGTGATAAGAGTCGGTTCGAGGCGGTTCGCCGGTGCCTGGGGCGCCCTGGCTTGTTCGCGGATCGCGCGGACGCACTGATTGAGGCGTTGCAGCCGCTTGTAAGTACAAGCTCGCAGTGCATCGTTTTCTGTTCTGATGCCAAGACTGCCGATCTCCTGGCAAATCGAATCGCGAACAGACTGGGTATCGTCGTCGACCGCCATGACCCCAGCAACGATCTGTGGAGGGCTTTTAGCTACAGCGTCGACCGACCCATTCTGGTTTGCGATCGACGGGCGGAAGAGGGTCTGAATCTTCAGGGCGGCAATAAAGTCGTGGTTCACTATGACGTCCCGTTCAATCCCAATCGAATCGAGCAACGTTTAGGTCGCGCTGATCGCTATGGATCCGACCAGGCCGTACGGTCCGTCGTGCTCGCTTGCGAGGACGACCCTTTTGAGATGGCTTGGGTGGGCTATCTCGGTACAGCGCTCAAAGTTTTCGACCGATCGGTGGCGAGCCTACAATATCTGCTGGAAAGCACTATGCGAGGCTTCGCGCTTCCGCTGTTCGTCGAGGGCGCCGAAGGGCTCATTGATCTCACAGCGAGGAGCACCGGCGAACACGGCGAGATCGAGCGAGAAATCTCGGCGCTAGATCAGCAGGATGCACTCGATGCCCTCGGCACGCCACCTGCGGCTCTTTTCAACGGTCTCTCCGCGATCGAAGACGATTGGCGCGCGATCGCGAGCGATACGACGATCTGGCTCGAAAAAACTCTAAGATTTGAGCATCTCGACGAGCCGCGGTTCGCGCCTAGCGCTGGGGCAGGAACGCCGTTCCGATACATCTACTCCACCACCCCCGGGCGTCAAACACTCATTCCGCTACCAACCTTCCTGGCGCATTGTGACGCTGCACTAGACTTCGGTCCGAGATATAGAGGCGACAGGACGATCCGGACTATGCCCTACACCTTTCGCCGACGCACCGCGTTGCATCCGCGCGCGCGCGCCAATGGCGTGGGCTTGCTGCGCTACGGCGATGACCTGATCAGCGGCATTACGGCGTTCACCGAGTCGGACGATCGCGGCCGTTCCTTTGCTATGTGGCGCTTTGCTCCCAGCCATGTCGGCGATCCCACAGCCGATGTCTTCTTCCGGTTCGACTTCGTCCTCGAAGCCGACGTCGCGGCCGCGGACAGAGTTCTCAGCCGACACGAACGCAACGATAGCGCGGCGAACGCAGCGATCCGGCGTCGCGGCGACATGGCACTCCCGCCCTTTTACCGCTCGTTTTGGCTCGACCGCGAACTGACGCTGGTGACCGATCACGCGCTTCTTTCGCTCCTTACGCGACGCTATCGAGTCGAACCGGATCAGAACGGGGCTCGCGACCTCAATCTTAATGCTCGCCGGTGGCAACGCCTGTCACAGTTGCACCTTCCGGAGTTCGCCCATTGGTCTGACCTTTGCCTTAAGGCGCGGGAAGTGGCCGAAAACGCGCTTCGCGCGGACCCCGATCTCATCGAAAGCCTCGCGAAAGCGGAGCAGCGCGCTCTACGGGCCGATCAGAGGCGGCTGGGCCAGTTGCGGGCTCGCGCTCGCGCCGCAGTGAGTGCTGGCGACGACACCGAGCTTGCGTTTGAGGAGCAACTCGCTGCTGCGCTAACAGAGGGCATTCGCATCCCTCAGGTTCGGCTCGACACTGTTGGCGCGATCTTCGTCTCGGCGAGCCGCTCTGTCACCGAGCGCATTTCGAGTGACCTGTGATGGGCGCATTCGACTTCGTAGGTCTGCAAGACTTTCTGCTCGACCCTCGGAACGAGATTGGCGGCTCCGGACCTCGCGACGGGGTCTTCGATCGCCTAGCTCAGATCCTGAAAGCCTCACAGGCAACTGGGCGGCTGCAAAGTGCATATGATGCCATGGCCCTTTTTAGGCACGTATTGCGACGCCAGTCCCTTCGTGCGGGCCAGCAGGCGCAGTTGCGCGTACCCTCTCGCGCGGGCTGGCCGGACCGAGCTTCCTGGGCGAATTTCGGGGTGCGGGCTCATAGCGAGACGCAAGGCTATTTCCTAGTCGAAGCTCGACCGTGGCGCGCTGATTGGCTCGACGACAGCGACAATCCGGTTTTCGAGGACATCTTCGCCGAGCAGAATGTTCGGCTCGATTGGCAGCGGCCGATCGACCCGTTCCTCGGCGAAGCGAGCGGATTCGACAGCTATGTGTCGCCGGGCCAGCGCGAGGCGGTGCGCAGCGCCTTTCTGCTGCCGCCCGGAGAGACTCTCGTCGTCGCCTTGCCGACCGGGTCTGGGAAGAGCTTCGTTGCACAGGCCCCGGTCCTCGCCCGCGGATTGGAAGGTGGATTGTCGCTGTGCGTCGTTCCGACCACGGCACTAGTGCTCGATCAGGCCCGTCAAATGCGGCAAATGCTCAAGCGCCGCTTTCCCCGGCGTGATGTGCCTTCGCTCGCTTGGCATTCCGGCCTCAGCGTGGAGGAACGAGCGGCGATCAAGGCCGCGATACGCGAGGGCCGCCAAGGCATCCTTTATTGCTCGCCCGAAGCGGTGACCGGAGCCTTGCTGCCGTCGCTATACGAGACGGCGTACGCCGGATTGCTGTCCTATCTGATCGTCGACGAGGCGCACCTGGTAAGCCAGTGGGGTGACAGTTTTCGACCAGCCTTTCAGATGCTGGCAGGCGTGCGACGGGGATTGCTCGCGGCCTGCCCGACCAGTCGCCGCTTTCGGACGCTGCTAATGTCCGCGACGCTAACCCCGGAGACCGTGGAGACGATCGACGCTCTCTTCGGCCCGGCTCGCACGGTTCACATGGTCGCCTCGGTCCATCTGCGGCCCGAACCTCAATATTGGGTCCACCGCGAGGACGATCCTGAGGAGAAGGACCGCAAGGTCCTTGAAATCTTGCGGCACGCGCCGCGGCCATTCATCCTCTATGTGACTAAGCGCAGCGATGCGAGGCGGTGGATCAAGCGTCTGCGCAAGGAAGGCTGTGCGCGCATTGACTGCTTTCATGGCGAGACTGCCCACGCCGATCGTGTCCGGATCATCGATCAATGGTCCGACAACGAACTCGACGGGGTGGTCGCCACCTCCGCGTTCGGCGTCGGGATCGACAAGCGGGACGTGCGCACGGTGATCCATGCCGCCGTCCCGGAGACGCTCGATCGCTTCTATCAGGAAGTCGGGCGCGGAGGGCGAGACGGCTGTCCCTCGGCCTCATTCCTGATCTATTCGCGCGAAGACCAGGAAATCGCCAACCAGATCGCCTCACCTTCGCTGATCAGCGACGACCTTGCGTTCGAACGGTGGTCGACCATGTATGGCGGTAGCACCCAACTCGATGCGCTTGGCCGATTGCTCGAGGTGGATTTGGCTGCCGTCCCGCCACGGCTGCGGAGACAGTCCGATTACAATCAATCCTGGAACATGCGAACGCTGATCATGATGGCGCGGGCCGGCATGCTCGAGCTTGAATCGCAGCCGCCATCGCGCATCGCGCAGCAAGAGGACGAGACCGAGTTCGCATTCGAGCTTCGCAGTGATGAGCACTGGACGGACTATTTCCAGCGCACGGTGGTGGGCATGACCGATTTCGAGCACATGAGCCAGACGCGGTTCGAATGCCTCATCGGCGAGGAACGGCAGCGCGCGTTCGATGAGGCCACCGAGAACCGCGCGTTGCTCGACAAACTGCTGGGCGGCACGAGCGAGGTCTCGCTGCTGCTGGACGATCTTTATCGCAGCAACGCCCCGGGCCGGTCGGTGATCGTATCGCCCGCCTGCGGAGGGTGCCCGGCCCACCGCCGCATGGGGACGAAGAACACCGACTATTCGGCGCCGCCCGCATACGGCATCGAGCATGTCGGCCATTTCGATCTCAGCCTCTTCGTCAGCCGGTTCCCGCAACTCTATCTTGAGGAGCCCGTCATCCTTCCCGTCGAAGAGCCCATGGACGATACCGCTCTTGTCTCCCTGCTGCGCGACTTCGTCGCTATGTTCGGGGTGCGCGAGATCGGCACGCAGACCGCCTTCCGGGAGCGAAACCCCTCGCTTGCCGGACTACACAAGCACAGCGACGACCATGTGCTGCTGCTGCAGTCGCTCGAGGAGGAAGTGCTCCGGCCATCGTCGTACGAGCTTCCGCGCGTCACGGTCTGGACTGGCGCGGTCGGCGCCGGGCTGCCCAAGTATCTGTTCACGATGAAACGGCCGCTGCATGTCATCATGACGCCGGCCTCGACGCTGGATCCGTGGAACGCTGTGCGCCGCATCGCCGACACCGGAACCAATGTCCTGTCGGTCGATCAATTCAAGCTCGGAGCGCGCCTGTGAGTATCCTCAACCAAGCCAGCGACGGGCTGTTCAATGTGCTGATCGTGCTCGTTCGCGCCCTCGTTCGCTTCGGTCCAAAGGGGCGCGAAGACCTGATCCTCGCATGTGGGGGCGCGGCTGATTCGTTCGACACCAGCCAGTTGACAAGAACGTTGAACCGCTGGACCGAACTTGGCCTGTTCGGCGAAAATATGGGCGTCATCATTATCGCCGAGCCTTACCGCTCTGCCCTCGGCAAGAGCGCAGAAGATGCGGAAGCGCGCCTCCCTAAAGTGGCAAGGGCCGTGGCGTTGCTGCGGGCCAACAATATGCGCTTCTGGGAAAGCGAGGAAGCTAGGAGCGCCGATCTGTCGAGAGGCGTGGCGTGGATGCTGGCCCAGGATGTCTATACCCTTGATGCCAATTCCGACCGGTTGGCTGAACTGGAGGCGCGACAGTTGATCGACAGCGGCAGTCAGAAGATCGCTCAGAACAATACCCGCTGGAATGGCCTCAAAACCTGGATGCTATATCTGGGCTTTGCCCGCGACGGCGTGCAATGGGTCGTCGACCCCACCGAGGCGCTCCGCGACGCGCTCACCGACATCTTCGGATCGAGCCGAGAACTGTCCGGCCCAGCCTTCGTAGAGCGCACCGCCTCGGTGCTGCCCGTCCTCGATGGTGGCGCTTATCGGTTGCAGGTCGAGGCAGCGTTGAAGGACAGCGCCTGGCCCCGCCTTCGTGCCGGCCTCGTCTCGTCTTCCTTGTCTCGGGCGATCCAGCGCCTCGACCGTGAGGGCTTCATCACGCTTTCAAACCGAAGCGACCCCGAGGGCGTCGTAACGCTTACCGGCAGCAACGCGCGCACATGGCGGGATGTCTCGCATGCCGGGCTTGTTAAGGCAGGAAAGGCCCGCTGATGCTTGAGAAATATTGGCCCGAGCCCGATCACGTCAATGCCTGCATCAAGAACGAAGCCGAGACCGCGGACGTATCGGTCCTGCTCGCGGTGCATCAGCCGACTCCGCTCACGACGCGGAATGCCGGTACGAACATCGAGACTCCGGCGTCCGAGCAGGAATTGCTCGATGCCTTTCTCTCCGACGACGTTCCGGGCGGATATCTGCTGTTTCCGATCACCGGTCCCTCGGGTGTAGGGAAGTCACACATCATTCGGTGGCTTGATGCGCAACTCCAGCGCTCGCCGCGGCGCGAACAGCTCCACATAATCCGAATTCCCAAGAGCGCAAGCCTGCGCCGGGTCGTCGAGTTGATCCTTGAGCCGTTGGCCGGCGACCCGAGATTCGAGAAATCGCGATCGGACCTCACCCGCGCCGTCGCCGAAGTCGACAAGCGCAAGGCCGTCGTCTTGTTCCGAGCACAAATCGAGAATGCGCTCGCCAGCCGGGCCGAGGCCCTCGTCGTCGAGGCGCGCGAGCATAAGGAACGTGCTGCCGAGCTTAGACCGCTCATCGGCCATGCGCAGATGCTGCCTAAACTTTTCGGTGACGCGGCACTCAAGGACCATTTCGACGAAGCGGTTCTCGCCAGAGTGGTTGCGCGCGCCTTGCAGGGCCGTGAGGACGGGGTCGAGGGCGACGAGAGCCAGTCCCAGTTTTTCGCCAAGGATCTCATCCTTCCCGACGGGATCGATCTTAACAATGCGGCCCTGTCGGTTAAGACCTATTATCAGACGCAGCTCGCGGTCCAGGATGTTCGCCGCCGCCAGGCCGCGGCTGACCTGCTCAACACCATCGTCGATACAGCGATCGGCAACGTCTTTCAGCTCGAGCAGAGTACCGGCGGAATCACCTTACAGGACATCATCCTAGGAATCCGTGATATCCTGCTGAAGAACGAAATGGACCTCGTCCTGCTCGTCGAGGATTTCGCAGCGCTGTCAGGCATCCAGGACGTGTTGCTCAAGGTCTGCGTGCAGGAAGGTACACATGACGGCAAGAAGGTGCGCGCTACCATGCGGACGGCGCTTGCGCTCACCGATGGCTATCTTGCCTCTCGCGACACGATCCTCACGCGGGCGCAGCGGGTCTGGGTCATCGGCAACCGTGAGCAGAGTGATGATGAGATCAAGGGCGCAGTGATCGAGATGGTCGGCGCTTATCTGAACGCGGCGCGCTGGGGTGAAGGCGGCCTGCGCAAGCGGTTTGACCGCCGCGGTGCAGGCGACGGGCTCACCGGCTGGCTACCCGCCTGGCGTGACGAGGAGCAGAGAGATGAGGAAGGCGAGGCGCTAAACGCTTTTGGCTATTCCACACTAGGCCACGCGCTATTTCCATTCAACCGTCTCGCAGTCGAGCAGCTCGTCCAGCGGCATCTGGCGGAAGGAGGCCGGCTCGTTTTCAACCCGCGTCGCGTCATAAACGAGATCCTCCGTCGCCCGCTTCTGATGCGGAGCACGTTCGTCAACGGCAATTTCCCACCGCCCGACTTCCATGGGCTGCGGCCGAACGTCTATCTCGCCGGCTTGGTCAGACAGACGAGCCAGCCCGAACCCATCAAGCGGCGCCTGGCTTCCGCGCTCGCAGTGTGGGCCGGCAACGCCGCCGATCAAGCTGCCCTCGCCCATGTACCGCCGGCAATCTTTGCGACCTTCTCGCTTCCGACACCTAGCGAACTCGCCAAAGTCACTTTCGTGCCGGAGCGCGATTCAACGCCGCCGATTGGACCGACCGGCGGCGAAGATACGACCCCCTCGCCGCCGCCCCCGGCATTTGCTTTCGAGCAGGATCCGCGCGTGGCGACTTGGCTGAAGAAACTTGATGCCTGGACGTCCGGAACGGAACTTGTGCAGACCGACGCTCGCGAACTTCGCAGCGCGCTGGCCGCAATGCTGAAGGGCGCGATCAACTGGTCCGCGCTCCGGATTCCAGACGAGGATATCAAGGCGACTTGGCTTTGGATTGCTGGTGCGCGCAACAATCCTGTAGGCGGACGCATTCTCGTAGTCTGTGACCAGCGCGAGGATGACGATGGCACACTTCGCGAGGGCCTCCTCGGCGCACTGAGATTTGGCTTCAACGGTCACCGCTGGGACTATCCGGAGGCCGACGTCGATTATGTCGCGAGCGCCGCGATCATTGATCGCCTGGTCAGGCAACTGGTGCCGATTCTAGTTGCGGAGGCGAACGCGCAAACAGCAGTGGTGGGTCGGGCATTGCTCAATCAGTCGCGCATCATTGGCCTCTCGCCCCCGGTTCGCGCAGCAGCCGCGGAGCCTCTGCTGCGCGGACTCTTCTCGTCGCCCCCACAGGTCGAGACGCAAACATTCGAAGAGGGGTGGGATCAGCTTCGCGCGCAGGCGCTGGGCTCGGTCAATGGCCGAAGCACGCGCGCCATCCTGCAGGGGCTTCTGCTCGATCGAAGCGCGAGCTTCCAGGGTTCAGGAAACAAACCGTTCGCAATTGACAGCGCGCGCCTGCTAGACGTGCTGGCCGGCGATCCGCCAGTGGGTCCGCTTCCCGAGAGCCTTCCCGAGGAAGCACGCACGCTCATCCCGACGATGACCGACGCCCGGCTCTGGGGCAAGCTGCAGGCAGTCATCGCCAAGCTCCGCACCTTTCGGGCCGAGATCGCAGATTTCGTCGATGAGAATCTCGACAAGAACGCGTTCGTTGCCAACCTGCGCGAAATCATCCCGCTGCTGCAGAAGACGAATTGCTGGCCGTCAGGCGTCATGATCAGGCAAAATGAGTTCGAGGCGCGTCTCACAGAATTTCAGACAAGCCGCTTTGTCGACCTGGTGGACAAGACGGCGACGATCGTCGATGAAGCCGATCGAGAGCAAATCCCGAAGCTGCTCAATGCACTTGGATCGCTCGATTTAGGGCTGATCCAACGCACCATGTCGTTCTTGACCATAGCCAATGAGATCGTCATGGAGGCAGCACCGCGTGTAGCACAACAGCAGGCTATTCGCGGCCAATCCGATCCAAGCATTGCGGCAGCGGAAATCGCGAGTTTGCTCGAGGGCGTGAGTGGAAATCAGCCTGCGCCGGTGGAGGCTGACGCATGAGTACTTCGCTTCCCGCACGCGCAAAGGCGCTTCACGAGCGGCTGGTGGCGCTAGACCAACTTGGGGCCAACGTGGAGGAAACCGGTTTGCTCGAGGACCTCCGCTCGGACCTCGCGCCACCCGCGGCAGAGTTCAGTCGGGCGCTCGACAACCGCAGGCTGCTCATGGGCTCGGGGATCGAAACGCCGGAGCCGCCTTCGCTTGCGACTGTCCGCAAACGCGCCGCCTCAACCCTCGAAAGGTTCACTGCCAACGAGAAGGCGGCGACGCTCAAGAAGGGCAGCGGCTGGGCTAACTTGATCAAGGAGATCAAGACGGCGTCGACAGACCTTGGCGCCGGCGTCGTGAGGAGTTGGAAGGAGTACAGGCAGAGCGTGTTTACCGGCGAGGCCCCATCGGTGGTGAAGGGCCGCATTGCGATGACGCCCGCGAACACCGCCGCTTTCAAGACCTATGAGCAGCTTCATCAAGCGTTCCGCGCCGAGTTCGACAACCTGCCAGCCGACAAGGCGGCAATCGATCGCGTCAAGGCCCTTGCGGCAAGGCTGACCGAGACAGCCAAGGGGTTCGATTTTGACGTGCCGGCCGACGTGAAGCGTTTCCTTGAGGCCATTCAGACCGGAGGAGCGAAGCTCGACCTGCTCACAGACGTCGTGCTGAAGTGGCTCGAAGAGAACAATGCATTCGATACTTATCGTATCGTGCCGCGGAGCGCAGATGGAAGCCGATGAAGCCCTGTTGCTGACTGCGCTGGACGAGATTGAGCAGCTTGAAGCCCGGTTGCTGACCTGGGGTCTGGTCGACGGACATGTGTCGGCCGGCGAGATGCATGGGATCATCGATGCGCTGCTCGACAAGCCTGTCTTGGGGGCCGGCGTCAGCTTTCTGGACGCTGGTCATGTCATCGCAGAACTGATCAGCCGAGCATTGCTGTTCGACATCGGCGAGGAGCCAGGCACGCAATACCGGTCCCGCATGGCCGAAGGTGTCCGCCTGCTGTTCCGGTTGCGCCAACTCTTTCCCCAACATCGCGGACCAACCGGCTGGCAGGCAGCGCCGACGCTCGTAGCTGACTTCCGGTTCATCTGGCGTCGTCGGCGCTACCCGCGTCGTGAGATCAGCGCGGCGGCAGCGCTCGCCACCATCGCGGCCGCGACGCCTGACCAAGCTGCGCGTGCGGCGCTTTCGGCGCTGGTCGAAAGCTTTGGCCCGCAGTTCGCGCTCGCCGGATTCCAGGTCTCCGCGGCTGCACGAATCCTGTCGGGCTTAGAGGGCACGCAATCCATCGCGACGTTGGTCAGTGCAGGCACCGGCAGCGGCAAGACGCTGGCCTTCTATCTGCCCGCGCTGTCGCGTGTGGCCTCCCATATTCAGCGGGATGCCGCCGCGGGTCGCTGGGTCAAGGTTCTGGCTCTTTACCCCCGGAACGAACTGCTGAAAGACCAGTTTGCAGAGGTCTACAGTCAGGCCCGGCGGCTCGACGCGACGCTGGCCTCGCGCGGCCACCGCAAGATCCTGATTGGGACCTTCTTCGGTCCGACGCCGCATTCAGCCGAAAAGGCGCACGACGCGCGCAGCGGCTGGCGGCAGACATCGGCTGGGCTCGTTTGTGAATATCTGCGCTGTCCGGCTCCGGGCTGCGCCGGGGACATGGCCTGGCGCGACGCCGATCGGCGAGCCAGTCGCGAGCGGCTTGAGTGCCTCGAGTGCTCTGCCAGGATCGAGAGCGACGAAATCATCCTGACTCGCGACCGGTTGCGATCCGAAGCACCGGACATTCTGTTCACTACCACAGAGATGCTCAACCAGCGGATGGGGGACGATCGGTTTCGGCACCTGTTCGGAATTGGCGACCGGGCGCAGCGCCCCGTCGAGATGATGTTGTTGGACGAGGTTCATACTTATGCTGGCATCTCCGGCGCCCAAGTCGCGTTCTTACTTCGCCGTTGGCGACGATTGGTCCGCCAGCATGTCAGCTTCGTCGGACTGTCGGCGACACTCAGGGACGGAGCGCGCTTCTTCGCGCAACTGACCGGCTTGTATGAGCAGTCGTCGGTCGAAATCGCGCCGGCTAACAGCGACATGATCGCCGAGGGCGCTGAGTATCTTCTGGCACTGCGCGGCGATCCGGTGTCGCGCACAGCTTTGCTGTCGACCACGATCCAGACGGGCATGCTGCTCTCTCGGCTGCTGGACGCGCCCGACGAGCGAAAGAGCCGCGGCATTATCGGCGAGCGCGTTTTCATCTTCACCGACGACATCGACGTCACCAACCGCATGTACTTCGCCATGCTAGACGCCGAGGGTCGCAGGAGCAGCGGGGCGCCAGACCTGGTGAACAGGCCCGATGGCGGACTCGCGTCGCTCCGCCGGCCGCTGCCGATCGAACAGCGCAAGCTGCATGGCCAAGATTGGGAGGCAGTGGTCCAGATCGGCCACACCTTACAGCCCCAGGACCGAAAGTCGGTGGGCCGCGTGATGTCAATGGACCCCGGCGTCGGCAACAATCTCGACATTATCGTCGCGACCGCCTCGCTCGAGGTCGGTTTCAATGATCCGCGAGTTGGCGCAGTCATTCAGCACAAGGCGCCGCGCGATGTTGCCCAGTTCCTCCAGCGCAAGGGCCGCGCGGGTCGTTCGCGCCGGATGCGGCCTTGGACTGTGGCGGTGCTGTCGGACTATGGCCGGGACCGGCTCGCCTATCAAGGCTATGACCTGCTTTTCGATCCGGAACTGCCGCTTCGTACACTGCCTGTAGGCAATCGGTACGTCATGCGGATCCAGGCAGTCTATGCGACGCTCGATTATCTCAGCCAGGCACTGGACTATCAGCGGCAAGGCAGCGTCTGGCTCGACCTATCGGCCAGCACCGACAGCAGCTACCAGCGCGCGCGCCAGACTGCGCTTGCAGGCCTCATCAATCGCATCCTCACCATCCCAGCCGAACTGGACCGCTATTCCGCATATCTCGCCTCCGCCTTGAAGATAGACGAGAGTACAGTCTTGCCGCTGCTCTGGGATCACCCCCGGCCTCTGATGACGCAGGTCCTGCCGACCGCGCTTCGCCGGCTCGAGAGCAATTGGCGCGCCTGGGGGCAGCCCGGCGACGATTTCCAAGTGTTCAATTCGCCCCTGCCGGAGTTCGCGCCGGCGAATTTGTTCAGCGATCTTAACCTGCCCGAGGTCAGTATTGTCCTCCCACAGCCTGGTAGCGTCACGCCCGACAAAGTGGGGATGCCCATCGCACAGGCGCTTCGAGAGTTCGCGCCGGGACGCGTGTCACGGCGCTACGGCATGAGCCATGCGTTCGAGCGTCATTGGATGTGTCCGCCACTCGATCAAAACCGAGTACAAGTAGTTCCGCTCGAACCGTTTGCGCGTCTGGATAGGCTCAGTGACGGGCGGATTATCGTCGCCGGCTCGGTAGGACAGGTCCCGGTCTATCGTCCCCTAGTGCTGGAGGTTCAGCCGCCGCCCGGCACGGTGGTCGATACCTCGAACGCTCGACTTCGCTGGCGCGGCCAGCTTGTCGCGCGCGAGTCCGGCCTGGTGCTGGACCCGCCCCGGGGTGGCCCCTGGACTCCGTTGATCGAGGATATCCGCTTCTACACACACGAAGGGCTGAGCCCGATCGAGGTACGCCGGATGGCGCTCGGCAGCGATGCCGGCATTCGCTTCCGCGACGGCAGATCGCTGAACAAGGAGTTCCATTTCGAAGTCGCCGGAGAGGCGGCCGCGCTCGGCTTTGGCCTCGCGGTCGACGCGATGTGCATCCGGCTTCGCTTCCCTGAAGCCTTGTGGTCGAACCTCGGGGACGAGGCGGACCCGCGATATCGTGCGATGCGGACCGCGCGCTTTCATCACCAAGCAGTTTACGGACCTTTTCTCGAAGCAGTCGACAACCCGTTCGCGCGCGACTGGCTGGCTCATCTCATGCTGGCCGCGCTCAGCAATGAGGCAATGGCGCATCGGATTTCCCTGAGGGAGGCCGCGGGACGCCTTGCCGACGGCAGCGCTGAACTCGACCTCGACCGGACGCTCAGCATCCTGTTCCAGTCGCCGATCGTCGACGATGCCAATGCCCAGGGTAATCAGCAGGACAAGCTTCGGCAGGATCTGGCTGGCTTCCTGGCCGACAAGGAGGTTGTCGACAGCCTGTTCAGCCTCGCGGCAATCCTATGGATCCCGATCGATGCTGGATGGGAGCCGTGGCTTCGCGAGCGTTATGCGTCTACCGTCGGCGCGGCAGCCTTGAGCGCGATCACGAACCTCTGCCCACAAATCGACGCCGACAGCCTGGTACTCGACGTCACCGCTGGCCCGCGCGAGCAAGACGATGTGCTCGCCGGGGTTCCCAATGGCGAGATCTGGATCAGTGAGATGACGCCTGGGGGCAACGGCCAGATCGAAGAGGCGCAGCGTCAATATGTAGAAGATCCACGCCGCTTCTTCAGCCTGATGACCGCTGCCCTGCGAGACAATGATTTCTCTCTGAGCGATTTCCAGTTGAGTCGCTTCCTCGCCGCCGTGGTCGAAGGCGACAGCGACGAGCCGCTGCCCGCTGCAACGCGCGCGTTTCGGCAGGCATCAGGTGCCGAGGAGAGCCATGCAAGCTTCACGGCGCTTCGTCACACCCTGGCGGATGAGGGTTTTGTCACCTTCCACGCGTTCCTTGTTGCGCTGACAAACCGGATCCTTCGTCCCGGCTCGAGCATCGACAGCGACGCCTTTTTCCTCGACGCGGTGCGCCTCTGGAATGCCGAGGAAGAGCGGCTGAGCGTCGACCTCGACGCGCGTGTGCTGGCCTATCGCCTGGCGCGGTCTGACGACATCGATGCAGCGCTCGGGCTCGCCGGAATCGACGCCCCAACGGTCAATCCCGACCAGTGGCGGTTCGGTGTGATCTATGGTCTGCTTTGGCCGCGCGGCGCCCACATTCGCCAGTCCGGGCTGAGGACCTACTCACCCTTCGCCGACCTGCCGGCACCAGACCCGTTGCTGCTGCAGGCCTATCTTGCCGAAGATGCGAGCCTGATCGATCTGGAAGTCGACGGCTGGCAGGATTATTGTCTTGATCGCCTTGCCGAGGTCGGGGCCGCCACCCTGATGTGTCGAATGTCGGCAGCACCGCTGCTCGCCGACGCCTTGAGCTTCCTCGCCACTAATCCGGTACAGACGGTCTATCTCTCAGTTTTCG
The DNA here is from genome assembly GCF_006440475.1 of Mesorhizobium sp. B2-6-1. Classification (NCBI taxonomy): domain Bacteria; kingdom Pseudomonadati; phylum Pseudomonadota; class Alphaproteobacteria; order Hyphomicrobiales; family Phyllobacteriaceae; genus Mesorhizobium; species Mesorhizobium sp. B2-6-1. The sequence goes on from NZ_VFUH01000008.1 coordinate 180,799, forward strand.
CGCGCGTGCAGGCAGTCAGGCGAGTGGAGAACGTCTTCCATGTCGATGTCGATGTTGCGGAGGCACTGCAATGACCTTCGAGACGCGACGAATCTTCAAAAGCGCGGTGACAAGCCAGCACCTGATCCGCGAACTCCTTCAGATGATGTTCCTTGGCGAACTGCTGGCGCCCGGAGGCGAGCGCGCCTGGCTCGTCAGCCCGTGGATTAGCAACATCGTCTTGTTCGACAACCGCGCTGGAGGCTTCGGTACGATCAATCCGGAATGGGGCAATCGCGAGATCCGGCTGATCGAGGTGATGACTGACGTGATGGCCCGCGGGACGGCGCTAGGCATCGCGACGAGCCTTGATGGTCACAATGACCCGCTGATCGACGCGCTCGCCATGGCGGCGGACGAAGGCGGGCTCGCCGACAAGCTTTCCATCGTCCGCCGCCGGCACCTGCACACCAAAGGCGTGCTGCTGAAGCGCGGCCTTCTGACGGGCTCTATGAACCTCACCTACAACGGCCTCGAATTGAACGACGAAATGGTCGTCTACGACACCACGCCCAAGACGCTCGCCGAGGCGCGTATCAACTTCGAGTCCTATGTGGGAGCAGGCAGGTGATCGAGCATCTGCCCGAGCGAGAGCAGGAGTGGCTGGCGCGCTTCTTTTCGACGCCCAACGAGTTGAGCTGGTCGTCGCTGCTCGACGGGTCCGCTTCGGCACGAGAGTCGGACCAGGTGCGGCAGTGGCTCGGCCTTCTCGCCGCCCCGCGCCCGGGTGCGCCGCTTATTCTGCCTTTCGCGCGGGGCGGCAAGATCGCCGGCTGGTTTGCGACCACGCAGGGTCATTCCGGCGCGTACGAGCTTCGCGATGAGATCAACGCATGGTTGGGCCCGACCTGGCTTAGCCGCTTCGAGCGGGTCGCCGAGGACTCGAACGAGCCGATGGCCGCAGCGCTTCGGGACCGCTTCGGCGGAATTGTATATCGGTTCACAGGACCCGACGACGCGGCAATGGAGGCGATCTCTGCACGGCTGAGCGAGTTTGCAGGCGTGCTCGAACGGAGGCCGCCAGCAACACGCACGCGCGTCCGCCCAATTGGGGCCATCCGCAGCGACTTCGAGCGTGCGCTACTCGCCGGCGACGAAGCCCAAGCAGAGGCGATGATCGCCGAGCTCAAGCAGACAGGCCGCCTCAATGAGGAGAACCTCCGCTACCTTGAGGTGCGGCTAAGCGCTGGCCTTGGGCTGTGGCCGCAAATCGCGCGCGATCACTGGCTCATCAAGACGATGGCCGATCTGGCGCTGCCGCCGCAGATCCTCGCGGACCTGATCGAGGCACTTTACCGAACCTATGTCGATGAGGTGGAGGCCGGCGGCGAACCGGCCGCGATCCGTGATGCGTTCGCGCGCCATATCGCAATCCCCTATCCGAAGCTATTCGCGTCCCGCCGGGGAATTCGGGCGCCACGTGTAGTCAAGGCGTTTCTGCTGTTCGAGCAACTGCAAGCCAAACCTGACCCAGCGATCATCGCCGGGCTGCTCGACCTGTTACCGCCCGGCACCCCCTCGCTCTCCGCAGCGCCGCGCGCTGCAGAACCCGCGCTGACGCTGCTGGCAGCGACCACCGCGGACGAAGCTGACGAAGCCTTCGATGACGGGCAATTCGACCGCGCCTTTGAGTTCTATCTGCGGCTTCCTCCTAGCAGGAAGACCATCAGCCGGCTGGTGTCGTGCGTCGGGACGATCGGGACAACCGAGGCGCGCCAACGACTGCTTACTTTGGTGGATGAGGCAGGCGCGGACGTGGTTGCTGGGCTGCCCCCGGGAATTGCCAGCAAGATCGAAAGCCTTCGGGAGGCGCAATCTCCTGGTCCGCCACCAGCGGAGAAGCCGGCTGATGCGAGTGCCAATCCATGGATCAGTTGGGCAGACCAATTGCAGGCAGGCCGCGACCTCACCGCGGCTGAACAGGATGTTCAATCCGCGCCGACTAATTGGGATGCCGCCAAACTCCGGGAGAGCGGCCAGTTGGCGCGGCGGTTCGCCGACATCATCGGCGGTCTACACGGTAAAGCGAGCGCGATCGCGCGGGCGGCAGTGCCCCAGATGTTCGCGAGTATCTTCCCCACAGATGCCGTTCCACCGCCGGCGACGAAGCCGATCGCATCGCTCTTGTTTATGCTGATCGCGATGGATGACGCACTTTCTCGGACCGATCTCGACTTGCTAGCGCAGCTAGCCAGCATCCTGATCGAGCAAGGGCTGTCGTCCAGCGAGTATGTTTCCCTGATGAGCGATATCGAGGATGTTCAGCAGCGGGTCGGCTCCTATGCCTATCTACCCTGGAGCCTAGACCTCAGCGAAGCGCTGGCAATCTTGCCCTGTTCGTCCGCTGCGGAACGCGAAGCGCGACTACGACTGTTCCTGCATTTGCTGGGCCAAGCGTCTGGCTTCGCGCATCGCCTCGCACCGCACGACCTGATACCGATCGAGACCCTTGCAAAGGATTATGGCGTCGGGCCTGATGCGGTCAGCGTGCTTAAACGCAAATCCGAGGCGGAGGCTGATACATCCTCCATGCCAAGCCTCAATGGAAAGACCATCGGCATTTACACGCTGGCCGAAGCGGCCGGAAGCCGTGCCAAGGCTGCATTGGAGAAGCTGTTCCCGGGCTGCAAGGTAGTTGTAAATTCAGACCTCGTGGCAACACCGCAACTCGCGGGCCTAGCGAAGACCGCTGATATGTTCGTCTTCGCCTGGAAAAGCAGCAGCCACCAAGCATTCTATTGCGTGAAGGACGCCCTGACCAATGGCGAGCCTATCTGGGCCCAGGGAAAGGGAACGGCCAGCATCCTTCGTGCCGTCCTCGATCACTGGCCAGCTGCCGGCAATTCAGCACGAGGTTGAGCTGTTTCGCTGACCTGCCTCTAGAAGCGGTCCCAAACCTGTATTACGCACCAGGCTGGCGCCATCCCACGAGTCACACTTGATCCGGGCTCTCAACAGTCACTTTCGGCGAATTCGCGCGTCAGTAGGCTGCAACGCTCTGCCTTCATTCAGCAAGACGACGACCCAAAAAAATAAGCCGTGCTATATCGGGTGAATCGGCTGAAGGGGGAGACATGAGTGAGAATCAAAATGGAGAAACTGGGCCGAGAGCTAACAAGATCGTCACCCATGCTGATTTGGGGTGGTTTGAAGCCATCGTCCGCTCATTTTGCAACAAAGGTATCGACTTCTACCCACGCCTGGGGACCGAGAAGATTGAGAGCGTATCGTCGGGTGCGATCATCAAAGAGATGGTCGACGCGACAAAGCGTTGGAAAGACCTTGATCCTGCTGATGAGGATTTGGACAAAGCGATCGACCTCGCCCGCGCGTCACTGAACGAGGCGAAACAGCAGACCGAATATCAGGACCAAAAGGCGACTCGTTTGCTGACGGTTACAACATTTCTAACTGCACTGGCCGGAGCCTTCTTCACCACCTTCACCGGAGAGTACCCATTGCAAATGATTAGGGCCGTTCCAGTCGGGTGGGGTTTACTCCTGGCGGGTACCTATTTGAGCTTCTCTCTTTTCGTGTTGTCGGCGTTGACTGGTGCCCTCGTCACCTTCCACGCCACACGGACGACGTTCAAGTATCCGGCTGAGGCGACAGTCGATGGTCAAGCTGGACCAACTCGATCATACCTCTTTTTTCGAGAGATGATTGGTGTCTCGCCGACCGGTTGGGTTAATTCCTTTGTCACCAACGTAGAAAAAGATGGGAAGACCCATATCGCTCTGAGGCCAGAGCTAAAGGTTAAATACCTAGAAAATTATGTCGTCGAAGCGTATTTAGTTGCTACGAAAACTGCAGATAAGCTTAGATATTTACAACCTGCTCAACTTCTGCTCGCTTGCGCCCTACGTTTTCTTCTCATATTTGTGGTTCTCCTAGTGATTGCCAAAACAACCATCAACCCGACGAGGCCAGCGTCGGATTCTTGTGGAATTGAACTTAGCCTGTCGTTAGGGCCATTGGTCAACAATTTGGTCTCAGGGACCGCAGCCCCAAGCCCTTGTAGAGGACCGTAACTCATGAGTCGCAATCCTGACCTAGTTGCGGTGTTCGTCGATGCCGACAACACGTTGTGGGACACGGATGCAGTGTTCGCCGGCGCACAGGTTGCCCTTCTTGGCGCGGTCGAATCCAGGATTGGCACCACGACACCGCAAGCAGATCGCCTTCGGTTCGTGCGTGCAATCGATCAGGCCCTGGCAGAGCGCCATCATGCTGGTTTGCGCTATCCCCCACGGTTGCTTGTTCGTGCCACCGAACTGGCACTCAGGGGTGCGAAGCCTAACGAGGCGGCCCGGGCTGCATGGGGTGGCGGCAAGGACTACCTCTTGTCGGAGGGAGATCTCCCCGCAATCGAGGAGAGCTTTTTTGGCGATCTGGCAAAGGTGCCAAGAATTCGCCAGGGTGTCGCACAGGGACTTCGTAAGCTCAAAGAATCGGGCTGTCTGCTTCTGATTGTGACCGAAGGAGCAAAGGCTAAGGTAGAGCGAAATGCCAACCTTCTTGAACTCACCAATTTTTTTGATCGGATTATAGAAGGCCGAAAGACACCGGACCTCTATAGGCGGATGCTTTCCTTGACTGGCGCGCCTGAGCGAGCCTTCATGGTTGGCGACCAACTCGACCGTGATATCGGCCCGGCGAAAGCAGTTGGGTTTGAAACAATCTATTTCCCAGGAGGATTTCAGCCACGCTGGACACCCGATCAAGCTTCGGTGCAGCCAGATCATGTAATTTCCAGCTTTGACCAAGTGCCTGCGATCGTCTTTGGCCCGGTAGCCGGCAAGGTCGAAGCGCGAGTCCGACATACCTAGCGCCAGCGCAACTCGGCTAAATAAAATAGTCCCAAGCGCAAGCCCCGCGTTCGCGAAGCGACAGCAAAGTGACAGGACGAACCGACGCCGAGGCCAAATGCTTTCGAAGCCGCCTTCCAGGATAAAGGCTCCCATTCTTGGTGATCCTGGTTTGTACGTTGTCCCGGAGCGACCTTTTTTGGCTGCTATGAACAGCAGGTCTCCAGATTTCAAGCCGGCATAAGGCCGAGTCGACGGTCTCGCGCGCGCAGCAATGCCAGGAATGGAAGGGCGGCCAATACCATCCAGGCCTTACCTACGACTTGTCCTGCCAAGAATTCAACAGAACCGAACGCCAGGCCGAGAAACACGATGCTGTCGATGACAAGCCCCACCATGCTGCTTGCGACAGCGGCGCGGATGAATCCCCGGCGCTGCAGCGGAGTGTAGACTGCTAAGTCAGCAATTTCCGACAACAGAAAAGCGATAGTGGAAGCGACGACCAGTGCTGGCGGTGCAAAACTCGCTGACAACAAGGCACCAATCACAATCGCGGCGGCGGCCCATCTTAGTCCAAGTCGACGCTGAACAAGGTCGCGCAGCACCAAGGCGAGACCGACCGCCAACACACCGCTAGGAGCCTCAATTCCGGGCGCCACGGGAATCAAACATGGACCATTCGGTATGCAGGTCGTCCCAACATTCCCGATTAGCCAGTTGGCCAGCGGGATACACCCAGCAAAGCACGAAGCGAACACAACTCCTTCCGTCATACGGAGGCGGTCGACGTCAGCCATTGGAAACTTTCTCCGTCAACGGTGGCGTTGCATCTCGTTCAACAAACTGTCGATATCCTTGCGCGCGCAACTCGCAAGCCGGGCATGTACCGCAGCCGTATCCCCAGTCGCGCTGATCAACACGATTGCCATTGTAGCAGGTCTGCGTTTCGTCGCGGATCAAGTCCACGAGCACAGCTCCACCGAGACTTTGTGCTAGGCGCCAGGTTTCAGCTTTGTCGATCCACATCAAAGGGGTGTGAATGACGAAGCGTTGGTCCATCCCTAAGTTCAGGGCGATTTGCATCGCCTTCATCGTGTCATCCCGGCAATCAGGGTACCCCGAATAGTCGGTCTCGCAGACGCCAGTGACTAAGTGTTGCGCGCCACGGCGATAAGCGAAGGCTGCTGCAAAAATCATGAACAGCAGATTGCGACCTGGCACGAAAGTATTGGGAAGGCCATTGGCAAGCATGGCGATTTCGACGTCACGAGTTAGCGCCGTATCGCTGATTTGGCCGAAAACGCTGAGATCAAGTACACGATCCTCCCCCAGTTTGCGTTCCCATCGGGGAAATTGGTTGCGTATGGCGCCCAACACTTGCGGACGAACCTCAAGTTCGACCCGATGGCGCTGGCCATAGTCGAACCCAATCGTCTCGACGTGCGCAAACCGCTCAAGCGCCCAGGCAAGACACGTGGTCGAATCCTGCCCACCGGAAAACAGAACAATGGCCTTCGACTCTTCCATCTGGGATTCCTGTTCAGCCTTCATATTCAGCCCAGCAATCTGGCGTCTCGTAGACGACAACGGCAGACGTCTGCGGAACCGCAGGCTTGATGCGGTTCCAGATCCATATCGCAATGTTTTCGGCAGTGGGGTTTTCCAAGCCTTCGACATCGTTGAGACAATAATGGTCGAGCTGAAGGAGCAGTGGATTAAAGGCAGCCTCCACGTCGAAGAAATCGACGACAAAGCCGGTGATAGCGTCAACGGGGCCCTCGAGGCGGAGTTCGATTCGATAGGAATGGCCATGCAGGCGGTGACAGCGGTGCGTCAACGGCACATGGGGCAACCTATGGGCGGCTTCGAAGGTGAATGCCTGAGTTATTTTCATCTGATTCCAAGTTGCTTGTGAGTTTGCAGGCTGAGTTGCCAACGGGGGTTCGCTAGGCAATAGGCGACCGCGTCCTGGGTATTCGATACGCGATCAGGCCCATCCATTGGCTGGAGCAGAAAATGATCGAAGGCCAGCGCTTCAAAGCGCTGCGGTTCTGCGCCCACCTGCGGAAATACCAACTTGAGTTCGTTTCCGGTTTTAATCGCGATTTCAGCGCCTGACTTTGGACTGACGCAAACCCAGTCGATCCCTGGGGGTGGCGTGAGCGTACCGTTGGTTTCGACGGCGATCTCGAATTCCTTGTCGTGCAGGGCATCGATGAGAGGCGGGTCGATTTGGAGGAGCGGTTCGCCGCCTGTCAATACGACGAACCTGCGTTGAGACAGTGACGGAGACCATTTTGCCTCGATGGCGCTTGCTAGGTCGTCGCATGTTACAAAGCGACCACCACCGTCGCCATCCGTGCCCACAAAATCGGTGTCGCAGAACTGGCACACGGCCTTGAGGCGATCCGCCTCCCTGCCGGACCAAAGGTTACATCCCGCGAAACGGCAAAAAACGGCCGCGCGTCCGGCCTGACGGCCTTCACCTTGGAGAGTGTAGAATATTTCCTTAACTGCGTAGCTCATCGTTAGCCAACTGCCCTATCGAGGAGTGGAGTCGGCGCCGCTTTGCGCCTCCGGCGCTGATCTGCCTTCACGACGCCGACAAGATAGTGTTTCAGGAGCGAGATATCGCGATTGACGTTCTGAAGCGCGTTCCAGCCTCGAACCTCCCCGCCCAACTCCCATTTACCTTCGGTCCAAGCGGTTTTGCCCCTGAGACACTGGAGGCCATCTTGAAAGTCGTTGACGGTGCGAGCGCTCCCGCGCTGCGCCAACACTTCCATGACATCCCCCATCGCCTGAATGCCAGCACCATGTAACAGGCGCGACGAACTGGGGTTGTGGCCATGCCAGGCCTCGGGAAACGCTCGCTTCACTCCGTCGAAGAAGTTCGAGATAAGTCGGACGCAACTCGTTTCACCGTCATGCGATTTTATCAGCTCGCGCATCACACCGTTTGCAAGCGATTCCATGATTATTTTCTGGATAACCGTATCAGCGATGATACCGCCCGGGGATGTGTGTTGCTTAATGTAGCCTTTCAGCGCGGTATTCTCGAAATTGAGGCGCGCGGTCAGGTTCGCCGCCATGGACCGCCGGCTAAGGCGCGGCGGCAAGTCGTCGACCGTCGGTAGCAGTTCGTAGATGAGCGACTTGGGTAGCGGTCGAGTGTTGTTGATGAGCACGAACTGGCGCCGTAGTTCTGCATCATCACGGCAGATCAGTGCCGAAACAAAGACCTGGAAGTCGCGATCAATCTGGGTAAGCGCCGAAAGGCGTTGTTGACCATCGACAATGAGCCCGGGCGTGCCCCCGCTGATGTCGATTGTGAGCGTAGCGGCCCCGTTGCCAAGATCATCAATTGCGACGCGATCGGTGAACGCGACTACAATAGGGTTGGGGAGCACAGCATTTGGCTTTTCGAGATAGTCGCGAATTTCTCGAATGTGGGCTGCAACCTGCGGTCGCTGGAACCCGCTGAGTTCGCCCTGTGCATCGCGGCCAATGCGCTCAATCGACGCAAAGCGCAAGACGTCAGCAGCTTTCGCCGCGAAGGTGAGTACCTGATGCTCAGGACTCTGCTGGGCACAGACAGCGAGATATTTCATCGGTTCGATTGACAGCACGCTTCAAATCCAATCGTTCAATATGATTTTTGTAGACAGCGAGATTGTGAATCCCGCGGCGTTTGTTGCGATTGCTGCCGCGGAAGATGATTACCTCTACCGACGTGGCCGCGCATATCGAGCAAGGACATTGCTGCCATGGCCGTTCCGACAGGGTTTCCCGATAGCGCTTCGCGAGTTGCAAAAGCGCTGGACTGTTTTTGCAGTCTTCGTACGGCTTCTCTTCAAATAGCGGCGCACTGTAGGCGAGAACATTATGCAGCGTCTCTTCAAGATCGGCTTCGCCGCGATCGAAGGCGCGAAGCGATCCAAGCGCCGCCCCCTCCATGCGGACCAAATCCTCGGCGCGGAACATTCCCCTTTTTACGCTACGCTGGAGCCTAGGATTTTCGATCGCCTGCGGCACTCGGATCGACGTGAAGTACCGCAGCGCGAGCCCGTCGCCCGGAAGATAATAATTCTTCTTGGCATCCTTGAACGCTCGTATCAGCGGCGATGTCGTATCAAAGCTGGCGATGTCGTAACCGTGGAAGCTGTCGATATCGTCAGCCTTAGCGAAACCTAGAATATGAAGCTTGGTTGAGGCTGGCACCGCGGCGCGAATAGCGTCTAGGCAAATCTTGATCTCCGGCGACTTGAGCGGAACCATGCCGCCGATTGCCAGATACTCGTACCCCATGGTGACGAGCCTCCGCGCGGCTTCGGCCATACTGCCCGGTGACCATCCCTGAACGACCCCCAGCGGCGTGAAACTCGCACCCATCTGCGCGGCTTCACGCTGAAAGTGATCGGCGTTCTCAAGCGTTATGTCGAATCGTTGCTTAGCATCGGTAGCCCCACCTTCCATCCCGACGCCGGCGGGATCGAAGTCAAATATGACATGGTCGACGGAACAGCCGTGAGTGAAGCCGCACTCGTCATAAAACTCGGCCATTTCTGCCGGGGTGTATGGCGGACGCTCTTCGTTGACATAGGTGAAGGCGCCGCAGTCGCCGAAGATGTCCAAATGCGTGAACTCTGGCTTGTCGAGGCGGAGAAATTTGCGGACACCAACCAAGCCAAAGCGCCGCGCCTGGCTCGCCGTGTATTTGCCCTTCACACGGTGGTCTCCAACAATACCGCGCGACACCAGCACTCCATCATAAGGCGCATAGCCCAAGATCTCGTGCGGATAAGCATCGTCCCAATAGGGTTGCCGCTCCGCCGGACTGCGATCGGCTATGAAGTCGAATGCGGGATCTACATAGTCCAGGCTGTCAGCAAAGATGAATTTCATGCGACGCCTCGCGCGAGGTCACGCTCGAGGTGCATCAGATGATCGCTAAGCTTGCTGATGTGCTGCGACGTTGACTGGATATCGTTCCAGTCAATACCGAGGCCCTTCCAAGAACCGCTCGTCCACGCGCAATGAGGCGCGAGGCGCTTGAGTGTGGCGCGAACCGCCGCCACGCGATCGGACGCAGCATCGGCCCGAAGCATGATAGGGTCCATCAGCGCGCCCATCGCTCTTATACCTGCGCTGTGCATAAGACGGCTCTCAACCGGGGGCCTACCCCAAGCGTCGGGGAACGTATCGCGGACCGCTGACCAATAGAGCAACAGGGCCTCATACATTGCCTCTGTGTCGTTGCCACGTCCATTGTGCTTAAATTGGCCGAGCGCCCCCGCTGGCGTTTTGAGGCTCATGCGCATCGTTTCGATGAGCGAATTGTCGGTGACGATGCCGACCTTGTCCTTGCCGTCAGATTCGCGGCGGATCAGTCCGTAGAATGGCGAACTTGGATCTGTGTTGAGCGCCTCGCAAAGCGCACTTGGCAACTGACGCGCAGCAAGGTCACGCGGTAGAAGAACGCTGACCTCCGGAAGCAACTCATTTATCAAACGCGTAGGAAGCGGTTTCGCCTTGTTTACCAGAATGAATTGCTCTCGCTGTGTGGCAAGCTGTGCTGACACAAAACCGATTACCGGGACAGCAATCGACCGATCCCTTGCCTCCGCAAGTGCTAGTGAGCGTTGCTGACCGTCAACGATCCACGCTGCTCGTCGTCCCTCCGGGTAAATCGGGATCGTTAGCGTACCTGCGTCCCCAACCTCGCAGATATTTCCTGGTGCTCGCCCGCGCGCCGATGCAAATTCCACCTCGGGCGCCATTGCGAGGATGATGGCATTTGGGAAAAGCACCGGACCGCTGTCCAGAAAAGCGGTGATCTGCTTCACATGTTCACGGATCACGCCGCGCTGAAATCCCTTGAGTTCTTGCTCCTCGCGACGGATACGACTGATATCGGCGATGCGCGTGATGTCAGAGCCTTGAAGAAAGAATGCGAAAACCCCGGTTCCACCTTGTTCAGCACGAACAGCTCGAATTTTTAGATGCTCCACTGCAGTCATGAACGTTCCGCCCTGACTTCGCGCACCAGCCCCGCCAATCTGCCCTGTTCGCAGGCGATATTTAGTTCGTCTCGGAACAGCCGCAGAAGGCGGGCGGTGCTACCGTTTGCCATAATCCAATGTTCATTGATCAGACGCCGCATCGCGTCATCGTCACATCGTTCCCGCTCAACCCTTGCCGGATATCGCCAATCCCGTAGCATGGCAGTGACGTGCAGGGAGTCCGTTGCCGCGTCATTGCTACCGAAAGCAATGTGTACATACTCAACGAAGTGCCGAAGGGCCCGCGAGGCAAAGTCACTGCGCGTGCCTCGCATCGTGCTATCAGGTCCGTCGAGCCGATCATCGTACGGCATCACGAAACTCCGCAACTCGGGCGCTATCCGCTCGACTTGGGTGCGAGTAAAAATTCGAAGGCGGTGCCGATCTATTGCCGCTAACTCGACCAGATCCAGACTGATCATATCAAGGTAAGCGTCAGAAAGTGCTGCGCACACCAGACCATCGGATTGCGAAATGATGGGCCGGAGAAGCTCTGAAAATGGCGAGGACCGGCTGAGTTCTTTCCACCATACCGAACGGACAAAACTCCCTGTGACGCGCGCAGCGATGCTGTCATCAGCGTCGAGCAAAACCGTACACGCATAAGACGGAACCTCGGCCGAGGCGGCGATCAAGCCCAGACCAGCCGAGACCACGTACAGCCGCGCGTCTATCGCCTGTGCTGCGGCAGTAGCCTCCCTGAACGCCCTACCCCCATAAAGTTGTGAGGCCGGGAATCTGGGCTTGGCCAGCGCCAGGCGATCACACCATCGTCCTGCGAGTTCGACCAGATTTGCTTGCAGAAGAGAGGACGCACGGAGACTATCTGTGACCGGTTTGCGTTTGCGGTTCGTACAAGTCGTGATCACCAGCGCCACAAAATCCCGTCCAAGGTGAGCGGTCTAACGCATTTATGCATAGGCGATCGAAAGCACATTGACCACATTAAATCGCACTTTTTCCACTCCGATTGACGCGATAAATGCTGTTAGCATGTTCGCGCGCGCAGCACATGGGTATGGATCGGCGGGCATGCCCGATCTGAAACAAATTACCGCCCAAATCCGCCCCGCAGCTCCGCGACCAGCTAAGCTGAAGGCCGCCCACAAATTATATCGTCAAGCCGGCCGCCCCCCCCGTTAACGGTGAGCGAGGGTGCCAGGGGCAAGGTGTGCAGCGATCAAAGGCGTGGCGGGTCGACTCTAGCCCCCGAGCGGGCTGCGGTTGGCCTGATGCGCAGCCTTTGCTCTTGGTTCTGTTTTGGGCTGTCCTACCTACAGCTATCGAACCTCTTCGGCAGTTGTCTTCGCGCTGTAGCGCCCGCGGTTCGGATCCATGCATTGTGCGGAAGTACTTCGCCGCATCACCGTCACCTTTTGCGCTCCTTGAGATCTGGTGAGGCGCGATCAGCCCCGCATCGTTGAGCGCAGGATGGCCTGCATGTGTTCTTCCAGATCAAGCTCGCCACGAGCCTCAACGGCGAGCAGATATTTCGCCTTGGCTCGGCGGTCATCCCGGCTGATCGCCGGATAGGAGCAGACGGCCAGCAGTGCCTCTTGCTCGACCTTGTCGGCCCGGTCGCGGTCGTCCCTGTTGCTCCCCGCTCGATGAACAACGCGGTGGAACGCCGCATAGGCCGCCTCATGAGCCGCGATCAGTGCCTGCAGCTTCGGCGAGGTCCTTACGTCAGCGGACACGGGATCGACAGCAGCCGCCGCGCCGGTCAGCGCGAGAAGAGTACGGCGGGTGATCGCGGGCATGGATTATGTCCTATTAGCTGCCGACCATGCCGGACTGTAGCACCGCCCCGAGAGTGCGCAGAGAGGCTGACACGCTGTCTGCTGACAATGCGGTCCAGTTGGCCACTCGAACCGAAATGGTCTGGTCATGTGGGCGCTTAAACGCCCGAGCCATCAAGTAAGGCGTTCTGAAGATGATGAGTTCGGGGAGATTGGTCCAACGCTTGCCGGTGAGGCGGCTGCCCCGTTCGCACCCGTTGATTAGCTCACCTCCCGCAAGTACCGCTCCAACTCGGTCGCCAGGATTAACGTGCGCCCACCTGCCTTGCTCCGGCGCAATTTCCCCTCTTTAAACAATCCATACAATTTTGCCCTCGAAAGACCCGTAGTCTCGCTCGCCTCACGCAGCGTGTAAGCAAGTCTTTTGTTCAGGCGAACGTTGTCAGCCTCGGGAGGATTTACCCTCTTCTGCTGCAGTAATTCCAGAATGTGGGCCACGTCATCTTCGATGCGCCTCAATCGACGATCAAAATCGTCCACCAGCGCAGCTACTTCCTTGAAAGCGTCGTTCATCAGGTCAGCCTCGGCCCCCACCGAGATGTCGATAACATATTCAAGTGCCGACCCGCCAATAGGGTGGTCCGAGGTTGGAGGCGGACGCGGCTGTTTCGGCCTTGCGCGCCGGGGGGGCGGGCCACCTCCGCATGGCTACCAGCGGGAGCCGAGTGGGGTCCGCGATCCAGACGAAGCACCTTCTGCCACTTCATCTTGGGGCTCAACAGCGACTGGCTCGCGCTGATTGGACCTCAAGCGAGCATCACGATTGACGATGTCCGTCACCTGCACGGCCGTCCACGTTCCGCCCCGTGCCGTGGCGATGCCGCGAGCATTCAGCGCTGCAGCGGTCTGGCGCAGCGAGGCTCCTGTCGCGCGGATATCGCGGATGATCGGAATAACATTCTCGGCAAAGGCGTCCGCTTGCTGCATACGAACGGCGAGTGATTTCTTCTGCGCCATAGGAAGGTTCGGGCCACCTAGCTTCACTCCACGCGCCTTTGCCGCTGACAGGGCCTCCTTAGTGCGCTGGCTGATCAACTCGCGCTCCTGCTGGGCGACCGCCGCATAGATGTTCAACATGAAGCTGTCGACCTTGGGACCAAGCTCTGCAACGATGAACGGCACCCGCTTAGCCATCAGGCCACTGATGAAATGGACGTTGCGGCTGAGCCTGTCCAATTTGGCGACAATCACCGGGGCATCGGCTTTGCGAGCGGTAGCAAGCGCCGCCTTGAGCTGCGGTCGCCTGTCGAGGGCGTCGGAGCCCTTGCCGGTTTCGACCTCGACGAACTCGCCGACCACCTCGAACCCCTCGGCCTCGACGAAGCGGGCGATTGACTGGCGCTGGGCATCAAGGCCGAGGCCGCTCTTGCCCTGACGGTCGGTTGAGACGCGAAGATAAATGATTGCCGGCTTCATCGGCGACTTCCTTGTTGGTGTAAGGAATGTATACGCTCGTCTGTAAAACTTACAGTGCGATTTTTGCGGCCGCGATGACACGGGCTCTTGTAAACACGGCTTTGCAAGATGCATTTGTGCAAGGCTTCGATATGTCGGACGCTTTGCCCCGACACTTAGGAATCCTGCACTAAGGCGAGTGACATACGCACTCGTCTTGGTGCAGACGGCTTCACGGTTACGCGGCGTTGGAAGGGCCAAACACGGCGCGGTCATAATCGACCATGGGCGTGTAGCTCTGGATGATTTCGCCCAGCACCTTCACGGTTGCAGATTTGCCTTTAGGGGTCTTTTCGACCACCCCACCAATGCCGGCGCGAATCCGAAAGCCGATTTCGCGGTTGATCGGGCCCTTTTCAGGATTGCCATTCTTAAAGATGTCGTCTCGGACGTAGGTTCGATACCTCTCGATCCATTTAGGGTCATTCATGCAGGCGTGAATGGCATCGAGCGTGATAGACCGAGAAAAACCGCCGTCCCGGCAAATTTTCTGGGCGGCAAGCACGGTTTCGTCGACCAGCCACCAGAACAGCTTGAAGCGATCAGCTTCCTCTTGGGGCATGTGTCCAGCGTCGATGAGGTAGTTGATGGTTGCGCGCTGGATGATTTCGGTCGGTTCCATCCGCTCAGCCTGGGCGGCCGCCAACAACGCAGCATTTGCGGAGGCAGTAAACGGGACAGTGTACTTAAAGGGGGCGGCAGGTGCGTCGGTCCGTGTAGGCATGTCCATCTCCTTATTAGGAATATGAACGGATGTACATCCTACATTCATCAGCGTCAATGCCGAAGCTCATTTTATTTCAACAGGGCCGATCCTAAGTCGGTCGGCTTGTTTCGCGTCTCTGGCCTAGCCCTAGACGATCCCAGTCTCTTTCGCGGGCTCCGCTTTCTCTGGCGCGCGGCGGAAGGCTTAGTGCCGCCGAGTTGCGGAACCAGCGTTGGGCTTGAACCGCTGCTCCCACTCCTCCAGTGACATACGCGTGTCGTCGGTCGGCGAACGCGCCGGCTTGCGTAGAACAGTATCAACCTCTGCCTTGTCGATGATCAGCCCAAGCAGCTTCGCTTTGCCCATAACAGCAGTCACGCCAGCGGCAGGGTTCTTCGTTGCCAGCGCGAGCTTCAACATCAGGTTAAGTTCAGCAACCAGATCGTCGACCGTGATTTCTGACCGCCTTGCGGCGTCGGCTCGCAACTCAGCGATGCGCGTGGCCACCTTAGGCAACCTGACCATCTTGGAAGCCTCCACTTCAGCGGCATTGCCGCGCGCCGTGTAGCCGGCCTCGATATAGGCTCGCGATTGAGGGAGGCCCTCGGCGAGGCCAAGACAGAAACGCTCCTGCCGCATGTTCAATCTGGCGTTTGACATAGCGGTATCATAATACCGAATATGCCAAGCTTACACCACAGATTTGTCGACGCCCTTTAATGGAGCGGCTCGATCTTTTCGAGATCAGCAGCGTTGACGATCTCACCGTCGCCTTTGACGAAGAACGTGCTGCGGGCAAAGGCTTTCCGTCGATTCAAATCGGATTTGCGATCGGGCAGAGGTTCATACGACCGGAGGTCATAGTAGCCTTCGACCACAAACGGTAGATCGTAGGTTTGCTCTCCCGACAATGGGTAACAGCCTTGTGGGCCGCCAATGGCGACGGCACTGATGGGAAACAGGTCGCCGGAAGCTGGAAGCTCTATCTTCTCGATGCTGTGCCTGTCGTCCGGGTGTACGTCCGTCAAATATTTAATGAGGGCGGCAGCTTCATCGGTCGTGAACAATTCGTTAATCCACGCTCTCGCATACGGATCGCCCGAGAGGTGGTAATCGCCGATAGCGTCCGTATACGGAACCGGTGGTCGCTGACGGCACCCAACAACCCATCGCATTGAGACATCCTTGCAGCCATGGAATTCTGCAATGGTCGTCCTGACTTTGAAAAGCTCTTTTGCGATTGGCATCTTCAATCCTTGTTCAACGATACAGAGGAACACACCCCCTCGTGCTAGCCTGTTCTCTTTTCATCTGCTCGGCGAAACGACTCCGCGTTCACCAAATGGTACAAGGCCATCGCAGTGCATCTCCAGTCTTCGCCATAGCGCCAGTTCAGCAACTGGCCGACTAAGTCTGCGCATAGCTCGTCCAATTCTTCTTTGCCGAGCACTTGTATTGTGGCGCGATATTTCTCAATTGCGCGGAGCAATGGCTCAATCTCTTGCGGCAGGTTTGGCAGAACATCTGGCGTCCTGCCATGCGCTGACTCGCTCCATACTGGCGGCTTGGCTCGTACTTGGCGCATAAACCTCCGCATTTCAGAAATCCTGTGATCTAACGTCATTGCTACCTCCGTGTTTGCCCGGATCCGCCGGGCGCCGGTTGGGTTCACCTGCGCGACCGCTTCGTAAGGCGGTTGTAAAGGGCCGGATCATTGATTGGCGGCAGGACCGGCTTTCGGCCGGGCAGCGCAACCGGTGGCGCACCTTCCTCGGGTCCACGTGAGGCGGGTGGCTGCGATAAAGATTGGTGCATCGTCTCTGAAGGCGGAGCCGGCGAGCCGCCATCCAGGCGGCTGGGCGAGCCCGGCGACGCCGGCTCAACGCCTTCGGTCTTCTGGTCGAAGGAGTAGCTGGGCACCGGGATTTCATTGGGGAAAGCGTCCAAAGCGGTGTCGCGCCTCACCTGGACGGCTTCAACGACATTTTTATCTGCAATGTGGCTAGGCGCGCGAGCCGGCCTAGCCGCCTGAGGGGCGGCCGGCCGCGCGCCTTTGGTTCTTAAATTGGTTTTGTTAGGCAGGTTCTGAACAGTTGCGGTGCCGCTTGGCTCACAGTCGCTGTGAAACGGAGGGCTAACAGTCAGACGATTTGAACTGTTAGCCGCGTCTTGCACACTTGGACGCCGCGATCTTGCATCGAGTTCGGCGTCAAGTGCCTTGAAGCGCTCCCACCGCGGGCGATAATTCGGACGTTTTCCTTGCCCTCTGTTCAAGTTGTCGAACAGACGGTTTGGATCGCTTGGATCGGTTAGGAATGCGATTGCGGACCGAACAGTCGGAAGCGAATGCTCTGTCACGTACGCTAGGCGCCGCATGCCGGGAAAGCACGGACCGTTTGCCCCGTGCATATGGTCGATTAACTGGGCCGCAACACGGCGTCGGCTCTCCGTCATACGGATGTTTGCCAAGACCTTGTTTGCCAGATGCTTGCCAGTCAGCTTGCGGTCTTGTTTCTTGCAGCTACCCCCTCGCCCATCGGATTTGTCGACATTGCTCACGGCCGCCCCCGCAGGGGATTCGCCCGTCGGATAACGCGGATCGCGTCGGCGGCGCTCAGACCAAAAGTCTTGCGAAGATACGGAACAAGAGGGCGCGGTGGTTCATTGGTTGCCGCCAACCACCGCACAGCGCGTTCAAACTGATCATCCGACTGGCCAGCCGGTTTTACCTCTCCTCTCTGCGACCTGATGTGCCTCTCATTGGTCACTGGGAGCTCCGCGAGCAGAGTGACTCGTCGACGCGCGGATTGACACGTGGCCCGCCATGGTGACCAAGCGGGAAGAAGTGCCAGGCGGAGTCGTCCTTTGCGGTGTTTCTCGTGTTTGGTATCCAACGCAGTCGGCGCGTCGGCTGCACAAGCGCGCAGCGATAAACAAAAGCTGACGAGCGCCGGTTAAATAGCCATGGAGTGTCGCGGAGGATCCAGACTGGAAGCCCAAGCGTCAGCAAATGCTCCAGAAGCGGTTGGAACAGCGCCCAAGACCACGGCAAGTTGCCGATGATCATGTCTATGCCTTCGACGTCGGCCGTGGTGAGCGAAAGGGCATCCCGACGGGCGATATTCGGTCCTGTTGGGTCGATATCGATTGCCAGTTGGCAGATATGACCGCTCTCGGCCAAGCCGCGGATTAGCGCGCCATTACCGGCAGTTGGCTCGAGGTAGCGAACGCCATCCGGCAGATGCATCAGCAGCGGCGGAAGCGCCATCGCCGGCGTGCAGTAGCGGTCTTTTGCGACCTGGGGGAAATTCGAGCGGCGACCCATGGGGCGTAGTCCTCCCGTTGATCAGCTCTGCAGCACGACCGTTGGGCAGTCTGTTTGAGGTGTCGGTGTCAAGGTACAGGCGATTGTCTAGGTGCGGGCTCCGGAGATGATCGGAAGCCGTTCGCCGTCAGGTCTGCGCCCCTTTATCCTGGGCTGATGTCTCGCGCCGCGGCAGCTTTCTCGAGACAGGCGATGAGCTCCAAGCGGCGCCAGCGATTTGTGTTTGGGCCGACCTTCAGCGGTTTAGAATAGCGGCCCGCGCTTATGCCACGCCACAGGGTCGAGCGGTGAATAGGCGAGTTCTTGCCGCCGATGATGCGGCAAGCGCTTGCCTCATCAACTAGATCATCGATCTCGCCTAGCGGATCAGGCTGCTGCATCAGTTATCTCCCGCGTTCATGTTGCCGCGAGAACGATCACCTAGTTGCAACCGGCTGTCACCGTGGACTTTTCGGCCGTTTCAGAGAGCCGCCGAGTCCACCCTGCCGCCGCAATTTGGGCGGTGCTATCCCTTTTCGAGAATTTCGGGCCGACTCCGCCTTGCTATGAAATCCAACAGTGTGGCTTTGCCCGGCCGGTCATCACCGATCGCAATTGCCAAACAAGCGTCAACAAAACGCAATAGCGGATTCTCGGGATCAGGATCTCTCCGAGGCAGCCCTAATCGAGCGTCCGTGTGGTCATGCCAAACCTGGCAGAGACCATGGATCAATTCCTGAACAATGAGCGGCATTCTGGATCCTGGCGCTGGTGGCTTGGCCCAGTGGTCTTTCGAGCGGAAATCGCCGTAGGCGTGCAAATCCGAAAGTTGCGAATGTATTTTTTTGTACCGCTCCCAAAGGCCGGTTGTCATCCAGTCCCCGCCGTATAGCGCGAAGTGTTCATCTCTCTCCGGCGCTGGGAAAACGTCACCGCCGACCCAGGCAGGTTGTTCCCCTTCCGCCTTCAGCCATCGATATGCACTTGCCTCATCGTGGAATGGCGCAGGAAGGCCGTCAGCAAACTTCCAGCCTTCGGCTATGATTGGCGCCAGCGCCGCACACAGCCCATCCAATATCCTTTCGAGCCGGCTGCATTCTTCGTTGACAGCCGAACGCCAGTTCTCCTGGTATTGATTGATGGCGTCTTCGACCAAGCCGGATATGGTTTCCTCTTGTTCTGTGGTGAGCGCTGCAGCTTGCCGGGCATGACGCAAGAAGGTTTGGGCTTCGACAGTTGACAGCTTCCTTCGGGTCAAGCTGCGACCCCTGCTTTAAGCTGCGCCACGTCGCCGCCATCGATCACTGCAGCAAGCCGATCTGCCCAAAGCTCAAGCGCTTGTCGCTTTTCACGCATGTAGTCATAGCGGGCGTAGACCCGTGAAGTGACCGTGCCTTTGGTGATCGATACGTGGTTAAGAACGTGCGCGACAATAAACGGCGAGATGCCAATCTCTTCCATGCCTGTTGCAGCCGACCGGCGAAGATCGTGCGGCGTCCACGGCTCGATTCCCATGATAGTTGCCACGCCGCCCTTGATGATCTCCTCACGCTTAATCGCCTTGGGGACAGACGCCCCGGTAACGGCGGCGCGGCCGCCAGGGGCCGAGAACACGAATTTCGAGACCGCCCTGCCCTTCCGCTTTGCCAGCGCCTCACCGTCGGCGATTTGGCCGGTGATGATCTCGATCGCCATTTTGGATAATGGCACTTGATGCTCGCGCTTGTTCTTTGATCTGGCCGCTGGGATGGTCCAGACGCCGCGCGTAAGATCAAGTTCACCGAGGGCCATGCCGGCAATTTCCCCGACGCGCTGAGCGGTAACCAAGCACATCCGGATGATTCGCCGCGTCGATTCCCGCATGTCGGCTCCCGGCAGCGCGTACCAAAACGTCCTGATCTCGTCGGCGGTGAGAACCCGGTCGCGTTCGGTCGTCGCGGTCGGCTTGGGCATACCTTCCGTTAGATTATGGTCGAGATCGCCGCGACCACGCGCCCAACGGACCATTGCCCGCAGATCCTCATAGACACGATTGGCCTCGGTGCCCGCGCCACGATCTTTGATCGCATCGATTGCCTTGGTCAGGTCGCGCCGGTGAAGGTCCGCTAGCTTGATCTCCCCAACGCAACCGGAGGAACGGCCCTCAATCCTGCTGCCCTCGGCGTCATAGCCGGAGACGTTCTTGCGCAGCCGCCGAGCGATCTCGTCGCCGCTGCGCTTGGTCGAGGCGTGGCGCTTAACATAGTTTTCGACTAGATCAGCAACGGTCTGTGATGCCTTATGCGCCTTTTTCTCCGCGACCGGGTCGCCACCGTCGCCAACCTTTGCCCGAGTGTCTTTCGCCCGCTGGCGAGCGCCCTTATCGCTGCCGAGCGGTATGTCCGGATAGGCGCCAAGTTTCAACCATTGCCGCTTTGACGGCGGCCCGTAGACCACATACCAGGTCTTTTGCCCGCCCGAGGATGCGCGAAGCACAAGGCCCTTCACGACAGTGTCGAAATAGTCGGTTTTCCTACCGGATTTGGGCTTGGCCGCCTGAACGAATTTGTCTGTAAGTTCGACCTTCGGCATGGCGATCTCCCCGTTCCCTGTAGATCACCGCCGATCGACGGTCACTGGGCCATTTTTCGGCGCTTCCGGAGAAACCGGCTTTTCCGCGATCCAATTGATCTACAGGGTGATCTACACAAAACTATGCGCTTTGTCGATACACATTGCGACAGGCCGCGGCGTAGAAAGATAGAAAAGTAAATGAAATTCAAATGGTTACGCGTTGCCGACTGTCGCTTGCCGACGCATACAATCGCTGTGGAAAACCTCTGTTAACCGGTTGGTCGCTGGTTCGAATCCGGCCCGGGGAGCCACTTAATCCAGAAATGTCTTTAAACCCAAGCACTGCAAGGGTTTCCGCCTCCCAGAGGTACACTGCGGGGTACACTGGGCTATGACGATCGGCGTGAACCACATTCAGAAGCGCGGCAAGGCCGGATGGGGCTACAGGCGCAAAACCCCTGAAGAACTTTGGACCATTTTGGGCACGCGAGAACACCTCGTGCCCGCTTGGCGCCACTGACCAGGAGGCCCTCAAGAAATACCCTGGGGTTCATGCAGGGGCCGAGAAGTTTTTTGTCCGACGCGGTCAAGCGCGCCAACTGCCCCGACAGCGTGGGATCAGTTCCGCGACGAAATAGCCGCTGCTGGCAAAATGGGATTTGGCGAGGTCATCGAAGCGGCGCGATCCTATGGCGCATTCGGCGTGGCCTGAAGGTCACGTCGCCTTCCACGCAGCGGCTCAATATGCCGATCCGTTCCGCTCAATGTCGTCGAGCAAGCCGTCTCTCGAAGAAACCAAAGCCGATAGTGATCAATGCCGCCAGCAGGAAATATCCTAGCGCGGCGGCGAACAGAGGCTCGTAGACCCGAAATGTCTGCGCGCGAACGAGGTTCGCCGCACCCATGAGTTCGAACACCGTGATCGTCGACGCCAGTGCGGTCCCCTTCAAAAGCAGGATATTCTGGCCGCCGATCGCCGGCAAAGCCAACCTGAAAGCCTGCGGGAGAAGGACGGAAATCATGATCCGTGTTTTCGACAGGCCAAGCGATTGGCCGGCCTCACGCTGCCCTTCTGGAATGGCCTGTATCGCCCCTCTCCAAATCTCGCCACAGTAGGCCGCAGTGTTCAGGGAAAGGGTAAAAAACGCATAGAAGTCCGCGCCTCGCAAAATGGGCCAGAGCGGGCTGTAGCGGATCGAGGGGATACCCGAGAGAATTTGGCCGATACCGAAGTAGCAGAGGTAAAGCTGGACCAAGAGCGGGGTCCCCCGGAACGCGAGGATAAACGCAACCGCTGGATATCGCAGCCATTTGCTGTTGGATAGCCGGGCCAGTGCAACCGGGATGGCAAGCAAATTGCCGACCACCGCACAGCCGAGGAACAGGATTATGGTGACCTGGACGCCGGCCAGAAGCTGATTGGCAAGGTAGGCTCCAAACTCAGTCACGCTAGCCCCGCCTCCCGCTACGGACGGTGGCTGTTTCGAGGGCATGGAAAAGCATCGCCGATATGCCCGACATGGCGAGGAACACGAACGCGATCGCGCAATAGAACATGAAGTAATCGCGCGTCGCGCCGGCAGCCATCTTGCCGGCGAGAACGAGCTCGGTAAAACCGATCAGGCTGACCAGTGAGCTTTCCTTCAAGACGACCAGCCACAAATTGCCAAGCCCCGGCAAGGCCAGGGGAACCATTTGCGGCACGGTCACCAGGAAGAAGGTCTGGCGCCGTGTCAGACCGAGTGAATAGGCTGCCTCGACCTGACCTCGCGGGATGGCCACGATCGCGCCGCGCAGGACCTCCGTGCTGTAGCCGCCTTGAACGATCCCAAGCGACAGCGTCGCGGCGACAAACCCATTGACCTGGAATTCGGAAATCAGTCCCGCCAGGCTCACGGCCCAGCGCAACGCGTCCGTCGCGGTATAGTAGACGAGAAATATGATGAGAATGTCCGGTACGGACCGGATGATTGTCGTATAGGCAACGGCTGCGGAGACCGCCACGCGGTTCTTCGAGATCTTGGCCACCGCACCCATGAAGCCGAGGGTCAGGCCCACGAGATAGGCGCTGATCGAAATTCCAAGGCTCAGGCAAGCGCCAAGAAGCAATTCGTCGCCCCAGCCCTTGTCCCCGAAGCTGAGCAGGGTTGCCCAAGACACGGTCGAGTTCATACAGCGCGTTCCAGTTCAATGAAGATGGCGACGGCCGCCCCGTGGCGGCCGTTCCCGGGCCTGAACCAGATGATCAATCGCCGTAAATGTTGAAATCGAAATAGCGCTTGGTGATCGTCTCGTACTCGCCGCTGGCGCGCACCGCCTTGAGTGCTGCATTGAGGCGGTCCCTCAGAGCGGTGTCTTCCTTGCGCAGGCCGCCGCCGTCGCCGTATCCAAACATTTTCTCATGCGGCAGCGTCACCTTGATTTCATAAGCCTGGCCCTCCGGCTTCTTCAAGAAATCCTGGATCTGGATGCCTGCCGCAGCCATGAGATCCACGCGTCCGGCCTGGATGTCCGCGATTTCGTCATCGAGTGTTGGATAGATCTTCACTTCGGCAATGCCGTTGAACTTATCCTGCATGTAGGTCGCCTGCAGGCTGGCACTCTGTGCCGCGACCGCAATCCCCTTGAATGTCTCCGGCTTGGTCACGTCGAACTGCCGCGTATCCGCCTTGGCGCCGACAAGCACGTTGGGCGAATAGTAGTACTTGTCGGTGAAATCGATCACCTCCTTGCGCTTGTCCGTGATCGACATCGAGCTCCAGATGACGTCGAACTTCTTGGCCAACAGCGCGGGAATGATGCCGTCCCAGGCGATATCGACGATCTCACATTTCGCCTTCATCTCTTTGCAAACGGCATTCATCAGGTCGATTTCCCAGCCCTGCCAGGTGCCGCTGGCATCCTTGACGGAGAAAGGCGGGTATGGCTCCGCGGCGACACCGAAACGGATGACATCGTCGGCCGCCGACGATGAATTGGCGGCGCCAAATACCGCCACGATCAGTGACAAGGCGAGTGCAAGCTTTTTCATGATTGTTCCCCTTTTTGTTTATGTGGATTTGTATCTTCCGCAATGATGATGCTGGTAGCCGGGCATCTGCCGATCTTTCGACGTCGGCCCGTGGCCAGCCGGCAGCATCGAGCATCGTGGACTGGTTCGGATGTCGGCGATGCGAACTTGGCCATTCGGCTCAGTCGACCTTCTTTCAGGGCGGTGTTTGAAAACGCTAACAGTTCAAATGATCTCGATCTAATGCCCCCTGCCGTGCGGTTCATCACCAATAGTTATGACAGCGATAGCCCCTTCGAGTGACGCAGTCCGGCGACCGGCAAACGATCGCCGCTCGTTGATCCGCGCGTGCGAGGACAGGGCTGAATTGAACGGTTCACGACGCCGCCATTGATCGCGACTATGAGTTTTCAGCGATAGTCCCGCGTCCACGGGAATAAGCTCGCGACTGTCCACCAAATTTCTGATGTGGCATCGTCGGCCGGTTCCGGGATGGCCGGCCGCAATGCAGTCGGCCCGGCCCGTTCGCTCTAAGGTCGTCATATGAATAGCAGCCCTTACCGGTCGATCGAGGAGATGAGCGAAAAGATCGCTGCCGGCCTGTCGCCCGTGGAAATCATGGAGGGTTGCCTCGATCGCATCCAGGAACTGAATGAACACATCAAGGCCATGATATTCGTGGCCGAAGCTGATGCCCTGGACGCCGCGCTTCAGGCCACGCGCGAAATCAGATCCGGTCACAGGCGCGGCCCGCTGCATGGCGTGCCGATCGCGGTCAAAGACGTTATCGATGTCAAGGATTGGCCGACAACCGCTGGCTCCCGGTTGTTTCGGGATCACGTGGCGACGGAAACGGCAACATGCATTGCCAATCTTCAGGCGGCCGGCGCCATCATCATCGGCAAGACGAACCTGCACGAACTGTGCGTCGGCGGTCATGACAACCCTTGGTTCGGCAAGGTCGCCAACCCGCTTGATCCGGACCGTGGGACAGGTGGCACGAGCAGCGGGTCGGCCGCAGCGGTCGCAGCCGGTTTTTGCCTGGCAGCGGTTGGCACGGACAGCGGCGGGTCAAACCGATCCCCGGCTGCTGCTACCGGCTTGTTCGGTTACAAGCCGACGAATGATCTGATCGCCGTGGAGGGCGTCATGAGCATAGCGCGTTCGCTGGACTGCGTCGGCGTTCTTGCACGCTCGGTCAGGGACGTTCGCCTGGTGACCGAGGCGCTTGCCGGAAAACGGCTCGCCCCGTCGGCAAGCGGGGGCAGCAAAACGACAACGGGCATCACGATCGGCATCTGCCCCGAACTGCTTGGCGCTCACGTCGACACGTCAGTCGATATCGCGTTGGCTACCATGCTCAATCGTCCTGAAGTGCGCACGGTCGAGATCACCTTCGACGACAGGGAGGCGTTCGTTGCCGCGGGACTGACAATCCTCCAATGTGAGTTCGCGCGAATCTACCGCAATGCAATCGAGCAGAAGCCGGACATGGTCGGCGACGCGGTTCACTCATTCCTGCAGGGCGGCATTCGCATCCATGCCGGCGCCTATGATAGCGCCATCGAAATCCGTAACGGCGTGCGAGGCCGGTTTCTGGAGAAAATCGCGGGCCTGGACGCTTTTGCCATTCCTACGGCGCCTGGATCGGCGCCGCGGCTTTCCGACGAACTTACCGAGGTGAATGGGGAAATGGTGCCGTGGGGACTGGCCGGCGGCCGCTTCCGCCGCTGGGCAAATATGCTTGGCATGCCGGCGTTGGCTATTCCTTTGCCGGTTCCTGACGGGCTTCCGGTGTCGGTGCAACTGGCCGCAGGTCCGGGTCAGGACGCCGGTTTGCTCGATCTCGCCGAAATGTTGACAAGCAACTGAAATCAGTTCCGCCAAATCGCTGAAAGTTCATAACCTCCAGGAATAAACTTCCTTCGCGCGCCTCTTGGAACATCCGACCCTTCCCATTAATCTTGGCGTTCGCAGCTCGCTGTTTCGGCACAGCGATCCAGCTGCCTGGCAAGGTAAGCGGGCATGAAATTTGGCGAAAAGGACACCGTCACGAAGGAGGCAGAGTTTACGCCTCGCGAGATCGAGGTCTTCGCTTCGGTCATGCTGCATGGAACAACCACCAAGGCGGCCGACGCACTTGACATCACGCAGCCGGCTGTCAGCAAGATGCTCCAGCAACTCAGCGAGAAGGCGGATTTCCAGCTGTTCAGGAAAAGCCGGCAGCGGCTGATCCCCACTCCTGAAGCGCACATGCTCTATGCCGAGGTGAAGCGCGTTTTCGAGTCCGCGCGCGGCATCTCGCGCGCCGCGAGGGAGATACGCGAGCTACGAAGTGGCAGGTTGAATATCTGCGCGCTCCCGGCCTTCGGGTCCACGCTGCTGCCATCCATCATCACGAGCTTCTCAAAACAGCATCCATCCGTGTCGATTTCCCTGGATATCCGCAGCTCCGCCACGGTGGTGCAGCGGGCGAGCCGCAATCAGCTCGACATCGGAATAGGCGTAACGGCATCGGACGAGAATTCTTCAATCGTCAGGCGAGCGCTGACAGCGACCCCACCGGTTTGCGTCATGCCGGCGGGTCACCGTCTGGCCGAGCTCGACGTGGTGCAGGCAGAAGATCTCGACGGTCTCGACTTCATCTCGATGGGCTCCGCTGATCCGATGCGGCAGCAGCTCGATGCCTTGTGCGAAGAACGCGGAGTGGGACGTCTGTTGAAGATAGAGGCCAGTCTGTCCAGTGCGTGCATCGCCCTTGTCGCGTCCGGGGCGGGCGTGAGCGTCGTCGACAGGCTTTCGGCGTGGCTGGCACGCGACCTGCCGATCGAGATCAGGGATTTCCGGCCACGTCTCGATCTGAACCTCAGCGTCTACCGGCCTTGGGGTGTCATTGCATCGACGGCGGCGGACGCCTTCACCGAGCATCTTATCCAGACGACGCGAAGCTTTATGAACGGCGTAGAGGCAGGAATCACCGCCCTGGGTCCTCGCCGCCAGGCCGACAGAACTGTTTTCATTCACCGCTGAAAGCCTCTAGCGGAGCGGCAGGCATTCGAACAGGCGGCCGATATCGGCTTCGTCATTGTAGACATGCGGCGACACGCGCATCTTCGTGCCGCGCAGCGTGACGTGCACGTCAGCCCGCTTCAGCTCTTGTGCCGCATTCGGCGCGAGACGGCCCCCTATGTCGAGGATCGCGATATGGGGCGTTGGGTGTCGCGGACGCGCGACCGGCAGCCCTCTGCTTTCCGCCTGCGCCCAGACAAGCTCATTAAGGTGACGCAGGCGCTCAAACACGCGCCCGACGGTCCAACCGCGGATGAGCTTCATTGCGGCGATTGCGATAGGCAGGACCGCGAAATCGGAGCGTTCCCCCATGTCGAACCGCCGCGCGCCGGGAAGAAACTCGGCCACG
This sequence comes from Mesorhizobium sp. B2-6-1, assembly GCF_006440475.1. Classification (NCBI taxonomy): domain Bacteria; kingdom Pseudomonadati; phylum Pseudomonadota; class Alphaproteobacteria; order Hyphomicrobiales; family Phyllobacteriaceae; genus Mesorhizobium; species Mesorhizobium sp. B2-6-1. The sequence goes on from NZ_VFUH01000008.1 coordinate 207,953, forward strand.
GCCACCTTGTAGAAGTCCGATTTGTCCCCGCCCATCCGGTTCCATGAATGATGCTCCAGAGTGCGCCCCTCTGTGTGCCAACGCCGGTCGGCGTAAAGGAATGCGAGGCGATATGGCCCCAGAAGGAACTTGTAGGTGGCAAAGACGAGAAAGTCCGGTCGGACGCGCCGGACATCGAAGGGTATCGCGCCAACCCACTGGGTTCCGTCAACGACAAGACTGGCGCCCGCTGCCCGTGTGGCGGCGGCCACCGCCTCCAGGTCGATCGCCACGCCCTCGAACCAATGCACCAGCGTCCCCGCAACGACCGCGATGGGACGGCTCGAGTCTTGGATTGCCGATACGATCGCGCTGGTCCAGTCGCCGTCGGCTGGTTGCGGGACGATATCAACGCAGGCGCCGGCGCGTTGCGCGAGGTCATACCAGACATATCTGTGCGAGGTGTGTTCGTTCTCCATCAGAAGGATGGCCGAACCTGCCGCAACCAAAACGTTGGCGGCTGCGATAGCCATGCCATAGCTGGTGGCGGCCACAATGGCGATCTCATCGGCATCGGCGCCCACCATTGATGCGGCGAGCTGCCGAGCCTCTTCCACCTCGTCGTAATAGGAGGCGATGGTCATTTTCCAGGGTTCGGCTTTCACCCTGACGCCGGCCTCGCCGGCCGCGACGGCGGCGGTCGGGATCGGAGACATGTATGCGACATCCAGATAAGCTGTCTCGCGGGGAATGGAGAAGAGATCTCGTTGGCAGCTCAGCATGGCATCACAACCTGAAATCAATTGAGGTGCCGAGTCCGGCGTTGCGGGCGGAGATATAGACAAGATTGGCAAGCTCGATGTCTTGCGCGGGAACGCCGAGAGACCGGAAAAGCGTGATCTGATCGTCGCCAGTGCGGCCGGGTTTCGCACCTGCCAGCACGTCGCCGACCTCGCCACGGATATGATCGACGCCGATCACGCCGGTTTCAATCGCCTCGATCAGTTCTCCCGCGGCCGTCAGCGCCATAGGCAGGTAGTCGACCCAGATCTGCGCTCTGCGCACACAGTCGAGGTCGAGCTCGCGGCATGAAGCGACGCTCGCCCCGACCGCATTGATATGGACACCAGGCGGAAGCCATTCGCCGCACAGCACCGGCTTTTCGGAAGATGTCGTGGTGCAGATGATGTCGGCCTCGCGAACGGCCTCGCCAGGGTCGCGATGTGCCTTCGCCTGGAATCCGGCGGCTGACTGCTCCTCGGCGAAGTGCTGCGCCTTTGCAAAGTCGCGACCCCAAACATGGATCGCATGGATCGGCCGGACGTCCGCAATAGCCGCGACATGCCGGCGCGCTTGCTCGCCATATCCGAACAGTGTCAGCGAGGTGCTGTCTTCGCGCGAAAGTGCCCTCGTCGCGACAGCACTGGCCGCCGCGGTCCGCCAAGCCGTAAGCTCTCCCCCGTCGATCAAGGCTACAGGCCGTCCATGATCCTTGTCGAACAGGAAGACACCGCCGCGATGAGACGCGAACCCATGCGCGAAATTGTCAGGAAACACGGAAAGCACCTTCGCCCCGAACAGCGGCCGGTCATCCAGCGCAGCATACATAAGCGACAGACAACTCCCGGCCGCACCCGGCAGCTCAAGTGTGCGCCTGATCTGCTGGCGCGCCATGCCGCTCGATGTTTTGCGCAGTGCGGCCTCGGTCGCTTCAAGAGCCAGGGATAGGCTCAAAATGTCCCGGATCGCGTTCTTGTCGATCAGGAGGAATTCCGGCTCGCCACTCACCGTGCAGTCTCTTCCATTCCGCGATCCCCGATGCGCCGATAAGCGTAGCATTGCTCTCGCAAACGGTTGCGCCCGAATTTGATAACTTCGCACGAGAAGTTGCCCGTGCGGGCTAATGGGCCGACCTGGGCAGCCGCAGATGGCTGGGACATTGGTTCATAACTTTTGGCCATGAACGGCAGCGACCAGTTCAATTGACCGCAGTTGGCACCCATTGCAATGTTTTCAGGCAACCGAGGATGTTGTGCGGGGTTGCAAACACATCGCAGGCGCCGATCGAATTAAGAAGAGCGGCGTCAGCAGTACTGTCAAGAACTCCAGCAACATCTCTCAACGATATAGCGGCATTTGCATCGATTCGTCTTTCAGAGATTACTCGTATCGGATGACGTCATTAGCCCGGGAATTTTTGGAGGTCATTTTTATGCGTGTCGTGGTCATTGGTTCCGGTATCGTCGGCAGTTCCGCCGCCTATGAATGCGCCAAGGCGGGAGCAAGCGTCGTCGTGCTGGAGGCCGGACGGATAGCAGGCGGCACGTCGGCGGTAAGCTTTGCCTGGACAAATGCGACGACCAAGCAGCCCCGGCCGTATTTCGATCTGAACGTCTCGGGAATGCGCGCCCATCTTGAACTCAAGCGCGACTTCGGCGTCGCTCCCTGGTTCACCCAGACCGGCAGTTTCGATTGGCGAACAGTGCCGGAGTCGATGGACGATTATTTCGAGAACTTCAGGCAGATGAAGGAATGGGGCTACGGCGTCGAGTGGATCGACAAGAAGCGCGTCGCCGAGATGGAGCCCGATATCGATGCCTCCGCCTTCGGCGATTGTCCAATCTCCTACTATCCGGAAGAGGGCTGGGTCGATCCGGTGCTCTACTCGGCCTGGCTTTTGCGGGCGGCGAAGGAGCGCTGGGGAGCACAGGTCAAACTCGGTTCACGCGTGACCGAGATCGAGACCGAAAGCGGGCGCGTACGGGCAGTTCGGACGGCGAACAGAGGCCGACACGCTGCGGATGCCGTCGTGAGCTGCACCGGCGGCTGGTCTAGTGAGAGGCTCGGCGATGCCCAGGGTATTCCACTTTCCTCGACCATAGGCGTGCTCGCCTTCACCCCGCCGGTGGCGTTGACGCTCCGAAGCCAGCTGCATGCCGACGATCTGGATATCCGTCCCGACGGAGCGGGGCGCATCATGATCCATAAGGTCTCGGTAGACATGACCCTGGAGAAGCCGGAGGTGCTCAGCCCTGCCGGGAACGAGGCGGCGACGCTCCTGGATGCGGCGACCAAGGTCCTGCCTTCGCTCCGCGACGCAGGTGTGGAAGCCATTCGCACGACGGTCCGGCCGTTCCCGGAGGACGGCTACACCTGTGCCGGCGCCATGCCGGATATCGTCGGCCACTACATGGCCGTAACGCACAGTGGTGTGACCATCGGCCCGCAATTGGGCAAGGTGGTCGCCGACGAAGTCGTGCGCGGCAAAATCCATGACGAAATGGAAACGTTTCGTCCGCAACGCTTCTTCCAGGCCCACGCCCAGCGCTCCGCTGTCGCGCACGTCTGATCCCGCTCAGCAGACCGCTGGATTGCGTACGGCGGCCTGCTTTTGACCAACGCAACCAGGGGCCTCCGCCATGGGGAACATCGAACGATTCGACAAGAACGAACGGCTTAGCCGTATCGTCGTTCACAACGGCACGGCCTATCTCTCGGGCTTGACGGCCGATGACAAGAAAACCGGCACGTCTGACCAGACGAAGGAGATATTGGAAAAGGCGGATCGCCTTCTGGCGAGCGTCGGTTCGGATAGATCGAAGCTGCTGGTCGCGCAGATCTGGTTGAGGGATGTCGAAGACTTCGACGCGATGAACAAGGCTTGGGTCACATGGCTCGACGGCGTGGAGCCCCCGGCACGCGCCACGGTCGGGGCGAGCTTCGCCTTGCCCGAGATCCGTGTCGAGATCCAGCTTACCGCAGCGATTTGACACGTCGCCCGCCACGTCCAGGCCAGCGAGTCCAATCAGATTCGTCAGGGACATGCTTGCGCACCGGCCTTCGCGGCGCGATAGATGCGGCGGTTTGGGGAGGAATCATGCGAAAAGTCCTGGCATCGGCATTGCTGCTGGCGGCTGCGGCGTTCGCGACCGGCGCTCATGCGCTGGACAGCAGCGGCACACCCGTCGTCGTGACACCCCTCGCCTCGCGCACGACCACCGCTTCCGGCCAGCCGATCACGCTGCCGCAGAAGAACGTGCAGGTGCTGGTGTCGACCTACGACATAGCGCCGGGCGCGACCTTGCCGGTGCACAAGCATCCGTTCCCGCGCTACGCCTATGTCGAGGCCGGCACGTTGAAGGTCACCAATGTCGAGACCGGCAACAGCAACACCTACAAGACTGGCGATTTCATCATCGAGATGATCGGGCAGTGGCATCAGGCCACCAATATCGGTGAAGGCCCGGTCAAGCTGCTGGTGATCGACCAGGTCGAGGAAGGCACCAAGAACACGGTTTTGCGCCAGTAAGCCACCGCTGCTCCGGCTCCTCGAACTGTCTCGCCACGGGAGCGCGCCGCGTTAAGCGTTGGCCCAGCTCTTCACATCCGGTTCCGCACGACCGGGCTGACGATGCTACGCCGGTTGCCCGCCTTACCGGCGGAACCGGATTCCCCCCGTTGGGTTTTTCGCGAAATCCCTTTGCTTGGTGAATGCCTTTTCCTGGAGCAAACTCCCTGCCGGGGCTCAAGGAGCAGAAATGAGAGCACGAACAGCGACGGTCGGCGATCTGGAAGACGTGTTTCGCCATTTGTCCAAGCGGATGTCCGACGAATACATCGCCGCGGGCAAGGACAGCAAGGTCGCCTACGACAATCTGATGATGAACCTGAAGGAGGGCCGCGCCCATGCCCTTGTCGACAGCGACGGGACCGTAGCAATCGTCGCCTGGCACGAGCATGGCGACGCCGCGGACACGCTGTTCGCGGCGCGCGAGGGCTTTTTCAGGGCCGCGACCGTGCGTTTCTGCAGGCGGCATATCAGGCAGATCCAGGCGCTCGCCGGCAATCTCCCTATTCACTCCCGCAGTTGGCTCACGGGACCGGAAATCGCAAAATGGTTTCGCACCATCGGCTATGTCGAACGCGGCGAGGAAAATGGCGCCAAACTGTTCGAATTGCCGCCGGCCGCGACCCGGCCCGGCTAGGCAAGCAGGTTTGGTGCACCGCGAGTCCAGCCGCCATTGCACCGTGGCACGGCTCGCCTTCGCGCGGCCTTAGCCCCAGGCGCCGACCATTTGGCGTGTCGTGGCGTTCAGCCGGTTGAAGGCGTTGATCACGGCGATCTGGATGACGAGCCCGGCAAGCGCCTTTTCGTCATAGTGCCGGGCGGCCTCGTCCCATACCTCGTCCGTCACGGCATCCGTTCTGTCGGCCAGCCTTGTGCCGGCTTCGGCAAGGGCAAGCGCGGCGCGTTCGGCATCGGTGAAGTACGGCGTCTCCCGCCAGGCCGACAAGGCAAAGATGCGTTCGTCCTTCTCGCCAGCCTTCTTGAGTTCGCGCGCATGCATGTCGACGCAAACCGAGCAGCCATTGATCTGGCTGGCGCGCAGATGGACGAGCTTGCGCGTCACATAGGGCAAATCGGCCGCCTCGGTCGACTTGTCCAGCGCCAGCAGCGCCTGCAGGGCGCCGGGGATGAGCATCACGGGGTTCTTGAGCCTGGCTTCCATGGTCTTTCTCCGTTTGAAACCTTTGAACATGGCGCGGTTTGCCATGCCCGGAAGCGGCGCATCCGGGAGACTTGTTGTGGTTCGCCGGCCATGGCGACCGGTTGGTCGAGGAGAGTCGGCGCTCAGCCTTGCTTCGCAGCCACCTGCTCAAGTCGCTCAAGAATACGCGGCCAGCCGCTTCCCATGCCGACATATCCACGCTCGTCGGCCGGCCGGAACCCCGAGTGCTCCATCCGCACCCGGGTCGCCGCGCCCTCAGGCGTGAGCGACCAGGTCACCACGGTTTTCAGTCCGCTGTCGGATTCGCTTCCGTCGCCCCAGCTATAGGCAAGCAGGCGTGGCGCCTCGACTTTCAGCACGACGCAGTTCGTCACCCCGGACCAGCCCGGTACCGGTGAAGCGCGGAACGTGAAGCGATGCCCCTCTTGCGGCGCGAAGTCATTCTGCATGAGCCATTCTGCGACGAGTTCGGGCACTGTCAGCGCACGCCATATCTTCTCCGCCGAATGCGGAATCAGCCGTTCAACGACGATCGATTTGGTCTGTGTCATGCCGTGCTCCTCTTAGTCGTCGTCGAGCCACCGCTCGCGATCAATAACTCGATGGCTATGGGTTAACTCATAACCATGTAGTTATAAGACTGTCAAGCAGGGAAATGCCCCCTGGTCCAATGCGCCGTGCCGTTCCTGCTTTCGCGCCCGCCGCGCGGGTGCTACGGGCTTCTCACAACATCATGGACAGGATCACACCTTGACTGAAGAAGCCCGCCCGCCGCTGATCGAAATCTGTGTCGAGGGCATTGATGGCCTTCTGGCCGCACAGGCCGGCGGCGCCGACAGGGTCGAACTGTGCGCCAGCCTCGTCGAAGGCGGCATCACGCCGAGCTTGGGAACCGTGCGCGCCGCGCTCGACCAGGCGATTGTGCCGTTCCATGTCATGGTGCGGCCGCGTGGCGGCGATTTTCTCTACAGCGAAACCGAGTACCGTTCGATGCTGGCCGACGTAGCCGCCCTGCGCGACCTCGGCGTGCCCGGCGTGGTGTTCGGCTGCCTCACCGCCGAAGGCACCATCGATGAGCGCCGCATGAGCGAACTGACGGAGGCCGCCGGCGGCCTTAACGTCACGTGTCACCGCGCTTTCGACATGACGCGCGACCCGGCCGAGGCTTTGGAAGCGCTGATCCGTTGCAAGGTCGGCCGCGTGCTGACCAGCGGCCAACGCGACACGGCGATGGAGGGCCTGTCGCTGCTGGCGGACCTGGTGCGACAGGGGGGCGACCGCATCGTCATTCTCGGCTGCGGCGGGCTCGATCTCGGCAACATTGCCGAGGTGCGGCAAAGGACCGGACTGTCCGAAATGCATTTCGCCGTCCTTAAGGACGTGCCCAGCGCCATGCGCTACCGCAATCCCAAGGTCGGCATGGGTGGCTCCGATCTCGACCGCGAGTATCGCAATACGCTCACCGATACGCCGCTTGTGGCAGCGACGATCGCGGCGGCCAAGGCATGACCGCCCTCTCCCCGATCAGCCGTGTCAGGCAAAGCGACGAAGCGGCCATACTCGCGCTCAACAACGAGCATGCCGCCGAATTGTCGTGGCTTGAGCCCGAGCGCCTGTCTTTCCTGCTTGGCGAGGCGTTCTATGCGCGCCGCATCGGCGCGCTCGAAGCCTTCATCATGACCTTCGATCAAGGGGCTCGGTACGACAGTCCGAATTTTCTCTGGTTTCGCGAACGCTACGAGCGCTTCGTCTATGTCGATCGCGTCGTGGTGGCGGCGCAAGCTCGTGGCCGCGGCCATGCCCGCCTGCTCTACCAAGACCTGTTCGAGCACGCCACGCGCGCCGGCCATGCACTGGTCACATGCGAGGTCAATGCCGACCCGCCCAACCCGGCTTCGGACGCCTTCCATGCCGCGCTCGGCTTCACCGAGGTCGGCGACGCGGTGATCCACGGCGGCAAGAAGGCGGTGCGCTACTACGTCAGGCGGATCATCGCCTGAGCGCTGCTCCTTTCCAGGTCTCTGCCGCTACTGGAACAACGCCGCTGCACTGACCAGCGTCGTCCAGAACCCCCACAACAGCGGGATGCCGACCAGCAGCCAGGCAAGGACCAATTTGACAGAATTGCTGTTGTCTTGCGCCATGATCACTCTCCTTACGCTGCAGCCGGTTCGGCCTTCATGTGGAACCGTGCATCCACCGGCCGCATCATCAGGTTGAGCAGGAAACCGACGACGAGCAGGCCGGCCATAATGTACATGGTGACCGTGTAGGCATCGGCCTTCGCTACTCCTGCATCGATCTGGTACTGCCTGATGTAGTTGACCAGGACCGGCCCCAGCACGCCCGCCACCGACCACGCCGTCAGCAGGCGGCCATGGATGGCACCGACATACCGCACGCCGAAGACATCGCGCAGATAGGCCGGAATGGTGGAAAAGCCGCCGCCATACATGCTCAAGATGACGCCATAGAACAGCACGAACAGGAACACGTTGCCCGACTGGCCCGTCCACGGCACCACCGCATAAAGGATCACGCCCAGCACGAAGAAGACCGCGTAGGTCGTCTTGCGGCCGATATAGTCGCTGGTCGACGCCCAGAAGAAGCGGCCGAGCATGTTGAAGATCGATAGCAGGCCGACGAAGCCGGCGGCGGCGGCCGGCGTGATGCGTCCCGGGAACATCTCCTGGCTCATGGCGGAGGCTTGGCCGAGGACGCCGATGCCGGCCGTCACGTTGAGGCACAGCACGCCCCACAACAGCCAGAACTGCGGTGTCTTCAACGCGTCGTCGAGATGGACGTTGGCGGTTGTCACCATCGTGTTTTGTGTCGTCGGCGGCGTCCAGCCGGCCGGACGCCAGCCATCGGGCGGCACCCTGACGATGACAGCGCCGATCAGCATGAAGATGAAGTAGACAATGCCCAGCACGATGAAGGTTTCGGCGACACCGATATGCTGCGGGGTCGAAAACAGCTTCAGCAGATAGACCGAAAGCGGCGAAGCGATGAAGGCTCCGCCGCCAAACCCCATGATCGCCATGCCGGTCGCCATGCCCGGCCGGTCGGGAAACCAGGTGATCAGCGTCTTGACCGGCGAGATGTAGCCGAGCCCGAGGCCGATGCCGCCCAGGACGCCGTAGCCGAGATAGATGATCCACAGTTGATGCAAGGTGACGCCGAGCGCCGACACGATGAAACCGCCACCGAAACAGCAGGCGGCCGCGACCATCGCCTTGCGCGGGCCGACGCGATCCAGCCAACCGCCGCCGAAGGCTGCCGCGAGGCCAAGAAACAGGATCGCGATCGAAAAAATCCAGCCGAGTCCGGTCAGCTTCCAGTCGTCGGGCGCCGAATCGGTGATACCGATCAGTTTCGACATCGGCAGGTTAAAGACGCTGAACGCGTAGGCCTGACCGATGCAAAGATGAATGCACAACGCCGCCGGCGGCACCATCCATCTGCTGAAACCGGGCTCGGCGATCGTGCGCGAGCGGTCGAGCCAGCCGCCAGCGTTTTCCCTGGTCGTTGCCATTCCATCCTCCCATGCAATGCTCCGATTCGTATAAACTAGGCGGAGCACGGGGCGGGACAACAAGGAATAGCTGCCATAATACCAATGTCTAAGGACATTGGGCTATCCGGCAAGCAGATCGCCAGGTCACCCCTGGCTATATTAGGACGAACTTACCAAACAAGCTGCCGGACAGGCGGCATCGAGCGAGGCTGACCTTGGCCGCTAGGCAACGCAAGGGAGGGACACTGCGGCGTCACTCACCAGTTGCGGTTCAGCCACTCACGCGACGGCCGCTCGATGACATAATAGCTGCAGAGCGCGCAGGTAAAGACCCCAGCCAGCATCAGCCATGGGTCGCTGCCTCGCTCATAGACGAATTTGTAGAATGGCTGCTGCCACAGATAGAGCGAATAGGACCATAGACCCAGCGTCGCCATAGGCCAGGACGACAGCAGTCCAGAAAACAATCTCGTGCTGAAATCGAGAGCGTTGACGGCAAGCGCCAGGAGCGGCACGGCGACCAGATAGTGGATCGGGGTTGGTACCGGGTCCATGAACAGAAGCACCGCCGCGATGGCCGCCGCCACCGCCACATAAGGGCCCTTCAACAGGGCCGGCAGCTTGCCGTCGGTCTTCAGCAGGCAGATGGCGGCCGACAGCAGGATCGACGCAATATGCACGTCGGTGCGCCAGTATGTGGTCTCGTAGTCCATGTGCAGGAACCAGTACGAAACCGCACCGTTTGCCATGGCCAGCACCGCCAGCACCAGGAGCAGCGGGATGACGCGGCTACGGCTTGCGACAAGTGCGCTGATCGCTGCCAGGATGATGTAGGCATGCTCTTCGACACAGAGCGACCAGATGTGGTCGAGCGCGCCGGCGCGGTTCACGAGAATTCCGGCATAGTTGTAGGTGAATGTCAGCGCCGTCAGCGCCGCCTTCCATTTGAAGGCGACGAACGTGCCCGACAGCGCAATCATCGAAACGATCACGAACACCAGCAGCGCGGGATAGATGCGGGAGAAGCGGCGCTTGAAGAATTTCTTCAGCGGGTAGCGCTCGACGAACAGGATCTCGGCCATCAGCCGGCCGCTGAGCACGAAGAAGAATTCGACGCCCAGTACGCCGAGATTGATCCCTGCAACGGGAAAGAAATGGCCAATGAGCACCAGCGCGATCGAAAGTCCGCGCCAGCCGTCGAGATAGGCCAGTCTTGTCCTGGCGGATCTGTCGGCGACGGATCTTGGCGGCACAACATGCGTCGCGGAGATGTCGGTCATGCCGCTCCCTTCGCATTGAAACATGCGAATAGGGTCGCAGGTCGTGATGAACACTCCGAACCCGGCTCGCGTTTGATCGCCGGCATAGTGCAGTGCAATATCGCTTTGTGCAAGTGCGAGATTGCCACAATGCGCCCGTCTGCGGAAAAGGGGCGAGAAGTCCCTCTCCTGCCTGACAGGAGCAGGAAGGAATCAGGCGTTGGCGGCGGCCACCGCGCGCTTGGCCATGACCGCGACCAGATTGGCACGGTAGTCGGCGGAAGCGTGGATATCGCTCATCAGCTTGGTCGCCGGCACCTTGACGCCGTCGAGCGCCGAAGCCACGAAGTCCTTCGCGAGCGCGGCCTCGATCTCCTTCGAGCGGAAGACGCCATCGTCGCCGGCCCCGGTCACGGCCACCCTGACGCCGTCCTCACCCTTGGCCACGAACACGCCGACAATGGCGTAGCGGGAGGCCGGATTGCGGAATTTTTTATAGGCTGCCTTTGCCGGCGCGGTGAAGGTGACGGCCGTGAGGATTTCGCCGTCCTCCAGCGCCGTCTCGAACAGGCCTGTGAAGAACTTGTCGGCCGCGATCTGGCGCGTGTTGGTAATGATGGTGGCATTTAGCGCCAGCATGGCCGCTGGATAATCGGCCGCAGGGTCGTTGTTGGCGATCGAGCCGCCGATCGTGCCCCTATAGCGCACTGCCGGATCGCCGATCAGCGATGCCAGATGCGCGAGCGCCGGGCAGGCCTGTTTCAACTTGTCGTCGCTGGCAACATCGAAATGCGTGGTGGCGGCGCCGATCGTGACTGCCCTGCCGGACACTGTCACGCCTTGCAATTCCTTGATCCGCGACAGGTCGACGACATCGGAGGGGGCCGCCAGCCGCGTCTTCATGGCCGGGATCAGGGTCATGCCGCCCGACAGCAACTTGGCGTCGCCGCCCGTGACGAGCTTCGCGGCATCGGCGACTGAGGCGGCGCGGTGGTAATTGACTGCGTACATTTGGAGGCTCTCCCTGGTGAAGAGTGGATAGTCAGTAGTCAGTAGTGATTAGTGAGTAGGCATTGGTCGGTAATGTGGTGAATAGCGGGTGATCAATTGCCGCGGCAACCGCGTTTTTGTTCACTACTCACTATTCACTACTCACTCTCCTTTTTTCAGTGCTTCGCCGCACGGATCGCGGCCCACACCGTAGACGGCGAAGCCGGCATGGCGATGTCAGAGATTCCTATGGCGTCGGTGATGGCGTTGATCACCGCCGGCGGCGAGCCGATAGCGCCGGCCTCGCCGCAGCCCTTGATGCCGAGCGGATTGCCCGGACACGGCGTGTTCGAGGTCGAGACCTTGAACGAAGGCAGGTCATCCGCGCGCGGCATGGTGTAGTCCATGTAGCTCGCTGTCAGAAGCTGGCCGTCGGCGTCATAGTGGGCGCCTTCGAGCAGTGCCTGGCCGATGCCCTGCGCGATGCCGCCATGCACCTGGCCCTCGACGATCATCGGGTTGATGATGTTGCCGAAATCGTCGGCCGCGACGAACTGGATAATCTCGGTCGTTCCGGTCTCCGGATCGATCTCGACCTCGCAGATGTAGCAGCCGGCCGGAAAGGTGAAATTGGACGGGTCGTAAAACGCCGTCTCCTTCAATCCCGGCTCCATGCCACCGGGCAAATTATGAGCGGTATAGGCCGCCAGCGCCATCTGGAACCACGGCACGTTTTTGTCGGTGCCGGCGACCTTCAGCGCGCCGTTCTCGATGACGATGTCGCCCTCGTCGGCCTCGAGCAGGTGCGCCGCGATCTTCTTGGCCTTGGCCTCGACCTTGTCCAGCGCCTTGGCAATCGCCGACATTCCGACCGCGCCCGAGCGCGAGCCGTAGGTACCCATACCCATCTGCACCTTGTCAGTGTCGCCATGGACGATCGAGACGCTGTCGATCGGCACCCCAAACCGTTCGTTGACCAGTTGCGCGAAGGTCGTCTCATGGCCCTGGCCATGGCTGTGCGAGCCGGTCAGCACCTCGATGGTGCCGGCGGCATTGACGCGCACCTCGGCCGATTCCCAAAGGCCGACGCCGGCGCCGAGCGAGCCCACCGCGGCCGACGGCGCCAGGCCGCATGCTTCGATGTAGCAGCTCATGCCGATGCCGCGCAGCTTGCCGTTCCTGGCGGCCTCCGCCTTGCGTCCGGCAAAGCCGGCATAGTCGGCGGCCTCCATCGCCGCGTCGAGCGAGGCGCCATAGTCGCCGGCGTCATAGTTCATGATGACCGGCGTCTGGTGCGGAAACGTGGTGATGAAGTTGGTCCGCCGAAGCTCCGCCGGCGAGACGCCGAGTTCCCGCGCCGCGGTCTCCATCGTGCGCTCGATGAGATAGGTGGCTTCGGGCCGCCCTGCCCCCCTATAGGCATCGACCGGTGCTGTGTTGGTGTAGACCGTGCGGACATTGGCGTGGATCGCCGGGATATCGTACTGGCCCGACAGCAGCGTCGCGTAGAGATAGGTCGGCACGCAGGACGAGAACAGCGACATGTAGGCGCCGAGATTGGCCAACGTGTCGACCTTGAGACCGGTGATCCTGTTGTTCTTGTCGAAGGCCATTTCCACTGTCGAGACATGATCGCGGCCATGCGCATCGGAGAGGAAGCTCTCGGTGCGGTCGGCCACCCACTTCACCGGCACGCCGGTTTTCTTGGACGCCCACAGGCAGACGATTTCTTCTGGATAGATATAGATCTTGGAGCCGAAACCGCCGCCGACATCGGGCGCGATGACGCGCAATTTGTTTTCCGGCGCGATGTTGTAGAAGGCGCTCATCACCAGCCGGGCGACATGCGGGTTTTGCGAGGTCGTCCAGCAGGTATAGTGGTCTTCCGCCCTGTCGTAGTGGCCCAGCGCTGCCCGCGGCTCCATGGCGTTGGGCACCAGCCGGTTGTTGACGATTTTCATGCGGGTGACGTGGGAAGCCGCCTTGATCGCCGCGTCGGTCGCCTTGGCGTCGCCGATCTCCCAGTCGAAGATCAGATTGTTTTCGGCTTCCGGATGGAGTTGCGGAGCGCCCTTTTCGAGCGCCTTCGTCGCATCCACCACCGCCTCGAGTTCATTGTAGGTGATCTCGACCGCTTCGGCGGCGTCGCGCGCCTGGCCCTTGGTGTCGGCGACCACGACGACGACCGCATCGCCGACATAGCGAACCTTGTCGACCGCCAGCGGAGACCAGGCTCCCATCTTCATCGGGGAGCCGTCCTTGGAATGGATCATCCAGCCGCAGATGAGATTGCCGATACCATCGGCCTTCAGCTCCTTGCCGGTCAGCACGCCGATGACGCCCGGCATGGCTTGAGCCTTGTCGACGTCGATCTTCACGATCTGGGCATGCGCGTGCGGGCTGCGCACGAAGGCCGCATGCTTCATGCCGGGCACCACCATGTCGTCGACATAGCGACCGGCGCCGGTGATGAACCGCTTGTCTTCCTTGCGCGCCACGCGAGCGCCAACACCTTCAATGCCCATCAGAAATTCCTCCCGAAATAGTGAGTAGGAAGTAGTGAGTGGTGGAGATCGGCGCCGGTTCGTACCGACTACTCACTACTTTTCTCACGCCGCTTGCCTGACCTTGCCGCTCATCCCCTCCGATGCGGCGAGGATCGCCTTGACGATGTTGTGGTAGCCGGTGCAGCGGCAGATGTTGCCCTCGAGCTCTGCGCGCACCGTCGCTTCGTCGAGGCCTTCGGGGTGGCGCTTGATCATGTCGGTCGCCGTCATGATCATGCCGGGCGTGCAGAAGCCGCATTGCAGTCCGTGATGCTCCTTGAACGCCGTCTGCACGGGATGCAGGTCGGCACCGTTGGCAAGTCCCTCGATCGTCACCACGCTCGATCCGGACGCCTGCACCGCGAGCATCGTACAGGACTTCACCGCCTTGCCGTCGACATGGACGATGCAGGCGCCGCATTGCGAGGTGTCGCAACCGACATGGGTGCCGGTGAGGCCGAGATTCTCCCGCAAGAAGTGAACCAGCAGCGTCCGGTCCTCGGCCGCACCGCGGACCTGTTTTCCGTTCACCATCAACGAAACGTCCGACATGAATCCTCCCTGGGTATCACCTTGGTCATCACGCTGCCGACGCGGTGTTGGCTTCGGCCATGCGTTATTCGTACACCGCACAAGCCGTAAAAAACAGCGCGGCGCAAAAGCCGGATCATTGTACTTTCGGCCATGGCAGGGCGAAACACGCATTCCCCTCGCCCCATTGCCAAAATGCCGATTGGCGGCAACAATGGCTTTCGACGTTGGCGCAAGAAGCACATCAACAGCCGCGCACAGGCAGCGTCGGAGGAAATGCGGGAGAACGTCGCTGACCGTTTCACGGACGCGCTACGCATGCGGTTTGTCGGCGCTGACCACGGACGAGCCCGACCCGGACGTCTTCGCACGCGCGGTGGCGGCGGAGGCGGCCGCCATCGAGGCCGGCTTCGCCCTGTTGTTCTTTTCCCAGCGCCTTGTCGAGGCCGGCGCCCTTTCGCGCGCAATCGCGGCCCATGCGCCGGCGCTACACTACGCCGGCTGCTCGACCGCCGGCGAAATCACGCCGCAGGGCCTCGAGGAAGGCCATATCCTCGCCATGCTGCTCCCTTCGGGTTCATTCACCGCGGTCAGCACCACGGTCGACAACCTTTCGTCATCGGGCTTGGACAGGGTCACTGGTGATGTCGAGGATCTGCGACGTACGCTGCATGGGCGCATCGGCGGCGAGCGGACCAGGAACACCTTCGCGCTCTGTTTCATCGACGGACTGTCCTATGCCGAGGAAGCGGTGAGTTCGGCCATCCATTGGGGCCTCGATGACATACCACTGCTCGGCGGTTCCGCCGGTGACGACCTGAAATTCGAGACGACGAGCCTGATCTCCAACGGCAAGGTCACCTCCGACAGCGCCATCATCGTGCTGGTCGCCACGGAAATCCCTTTCCATGTCTTCAAGACCGACAATTTCGTTCCCACCGACGAAAAGCTGGTGGTCACCGCGTCCGATCCCGATCACCGCATCGTGCGCGAGTTCAATGCCACCAATGCGGCCGAGGAATATGCCGCTTCGGTCGGCATCGTCGCGCAGACGCTGACACCGCTGAGCTTCGCCTCGCATCCGGTGGTGGTGAAGGTAGGCGGTGAATATTACTGCCGCTCCATCCAGAAGATGCATGCGGACGGCTCGCTGTCGTTCTTCTGCGCCATCGACGATGGTGTCGTGCTGTCGATCGCCCAACCCAAGGACATGGTGGAATCGACCCGCGCGGCTCTGCTCGACGTCGAGGCGAGGCTTGGCGGCATCGACATGATCATCGGCTTCGACTGTGTCCTGCGCCGGCTGGATGCGCGCAACCGCCAGGTCTTTCGCGAGATTTCCGAACTCTACCGGGTCAACAACGTCATCGGCTTCGGCACCTATGGCGAACAATACCGGTCGATGCATCTCAACCAGACCTTCACCGGCATCGCCTTCGGCGAGCGCCCGGCCGCCGAGTGAGCGCTGCCGTGCCCCTCAAGGACATAGACGATCCCGACAGGCTGAAGAAGATCAACGCTGCGCTGGTCAGCCGCGTCGAGCGCTCGATGGACCAGCAAGGCAACGCCTTCTCGCTGTTCCAGACCGCGATCTCACTGGAAAGCAGGGTACGCGCCCGCACCGAGGAACTGCACTCGACCTTGCGGCGGCTGGAACAATCGAACATCGACCTCAGCGCCGCCAAGGAAAATGCCGAGCAGGCGAACCTGTCCAAGACCCGCTTTCTCGCGGCGGCCAGCCACGACGTGCTGCAGCCGTTGAATGCGGCGCATCTGTCCGTCTCCGCCCTTGCCGAAGTGCAGACCAGCGACGAGGGCCGGAAACTGGTACGGCAGGTCGAGCGCTCGCTGGAGACGATGGAGGACCTGCTGCGCACGCTGCTCGACATCTCCAAGCTCGATGCGGGTGTGGTCCAGCCCGACATTGGCGACGTCAGCCTGGAGGCGCTGTTCTCGTCGCTGCGGTCGGATTTCCAGCCTGTGGCCGAACTGAAGGGCCTGTCGCTGAAATTCCGCGCCGTCAACGCCGTGGTTCGCTCCGATCGCACGCTGCTGCGCCGCATCCTGCAGAACATCCTCTCCAATGCGCTGGGCTACACCCGCTCGGGCGGTGTCCTTGTCGGCACCAGGCACCGCGGCGATGCCATCCGCATCGATGTCGCCGACACCGGCTGCGGCATTCCCGACGACCAGCGCGAGGCGGTGTTCGAGGAATTTCATCGCGGCATCATGCCTGCCAATGCCGAACTCGCCGGCGGCGGCCTCGGCCTCGGGCTGGCCATCGTGCGGCGCATCGCCGGCGCGCTCGGCCATCCCGTGACGTTTTCCTCGAAGGTCGGTCGCGGCACGATTTTTCACATCGATGTCCCCGTCGGCATCGGTGCCACGGCGGACGCCGTCGCCAGCGCTGCAAGCCTGGAGCGGCCGCGCGGCTATGGCTTGTTCGGCACCAAGGTTCTGCTGGTCGAGAACGATGTCGAGGTGCTGCAGGCGATGACCTCGTTGCTCGAACGCTGGCAATGCCTGGTGCGCGCCGCGACCTCGACCGACGACGCGCTCGACATGCTCGGCGACACGGACTGGGTGCCCGACATCGTCATAGCCGACCAGCATCTCGACGGCGGCGATCTCGGCACCGCCACCATATCGAAGGTCCGCCGCTATCTCGGCCGCGCGGTGCCGGCGCTGATCGTCACCGCCGACAGTTCCGAAGCCGTCGCCAAGGCGGCGCGGGCCGGCGGCATCGAGTTGATGCGCAAGCCGCTCAAGCCCGCGCAACTAAGGGCGCTGCTGGCACATCTGCTGGCTTAGACCTGCCCCTCAAAACCCCGCCTGATCCCTGAAAAGCTCCGCATTATCAAGCTTCGAAACCTCGATCACCGCTTGCGTGCGGCTGTAGACGTTGAGCTTGCGCAGGATCTCCGAGACGTGCGCCTTGACTGTGGTCTCGCCCACTTGCAGCTCATAGGCGATCTGCTTGTTGAGCAGGCCCTGGCGTAGCATCTGCAACACGCGCAACTGCTGCGGCGTCAATGTCGAAAGGCGCTGCACCATGTCGGCGCGGTCGGTGCTGTCGGCGTCGGGCGGGCGGCCCTCATAAGTTTCCGGAACATAGATGGCACCTTCCATCACCGAGCGTATGGCGTTGGCCAGATCGCTCTTGCGCGCCGATTTCGGGATGAAGCCGGCAGCACCGTAGGACAGCGCCTCGGAGATGATCTTGGGCTCCTCGTAACCGGATACTATGACCACGGGCAGGCGCGGATAGCGGGTCCGAAGCTGCAGCAACCCCTCGAAGCCGTGCACCCCGGGCATGCTGAGATCGAGCAGGGCAAGGTCGAACGGCTTTGTCCCGGCCAGCAGGTCGAGTGCCTCGGCGATCGAGCGCGCCTCCACCGTGTCGACCTCCGGGTAGGCCATCTGCACGGCGCTGTGCAGCGCCTCGCGAAACAGCGGATGATCGTCGATGATCAGGAACCGGGCGCTGTCAGTGGCTGCTGTCATGTGGCTCGTTTCGGTTTGCCGCCCGCAGTATAATCCCGCGACCATGGCCGACTTATTGGCAAATAGTCTATCCCAGCGGACGATGCATCGCCCCGAAAGTGATGGAAACTCCGGATTCCTTATACGGCCGGCCGGCCAATGCTTTATGAAAAGCGACGCCTTGCCCGGCCTCTCAATTCGGCCGAAGGTGCCCGCGGCCCGACATCCAACTGCAGAGACAGACCATGACCGCCTTTGTCCTCCCCGCTCCGCCAACGCCCTCGGTCGCGGTGGCCGGCTCGAACGAGCGATTTGCGGTGCGCCGCATCTTCTGCGTCGGGCGCAACTACGCCGCGCATATCAGGGAGTTCGGCAATGACGAGCGCGATCCACCCTTCTTCTTCACCAAGCCCGCCGATGCGGTGGCAGACTCCGGCGCTACGATCCCCTACCCGCCGCTGACGACCAACCTGCACCATGAGATCGAACTGGTGGTCGCGATCGGCAAGTCGGGCTTCCGCATCCCGCGCGCCCAGGCGCTGGATCATGTCTGGGGCTATGCCGTCGGCATCGACCTCACCCGCCGCGATCTCCAGGACGAAGCCAAGAAAGCGGCGCGGCCATGGGACTGGTCGAAGGCTTTCGACCGCTCCGCGCCGTGCGGTCCTCTGGTTCCCGCGCAAAAATCCGGCCATCCGAACCAGGGCCGTATCTGGCTGGCTGTCGACGGCAAGATCCGGCAGGACGCCGACCTCGCCGAGTTGATCTGGCCGATCTCCGACATCGTCTCGATCTGCAGCGAAGGCATGGAATTGCAGCCAGGCGACCTCATCTTCACCGGCACGCCGGCCGGCGTCGGCGCGGTCAACCCCGGGGAGACGATGACCGGCGGCGTCGACGGCATCGGCACGATCGAAGTGACCATCGGCCAACCAAATCGGTGAATGCATGAGCGACATCGTCCTTCACAACTACTACCGCTCCTCCACCTCCTACAGGGTGCGGATTGCGCTGGAGATGAAGGGGCTGACCTATGACTACGTGCCGCATCACCTGCGCCATGGCGAGCATCTCGAACCGGCCTATCTCGCGGTCAACCCGCAGGGCCTGGTGCCGGCGCTGATCCTGGGCGACGGCACCCTGCTGACGCAATCGCTGGCGATCATCGAATTTCTCGACGAGACGACGCCCGAACCGCCTCTGCTGCCGAAGGACGCAGTTGGGCGCGCCCGCGTCAGGATGCTGGCGCAGATGATTGCCTGCGATATCCATCCGGTGAATAATTTGCGTATCCTGACCGCGCTGCGAACCCTGTTCGGCGCCGGCGACGAGGATGTCGCCAACTGGTTCCGGCACTGGGTCAAAGAGGGTTTCAAGCCACTCGAAGACCTGTTGATGGCTTCGCCCGAGACCGGCACCTTCTGCCACGGCGACACGCCGGGGCTGGCCGATATCTGCCTGGCGGCACAAGTCACCAGCAATGCCCGTTTCGGCGTCGATATGGCGCCCTACCCGACGATCTCGCGCATCAATGCCGCTTGCATGGCCCTGCCGGCCTTCCAGAACGCCGCGCCGCAAAACCAGATCGATGCCGAGTAACCTTCATTCGGCGACGCGCAGCGTCGCCATCGGCGTATGCCCAAACGGCCGACTTGTCTGGCGGAATCGATTTCCGCTTGACCGGCCAGGGAATCGGCTATCGTTTCCCGAAGTGCGCGCAAGGTGGAGTTGCCGATGAAAGCCGTCGTCTTCGAAAAATTCGGCGAGGCGCCGACGATCCAGACCGTTCCCGATCCGAAGCCGGCGCCGGACGGCGTCGTCATCAAGGTCGAGGCGACAGGCCTGTGCCGCAGCGATTGGCACGGCTGGATGGGCCATGACGCCGATATCCGCTTGCCGCATGTCCCCGGTCACGAGCTGGCCGGCGTCGTGGTAGCCGCCGGCAAGCAGGTGACCCGCTGGAAGGCTGGCGAGCGCGTCACCGTCCCGTTCGCCGTCGGCTGCGGCCATTGTTTCGAATGCACGTCCGGCAATCACCAGGTCTGCGAGCACCAGTCCCAGCCGGGCTTCAACGCCTGGGGCTCGTTCGCCGAATATGTCGCCATCGAGCACGCCGACACCAACCTCGTGCGCCTGCCCGACGAGATGGAATTCGCCACTGCCGCCAGCCTCGGCTGTCGCTTCGTCACCTCGTTCCGCGCCATCGTCGACCAGGGCCGGGTGAGGCCGGGCGAATGGGTGGCGGTGCATGGCTGCGGCGGCGTCGGCCTGTCGGCGATCATGATCGCCAGCGCCATGGGTGCCAATGTCATCGCCATCGACCTCACCGAAGAGAAGCTGGACTTTGCCAGGAAGATCGGCGCGGTGGCGACCATCAACGCGGCGACGACCCCGAACGTCGTCAAGGCGGTCAAGCAGATCACCAATGGCGGCGTGCATATGTCCATGGATGCACTCGGTCATCCCACGACCTCGTTCAATTCGATCGCCAATCTGCGCCGGCGCGGCCGCCATGTGCAGGTCGGCCTGATGCTGGGCGATCACGCCCGCCCGCAGGTTCCGATGGACAAGGTGATCGCGTTCGAGCTCGAAATCCTCGGCAGCCACGGCATGCAGGCCTACCGCTACCCCGCGATGATGGAGATGATCCGCACCGGCAAGCTGAAACCCGAGCTTCTGGTCGGCAAGAAGATCAGCCTTGAGGAAGCGCCGGCTGCACTGATGGCGATGGGCGGCTTCGAAGGCATCGGCATCGGTGTGGTGACGAAGTTTTAGCCAGCGGCGCCGGTTGCGGGCCGTGGCAAATCCCGCCTGGCAAACTTTTTGGCGCCGAATACGCACAGCACCACGCCGAGCGTGATGACGACCATCAGGGGGCTGACCTGTTCATGCAGCAGGGACGCCGCCAGGGCGAGGCCAAAGAAGGGCTGCAGCAGTTGCAACTGCCCCACGGCGGCGATGCCGCCTTGCGCGAGGCCGCGATACCAGAACACGAAGCCGATCAGCATGCTGAACAGCGAGACATAGGCAAGCCCGATCCATGCATTGGTCCCGACCGTGGCGAAGGACGGTGGCAAGGTGACCAGGGTCACCACCAGCATGACCGGCAGTGACAGCACCAGCGCCCAGCAGATCACCTGCCAACCGCCCAGCCTGCGCGACAGCGCGGCGCCTTCTGCGTAGCCCAGGCCGCAAACGACGATTGCGGCGAGCATCAGTGCATCGCCAACCGGCGAGGCCGTCACGCCTTGCGCAAGGGCAAACCCGCCCACCAGCGCGCTGCCGAGGCATGAGAACAGCCAGAAGGCCGGTCTCGGCCTCTCGCCCCCGCGCAGCACGCCGAAGATCGCGGTCGCCAGCGGCAGCAGGCCGACGAAGATGATGGAATGAGCAGAGGTGACATGCTTCAGCGCCAAGGCTGTCAGCAAGGGAAAGCCGACCACCACACCCAACGCGACGATGACAAGCGACATCAGGTCATGACGCTCCGGGCGCTTCTCGCGGAAGACGAGCAGCAGCGCGAGGCCAAGCAAAGCTGCTATCACCGCGCGCGCCGACGTCAGGAATGTCGGATCGAGATCCATCACCGCCACGCGCGTTGCCGGCAAGGAGCCGCTGAAAATCAACACGCCGATGAATCCGCTCACCCAGCCGCTCGTCGTCTTGTCCATTGCAGGCACTCCATCCGTTGCGCCCTCTATCGGGCCCATACCCATGGCGTCACCAGAGACAATGCAGTACAATTCAACAAAACTGTAATGGTTTGCCGGAAGGTACAGATGAACGTATCAGCGAGATTCGACAACAGCGGAACCCTTGTCGAAGGCGTCATGTCCACCATCCGCCAGCGAATTGCCGCGCGCAGCCTCACGCCCGGCGCCCGATTGCCCTCGATCCGCGCCTTCGCCAAATCCATGCAGGTTTCCAAATCGACAGTGGTCGAGGCCTATGAGCGACTGGCGGCGGAAGGCGCGATCCGTTCCCGGCCAGGCTCCGGCTTCTATGCCGCCGGATCGCTGGCGCCGCTGTCGCTGGCCGAGATCGGCCCCCGACTCGATCGCGCCGTCGATCCGCTCTGGGTTTCGCGGCAGTCGCTGGAAGCGGGCGATGAGATGCTGAAGCCCGGCTGCGGCTGGCTGCCCGCCTCGTGGATGCCTCAGGCAGCGCTACGTCGCGCGCTGCGCAACGTGGCGCGCGCCGATGATGTGGCCCTTGCCGACTACGGCACGCCGCTCGGGCTGCCGCCGCTGCGCCAATTGCTGGCGCGGCGCATGGCCACGCATGGCATCGAGGCTTCCCCCGAACAGATCATGCTGACGGAATCGGGCACGCAGGCCATCGACCTCCTGTGCCGGTTCCTGCTCGAACCCGGCGATACAGTGCTGGTCGACGATCCCTGCTATTTCAATTTCCACGCACTGTTGCGTGCCCATCAGGCCAAGGTCGTCAGCGTCCCCTATACGCCATCGGGACCGGATATCGACTTGTTCGCGCAGGCGCTGGCCGAGCATCGGCCGCGCCTCTACATCACCAACTCCGCCATCCACAACCCGACCGGCGCGATCCTGTCGCCGGTCACCGCGCACCGGCTGCTCAAGCTCGCCGATCAATCGGACCTGACCATCGTCGAGGACGACATCTTCGCCGACTTCGAACACGCTCCTGCCCCAAGGCTCGCGGCTTTCGACGGTCTCGAGCGTGTCGTCCATATCGGTAGTTTCTCCAAGACGCTTTCGGCCTCGATACGCTGCGGGTTCATCGCCGCGCCCCGTGACTGGATGGAAGGGCTGGCCGACCTCAAGATCGCCACCACCTTCGGCGGCGGGCGGCTCGCGGCCGAATTGGTGCTGACCCTGCTCAGGGATGGCAGCTATCGCAAGCACATGGACCTGCTGCGCGCCCGGCTCTCACGCGCCATGATCGAGACAGGCGCTCGGCTGAAGGCGATCGGGATCACGCCCTGGATCGAGCAGCCCGCCGGTCTGTTCCTCTGGTGCAGCCTGCCGGATGCAGTGGACGCAGCCGAGGTTGCCCGCCGCGCGCTTGCGGCCAATGTCGTGCTGGCGCCCGGGAACGCGTTCAGCCTGTCGCAATCAGCCAGCCGATTCCTGCGCTTCAACGTTGCGCAATGCGAAGACGAGCGGATTTTCAAGGTGCTAGAGGCAGCCATGCCGCGCTGACGGCTGCGGCGCGGCTTGCGCGATCAGGACTTCACGCAAATGTCGCGCACACAACTCCGCAGCCAGCGCTGCGCCGGATCGGCATCGAGCCGCGGATGCCAGAGCATGGAAATGGTGACCGCCGGAATGTCGACCGGCAGGGAAAAAGTCTGCATGCCGGCGCGCGCGCCTTGCGTATGCCGCTCGGGCACGCTGGCGATCAGCTCCGAGGCGCGCGCCATCGCGAGCGCGGCCGAAAAACCGGAAGCCATGCACACGACCATTCGTTGCAATCCGAGCCGGCTCAAGGCCTGGTCGATCGGCCCCCTTTCGCGGCCCCGCCGCGAAACATTGATGTGGCGGCCGGCCGCATAGCGTTCCGGCGTCATCGCGCCCTGGCCCAGCGGATGGCCGCTGCGCACCGCGCAGACGAAACGGTCGCGAAAAAGCGCCTGGATGCGCACCTCCGGCCCGGTCTCGCCGGCCACACCTACTTCCAGGTCGATCGCCGCTTCGCGCAGTGACGCCATGTCCTTGTCCGACTTCGGCGCGAAACGCAGCCGCACGCCCGGCGCATCGGCCTGGATGCGGGCGATCAGGCGCGGCCCGAACTCCTCGACGAAGCTTTCATTGGTGCGCAGCGTGAAGGTCCTCTCCAGGCCCGGCAGATCAAGCAGCCTCGCCGGGCGCAGCAGCGTTTCCGCATCCTGAACCACACGACCGACCTGCTGGCGCAGTTCCTGCGCGCGTGGCGTTGGAACCAGACCGCGACCGGCCCGCACCAGCAGCGGATCTCCCGTCGCCGCGCGCAGGCGCGCCAGCGTGCGGCTCATCGCCGAGGGGCTGAGCCGTAATCGCGTCGCCGCACGCGCCACGCTGCCTTCGTCCAGCAGGACATCGAGGGCGACGAGCAGGTTGAGATCGGGCGGCGACATGGTTCGATCCTAGCACGAAATCCGCTGATGTGGCGTGCAACGCACGAATAGAATGCAAATGCTGCGCGTTCCGCCACATCCTGCAAACGATTAGATCTTCGAAGCTTCGACCTGAAGCCGACAAAGGGAGATCGCCGTGGCAGTCACTGAGCAACATCGCAACGAGCACGCATCGGTCGCACAGAAAATCCCATCGGCTGGATGGGCGCTGGCGAGCCTGTCGCTGGCCACGCTGCTGTCGTCGCTCGGCACCAGCATCGCCAGCGTCGGCCTTCCCTCGCTGATGCAGGCATTCGATGCCTCGTTCCAACAGGTGCAATGGGTCGTGATTGCCTATCTGCTCGCCATCACCATCCTGATCGTCGGTGCCGGGCGCCTCGCCGACATGCTCGGCCGGCGGCCGCTGCTGCTTTTCGGCATCGCGCTGTTCACATCGGCGTCGGTGCTCTGCGGCCTCTCGCCCGCTTTGTGGCTGCTGATCGCGGCGCGGGCGGTGCAAGGGCTTGGCGCGGCGCTGATGATGGCGCTGACATTGGCCGCTGTCGCCGAGACGGTGAGCAAGGCCAGGACCGGCAGCGCCATGGGCCTGCTCGGCGCCATGTCTGCCATCGGCACCACGCTCGGCCCCTCCATGGGCGGCCTGCTGATCGCCGCTCTCGGCTGGCGTTCGATTTTCCTGGTCAACGTGCCGCTCGGCATCCTGACCTTTGCAATGGCCTGGCGTGCTTTGCCTGCCGGCAACCGGACGGTGCGGACCGGCCAAGCCAGCTTCGATGGTTTGGGCACGGGCCTGCTGGCCCTGGCATTGGCGGCTTACGCATTGGCGATGACACTGGGTAGAGGCAGTTTCGGCCCCATCAACATCGGCCTGCTGGTCGCGGCTGGCATCGGCATCTTCCTGTTCGCCACGGCGCAAAGGATGGCGAAAAACCCATTGGTCGAGCTTTCCGCCTTCCGCGATCTCTCGCTGAGCACCAGCCTGGCCATGAACCTGATCGTCGCCACGGTGATGATGGCGACCTTGGTGGTTGCGCCGTTCTATCTCTCGCGCGGGCTCGGACTGGACGCGGCAAACGCCGGACTGGTGCTCTCGACAGGCCCGCTGGTTTCGGCGCTGTCGGCGTTGCTTGCCGGACGCCTTGCCGATCGCTTCGGAGCCAAAAGGATGATGGTCGCGGGCCTGCTCGGCCTTGCCACGGGCACGTTCCTCCTGTCCCTGGCGATAACGACACTCGGCATCGTCAGCTATGTCGTCCCCATCACCGTGACCTGCTTCGGCTATGCCCTGTTCCAGACAGCGAACAACGCCGCCGTCATGAGCAGCGTCGGCGGCGGTCAACGCGGCGTCATCTCCGGCCTGCTCAATCTGTCGCGCAACCTTGGCCTCATCACGGGCGCCTCCGTGATGGGCGCCCTATTCGCCGCCGCATCGGCCGGAGGACGTGAAGCCGGCGGCCAAGGCATGCTGACGTCAGCGGCGGCGGCCAGCGGAATGCAGGTGACCTTCCAGACGGCAACGGCACTGGCGGTGGCGGCGCTGGCGCTCAGCCTTTTGCCGAGCCGGCGGGCGGAGAATGCCTGACGAAGATCAATTCAGGGGGCTTGGGCGAATGCCGCTCAGGCCCCTGCCCGCTTGCGGCGCTCATAGAGCATGACCAGCGTCTCGGCCGTCAGCGCCGGCTTTTCCTCGCCCTCGATCTCGACGGTGTTGGCGGCCTTCATCAGGTATTGGCCCGGCCCCCTGTCCTCCATGGACAGCAGCGTGGTGCGCAGCCGGATGCGTGCGCCCACCTTGACCGGCGCCAGGAAACGCACCTTGTCGAAGCCGTAGTTGAAGGCGGCCTGCGTGTTCTCGGGCACGATTCCCATGCCGAGCGCCAGCGCGCCGATGATCGACAGCGTCAGATAGCCATGGGCGATCGTCGTGCGGAACGGGCTTTGCCGCCGCGCCCGTTCGGGGTCGACATGGATCCATTGATGATCGCCGGTGCATTCGGCGAACTGGTTGATACGGTTCTGGTCGACTGTCGTCCATTCCGAGACGCCAAGCTCCTGCCCGGACATCGTCCTCAACTGCTCGTAGGTCGGCGGCGTCTTAGGCCGTATTTCGGTCATTCCTGTTTTCCCGATAGCTTCCAACGCTTCCGCACCACGAACCGGCGGCCTCTGTCAATTCGCCCTGCATGATTCGGTCCCCTTGGGATCGATGCGAATCCTGGCATCACTCTACGTCAAGCCGTGTTCGCCCGGCCTTGGCATTTGAGGGTACCCATGGTGTAAAGGCATAGCGGCCGATGAAAGAGCATCCGAACAAACTTCGCCTGGCGCAGGGTTGGCAGGCAACCGGTCTTTGTCACGCAAGCTACTTCTTCTCGTAGCCGGCGCGGATTTCCTCCATCGCCTCTTTGATGCGCATGCGCAGGATGTCGACCGATTCGGTGCCGGATTTCCTGACCAGCTCGGCCACTTCGCTGGCATTCTTCAACGTAGTCTCGAAGGATTTCCTGGCGAACTCAGTCTGTTTGGCCATCAGGTCCTGCGGCGTGCCGGGCGCTCTGTAGCCTTGCGTCATGTCGGCAATTTCGCGCAGCGTGTCCTGCAGCATCTCGCGTTGCCTGGAGAACAGCGACGACGCGCCGGCGGCACTTGCCCGCGCCGATTTCTCCAGCGCTTCAAGGTTCTTGCGGTGGTGCGCGAGGATCGCCTCGACATCGACATTGGGCAGTTTCAGGTCACGGCCGAACCGGCCGAACATGTCCGTGAAGGAATCGGAATCCGGTTGTTTGGCCATGCTCATCTGCTCCCCTGTTGCCGCGACTGCTGATGCCCGTCCATGAGAATAGGGCATGGCGTGCGCCCGTCAATTGACGAGAAACAGCCGCTCAGCTGTGTAAAGCGCGATGCCAGCCAGACCGCCAATGATCATGCCGTTGAAGCGGATATATTGCAGGTCCCGGCCGATATTCATCTCGACCAACCGCGTCAGCTGCGCCAGGTCCCAGCGCTTGACCTGGTCGGCGATGAATTTCGATACGCCGCTCTTCTGGCTCTCGACGAAAGAGGACAGCGCCACCACGAATCCCTGGTTCATGTCGGCCCTGATCTTGGCGTCTCCGGCCAGATGCCGGCCGACCTCGACGAACATGTTGGCAAGATGCGCGCGGATGATCGATCGCGGCGCCTTGGCATCCTGCTCGATGAACAGGCTGAGGCTTTCCCATATGTCGCCGGCCAGCGCCTTGACTTCCGGCCTGGCGAGGAAATCGCGCTTCAGCTTCTCGGCGCGCCTTGCATATTGCTTCGACGTTCTCAGCCGCTCGACGAAGCCCTGTGCGAAACGATCGAATTCTGCGCGCATCGGGTGCTCGGGATCGGCTCTCACCTCGTCGAGCAGCGAACCGGCCGAGGCGACGATCTTCTTCAGGAGATAGGCGTCGGCCCTGAACAGGTTGAACAGCGACGGCAGTTCCTCGCGGATCTTTTCGCGCATGGTCGTCAGCGCCTGTTCATCGTTGAGGAACTGGCCGATCACCTTGATGAACTCATCGAACAGCCTCTGGTGACGGCGATCGTCGGTCAGGGCCGAGAGCAATTCGGCCGCCAACGGCGCCAGCGGCACTTTTTCGATCTGCTCCAGCATCCGGCTGGTGACGAAGCCGCGCAGCCCCGATTGCTCGACGGCGGCAAGCGTCTGCGGAACCAGGCGCACGACGAAACGCGACAGGCCCGCGGCACGTTCGGAATCGGCCAGCCAGTCGGCTACGAGCGCCGAGAAATCGACCTCGGCCAACTTTTCGCGCACCGGCTCGGGGGCAAGGAAATTGGCTTCGATGAAACGGCCGAGATTATCGGCGATACGGTTCTGGTTCTCGGGAATGATCGCGGTGTGCGGGATCGGCAGACCGAGAGGCCGCTTGAACAGCGCGACCACCGCATACCAGTCGGCCAGGCCGCCAATGGTCGCCGCCTCGGCAAAAGCGGCGACGAAGCCGAGCCAGGGATAGGTGCTCTCGAAGGACTTGGCCAGGGCGAACACGGCGACGCAAAGCGCAAGTGCCGCCGTGGCGACGAATTTGGTCCGCCGCAGCATTACAATCTTGGCATGCGCGTCGGCATCATATCCGCCGGAAGCCAGGGCCGTGGCTGATTGTGACATGTCAGAGCCGCTCCTCGTCGATCTCTGATCTATTTAGAGCATTCCAGGAAAGGTGTGTAACGCTGTTCTCTGGAAAAGCGCCTAGCGCTTTCCCCAGGGAATTGCGTGAAAACAAAGAGTTAGGGCGGTCGGCCATTCTGCCGATCACTGGACCGCTCTGGTGTTTCGCCCGAGAAAATGCGCGTCACAGCCGATTCGGCCCGCGTCTTGCCGCCTTGCGCACACAAAGTTGACGGGAATATTCAGCTATTATGCGAAGCTAGTCTGGAATTATTCCAAGGTATAGGCCATATTCCGCCGAGGCCAGTGTGGCGAATCCGAAAGCTCGGAGCAAAGCCCCACCAGCAAAGTTCAAAATCTGGCGTGATCGCAGCTCGCCGGCGCTTTGTGAGGACAAGATGCGGCTTACCCGCCAGACCAATTACGCCATGCGCATCCTGATGTATTGCGCGGCCAATACCGATCGGCTGAGCCGCATCCCCGAGATCGCCGCCGCCTATTCGGTGTCGGAGCTTTTCCTGTTCAAGATCCTCCAGCCACTGGTTGAGAATGGCCTTGTCGAGACGGTGCGTGGCCGCAATGGCGGCGTCAGGCTTGGCCGTGCCGCGGAATCGATCAATCTGTTCGACGTCGTGCGCGTGACGGAGGAAAGCTTCGCCATGGCCGAGTGCTTCGAGAACGATGCCGCGGAATGCCCTCTGGTCGACAGTTGCGCGTTGAATTCCGCATTGCGCGAGGCGCTCAACGCCTTCTTCGCGGTGCTTGCCCGCTACACGATCGCCGATCTCGTGGCGGCGCGTCCGAACGTGCGCAACCTGCTCGGCATTGACCTGCTAGAGCGCCGCGCACCGGCGGCCTGATCCGGTTCGCCGCAGGCTGGACCTGCGGCGAACGTCCCGAATCTAGACCGCAGCCAAAATCTAGGCCGCTGCCAGAATCTAGGCCGCTGCCAGAATCTAGGCCACTGATTGAGGCAGCACGAACGGCATATTGCCGGCGGGCAGGACTCCGACCCTCAAGCGGCAACCGAACACCCTTTCGATCAGATCGTCGCTCAGCACATCCCGCGGCGAACCGGTGGCGGCAAGCCGGCCGCGGTGCATGACGAAAATCCGGTCGGCATACATCGCCGTCAGGTTGAGGTCGTGCAGGATGGCAACCACGCCGCCGCCCCTTCTGGCGAAGTCGCGGGCGATGTTCATGATGATCAGCTGGTGCTTGATGTCGAGGCTGGACACCGGCTCGTCCAGGAACAGATAGCGCGGCTTGCCGTCGAGCACCGGTGCCCAGATTTGGCACAGCACGCGGGCGAGTTGAACGCGCTGCTGCTCGCCGCCGGAAAGCTCCTGATAGAAGCGGCCGGCGAAACCGTCGAGGTCGACACGCGCCAGCGCCCGTTCCGGCAGGCGTTCGTCCTCGCCCGGCAGCACACCCGAGCGGCCTCCGACAAGGCCGAGCCTGACAATCTCGCGCACGGTAAAGGGAAACGACAAGGTCGTCGCCTGCGGCAGCACCGCGCGCAGCGTCGCCGCCTCGACTGGCGTTATCGTCGAGAGCTCGCGGCCGTTGATGGCAATCCGGCCGGTATGCGCGAGTTCCCCCGACAGCGCCTTGAGAAAGGTCGTCTTGCCCGACCCATTGGGGCCGACAATGGCCGAAATCTCACCCGGCCTGACCTCGAAATCGACGCCGGCGACAATGCCTTTCCTGCCGATCGCCACCGAAACATCGCGCGCTTCGATCATGAAACACCCCTACAGGTCGATGACGCCGCGCTTGCGCAGCAGGATCCAGAGGAAGAACGGCGCTCCGGCGATCGCCGTGACGATGCCGATCGGCAGTTCGGCGGGCGCCACGATGGTGCGCGCGACCGCGTCGGCCAAAAGCAGCAGCGAGGCGCCGAGCAGCGCCGAGGCAGGCAGCAGATAGCGATTGTCGGGGCCGATCAGCAGGCGCAGCAGATGCGGCACCACGATGCCGATGAAACCGATGCCGCCGCTGACGGCGACGGAGGCGCCGACCGCCGCCGAGACGCCGACGATGGCCGTGTACTTAAGCCGTTGCACCGGGATGCCGAGATGGCCGGCGGTCGCCTCGCCCAGCGCCAGCGCATTGAGGCCGCGAGCCAGGAACGGCATCGCCGCCAGCGAAAGCACGATGACCGGGCCGACAGAGCCGATCTTCTGCCATGTCGCACCGGCCAGCGAGCCGAGTTGCCAGAAGGTCAGGTCGCGCAGTTGCCGGTCGTCGGCCATGAAGACCAGGATACCGGTCAGCGCCATGGCAAGTGCGGCCAGCGCCAGGCCGGCAAGCAGCATGGTGACGACGGATGTGCGGCCCTGCCGCGTCGCGACCTTGTAGAGCAGCAACGTCACCGACAAACCACCGCCGAAGGCCGCCAGAGGAAGGGTCAGCGCGCCGAACGAGGCGGTCACCGGCGACAGCACGGTCGTGCCGAGCACGATGACGGCCACCGCGCCGAGGCTGGAGCCCGCCGAAACACCGATAAGGCCGGGGTCGGCAAGCGGATTGCGGAACAGCCCCTGCATGACCGCGCCGGAGACCGCGAGCGCGGCCCCGATCAGCACGCCGAGCACGACGCGCGGCAGCCTTATGTCATAGACGATGAGGCGATCTCGCGCGCTCATCGCCACGTCGCCAGGCGCTGCGCCGAACAGCCAGTCGCCGACGACCTTGACGGCGGAGGCATCCGAGGCGCCGGAGGTCAGCGACAGCAATACCGCTGCCGCAAGCACGACGCAGGCGAGCGCGATGACCAGACGGGCGCGCCCGGAACGGTCACCGTCGCTGGCCATCTTCCTCTCCGCCGGCCCGGCGATCGACTGGTCGACCATGCCGCTCAGTCCGTAATCTGCGTGCCATAGAGCGCGGCGGCGAGGTCGTGGACGGCGTCGGCCGTGCGTGGTCCGAAGCCGAGCAGATAGCCGCCGTCGATGCGGATCAGCTTGCGCGCGGTTCCGGCCGGCGTCGAGGCGATCGACGCGTTGCCGAACAGTTCATCGTCCGATACCGGCGGCCCGGCATTGCTCATCATCAGGATCGCGTCCGGCCTGGCGGTGACAACAGCCTCGTCTGACAGTTGCTTGTAGCCGGAGAAGCCTTCGATCGCGTTGACGCCGCCGGCCAGCTTGATGATGCCGTTGGCCGCGGTATCGCTGCCGGCCGCCATGATCTTGCCGCCCTGCATCGACAGCACGAACAGCACGCGCTTGCGCTTCTTGATCGAGGCCGTCTGCTTTTCCGCCGCCTGCAGCTTGGCATCGATCTCCCTGGCCAGCGCTTCGGCCTTGGCGTCGGCGCCGAGCGCCTTGCCGACCACGCGGACCTTTTCGAGGATGCCTTCACGGTCGTACCGGTCAGGCACTTCGATGAAGGGGATGCTCGTCTTCTTCAGCACGTCGAGCGCCTCCTTGGGGCCGCTGCCGTGCAGCGCCAGCATGCCCGAAGGGTTGACCGACAGCACACCCTCCGGCGACAGCTGGCGCATGTAGCCGACATCTGGCAGGTCG
This sequence comes from Mesorhizobium sp. B2-6-1, assembly GCF_006440475.1. Lineage (NCBI taxonomy): Bacteria > Pseudomonadati > Pseudomonadota > Alphaproteobacteria > Hyphomicrobiales > Phyllobacteriaceae > Mesorhizobium > Mesorhizobium sp. B2-6-1. The sequence continues at coordinate 239,548 of NZ_VFUH01000008.1, forward strand.
AGAGCTGCTTTCGGATAGCGGCTGGTGGAATCGCGCGCCACAAGATGCTTTTCCTCGCCGAGCGCATAGACGATCTCGGTGATCGAGCCGCCGATGGACGCGATCCTGGTGGGATCGGCGAAGACGGAGACACCGTCGCCGGCGTTGGCCGGCTGCGGTGCGCCGAAGGCAAGGGAAAGACCGAGCATCGATCCGCGCACAACCGTCAATCCGGTGAGAAGACCCATCATCGTTTCTCAGGCTGCGGTCGGGCTTGGAATGCGCGGCAGGTTCTCGGCCAGGAAGCGCCAGTCGTCGCGCTCACCCTCTCCTTCATGGCGCTTGCCGAAGAACTGGATGATCATGTTGCCGCCGGCGTCGTAGACCTCCAGCGACGTAACATGGCCGTCCTTGGTCGGCTTGCGCACGGCCCAGACCTCATGAATGTGGTCGGTGCGCAGGTGCAGATGGAAGGTCTCGTCCAGCACATTGATCCATGGCCCCATTGGCTTGATCGACTTGACCGGACCGGAATGGATTTGGATACAGCCACGGTTTCCCACAAAGCACATGATCGGCATCTCGCCCTCGGCGGCACGATTGAACATGGCTCTCACCGCATGATTGTCGAGCAGCCATGCATAGTCCTGGCCCACCATGCGCACCGCCTGGCGGCGGCTGAGCTTCAACGTCTTCAGCATGCCGAAGAACTGATGCACGTCGGTCAGCCGGCTCCAACGATCGCGCAGATCGTCGAGATTCGCGGTCGTTGTCATCGCCTCGCCTTCGTTCTCGGCGGCTAGCCCCGAAATGGCGACCAGTGGCTCCTGGTTCGGCGATTCCAGCGAAGCGACCAGTTTCTGATAGGCATAGAGGTTTGACCCCGGCCGCAAATGCACCTTGTGCACCGCCTCGCCCGCCGCGTCGAAGAATTGCAGGCTGCGGCGGATGTCGTCGCCGTCGCGTTTTTCCACGGCAAAGCCGTGCGCCCATATTTTCGGGAAAATGCGCAGGTCGATGTTCTCGCCCAGCACCATGGCATTGTGATTGCCGGTGACGACCTTGTCGTAGGCGCCGATCTTTTCATGCACGGCGCTTTCGTTGCGGGTGAGCGCCATCACCTCGCCGACGGCTTCGAGGCCGGTCAGAAGATCGTTGACGCGTGGCTCGACGCGAACGACACCGTCGCCGCAATGCGCAGCGACCAACTCGGCCTCCGAAATGCCAAGCTGTGCGGCCAGATCGCGCTCGCGCGTTTTCGGATTGTCCGTCCGCGCCCGCCGGATTTCGTGCGGGGTGGGTTTTATGCGCTGGTCCATTGTCCTGCTGCCTTACGCTTACTTGTTGAGGATGAGCTTGCCCTGACGGGTGATCTTGAGCCGGTAGAGCGCGCCGTGATGCTCGATGCCGATCTCGTGCTCACCTTGGAACAGCGTGTTGCTCGACAGCGTCCGCACCGCCAGCGGAACGCCGTCGAAACGGGCGGAGGCATCGTCGGAACGGCGGACGCGATAGCGGAAGTCGTTGGGATTGTGCGTGTTCATGTGGATCGGTCCCTTTCCTGTGCCGGGCGTCTGGCTAGGCGTTTTGCGTAATCCGATTCATTCTTGACTTGAATAATCATGTTTACTAGTCAGTGCAATACCGGATTAAATGAGTCAAGATTTAAGACGCGAATACGATCACAAATGCCAGCCAGCCCCAGGCCAGCCCGCATCGAACCTGGAAACTTTGGAGTTGGGGCACATGGGGTTAGCGATTTGGGAACGGCGCGGCTGGTCGGGGCCGAACGGTGCAGCGGCTTTGCTGGCGGGCGTGGCGGCGATTGCCTTGTTCGTGCCACCTGCCAACGCTCAGCAATCAGCACAGGCGGCGGGAGAGCAGGCCGATCAATCGAAGCAGGCTGAGCAGGAAAAGCCGGCGCCAGCGGGCGCAACGCTGCTCGACAAGGTTCTGGTCATCAGCCGCACCGGAGAAACGGCCATCCAATCGCTGGCCTCGGCCAGCCATGTCGACCAGGAACAGCTCGACCGCCGCATGGCGACGACGCCGAACGAAATGCTGTTCGGCGTGCCCGGCGTCGCGGCGCAGGCCGATGCCAGGCGCGTCAGCACCAGCGTCAATATCCGCGGCCTGCAGGATTTCGGTCGCGTCGCGGTTATCGTCGACGGCGCGCGGCAGAACTTCCAACGTTCCGACCATGGCACCCAATCGACCTTCTACGTCGACCCCGAGCTTATCAAATCCGTCGACGTGATCCGCGGGCCGGTCGCCAACACCTATGGCTCGGGCGCGATCGGCGGCGTGGTCTTCTTCGACACCAAGGACGCCCAGGACTTCCTTAAGCCGGACGAGACATGGGCTGGTTCCGTCACCGGGCGCTACGAGAGCAACGGCAAGGGCTGGACCACCAGCGCATCCGGCGCCTATCGCTTTAACGACAATTTGGATGCGCTGGGCAACATCGTCTACCGCAATTATGACGACTACAAGGATGGCGACGGCGACACCGTCAAGGGCACCGGCTTCGACGTATTGAGCGGGTTGCTAAAGACCACAATCCGCCCGAGCGACAATAGCGAACTGAAGCTCGGCTGGGTCGGTTCGAGCGACGGCTGGAACGAGACCAGCGGCGGCATGCCGGTCAATGACGTCGACCTGAAGTCGAACACCTTCACCGCTCGCTACAATATCACGGACGAAGACAGGAGCTGGCTCGACCTCCACGTCAACACCTCCTACAACAAGACCAATCTCGACCTGACCGGCCTTGTTCCGCAAAACCGCTTCGATCCCGTCACCGGCCTTCCCGTGACGTTGCCGGCAGGTTCGACGTCGACCTTCGATGTCGGCACCGCCGCCATCGACATTTGGAACACGTCGCGATTCGAGACAGGCGGCCTCGCGCATGAACTGACCTATGGCGGCGACTGGGTGAATGACGACGTCGAGACTGGCGGCACGGCAGGCGGTGACAGCTTCTACACGCCTTCCGGCAAGCGCAACGTTTCTGGCGCCTACGTCCAGGACAAGCTCAGCTGGGATTGGCTCGAAGTCATTGCCGGGCTGCGCTATGACAATTACAGCCTCGAGAACGACACGCACGAAACGTCGGGCGACCGCCTGTCGCCGCGCATCACCGTCGGCGTCTCGCCTTTCGAAAGCGCCGGCCTTGCCGGCCTGCAATTCTACGGCACCTACGCGGAGGGCTACCGGTCGCCTTCGCTGACCGAAACCATGATCAGCGGCAACCATCCGGCGGGCGTCAGCTTCCCGTTCCTGCCCAATCCCAATTTGAAGCCCGAAACCGGCAAGACCGTCGAATTCGGTGTCAATTACAAGCAGAACGACATTCTGGAATCCGGCGACGCGTTTCGGCTGAAGGCAGCCTATTTCAACAACGACGTCGACGATTATATTGACGGCGTTACGCTGTCGGCCTTCGATCCGACCAGCGGCTGCCCCTTCGGGCCGGGCATTCCGATCTGCTTCCAGTACCAGAACTTCGCCAAGGCAAAGATCAACGGCTTCGAGATGGAAGGCGTTTATGATGCAGCATGGGGCTACGCCGGACTTTCCGCCTCCATCATCAATGGTCACACCATATCCTACGAAGGCGATCGGGCGGACCTTGCCACGATACCGTCCGCGCAGGTCACCGTGCAGCTCGGCCTGCGCTTCCTCGAGGACAAACTCACTGTCGGCGGCGAGGTGCAGTACAATGGCAAGCCCAAGGGTAACCTGATCGCCGAGGACTATACGCTGGTCAACGCTTTCGCCAGCTACCAGGCGACCGACAATCTGAAGGTTGATTTCCGCGCCGACAATCTGTTCGATGTCAAATACGCCAATCCGTTGAACGGCAGCACCACGGTCGCGGTCTATGAACCGGGCATAACGCTGAAGCTGGCGGCAACGATGCGATTTGGAGGATGATGATGACGAACTTGACGGCATCCCTTCGTCTGCTGACCTCGGCGCTGGCGATGTCGCTTGCAGCGGTTCCGGCGTGGGCACAAGAGTCCGCGCCGGCGCCTGCTCTCTCCCTCGAACTCAATGGCGCGCAACCGTCTGAAAAGGGCTGCCGCCTGACCTTCGTGGTCACCAACAATCTCGGCGCCGACCTTTCCAGGGCGGCGTTCGAGATCGCGCTGTTCAACGACGCCGGCGTCGTCGACCGCCTGACCGTGCTCGACTTCAAGGACCTGCCGGCCGGCAAGACCAAGGTGACGCGCTTCGATCTCGCTGGCACCAACTGCGCCAAGGTCAGCCGCGTGCTGATCAACAGCGCGACCGAATGCGTCGGCACCGGCGTCGAGCCGAACACCTGCATGCGAAAACTCAAGACAGATGCCAAGACCGGCATCGCCTTCGGGGTCTGAGCACGGCGTGGGGCCGCACGCGGCATCCTGCGGCACCACCCGTCTAAGTCCAGGAAATCGAAAGGAACTCCATGTACATCGCCATGAACCGCTTCAAGGTGCAGAACGGCTCGGAAGCCGATTTCGAGGCCGTGTGGAAAAACCGTGATTCCAGCCTTGCGGAAATGAAGGGCTTCCGGGAGTTCCATCTGCTGCGCGGCCCAGTCAACGAGACCGAAGGCTATACGCTGTTTGCCTCACACACGGTCTGGGCAAGCCACGACGATTTCGTCGCCTGGACCAAGTCGGAGAATTTTCGCGCGGCCCACAGGAATGTCGGCACGACGAAGGTCCACTATCTCGGCCATCCCCAGTTCGAGGGTTTTTCGGTCGTCGAGGGCGCCTGAAACGACCTCGCCCGCCGGAAAGGCGTCCTTAAGCGGCAGCAAGCAGGCTGGCATTGCCGCCCGCCGCGGTCGTGTCGACGCAGACGGCCCGCTCATGCGCATAGGCCGCGGGGTTGAGCACTTCGCTGACCAGCGGCACGATCGGCCCTGAGCGTTCGGCGATCACCTTGCGCACGATGCGCGCCGCCTCCGGCGTCCCCGAGAAGGCGACGACGTCGACGCGTAACGAACGCGCCTCAACCGGATCGGGGCGGCCGTCGATCGCCGCCAGCGGCAGGCCCTTGCCGGTCAGCGCCGAAAGCGCCGCCGGCGCGCCTGGCGCCACCGCCAGCACCGCGTTGCCGGCGGCGAGCGCCTGGATCGTCTGCGCAAGCAGCGTGTCGCCGTCCGGTCCCAAGCACAGCACCCGGCCGCGCGGCGCCAATGACAGTGTATTGGCCTCGCCGGTCGGCCCGGGCAGGTCGACCTGGCCGAAATCGATTGCGGCGGCGGCACCGATCGCCGCGGCACCTTTGCCTCGCAGGTGCTTGCGCAGGATGGCGATGCGGTCCGGCCGCGTCGACCAGCCGCCAAGCGCGGGATCGGGCAGATTGTCGGCGAGTTCGGTCGCCGTCACGTTGTGGCCGTCGCCAACAGGCGTGCCTGCCTCCGGTCCCTTGCGAAAGCGCCGGAGATAATGCGGTCCGCCGGCTTTGGGCCCGGTGCCGGACAGCCCCTCGCCGCCGAACGGCTGCGAGCCGACGACCGCGCCGATCTGGTTGCGGTTGACATAGATGTTGCCGGCATGGATCCCGTCGACGAAATGCTGCACGCGACCCTCGATGCGGGTGTGCAGACCGAACGTCAGGCCGTAGCCCTTGCGGTTGATGGCGGCGATCACCGCATCGATCTCATCGGCGTCGAAACTGGCGACATGGAGCACCGGCCCGAACACTTCGCGCTCCATCTCCTCGATACCCTTGACCCGAAACACATGCGGCGCGACGAAGCGGCCATCCCTGGGTGCTTCGAGCTTGGCGATCAGCCGTCCCTGCAAACCCATCGTCGTGCAGTAATCGCGGATCGAACCCTGCGCCTCGTCGTCGATGACGGGACCGACATCCGTCGAGATAGCCCAGGGATCGCCGACCTTGAGCGCCTCCATGGCGCCCTTCAGCATCTCCAGCATCTTCTTCTCGACATCCTTCTGCACATAGAGGACGCGCAGCGCCGAACAGCGCTGGCCCGCACTCTGGAAGGCGGAGGCGAGGATATCGCGCACCGCCTGCTCGGGCAGCGCGGTGGAATCGACGATCATGGCATTCAGCCCGCCCGTCTCGGCGATCAGCATGGCATCGGGCGCGGCTGTCTCGGCCAGTTGCTTCTCGATCAGCTTGGCGACGTCGGTGGAGCCGGTGAAGCAGACGCCGGCAATGCGCGGATCTGATGTCAGTGGCCCGCCAACCGAGGGGCCGTCGCCCGGCAGAAGCTGGATGACGTCTTCCGGCACGCCGGCCTCGCGCAGCATTTCGACCGCTCGGAAAGCGATCAGCGGCGTCTGTTCTGCGGGCTTTGCAATTACCGAATTGCCGGTGACGAGCGCTGCGGCGATCTGGCCCGTGAAGATGGCGAGGGGGAAATTCCACGGCGAGATGCAGACAATGACGCCGCGCGCCTCGGTGCCCGCCTCGGCATTGCTCGCCTCGGTGGCGTAGTAGCGCAGGAAATCCACGGCTTCGCGCACTTCGGCGACGCCGTCCGCCAGCGATTTGCCGGCCTCGCGCGTGGCCAGCGCGAAGAATTCGACGGCATTGGCCTCGTAGAGATCGGCGGCGCGATTGAGGATGGCCGCGCGCTCGGCAACCGGACGCTTTGCCCAGGCTGGCTGCGCTTCGACGGCGATGCGCACCGCGATTGCCGCCTGCTTGGCGGTGGCTTCGCTGACCGTGCCCACCACTTCCGAAGGCCTGGCGGGATTGACGACCGGGCGTTGCTCGCCATAGCCGGCCGCGCGCGTGATCGGCTTGGCGTGCCAACGCCCGGGACCCGCGAAAGCTGTCCTCTCCTTGTCGATCGCTGCCAACGTCACCGGATCGGTGATGTCGAACCCTTTCGAGTTGCGGCGGCTTGCACCGAAGATGACGGCAGGCCGAGGGATCGCGGGATTGGCGGCGGGGCCTTGGCTCTCGACCGCTTCTAGCGGGTCGCGCGCGATGTCTTCGGGCTCGACATCCTCGTCGGTAAGCTGGTGGACGAAAGATGAATTGGCGCCGTTCTCCAGCAGCCGGCGCACCAGATAGGCGAGCAGGTCGGAATGCGCGCCGACAGGCGCGTAGATGCGGCAGCGCGTGCCTTCGGCCTTGCGCACCGTCTCGTGCAACGCCTCGCCCATCCCGTGCAGGCGCTGGAACTCGAAGCTCTCACGGTTCTTCGTCATCGACAGGATGGCGGCGACAGTGTGGGCATTGTGGGTGGCGAATTGCGGATAGATGCGATCGGTCATCGACAAAAGCTTTCTCGCGCAAGCGAGATAAGAAACGTCGGTGTTGACCTTGCGGGTGAAGACGGGGTAGCCGGCGAGCCCCAGCGTCTGCGCCCGCTTGATCTCGGTATCCCAATAGGCACCCTTGACCAGCCGCACCATGATGGTGCGATCGTATTTCGTGGCAAGCGCATAGAGCCAGTCGATGACGAAGGCAGCGCGCGGACCATAGGCCTGGACGACGACGCCAAAGCCGTTCCAGCCTGCAAGCTCCGGCTCGGCAAGCACGCGCTCGATGACGTCGAGCGAGAGGTCGAGGCGATCGGCCTCCTCGGCATCGATATTGAGGCCCATGCGCGAATGGCGCGCCGCGAGCGCCAGCGAAAGGAGCCGCTCGGCCATGACAGGCAGCATCTCTTCCTTCTGCGCTTCCTCGTAGCGCGGATGCAGCGCCGAGAGCTTCACCGAGATGCCGTGGTTGTGGCGGATATCAGGCCCGTTTGAACCGGCATCGAGTGACGAGATGGCATCGGCATACGCCTTGTGGTAGCGCAGCGCATCGGCCTCGGTGCGGGCCGCCTCGCCCAGCATGTCGAAGGAATAGAGATAACCCTTCTGCGTCATCGGCCGGCCGCGCTTCACCGCTTCGGCGATGGTGCGGCCGAGCACGAACTGCTCGCCCATCTCGCGCATAGCCGCCGCCACCGCCTTGCGGATGACGGGCTCGCCGAGCCGGCGCACCATGGCGCGCAGCGTGCCTTCGATGCCGCCCTCGCCTTCATCGAGCACGCGGCCGGTCAGCATCAGCGCCCAGGTCGATGCATTGACGAAGATGGAGCTCGAGCCGCCCGAATGCGCCGACCAGTCGTGCGGCGCGATCTTGTCGGCGATCAGGTCGTCCATCGTCTCGGTATCGGGCACGCGCAGCAGTGCTTCGGCCAGGCACATCAGCGCCACGCCCTCCTTGGTGGAAAGGCCATAGGCGGAGAGGAAAACCTCCATCAGCCGTGGATCGGACGAGCCGCGCACTGCCCGCACCAGATCGGCGGCACGAGCCGAAATCGCCCGGCGATCCTCCGCCGAGAGGCCGCTCGCCTCGGCCAGCCGCTTCACGGCCTGATCCTCGTCGGGCAGATAGTTGGCGCGGATTTGCTGGCGGATGGCGTCGAGCGCTGGCATGGCGGGTCCTACTGGCAAGCACAAGGGAGCGGGCCGGCGGTCACCGGACCGAATGGCGCAAGCTAGCACAAGTCCCGATTTTCAGGCGGTCTGAAGAAATCGACATTGCAGTTCGATCGATCTATCATATCACCGCAAACTACCCGAAGAAGGCTGCATTTTCGATGAGGGAAGACCAATTGGACCGCATCGACAGGAACATCCTGTCGGCGCTGGCAAGCGACGGCAGGCTTTCCATGTCGGAGCTCGCCGCCAAGGTCGGCCTGTCCAAGACGCCGGTGCAGGCGCGGGTGAAGCGGCTGGAGAAGGACGGCTATATCAGAGGCTACCAGGCGATTATCGATCGCGAGCGCATGGGCGAAGGCCATGTCGCCTTCGTCCAGGTGAAACTGTCCGACACCCGGTCCGCCGCGCTGGACGCTTTCAACCGCTCTGTCCAAGCCGTTCCGGAGATCGAACAGTGCCACATGATGGCGTCGAGCTTCGATTATCTGCTGAAGGTCCGCACCCGCGACATCGCCGCCTATCGCCGCGTGCTGGGCGAGCGCATCTCCGCCCTGCCCCATGTCGCCCAGACCTCGACCTTCGTGGCGATGGAGACTGTGAAGGATCGATAGTTCATTCCGCCAAGGTCTTCAAAAACGCCACCAGCGCCGCGCGCTCGCGGTCCGACAGCGCCAGCGGATGAATTTCGGATGTCCCCTCCACACTGGGGGCAGCCTTGGCATAATGCGCCACCACTTCGTCGAGCGACGCAAACTGACCGGCGTGCATGTAGGGCGGCCGCGTCGCCGCGCCGCGAAGCGAAGGCGTCTTGTAGGCGCGCACCAATTCCGGCGCGTCCTTGACCATGAACCGCAATTCGCCGCAGGCGCCGACATCGCCATCGCGATAGGCGCCGAAGCAGTTGAACGGGTCGGCTTGAACTTGGCGTACCGCGTCGACGCGGCCGCGATCCGGCGGCAGCCCGTTGACCGGCGGCACGCCGGTGTTGTGGAACCCATTGTCGGTGAAGCGCGGCCCATTGTGGCAGGTCACGCAATTGGCCTTGCCGATGAACAGTTTCAGGCCGAGGATTTCCTCCCGGGAAAAGGCGGCGTCGCCTTTCGGCTCGGCGCCGGTCGCCAGGTCCAGCGCGAACCGGTCGAAGCGGGCCTGCGGCGGCTCGATCGAGCGTTCGAAGGCAGCGATTGCCTTGCCGATGTTGGCGAACACCCCGTTTATCGCGTCACGCTGCTGGTCGCTCATGGCGCTCCATGCAGCCTTCTCGGCATCGCTGCCGAGCGGACTGGCATTGGCTGGTATGTCGGACAGATCGGGCAGCGGGCCGAAGATGCGCTCATAGCGGTCGCCGAAGCGCGCCTTGATGTAATGCGCATAGGCGGCACGGTTTCCCGCCTGCTCCAGCGGGTTCTCCAGCGGCGTCAGCGCCTGCGCCCACAGGCTGTCGCGCCGTCCGTCCCAGAAAAACCAGGGATCGCGTGCGATGCCGGCGAGCGGCATGGTACGCCGGTTCGTGCGGCCGACGCCAACCGCCTGCGGCAGGCCGTCCTGAAACTGCCGGTCGATCTTGTGGCAGGTCGAGCAGGACACCGTGCCGTCGCGGCTCATGCTGGCGTCGAAGAACAGCGTCGAGCCAAGGGCAGCGGCGGCCGGGACATCGGCGAACCGGTTGGTGGTGTCGGGTTTCAGCGCCGGCAGCCTCGACAGCGCCAGCGAGGCGATGGTCTTCTTCTCGGCATCGGAAAAGTCCGGCTTGCCGCAGCCGGCAAGAACGGCCATCGCCATCAAGACGAAAAAGCGCGCAAGACGCCTCATCTGCGGCTCACAGCACGACGTTGAAGACGACCGTATCCGACCCAGCCGTCGCGGAGATGGCAAAATGCAGCTGCCACCAGCCGCTCATGGTGAATTTCACGCCTTCGATGCGATAGCGCCCGTCGCCGAGATAGTCCGTCGCTTGCGGGCTGGTCGGCAGGCCGTGGCGGTGCTGCGGCATGCCTCCCGATACCGCGATCGCGGCCCCTTCCACCGGCGTCCCGGCTATCGTCTTCAACGTCAACAGCCAGGCTTCCAGTTCGCCTTGACGGACGACGCCGCGTTCCGGCGCGAAGCTCGCCATGAACAATCCGTTCTCGGTCTTTTTGGTTCGGGAGATATCCGGGCCGGCAATCTGCGCGGTTCGCGGTACGGTCAGATAGACCACTGCCAGGATGCCAGCCAGCAAGGCTGCCAGACCAAGACCCGCCAAAAGATAACGCCATATCGAAGCCAAGCCGGTTCCTCTTCAGGGGATAACGTTTTGCCGCACCGATCGCATCCCGCCAAACCTGTTGGAATCGCAGGTGACGGAAAAAACCGCCCTTGCCAAGCATGGCGCTCTACTCTCCAAAAAGCTACAGCAGCATCGTAACAGGGGAATGGATCATGATCGGCAAAGGTGTCGCCTCGATCGGCGAATGCATGATCGAGCTTTCGGGCCAAACGGGTTCGAACTGGCGCATGGGATTTGCCGGCGATACGTTCAACACGCTGTGGGCCCTGCATGCGCTGAGTGGAAGGCCAGCGACCTACGTCTCGGCTTTCGGAGACGATCCTTTCTCGCAAGACCAGATCGGCTTCTTCGCGGACAATGGCATCGGCATTGGCGAAAGCCCTGTTATCCCGGGGGCGCGGCCCGGCCTCTATGCCATCACGCTGACCGGCGCGGAACGCTCCTTCACCTATTGGCGCGGCGATGCAGCTGCCAGGCAGCTTGCCTCCAATCCGGCTGCGTTGGCAAAAAGCCTTGAAAAGCAGGCGCTTGTCTACTTTTCCGGAATCACTTTGGGAATTCTGGACTCCGCTGCGCGCGCCACGTTGCTATCGGCCGTGGCCGAGGCGCGATCCGCGGGGTCGCTGATCGCCTTCGATCCCAACTACCGGCCACGGCTGTGGCGCGATCGCGAGGAGGCGCAAGCCGCGATCCTGGAGGCGCTCGCCGTCACCGACATCGCATTGCCGACTTTCCCGGACGAGCAGATGCTGTTCGGCGATGAAGCGCCACAGGCAACGGCTGGGCGGCTCGGGCAACTGGTCGGCGAAGTCGTGGTCAAGAACGGTGAACAGCCGGCGCTGATCGTCGAGAACGGGACGCTGCGGGACGTTCAGGCGATCCATGTGGCCACGCCCGTCGACACCACGGGCGCGGGCGATTCCTTCAACGGCGGCTATCTCGCCGCGCGTCTCGCCGGACACACCCCTGCGGAGGCTACAAAGCGCGCGCACCGTGTCGCGGCCAGCGTGGTGCAGGTTCGCGGCGCATTGGCGCCATTCGAGACGTTGCGTGCGGCATTCGAAACGGATTGAGGGTCAGGGCAGCCGGAACCGATATTCCGTCACGTGATGGTAGATCGCACCCGGCCACAGTGTCGCCTGCGGGAAATAGGGCCGGTTCGGTGCGTCCGGCCATATTTGCGGCTCCAGGCAAAAACCACAGAAAGCTTTGTGGTTTCGCCCTTCCAGCCCCGTGCGCGGCGTCACATACTGGCCGGTATAGAGCTGGACGCCGGGCTCCGTGGTCCACAGTTCCATCTCGACGCCGGAGCTCGCTCCTTGCACCCACGCCGCCTGCTTGAGCGGCCCACGCGCCGAGGCGAGGCAGAAATTCTGGTCGTAGGCAAGCTGCTCGCCTTCGGTCGCCATGCGCAGCGGCCGCGCCTGGCGGAAATCGAAGGGCGTGCCGTCGACAGGCTTCACCGTGCCCGTCGGAATCATTTCGCCATCCACCGGCAGATAGGCGCCGGCATTGAGCATCATCCGGTGATCGAGGATGTCGCCCGTCCCGCCATCATCGAGGTTGAAGTAGGAATGCTGCGTGAGATTGCACAGCGTCGGCTCCTCGCACGTCGCTGATATCTCGACGCTGAGCGTACCGGGGATCTTCAGCCGGTAGGTGCAGGTGACGTCGAGTGCCCCGGGAAAGCCCATCGTGCCGTCGGGATCGTGCAGCGTCAGCGTGACGAAGTCCCGCCCGTGCAGCGAAACCGTCCACGGCCGATGGAAAAAGCCTTGCGAGCCTCCATGCAGCGTGTGCTTGTCGAGAAAATTGCGCTCGGTCTGGTAGCGCTTGCAGGCGATGGTGAAGCGGCCGTCGCGGATGCGGTTGGCATAGCGGCCGACGACCGCGCCGAAGAAAGCCGTGTCGGTTTCATAGGATGATAGATTATCATAGCCGAGCACGAGAGGCGCATCGTGGCCGGCCAGGCGCAGGTCCTGGATGATCGCGCCGAGCCCAAGGATATTGGCGCTAAGTCCGCCGCCTCTGATGGTGAAGCGGCGAATCGGGTCGCCCGCCTGGGTGGTGCCGAAAACCTCGCCGTCCTTCATTGCCATGCCCGCAAACGTCAGTTGATCCAGACGGCCCGTTTCGTAGCCGGGGCAGGCAGATCATAGGCCTGCCTGTCCCGGCGACAGTCTATCAGAGGCCGAGGCCGCCGATGCAGACATATTTGGTGTCGAGGTAATCCTCGATACCCTGATGTCCGCCTTCCTTGCCGAGCCCGGACTCCTTGACGCCGCCGAACGGTGCTTCCGGCGTGGTGATCAGGCCTTCATTGACGCCGACCATGCCATATTTCAGCCCTTCCATGACGCGGAAGGCGCGGCCGAGATCGCCGGTGTAGAAATAGCAGGCGAGGCCGAATTCGGTGTCATTGGCAAGCGCAATCGCTTCTTCCTCGGTCTCGAACCTGAAGACGGGCGCCACCGGCCCGAATATCTCTTCCTTCATGAAGCGCATCTTGGGCGTCGCATCGGCGATGACGGTCGGCTGGAAGAACGAGCCGCCGAGCGCATGGCGCTTGCCGCCAGCGACGACCTTGCCGCCCTTCGAAGTCGCATCGGCGATCAGTTCCTCGACCTTCTCGACCGCCTTCTCGTCGATCAGCGGCCCCTGCTGCACGCCCTCCTCCAGGCCGGAGCCGACCTTCAGCTTGTCGCTGGCGGCAGCCAGCTTCTCGACGAACCGGTCATAGACGCCGGCCTGGACAAGGAAGCGGTTCGTACAGACGCAGGTCTGGCCCGAATTGCGGTACTTGGCCGTGATCGCACCGGCGACGGCGCGGTCGATGTCGGCGTCGTCGAAGACGATGAACGGCGCATTGCCGCCGAGCTCCATCGACACCTTCTTCACGGTGACGGACGACTTCTGGATCAGGATCTTGCCGACCTCGGTCGAGCCGGTAAAAGTGATCTTCTTGACCAGCGGATTGGCGCAGATCTCATCGCCAATTTCGCCGGCCGCACCGGTCAGGATGTTGATTACGCCCTTGGGGAAGCCGACTTCCTCGGCCAGCGCGCCCCAGGCGAGACCGGAGTAAGGCGTCTGCGAGGCGGGCTTGACCACGGCGGTGCAACCCGCGGCGAGTGCCGGGCCGAGCTTGCGGGCCAGCATCGAGGACGGGAAATTCCACGGCGTGATGGCGGCGATGACGCCGACCGGTTCCTTGGTCACCAGGATGCGGCGGTCCGCCCACGGCGACGGCACGACATCACCATAGGTGCGGCGGCCCTCCTCGGCGAACCACAGGATGTAGGAGGCGGCCGAGCCGATCTCGCCCTTCGATTCGAACAGCGACTTGCCCTGTTCAATGGTCAGGAGCTCCGCCAGAACGTCCTGATTGTCCATCATGGCATCGTGCAGCTTGCGCAGCAGCTTCGAGCGCTCGAGCGCGGTCGTCTTGCGCCAGGTCTTGAAAGCTTCGTCGGCGGCTTCGATGGCGCGGCGGGTCTCGACCTTGCCCGCTTTCGGCACGGTGCCGATCTTGAGGCCGGTTGCCGGATTGGTGACGTCGACCGTCTGGCCGCTGTCGGCCTGCACCCATTCGCCGTTGATAAGATTGGCCTGGCGCATGAAATGGCTGGTTTTCTGAAGCATGGTCTAGCCTCCGTTCGGCGCTCACGGGCCGCTATCTGGATGTCTTCGATTAGCGCACCGTGCGCTGGGGCCATTGCTCTTAACCTAGGGAAAGCCCCGCAAGCAATCGCAAGATGGCATATAGGGGTTATGCCAGTGCAAGGCGAGAGCCGAGGTTTGATTTCACCGCTGAGACATCGCGTCAAACCGGATTCACGCCGAGCGGCTCAGACCCCGGTCTTATTCATGTCAGCCGAACACGTGCACGCTCACCGCCAGCCAGAAAGCAGTGGTAACGACCGCGCTCGCGGTCGCGATGGTCATCTGGTTCGACGCCAGCGCCTGGCCTGTGTTGAACTGCACGGCAATGAGATAGGAATTGATGCCGGATGGGAGCGCCGCCACCACGACCGCTACCTTGGCGGTCAAGGGCGGCAGGCCGAGCAACCAGACGAAGATCAGAACCAGCGCCGGCATCAGGAACAGCTTCAGTGTTGATAGCGCCAGCGCCGGGCGGACATTGCCTGATATGCCGAAGCGGCGCAGGCTGAGCCCCATGGCGAACAGCGCCACCGGCCCGGCGGTGCCGGCCAGCGCGTCCACCAGCCGCATGACCAGTTCGGGCAGCGGGATGCCGCTGAAGCGCCATGCGAGACCCAAAAGAATGCCGATGATCAGCGGATTGATGAACAGCCGCCTCAGGAAATTGCGGACGACGCGCACGGGGTGCACATGCTCGCCGCCGCCGCGGCCGAACATCTCGAACAGCACGATCGAAGCCATCATCATGACAGGCAGATGCACGGAAACCAGGAGCGACAGCACCTCGAATCCATCCCGCCCGAATATGCCGAGAATGAACGGCGCGCCGAGCAGGACAACATTGGAATAGGCCGACGACACCCCGCCGACGACACCCGCGCGTGCGTCGCGTCCGAATATCCGCGTGGTAACGACATGGCCGGCGGCCCAGGTGATTGCCACCGCCGCGAAATAGGCCCCCCATAGCGACCACGGTGCCACCCCGTGGAAATCGGCATTCACCATCGTCTGGAACAACAGCAGCGGCATCGCAACGCTGACCGCGAAATCGGATATCCCCTCGCCGCTCGCCGGCTTCATATAACCGGTGAACCCGGCGAGGTAGCCGAGCGCCACGAGGCTGAAGACGAAAAGGACGGTTTCGGTAAGCGGAGACATTTTTCCAGGGATAGGCGAGCCAAGGTCGCGGTGCAATCGCGCCCGAATTTCTTCGACCCCGAATTTGTTCTGCCAAGCGGGGCATCGCCGAAGGCGGCTGGACTTTTCCCATCCCGCTCACGACCGGAAGACCGATCTGGTGAAGCAGCGGATGACGAAGGAGAAGTGAGACCGCGGAGACCGCAGGCCTTTCGCTTGTCTTTGTACCTGCTTTCCGATCCCTATATGCGGGTGGCCGGTACCCGGCTTCTGGAAGGATTACGATGATCCGATTTGCCTTGGCGTTGTTCCTGTTTGGCGTTCCGGCTGCAGCGCATGCGACGGATGCCGGCTGGGCGCTGCTGCGCGATGGCGGCCATGTCGTGCTTTTGCGCCATGCCATGGTCACCGGCACCACCGATCCCGCCAATTTTGATATCGACAGCTGCGCCACCCAGGTCAATCTGTCCGCACGCGGCAAGCAGCAGTCGAGCAAGATCGGCGCCTTGCTTGCCGCCCGCGCCGCGCCGATCGAGCGCGTGCTGTCCAGCCGCTATTGCCGCTGCCTCGACACCGCGCGCATCGCCTTCGAGACCGAGCCGGAGCCTTTCGCGCCGCTCGACCTGCTGAAGGGCGACGCGGCGCAAAAGGCGGCCCAGATCGCCGCGATCATGAAGGAAATCCGCGCCTATTCCGGCTCTGACAACCTGGTCATGGTCACTCATCTGGAAAATATCGCTGCGTTGACCGGCGTCTCGCCGCGCGAGGGCGAAGCCGTTGTCGTCGAGCCGCAGGGCGACGGTCTGCGTGTGCTCGGCCGGGTTACGTTCTAAATCGGGGCCGACCGGCGCATCCGCGAGCAGCCACGCGTCGATGAGGACTTGCGACAGAGGTAATGTTGCCAAAATACCACCCAAAAAAGATGCCGCGCTAGGGCCGCGACAATGAGGCCAACATCATCCGCGGTCGCCAGCCATGGAGGGGCCGCCGGGTTGACCGGCGGCCCGTCTTGCGTTTCTTGGGCACGCTACCCATCTGCGCCCGGCGTATCAGGCCTTTTCCTGCCGGGAAAAACCGATTAGACAGCGCCCAAACAAGATGCGGACAGATTCCGCCCGCAACCGAAGGAAAAGCCCTTGTCCACCACGTTCGACAAAGTCGCCAAGATCATTGCCGACACCAGCGAGATCGATATCGACACCATCACGCCCGAGAGCCACACGATCGACGATCTCGGCATCGACAGCCTCGATTTCCTCGACATCGTCTTCGCCATCGACAAGGAATTCGGCATCAAGGTGCCGCTGGAAAAGTGGACCCAGGAAGTCAATGACGGCAAGGCCTCGACGGACGATTACTTTGTCATGAAGAACCTGTGCGCCAAGATCGACGCACTGGTCGCCGCCAAGACCGCCTGATCCGTACCCGATCATCCATGAGCCCCCGCGACGTCGTCATCACCGGCATTGGCCTTGTCTCCTCGTTGGGAGAAGGCCCCGATGAACACTGGCGCAAGCTCACTCAGCCGGGTCAGAAGCCGGTGCTCGAAGCCGAGCGTTTCGCGCCCTACACCGTCCATCCGCTGCCGGAGATCGACTGGAACCTGCAGATCGCCAAGCGCGGCGACCAGCGCCAGATGGAAACCTGGCAAAGGCTCGGCACCTATGCCGCGGGTCTTGCGCTGGACGATGCCGGCATCAAGGGCAATGACGAGCTCTGCACGACCATGGACATGGTCGTGGCCGCCGGCGGCGGCGAGCGCGACGAAGCGGTCGATGCCGCCATCCTGGCCGCCTCAGAAAGCCGCAACGACCGTGACGTGCTGCTCAACGAGAAGCTCACCACCGAACTGCGCCCCACCCTGTTCCTGGCACAGCTTTCCAATCTGCTCGCCGGCAACATCTCCATCGTCCACAAGGTGACGGGATCGTCCAGGACCTTCATGGGCGAGGAAGGCGCCGGCGTAGCCGCCGTCGAGACGGCTGCCGCGCGCATTCGTTCCGGCCAGTCGACGCATATACTGGTGGGCGGCGCTTTCCAGACCGAACATTCCGATATGTTGCTCGGCTATGAGCTTGCCGGCTACCTGCATCGCGGCGCCTGGAAGCCCGTCTGGCAGCGGCAAGGCGCCGAAGGTGGCGGCGTGGTGTCGGGATCCGGCGGCGCTTTCCTGGTGCTGGAGCAGCGCGAACACGCGGCAAGCCGGGGGCGCAAGATCTATGCCGAGCTCGGCCCGGTCGTCTCCGGCCGTGCCAGGCGGCGGCAGGGCGAGCTCGATTCCGAGATCGCCGCGCTGCTCAAGAAGACCGCCGTGCCGAATGGCGGCTTGCTGACCATGTCTGGCGCCTCAGGCGCTCACGCGGCTACCTCCGCCGAGAAGTCGGCATTCGACGCCAATCCCGCGATCGCGGCGCGTGGCTTCGCGACGCTGACCGGCCACATGAAGGAAGCGCAGTTTCCCTTCGCCGTGGCGCTGGCGGCGCTCGCCGTCGACCGTAAGGCCGCCTACCCCGTTTTCGATGCCGCTGCCGAGAAACCGTTCGAAGGCATTCCAAGAAGCGTCCTTGCAACGGCGATCGGCTACCACCAATTCGAGGGCATGGCGCTGGTCAACGCCGCATAGAGCGGCCAGCCACATACAACGACAAAGGTTAGGGCTTCCGGATGGCCAATCTCAGAGATCACATGGGCAGGCCGATCGTTGCCGTCACAGGCATCGGCGTGGTTACTTCCCTTGGAGCCGGCAAATCAGACAACTGGACGGCGCTGACCTCGGGCAGATCGGGCATCCACCCGATCACCCGCTTCCCTGTCGACCACCTCAACACCCGCATTTCCGGCATGGTCGATTTCCTTGCGTCGAGCTCGAAGGGCGCCAGCCCCCTCACATACGAACTGGCGGAGACGGCCGCGCAGGAAGCCGTTGCCGAAGCCGGCCTCAATTCCAGCGACTTCGGCGGACCGCTGTTTCTGGCCTCGCCGCCAGTCGAACTCGACTGGCATGAGCGGTTCGCGCTCTATAATTCCGACAAGCACGACGCCGGTGCCGAAAGGCTGCTTCGGGTGGCGCGCGGCCTGAAGGAGCTCGATACTTTCGAGACCACGCAGTTCGGGTCGATCGCCGACCGGCTCGCCGACCGTTTCGGCACGCGCGGCCTGCCGATCACGCTGTCGACCGCTTGCGCCTCCGGCGCCACGGCCATCCAGCTTGGGGTCGAGGCAATCCGCAGAGGCGAATGCGACCGGGCGCTGTCGATCGGCGCGGACGGCTCGGCGACCGCCGAGGCGCTGATCCGTTTTTCGCTGCTGTCGGCGCTTTCGACCCACAACGACATCCCGGAAAAGGCTTCCAAGCCCTTCTCCAAGGACCGCGACGGCTTCGTGCTGGCCGAAGGTTCCGGCGCTCTGGTGCTGGAATCGCTGGAGGCAGCGCTCGCCCGTGGAGCGAGCGTTCTGGGCATTCTGCGCGGCTGCGGCGAAAAGGCGGACGATTTCCACCGCACCCGCTCCAAGCCGGATGGTTCGCCGGCGATCGCGGCGGTGCGCGCCGCCCTCGCCGATGCCGGCCTGGGCGAGGACGAGATCGACTATGTCAACGCGCACGGCACCTCGACGCCGGAAAATGACAAGATGGAGCACCTGTCGCTGTCGACGGTGTTCGGCGAGCGGATCGGCTCGATGCCGATCTCGTCCAACAAGTCGATGATCGGCCATACGCTGTCCGCCGCCGGCGCGGTGGAAGCGGCATTTTCCCTGATGACCATGCGCGAAGGCGTCATTCCGCCGACCATCAACTACGACAATCCCGATCCGGCGATCGTGCTCGATGTCGTGCCCAACAAGAAGCGCAATGCGCAGGTTGGCACCGTGCTTTCGAACTCCTTCGGCTTTGGCGGCCAGAACACTTGCCTTGTCATGGCGCGGGAACCGGTCTAAGCGAGCCACTTCCGCTAGAACAGAACCGACAGGCTCCATGCGCGCACTGCAACTTATCGAGGACCGCCGTCTTGAAACGGTGGACCTGCCGCCCCCGCCGCCGCCCGCGCTCGGCGAGGTGACGCTGCGCATCAAGGCAGTGGCGCTGAACCACATTGACGTCTGGGGCTGGCGCGGCATGGCTTTCGCCAAGCGCAAGCTGCCGCTGGTCGTCGGCGCGGAAGCCTCCGGCGAGGTCGAGACCGTCGGTCCCGGCGTTTCCGGCCTGCTGCCGGGACAGTTGGTCTCGATCTACGGCGCGCGCACCTGCGGCCTTTGCCGTGCCTGCCGCGAAGGCCGCGACAATCTTTGCGAACACGTCTCGGGCGTTCATGGCTTCCACCTCGACGGCTTCGCGCAGGAGAAGATCAACCTGCCGGCGCGCCTGCTGGTCCCCGTCCCTCCAGGCGTGAGCGAGATCGGCGCGGCTGTCGCCCCCGTCACTTTCGGCACCGTCGAACACATGCTGTTCGACAATGCCAGGCTCGAGCCCGGCGAGACGATCCTTGTCCACGCCGGCGGATCCGGCATCGGCTCGGCCGCCATCCAACTGGCGAAGCGGATGGGCTGCACGGTCATCACCACGGTCGGCTCGAACGACAAGATAGACAAGGCCAAGGCGCTCGGCGCCGATCATGTCATCAACTACCGTGACGACCGGTTCGAGGGCGTCGTGCGCAAGCTGACCAAGAAGAAGGGCGTCGACGTCGTCTTCGAACATGTCGGCGCCGACACCTTTGCCGGCTCGATGCTGTGCCTGAAGCGCGGTGGCCGACTCGTCACCTGCGGCTCGACGTCCGGCGTGTCGGCGCAGGTCAATCTGATGCAGCTCTTCCAGCAGCAGTTGAAGCTGCTCGGCTCCTTCGGCTGCCGCATGGAGAACATGGCCAACGCCATGCAGAAGATGGCGGCGGGACAGGTCGCACCCGTCATCGATACCGAAGTCGGCTTCGACGACATCGACGCCGCGCTGAAGCGCATGGAAGGCCGCGACGTCTTTGGCAAGATCATCCTACGCGTCGTCTAGGCCCTGACTTCTGTGTTGAAGAAGCTTCGCCGCGACCTGATGTTCCGCTACGGCCGGCAATTGCGCCGGTTCGAGCACTGGCTGGTCGCGCGCATTGCGATGATCATCATCTCGGTGCTGCGCCTGCTGCCGCCCGACAGCGCGCTGAATTTCGCCGACCGCGTCGCCCGCCGCATCGGTCCATGGGTCGGACGCCATCATGTGGCCGTCGACAATCTGCGCAAGGCCTATCCGCACAAGAGCGAAGCCGAGATCCAGGCCATCGCCTCCGACATGTGGGGCAACATGGCGCGTCTGGCCGCCGAATACATCTTTCTCGACGCCTTGTTCGACTACGATCCAGCCGCCACCAGTCCCGGCCGTGTCGAGGTCAGGGGAGTAGACCATTTCGTCGAGATCGCGGCCGAAAAGAAGCCGCACATCGTCTTCACCGGACATCTCGGCAATTTTGAATTGCTGCCGGTGGCGGCGGCTACTTTCGGCATGAATATCACCGCGCTGTTTCGCCCGCCCAACAATCCGTACCTGGCTGACTACATCCTCTCGACGCGCCGCGCGACCATGGGATCGTTGCTGCCCTCGATGGCGGGCGCCTCGTTCGCGCTCGCCTCGGTATTGGAAAACGGCGGCAATATCGGGGTCCTTGTCGACCAGAAGTTCACGGGCGGCCTGGAAACGACATTCTTCGGCCGCCCCTGCCAGAGCAATCGCGTGCTCGGCACACTTGCCCGTCATTATGATTGCGACGTCTACCCGGCGCGCTGCGTCAGGCTGCCGGGCAATCGCTTCAGGCTCGAGATAGAAGAGAAGCTGACATTGCCCCGCACCGCCGATGGCAGTGTCGACGTGCGCGCCACCACCCAGCTTCTCAACGACGTGGTCGAGCGCTGGGTGCGCGAGGATCCCGGCCAGTGGATGTGGTTCCACAAGAGATGGGACATCAGCCGCAAGCGACGCAAGGCAAAGACCCGAAGCGCGTAGTCTGGAGCCGTCCGATGCGCCTCCGACACAGTGGCCGGCTTAGCAGTCAGTTCCTCACGACGATGCGCGTGTTGCCGAAGCCGACTTCTCGCACCATCGAGTAGAAAGCCGCCGCATTGGCCGTATGCAGCCGCACGCAGCCATGCGACGCCGGTCGGCCGAGCTGCCTCACCGCGCCCGTTCCGTGGATGGCATAGCCGCCGTGGAAGAACACGGAATAAGGCATCGGCGACATGTCGTATTTGCGCGAATACCACATCCGGGCCGTTCGCTGCGGCCGGTAGGTGCCGCGCGGCGTGAAGTAGCCGGACCGAGCCGTGGACACGCTCCACCGGTAGACCTCCTGGCCGTACCTGACCGTCATCGTCTGCGACGACACGTCTATATTTGCAATGAGGCTGGCTGCCCAGCTCTGCACCGAAGCACCGAACAGCATCGTGACAAGTGCTGCTGCCATGAGAACTGTCTTTTTCATGCGATCAAACCCCTTTGATTGCCCCTTGCCTGCCTTCACGTCGTTTTTCATCTCTTTAATGACAGGTGAACGGCATAACATATACCCTTGACCAATTCGCCAATCCAAAGCAGCGAATTTGAACGAATTCCCGCAAGAGTTGCCGTAACGACACGCCGCAACGGCCTAATTGCCAGCGGACTTGCAAAACGACGCCGATCGCTGCTCAACTCGGGCCATGAACGAGCGACTCTTCCAAGCGATCGATGACCGGCGTGACGATCTCGTCGCGCTGACCGCCGAGCTGATCCGCTTTCCCACCATCAACCCGCCCGGCGAAGCGTACCGGCCATGCGCCGAATTTCTTGCCGCGCGGCTGAAGAAGAGCGGCTTCGAAACCGAGTTCATCCGTGCCGAGGGCACGCCCGGCGACACCGACCGCTACCCGCGCGTCAACGTCGTCGCTCGCTTCGATGGGCGCTCGCCTGGCGCCTGCGTCCATTTCAACTCGCATATCGATGTCGTCGAGGCCGGCGACGGCTGGACCGTCGATCCCTTCGCCGGCATCGTCAGGGACGGCAAGGTCTACGGCCGCGGCGCCTGCGACATGAAGGGCGGCCTGGCTTCCTCGATCATCGCGGCCGAAGCCTTCATGGAGGTATTTCCCGATTTTCCCGGTGCTATCGAGATATCAGGCACGGTCGACGAGGAATCCGGCGGCTTCGGCGGTGTCGCGCATCTGGCGAGGCTCGGCTATTTCTCGAAACCCAGGGTCGACCACGTCATCATTCCCGAACCGCTGAACAAGGACCGCATCTGCCTTGGCCATCGCGGCGTCTGGTGGGCCGAGATCGAGACCAAGGGCGAGATCGCGCATGGCTCGATGCCGTTCCTCGGCGACAATGCGGTGCGCCATATGGGCGCCGTGCTGCAGGCCTTCGAGGACGAATTGTTCCCCGCGCTCGACCGCAAAATGACGCGCATGCCGGTCGTGCCCGAAGGGGCGAAGCGTTCCACCATGAACATCAACTCCGTCCATGGCGGCCAGACCGAGGATTTCCGGCCCGGCCTGCCCTCGCCCAACGTGCCCGATTCCTGCCGGCTGACCATCGACCGCCGCTTCCTGCTCGAAGAGGATCTCGCCACGGTCAAGGGCGAGGTGACCGGCATTCTCGAGCGGCTGAAGCGCGATCGGCAAAAGTTCGACTACGAGATCCGTGACCTGATGGAGGTGCTGCCGCTGATGACCGAACGCGACGCTCCGGTCGTCAAGGCAATCGCGCAAGGCGTCCACGCGATCTTCGATCGCGAGCCCGACTACGTCATTTCACCGGGCACCTACGACCAGAAGCACATTGCCCGCATCGGCCATGTCTATGATTGCATCGCCTATGGCCCGGGCATTCTCGATCTCGCCCACCGGCCTGACGAATGGGTCGGCATCTCGGATATGGTGGAATCGGCCAAGGTGATGGCGTTCGGGCTCAACGTGCTGCTGCGCGGCGCCCGATAGCGCCGCACGGGCAAGAGCCAACGGTCGACGCGGCCGTCCGGAGAAAAACATTCCCGGCTACGCCGCCGCGCGGCACGAAACGCAATTTACTCCCGTGCGAAATCACGCTTCTATTCGCCCGGTTTGAGCGCATGTTTGACCACACGGGGAGTAGCACGATGAAATTGTGGAAAACCATCCTAGCCGCGGCCGTCCTGGCGCTGATCGCCGGCACTCCCGCGCTGGCGGCGCGAACCGATCTGGTCATCGGCATCCCGCTCGAACCGCCACATCTCGATCCGACCGCCGGCGCGGCCGCGGCAATCGACGAGGTTCTCTACGCCAACGTGTTCGAAGGCTTGACCCGCATCGGGCCAAATGGCGAGGTCCTGCCGGATTTGGCTGAAAGCTGGACCATCTCCGACGACGGCAAGACCTACACCTTCAAGCTGCACACCGGCGTGAAATTCCACGATGGCGCCGGCTTCAGCGCCGACGACGTGAAATTCTCGCTCGACCGTGCCCGCGCCGACAATTCGGTCAACGCGCAAAAAGCCTTGTTTGCGGCCATCGATACGGTCGACGTGGTCGACCCGGCAACGGTCAAGGTGACGTTGAAGAATCCGCAGGGGTCCTTCCTCTACAATATGGGCTGGGGCGATGCTGTCATCGTCTCGCCGAAATCCGCTGACGCCAACAAGGAAAAGCCGGTCGGAACCGGCCCGTTCAAATTCCAGAGCTGGGCCAAGGGATCCTCGATCAAACTGGTGAAATCCGACAGCTATTGGGGCACGCCGGCTTACCTCGACAAGGTCGAATTCCGCATCGTGCCCGATGCCGCTGCTAGCGTACCGGCATTGCTTTCCGGCGATATCCAGGCGTTCCCATTCTTCGATCCCGACAGTCTCGCGCAGGTCAAGGACGATCCGCGTTTCAAGGTGGTGATCGGTTCGACCGAAGGCGAAACCATCCTGTCGATCAACAACAAGAAGCCGCCCTTCGACAAATTGCTGGTCAGGCAGGCGATCTCCTACGCGCTCGATCGCAAGGCGATCATCGACGGTGCCTCGGCCGGCCTCGGCCTGCCGATCGGCTCGCATATGTCGCCGGCCAACAAGGACTACGTCGACCTCACCGGCCGCTATCCGCACGATGTCGCCAAGGCCAAGGAACTCTTGAAGGAAGCAGGCCTGGAGAATGGCTTCAAGGCGACGCTGAAGCTTCCGCCTCCCACCTATGCCAGGCTCGGCGGCGAGATCATCGCCTCGCAGCTCCGTGACGTCGGCATCAACCTCGAGATCATCCCGGTCGAATGGGCGCAGTGGCTGGACCAGGTGTTCACCAAGAAGGACTACGACCTGACCATCGTCTCCCATACCGAGCCCAACGACATCGGTATCTATGCGCGTAAGGATTATTACTTCAATTACGACAATCCGGCCTTCGACAAGGTGATCGCCGATCTGGACGTCACCTCCGATGAAGCCAAGCGCAAGGAATTGCTGGGGCAGGCACAGAAGATCTTGGCCGACGACGCCGTGGTCGGCTTCCTCTACGAACTGCCCAAGGTCGGCGTCTGGGACGCCAAGCTGCAGGGCCTGTGGGAAAACGCGCCGATCCAGTCCAATGATCTCACCAAGGTGAAGTGGAACGAGTGAAGCCGTTGGCCAAGAGGCGACGCTTGCGCTCCGCACCCCCCTCTGCCCTGCCGGGCTGCCTGACCCGAGCCGCAGGACGATCGCTTCAGGTTTGCGCCGCCCCTCATCGCCCTGCCGGGCACTTCTCCCCGTATAGTGACGGGGAGAAGGGGGCTGGCCGCAACCTCGGCACCCTTTCTGCAACGCTGAAGATTGGCGAAATCCTTTGCGAAGGCGTCCTTCTCCCCGTCTCTATACGGGGAGAAGATGCCGGCAGGCAGATGAGGGGCAGCGCCGATTTCGACTGTTGGCCGATCAAGCGATGACCGCCTACCTCCTCAGGCGTCTCGCGATCGCCGCCGCCACGTTGGCGCTGGCCTCCATGGTCGTCTTCGCGGTGCTGGAGATCCTGCCCGGCGACCCGGCGCGGCTGATGCTGGGCATGAATGCCAGCGCCGACCAGGTTGAGCTGCTGCGCAACCAGATGGGCCTCGACGCGCCCTTGCCCTGGCGCTACCTGCACTGGGCCGGCGGCCTGCTCTGCCTGGATTTCGGCCGCTCCTACACCTATTCGGTGCCGGTCATCGACCTCGTGCGCGAGCGTCTCGTCGTCTCACTGCCGCTGGCGCTGATTGCGCTCGCCCTATCCACCCTCATCGCCATCCCGGTCGGCCTGTTTTCAGCGAACCATCGCGGGCGGATGGGTGACACAGCGGCGATGGGCGCCGCGCAGCTCGGCGTCGCCATTCCCAATTTCTGGTTCGCGCTGATGCTGATCTATCTCTTCGCGGTCTGGCTGCGGCTGGTTCCGGCCGGCGGCTTTCCCGGTTGGGGGGCCGGTGCCTGGCCGGCGCTGAAATCACTGCTGCTGCCGGCTGTGGCGCTCGCACTGCCGCAGGCCGCGATCCTGGCACGCGTCACCCGTTCGGCACTGATCGAGGTGCTGAACGAGGACTATATCCGCACCGCCCGCGCCAAGGGCCTGCCCTATCGCGCGGTCCTGTGGCGGCACGCACTGCGCAACGCCATGATCCCGGTGCTGACCATTCTGGGCCTGCAATTCGCCTTCCTGCTCGCCGGCACCATCATCATCGAGAACGTCTTCTACCTGCCCGGCCTCGGCCGGCTGGTGTTCCAGGCGATCACCCAGCGCGACCTGATCGTCGTGGAAAGCGTCGTCATGCTGCTGGTCGCCGCGGTCATCGCCGTCAACCTCGTCGTCGACCTCTCTTATGCCGTCGTCGATCCGCGCCTCCGAAGCCGGCAATGATGTTGCATCCGGACATCCCCGAAGAGACGCTGGGCGGCATCCTCGTCAAGGCGTTCGGCAACCGCTCGTTTCTTGCCGGCTTCGTCGTCACATTGTTTGTGGCGGCGGTGGCGATCCTCTCCTATCTCTGGACGCCCTATGACGTGACCCGGCTGGTGATATCCGACAAGACGCTGGCGCCGTCCTGGGCGCACTGGTTCGGCACCGACCATTTCGGCCGCGACATCCTGTCGATGATCATGGTCGGCGCCCGCAATTCGATCGCGGTGGCGCTGGTCGCGGTCGGCATCGGCATGGGCGTCGGCGTGCCGCTCGGTGCTTTCGCCGCGGCGCGCGGCGGCCTCGTCGACGAGGCCTTGATGCGCATCAACGATCTCGTCTTCGCCTTCCCTGCGCTTTTGTCGGCCATCATGATCACCGCCATCTTCGGCCCCGGCGCCATCAATGCCATCATCGCCATCGGCATCTTCAACATCCCGGTTTTTGCCCGCGTCGCCCGAGCCGGCGCCTTGGCGATCTGGCCGCGCGAATTCATCCTCGCCGCCCGCGCCGCGGGCAAGGGCAAGGCGCTGATCACCATCGAACATGTGCTCCCCAACATCGCCACCTTGCTCCTGGTGCAAGGCACTATCCAGTTCGCGCTCGGCATATTGGCCGAGGCCGGGCTTTCCTATCTGGGCCTTGGCGCCCAACCGCCAATGCCGAGCTGGGGCCGCATGCTGTTCGACGCCCAGACCCGCATGGTGGTGGCGCCCTGGATGGCGATCTTTCCCGGCATGGCGATCGTGATCACCGTGCTTGGGCTGAACCTTTTGGGCGACGGCATCGCCGACATCCTCGATCCGAAATCGCGGCGGCAACGATGAGCCTGCTGGAAATCGACAATCTGTCGCTGGCGATCGGCGACACGCCGATCCTCCGGAGCATCGAGTTCTCCATCGCGCCCGGCGAGGTAATGGGGCTGGTCGGCGAATCCGGCTCCGGCAAATCGATGACGGCTCTGAGCGTCATGCGGCTCTTGCCATATGCCGCGCGTGCCAGCGGGCGCATCACCTTCGACGGCATCGACATCCTCGCGGCAAGCGAGGATCAGATGTGCGCCCTGCGCGGCGACGATATCGGCATGGTGTTCCAGGAGCCGATGACCGCGCTGAACCCGCTCAAGACCATCGGCGAGCAGGTCGCCGAAGGTATACGCTGGCATGCCAAGGCGAGCCGCGCCGAGGCGGAAGAGCGGGCGCGAAAAACGCTCGACCGGGTTGGCTTGCCGTCGGCAAAATTCCCGCTGTCGCGCTATCCGCACGAACTGTCCGGCGGCCAGCGCCAGCGCGTCGTCATTGCCATGGCCTGCGCGCTGAAGCCGAAGCTGCTGATCGCCGACGAGCCGACCACGGCGCTCGACGTGGTGCTGCAGGCACAAATCCTCACCCTCTTGCGCGACCTTGTCGCGGAGAGCGGCATGGGCCTGCTCCTGATCTCGCATGACCTCGCCGTGGTCACCGAGATGGCGGATCGCATCACCATTCTTCGTCGGGGCGAAGTCATGGAAGCCGGCGATACGGCCCGCACGCTCTCTGAACAGCTCCACCCCTATACCCGCCAGTTGGCGCTGGCCTCGATGCACGTGCCGGCCCGCGCCCGGCCGCATGGCGCCTCGGCAGCCCGGCCCTTGCTCGAGGTGGAGGGCGTGACGCGCGACTATCCAGGCCGGCGCACCTCGCTGTTCCGGCGCGCGCCTGATATCCGCGCCGTCGACGGCGTGTCGCTGTCGATGGCGCCGGGCCAATCGGTGGCGCTGGTCGGCCGCTCCGGCTGCGGCAAGTCTACCTTGGCGCGCATGATCCTGGCGCTGGACCGGCCGAGTTCGGGGACCATCCGCTTTCGCGGCGAGCCCCTCACCGGCAAGAGCGAGGCGGACCTGAAGCCGGCGCGGCGCGACATGCAGGTGGTATTCCAGGACCCCTATGGCTCGTTCGATCCGCGCCAGACGGTCGAGAAACTGGTCGCCGAGCCGCTGCACGTGCTGGACAGGAAACCGGGGCGTGCCGAGCGCCGCGAGATGGTGGCGCAGGCGCTGCACGAGGTCGGCCTCGACCAGCACGACATGGAAAAGTATCCGCACGAATTTTCCGGCGGCCAGCGCCAGCGCCTGTCGATCGCCCGCGCCATCATCACCCGCCCAAAACTGGTCGTCGCCGACGAGCCGGTTTCGGCGCTCGATGTTTCGATCCGCGCTCAGATCCTCGACCTGTTCGCCGAGCTCAACCAGAAACTCGGCATCGCCTATCTCTTCATCACCCACGACCTCACCGTCGCCCGCGCCATAACGGACGAAGTGCTGGTCATGCATGACGGCCAGATCGTCGAGCGTGGCCGGACGAGCGAGGTGCTGGATCACCCGCAATCCGAGGCGGCCAAGACGCTTGTCGCCGCAGCGCCGGACCTGCACAGGGCAATTGCACGCCGTATGCAGGAGCAGGGGTGAGCGATCGGTTCGCGAAGCGAATCCGCCGTGTGAGTGAAAGGCCGCAAATGCCGGAGGCTGCCGTAGACAGCCGGCCCGGCTGGGATCCCATCAACCTACTGCTCAGATTTCACCACGTCGACCGGGCTGATGTCGAGCAGGTCGAGCGTGCGGCGCAGCAGGCGCACCTCGGTCTCGGCCAATTGCGCGTCCGCCTTGGCGATCTCGGCCATATGCTGCGCCAGTTGCTTGCGCCGCTCGACATCGAGGTCGCGGAACAGCGCGATGGCCTGTGAGCCATTGGTTTCGTAGCCGAATTCGTTGAGATATTCGATGACGGCGTCGATGCTGGTTTCCGGAATGCCGAAGGCATCCTTGCAGATGCGCCGGAAGGCAACCATCTCGCTCTCGCTGACCGTTCCGTCAGCCAGGATCATGCGGAACAGCATCAGAAGTTCCGCCGACAACACGGGGTCGTCCGCCACCTTGCGCACCCCGGGGTCTCCATCGAAGATCGAGCGTATCTGGTCGAGCAGTTCGAATGCCATCGGGAGCCCCTTTGCCGATTCCTCTAATCCATGTAGCCCAAAAAAGCGCAGCGGTTTTGGGATAATGACAGCACAACGCGAAATCCAGGCGCGACGCGCTTGGATAGAAGTAGCGTGAAATCGGTCTTGCGCAAACGGGGTGTTCGTGATCGAAGCCGGAGCATCTCTGGCTTGATTTCTCCCTGATGATCGACCTCACCTTAGAATCCGTCGCCATGCTCGCCTTCGCTGGTTTTGCCGCGGGCTTTGTCGACTCGATTGCCGGCGGCGGTGGGCTGATCACTATTCCCGCACTGCTGCTGGCCGGCTTCTCGCCGGTCGAGGCGCTGGGAACCAACAAGCTGCAGGGCATGTTCGGCTCGGGATCTGCGACCATCCACTATGCCGCGAAAGGCCATGTCGACCTTCGCCGGCAACTGCCTTCTGCGCTGCTGGCGCTTGCCGGCGGTGCCGTCGGCGCCTTGCTGGCAACGATCGTGCCCGGCGATCTGCTGCGGGCGCTTCTGCCGCTGGTGCTGATCGCCATCGCGCTCTATTTCGCCCTGAAGCCCAACATGACCGACGTTGACCGCGCCGAACGTATGACGCCCTTCCTGTTCGGGATAACGCTGGTGCCGGCCATCGGCTTTTACGACGGCCTGTTCGGGCCGGGTGCCGGGTCCTTCTACATGCTGGCCTTCGTCGCGCTGGCCGGCTACGGCGTACTCAAGGCGACGGCCCACACCAAGCTGCTCAACTTCGCCTCCAACATCGGCGGCTTCGTCGTCTTCGCCGCGGTCGGCGTCATCTCCTGGAAGATCGGCCTGATGATGGGCGTCGCCCAGTTCCTCGGCGCCCGCCTCGGCGCCAGCCTGGCCATGCGCATCGGCGCCAGGCTGATCAAGCCGCTGCTTGTCATCGTCTGCGTCGCTCTGGCGGCGAAGCTCCTGGCCGACCCGGCGAACCCGCTGCGCGTCCTGATTGGTGTGTGACCCGCGCGCCTGATGGAATGCCGCTGTTCGAATCATGTCGAGGAGAGGACCCGCACATGAATCTCAGCGCACCTACCGAGATTGTTTTCATCATCTCCCTTGTCATCGCCTCATCGGCATTCTCGCCGCCCTCGGCCTCTTTCGTTCATCCACTCGCGTCGGTGTGGACCGTGCCCATTGCTTACCTCGTGCGTGCCGGCGGCTGCCTGATGCGCGGCGCCTGACATTCAAATCTCAGGCAATTCGGAGCGCCCGGCCAAAAGCCGGGCGCTTTTGATTCGGGTCCGGGCTCTGCTAGAGTCCTGTCGATGCCAATCGAGATGCCATGTCAGGAGGAACAGGACCGGTCAGTCCCCGGGCGGTTCGAGATGCGGCGGCGCCTTCCCAGCCCTGCCCTCGCGGGCATTGTGTCAGACATTTGCGGTTATCGCGAAACGGCGCCCGGCCATTACCGCAATGTCGAATATGCCTCCCTTACCGTGCCTCTGGTCATCAGCTTCGCCGAACCTTTCGCCATCGGCCTTGGCAAGCCGCCCGGCGACAATGATCGCTTCGCCAGTTTCGCCGCCGGCCTCTATGCCGGACCCGTGATGATCGAATCCTTCGGCGGCGCCTGCTGCGTCCAGGTCAATTTCACCCCGCTTGGCGCACGCCGATTCTTTGGCCAGCCGATGAGCGGGTTGACCGACCGCATGGTCAGCCTGGACGATGTGCTCGGCATCGAAGGCGTCGCCTTGCGCGAGCGGCTTGGCAACGCGGCGGACTGGAGCAAACGTTTTGCCCTTGTCGAGATGTTCGTCGCCGCCCGGCTGGCCGATGCGCCGGAAACGCAGGCCGGGGTTGCCTGGGCCTATGACAGGATCCTCGCCTCCGGCGGCCGCGTGCGCGTCTCGTCACTGGCCGACAGGCTGGGCTGGAGCCGCAAGCATCTGGCGGGGAAATTCGCGGACGCGACCGGCATCGGCCCGAAAACGCTGTCGCGCATCGTCCGCTTCAACCGCGCGCTTGGCCTGTCGAGGCAGCAAGCCTGCGATTGGGCCGACATCGCGGCCGATTGCGGCTATGCCGACCAGGCGCATCTGGTGCGTGAGTTCCGCGACCTTGCCGGCGAGACACCGACCGCGATCGAGGGTTCGGCACAGGCCTGAAGTCCCGGGCAACATTTCTTCAAGACGCCGGAACGGCTGTCGCTCAGACTGGGTTCATCGATGAGCTCGAATGAAGGAAGTTGCCATGCCCGCTGAAGCCCCCCGCCTCTACCCCGCCTTGCGTTACAGGAACGCCGCAAAAATGATCGACTGGCTGTGCGATGCCTTCGGCTTCAGCATCCGTGCTCGCTACGGCGAAGGCGATGTCGTGCACCATGCCGAACTGGTCTTCGGCTCCTCGATGATCATGCTCGGCAGCGCGCGCGACGACGACTACGGCAAAATGGTTGGCGAACCCGGCACAGGCGGCGGCAAGTCAATCTACATCACCGTCGACGACGCAGACGCCGCCTACGCCAAGGCGAAGAAGGCAGGCGCCACGATCCTCCAGGAATTGACCGACCGCGACTATGGCAGTCGCGAGTTCATCTGCCGCGACCCGGAGGGCAATGTCTGGTCCTTCGGCACCTATTGGCCGAAGGCGGGAGAAAAGAGCAGCTAGCTACCGCGCCAGCGAAAAGATCGCGTCGCAGTCAAGATGGCTCTCCAACTGGGCCGCGACCTCGTCGAGAGCCCTCTCGACCTCGGCGCGATAGTCGATGCCGCCGCCCTTGACGCCGAGGCTTTCGAGGAACCTCCCTCGAAAGGCGTCGGCGCCAAACAGCCCGTGCATATAGGTTCCGACCACCTTGCCATCCGCCGAGACCGCACCGTCCTCGGCGCCATTGATGATTGCGGCCGGCCGCAGCATGTCCGGGCCGGTGGTGCGGCCGAGATGGATCTCGTAGCCTTCGAGCGGCAGGTCGAACGGCACCGAGCGGGCGCTGACGTTGCGCACCGTCTTTTCCGGTTCCATCACTGTTTCGATGTCGAGCAGGCCAAGCCCTTCCGCTTCGGTGACGCTGCCTTCGATGCCGTCGGGATCGCGCACGATGCGGCCAAGCATCTGGAAGCCGCCGCAAATGCCGACGACATGGCCGCCGCGCCTGCGATGGGCGAGAAGATCACGGTCCCAGCCATTTTCGCGAAATTTCAGCAGATCCCCGATCGTCGACTTCGAGCCGGGAATGACCACCAGTCCCGCATCCTGCGGCAACGGCTTTCCGGGCGGCACGAACACCACTTCCACCTGCGGCTCGGCCTTGAGCGGGTCGAGATCGTCGAAATTGGCGATGCGGCCAAGCATCGGCACTGCCACCTTCAGCGCGCGCGCCTCCCCGGAGGCAAGCCGTTCCAGCACCACCGAATCCTCCGAGGGCAGCCGCGCTGCCGCCTTCAGCCACGGCACGACGCCGAAGCAGCGCCAGCCGGTGAACCCTTCGATCGCCTTGATGCCGTCGTCGAACAGCGAGACGTCGCCGCGGAACTTGTTGATGAGGTAGCCGACGATCATGCGCCGGTCTTCCTCCGGCAGGATCAGATGCGTGCCCGCGACCGAGGCGATGACGCCGCCGCGGTCGATGTCGCCGACCAGCACGACAGGCACGTCGGCACGCGTCGCAAAGCCCATATTGGCGATGTCGCGGCTTCTGAGATTGATCTCGGCCGGTGAGCCCGCGCCCTCGACGATGACGAGATCGGCGCCCTCGCCGACCTTGCCCCAGGAGTCCAGCACCGCGTCCATCAGCCGGCCCTTCAGCGCCTGGTAGTCGCGCGCCCGCGCCTCGCCGAACACCTTGCCTTGCACGATGACCTGCGCACCGACATCGGTCTGCGGCTTGAGCAGCACGGGGTTCATGTGAACCGATGGCGGCACGCCGCAGGCGATCGCCTGCAGCCATTGCGCGCGGCCGATCTCGCCGCCGCCAGCCCTGTTGTCGCCGGGAATATCGGCGACAGCGGCATTGTTCGACATGTTCTGCGGCTTGAACGGACGCACCTTCAGCCCACGCTTTTTCGCGGCGCGGCACAGCCCGGCGACCAGCACGGTCTTGCCGACATCCGAACCCGTGCCTTGCAGCATAATGGCTTTAGCCATGGCTCAGCCCCTGCCCTGCGTCACGGTCCCGGTGATCGTGGATTTCTGCGCCAGCGGCCCGCCGCGCCAGATATAGAGCGCCAGCAACGGCTCCTTGCCGGTGCGCATGGCGTGATTGACCTTGGAAGCGTGGTACACGACCTCGCCGGCCTCTCGCTTGTGAAAGCTGTCCTCGCCCATGCGCCACTCGGTGCCGCCGGTCAGCGGGATATAGATCTCCTCGGCGACATGATGGTGGTCGGGATAGACGATATCAGGCCCAAGGATCAGCACGCCGGCGGCGACCTCGTCGTTGGCGAAGTGGCCGCGGGTGCCGAATACTTCGAGCCAGCCATAATTGTCGATGAACGCCTTGCCGAAATCCGACTCGCCGTAGGTCTGGCCCCAGCGCAATTCGCCGCGCTCCTGCGCCAGAAATTGCACCAGCTGCTTGGTCCGCGCCGGTGTCAATTCGGCGGCACGATCGAGATGGCGCAGGCAGCCGAGTGAGTGCGGTTCAAGCTCGCGGGCGGGCATATCCCACCCTATGCGCGCCACCGCATCCTGCACCAGGAAGTCACCCACGGAAGCGAGATAGGCGTGGAACCGCTCTAGCAGCTCATCGAATTTTGTCGTCACATCTTGCTCCG
Source organism: Mesorhizobium sp. B2-6-1 (assembly GCF_006440475.1). Classification (NCBI taxonomy): domain Bacteria; kingdom Pseudomonadati; phylum Pseudomonadota; class Alphaproteobacteria; order Hyphomicrobiales; family Phyllobacteriaceae; genus Mesorhizobium; species Mesorhizobium sp. B2-6-1. The sequence continues at coordinate 273,584 of NZ_VFUH01000008.1, forward strand.
GACATGCATTGACGCACAGCCGCTCCGCGGCGGCTCGGGTTGCGCGGCGGCATCATTGGTCTAGATTGGTGCGCGCGCAAAGCCAAAAACGACAGGCCAGCGAGCCAGCTGGCCAGTATATAGGGAGCACGCCATGGACGCCGCGGTCGATGCGAGCACCAGCCAGTTCGAACTCAACGAGGACCAGCGCGCCATCCAGGAAATGGCTCAGGCCTTCGCCGCCGATCGCGTCGCGCCGAATGCGCTAGACTGGGACCGCAACAAGCATTTCCCCGCCGACGTGATCCGCGAGACTGGCCCGCTGGGCCTCGGCGGCATCTATGTCAGGGACGATGTCGGCGGCTCCGCGCTCGGCCGGCTCGACGCCGTGCTGATCTTCGAAGCGCTGTCCCACGCCGACCCGGCCTTTTCCTCCTTCATCTCGATCCACAATATGGTGGCCTCGATGATCGATCGTTTCGGCGACGACGGCCAGCGCCAGCGCTTCCTGCCGAAGCTCACCTCCATGGAATGGCTGGCGAGCTATTGCCTGACCGAGCCGGGTTCCGGCTCGGACGCCGCTGCCCTGAAGACGCGGGCGGTGAAGAGCGGCGGCGACTACGTGCTGAACGGCGCCAAGCAGTTCATCTCCGGCGCCGGCGACAGCGATATCTATGCCGTCATGGTGCGCACCGGCGCCGAGGGACCGAAAGGCATTTCCACCATCGTCGTGCCGAAAGATGCGCCGGGACTCTCCTTCGGCGCCAATGAGCACAAGATGGGCTGGCATATGCAGTCGACCCGCCAGGTCATTTTCGAGGATTGCAAGGTGCCGGCCGAAAACCTTTTGTCAGGCGAAGGCGCCGGCTTCGGCATCGCCATGGCCGGACTCGATGGCGGCCGGCTGAACATTGCCGCCTGTTCGGTTGGCGGGGCCCAGTCGGCGCTCGACAAGGCGCTGTCCTACACGGCCGAGCGCAAGGCATTCGGCTCCAGGATCAACCAGTTCCAGGCGCTGCAGTTCCGGCTGGCCGATATGGAAACCGAGTTGCAGGCGGCGCGCATCTTTCTTTATGCCGCCGCTTCCAAGCTCGACCGCAAGGCACCGGATGCCTCGAAATGGTCGGCAATGGCCAAGCGCTTCGTCACCGACACCGGTTTCAACGTCGCCAACGATGCGCTGCAGCTGCTCGGCGGCTACGGTTACCTGCACGATTACGGCATCGAGAAACTGGTGCGCGACCTGCGTGTGCATCAGATCCTCGAAGGCACCAACGAGATCATGCGCGTCATCATCGCCCGCGCGTTGATCGGTCGCTGAAGCGTGCAAACTCCGGGAGAGACACAATGACCACAATCGCCTTCATCGGCCTTGGGAATATGGGCAATCCAATGGCGGCGAACCTGGTCAAAGCGGGGTATGCCGTGCACGGCTACGACCTAATGTCCGAAAACCTCACCGTCGCCAAAGAACATGGCGTTACGATCATGGCCAATGCCTTGACCGCAGTGAAAGATGCGGATGTTGTCATTACCATGCTGCCCGCCGGCAAGCATGTCCTGTCGGTCTACGAAGAGATCGCGTCCAAGGCAAAGAAGGGCGCGCTTTTCATCGATTCCTCGACCATCGACGTCGAATCGGCGCGCAAGGCGCATGCCATCGCCGCAAAGCACGGCCTGCTGTCGGTTGATGCGCCGGTCTCGGGCGGCACCGGCGGTGCCGCCGCCGGCACGCTGACTTTCATGGCCGGCGGCTCGGACGACGCCTTCGCCGCCGCCGAGCCGATCCTGAAGCCCATGGCCGGGCGCATCGTCCATTGCGGCGGCGACGGCGCCGGCCAGGCGGCCAAGATCTGCAACAACATGATTCTCGGCATTTCGATGATCGGCGTCGCCGAGGCCTTCGTGCTGGCCGAAAAGCTCGGCCTGGCGCACCAGGCCCTGTTCGACGTTGCCTCGACCTCTTCAGGCCAGTGCTGGTCGCTGACCACCTATTGCCCGGTGCCCGGCCCGGTGCCGACCTCGCCCGCCAACCGCGACTACAAGCCCGGCTTCGCCGCCGCGCTCATGCTGAAGGATTTGAAGCTGTCGCAGGAAGCCGCGCAAGCCGCGGGCGCGGTGACACCGCTTGGCGCCGAAGCGACACAGCTCTACGGCCTGTTCAACGCGCAAGGGAATGCCGGCGCCGATTTTTCCGGGATCATAAATTTTCTGCGCGGCGCCAATCAATAAGCAATTGATAAAGCTCGTTTTTCTTTCGTACGCCTCGCCGGAGAACCGCAAAATTTAGGTTTGCTTAAGCTCTCGATAACTCCGCGGTAACGATGTCCCTATAAAACGGACTGCGAGGCGGATATCGCGTCCGCCCGGCGCTCCGGATCAGGTCTCGCGTACCGGAGCCCGTAAGTTTCGCCAAGTGTTTGCGTAGCGAAACGCCAAGCGTATCTGGCAAAGCCGCGTTCCCGGTGGGGCGCGGTTTTTGCGTTCCAGGATCCGACATCCCTCATATTCCGATTGCCGCGTTCGGGATCGGCACGTGATCTTCATTGGTCAGCACGATCGGCGCATCGGCGCCCTCGACCCGGACCACGAGCAGGTGCGTGCTCCACGTGCCTGCATTGCGAACAAGATGCGAAAACACCGTGCCCTTTCCCTTGGCGCCGTGGATGGGAATGCTGAACTGCGCGTCACCCGTCCCATCTGCGTTGACGTTGAGATGGCCGCCGACCCAGAAATTGGCGGTCACGTCGTCGCCGATAGCGGCTTTCACCCGGGTATCGGCGCGAACGACCTCCATGGTCATGTGATAGGCGTCACTGCCTTTGATCATGAAAGGGATGCCGCCGACCATCGTCGCGCAGCCCCCGATACTGAGCACCCAGACGGCAAGACCGGCGATCGCCCAGTTGCGCTGCGTTCTGCGGAACTGCTCGGCATCGCGCCACGCCCGGTTCCGCCATGCCCAGCGGCTGCCGCGCGCGCCGAGCACGAAGATCATGACGATGTTGACGATCGGGATCAGCGCCAGCAGGGCGATGAAGGTGGAGTTGCCGATGCCCCAGATCCAGTTGAGGAAGAAGGCGCCCCAATTCCAGCGATCGAGCTCAGCCGGGATTTCGGCGGGCTGGTTGAGCGGTTGTCCGGCCATCGCGTCCCCCGTCGGCAAAACTGCCTTGGCGGGTTGTAACCGATAGCGCCGGCGACCGGAACCCTCGGTGCGCCTGGTATCGGCATTGGGTCATCGACGGCCGGGCGTCTCGATCACGAACGCCCGGCCATTTCTTTTACCGTTTGCGCAGATCCGCTTGCGCCAGGTCGAGCGCCTTGCCGATACGCTCGCAGGCCATATCAATCGTGTCGCGGGTCCAGATCAGCGGCGGCGACAGGATCATCGTGTCGCCGGTGGCGCGCAGCATCATGCCGTTGGCGATCGCATGCTCGCGCACGGTCACCGCGGCACTTCCAGCCGGCAGGAACCGCTCCTTGGTCGCCTTGTCCTTGACGATCTCGATCGCACCCATCAGCCCGATCGAACGCACCTCGCCGACCAGCTCGTGCCCGGCGATGCGCTCTTGCAGCGCCTTGGCGAAATAGGGCCCGGTGTCGGTCCTAACGCGGTCGACCAGACCCTCCCGCTCCATGATCTCCAGGTTCTTTAGCGCCACGGCGCAAGCCACGGGGTGGCCGGAATAGGTATAACCGTGATTGAACTCGCCGCCCTTCTCGATCAGCGTCGAGGCAATGCGATCGCCGACCAGCAGCGCCGACAGCGGCTGGTAGCCCGACGTCAGCGCCTTGGCGGTGGTGATGGTGTCGGCCTCGATGCCAAGCGTCTGCGCGGCAAACCATTCGCCCGTGCGGCCATAGCCGGTGATGACCTCGTCCAGCATCAGCAGCACATCGTATTTGCGGCAGATGCGCTGTACCTCGGGCCAATAGCTTGCCGGCGGTATCTTCACGCCGCCAGCTCCCATCACCGGCTCGCCAATGAAGGCGGCGACCTTGTCGGCGCCGGCTTCGAGGATGGCGTCCTCGACCGCCTTTGCCGCGCGCAGGCCGAAATCATGATCGCTCTCGCCCGGCAGCGACAGCTCATAGGCGTACGGCGTCATCACATGGACGATGTTGGGCACCTCTCCGTTGAGCTGCTTGTGCATGGCGTCCATGCCGCCGAGCGACGTGCCGGCGATGGTCGAGCCGTGATAGGCCATCTTGCGCGAGATGACGCGGTTCTTCTGCGGCTTGCCTTCGAGCACCCAATAGTGGCGCACGAGCCTGAGCGCAGTGTCGTTGGCTTCCGAGCCGGACGAGCCATAGAACACCTGGTTGACATTCTTCGGCGCGATCTCCGCCAGCTTCTTCGACAGAAGCACAGGCGTCGGCGTCGAGCATTTGAAGAAGGAATTGTAGTAAGGCAGCTCCTTCATCTGCGCATAGGCAGCCTCGGCGAGCTCGTCGCGGCCATAGCCGATATTGACGCACCACAGCCCCGCCATGCCGTCGAGCAGTTCCGTCCCTTCGGAATCGTAGATGAAGGGACCGTTGGCGTGGGTGATGATGCGCGATCCGGCCTCGCGCAATTCCCTATGGTCGGTGAACGGATGCAGATGATGCGCGGCGTCGATCTGCTGAAGCTGCTTCAGCGAATAATTTTGATAGGTCATGGATCTGATCTTCCTCTGGAACCAATCCGGCTGCGCCGGGGCGGATTCTTCAGAGGATAGCGGGTGGCGAATAGCCTATGCGGGCGCAAAGCCGCAAAAGCTCGGCGCGCAACGTGCGCAGCGACGGCGTCACCGCGCCCCCAAATGCCCGAACCCCGAAAAGGCCGGCCAATGTCACCACGGGAGCCATGAAGGCACCTTAGAGCAAAGAAGGTTCGAGGTGAACCACCCTTCGCTCCGGTCCGAAGGCTTTCGGTTCAGCCCTTCCCGCCCAGCGTCCTCTGCAGGAAAACGTACTTCATCGCGGCCTGTGCCGCCTGCGGCCGGCGGTCGCCGCGGCCGCCATGGCCGCCCTCGGTCTCTTCGAAGAAGAGCGTCCCGGCGTGGCCGGCCTCCTGCAGGCGGGCGGCCATCTTGCGCGCATGGCCGGGATGCACCCGGTCGTCGGCGGTCGAGGTGGTGAGCAGCACCGGCGGATAGGCACCGGCCTCGACATGCTGGTAAGGCGAGTAGGCGGCCAGCCAGGTCGCATCTTCCGGCTTCGACGGATCGCCATATTCGGCCATCCACGACGCGCCGGGCGGCAATTCGGTGTAGCGCAGCATGTCGAGCAGCGGCACCTCGATGATCACGGCGCCGAACAGCTCCGGATGCTGCGTCAACGAGACGCCCGTCAGCAGGCCGCCATTCGAGCCGCCCTGGATGCCGAGCGAGGCGGCTGTCGCAATGCCGCGCCTGACGACATCCTGCGCGACCGCCGCGAAATCGTCGAAGGCGTTCTGCCGGTTGGCCTTGAGCGCTGCCTGGTGCCAGGCCGGGCCGAACTCGCCCCCGCCGCGGATGCAGGCCTGCACATAGGCATTGCCCTTCTCCAGCCACAGCCTGCCGCGCACGCTGGCATAGCCAGGCAGCAAAGGCACTTCGAAGCCGCCATAGCCGTAGAGCAGCGTCGGCACCGGGCCCTTCTGGTCACGCCGCCTGACGACGAAATAGGGAATCATCGTGCCGTCCTTCGAGCGCGCCTCGAACTGTTCCGAGACGAGCTGCGAAGCATCGAACCGCGACGGCTGCGACTTCACGGTGGCGAGCGTCTCGCCATTGTCGTCGGACCAGATGATCGAACTCGGCGTCAGGAAATCGGTGAAAGAGAAGGAGACGCTGGCGCCGAAATGTTCGGCATGGCTGATGCCTACCGTGCCGTTTTCCGGCAACGCGACCGGTTTCAGCGACCAGGCGCCGTCCCTGCGTTCGCAGGCCACAACCTTGCCGCGCACATTGTCCATCAGGCTGATGAACAGGCGGTCCTGCGTCCTGGCAAGAGTGGCGATGGACACGCGATGCGCCGGCGCGAGCAAGGTCTCGATGACGCCGAAACTGCCGGTCTCGATCCAATGCGCGAAATCGAACGAATAGAGCCCGTCCGGCCGGCAGGACGTGCCATCCGGCGCCGTCCAAGGCGTACGCACGCCAAACACCATCTGGTCCTTGAAAAGCGCCGTGTCGGTAACGTCGTCGGGCAACGGAATGCGTCTGTTTTCACCTGACGGGAGACGCAGGAAACTGTGCGATGCAAAGAAGTTGAGCGTCCGCGTTAGAAACAAATGCCGCTTCTCGCCATCGAACTCCAGGCCGGCGCCGACGGCGAGGTCTTCCTTCTGCGCTTCGAAGATCGGCGTCGCGTCTTCAAGGTCCGTGCCGCGCGTCCACAATTTGACGACGCGCGGGTAGCCGGATTCGGTCTTGTCGGCCTCTTCGAAGGCTGCCGAGACGATCACCGTATCCTTGTCGAGCCAGCCGAAGCCGGACTTGGAAGCGGGCGCGCGAAAACCGTCCTCGACGAACGATTTGGCGGCGATGTCGAATTCGCGCATCTCGCTGGCGTCGCCGCCATCAGGCGACATCGAAACCAGGCAGCGGTTGAAATCGGGGTAGAGCCGGCTGGCGCCGCCGAACACCCATTTCACTCCCTCCTTCGCCGCGAGCTGGTCGAAGTCGATGATGGTTTCCCAGTCCGGTCTGTCGGTCTTGTAGGAAGCCACCGTCGTGCGGCGCCACAGGCCCAACACATTGGTCTTGTCCTGCCAGAAATTATAGACGTAGCCGTTGAGCGCGGAGCCGACGGCTATGTTGTCCTCGGCGGTCATCAGATCGAGCGCGGTTTCGAACGACGCCTGGTAGGACGGATCGCCCTGCAATTGCGCCACCGTGACTTCGTTCTGGCGATGTACCCAGTCGAGCGCCTCCTTGCTCGTCCTTTCCTCCAGCCAAAGAAAGGGATCATCGGTCGCCAAGCCAGGCTTTGTCGTCGAAATGGTCATGGGGGTCTCCGGGAAATCGGGGGGCGGCCCTGCCTACATCGCGTCAAAGGGCGCCGGATTCAAGGTGTTGAAGCCGCGTCATCGCGGCAGATCGCTTCAGGCCGTCACACGATCCGTCGCCGGATGACGGTCGCAGCCGCCAGCGCCAGGCAGATCGCGCCGAGCGTCACCGGCAGGCCGCTCGCGCCGATCCCGTCCATCACGCCGCCCGCAAGCGGCGGGACGAGGATGCCGCCGACGCCCCACATCAGGGAGAAAGCGGCATTGCCGGCAATTAGCGCCGAGCCGCTGAAACGCTCGCCGAGTTCGATGATCGCCATCGTATAAATGCCGTAGGACACCGCGCCCCAGACGAAGATCATCGGCCAGACCAGCGGCGTTTCGATCAATAGCGGCAGCAGCAGACAGCCGAGCAGCGTCAGCACCAGGCAGATGAACCGCACCAGGCGCGCCGTCAGCCGCTCGGCCAGCAGGCCGAGCGGCACCTGCATGGCGATGTTGCCGGCGATCATCGTCGACAGCAGGGCCGACATGCGGTTCTCGGCGATGCCGTAATGCGTGCCGTAGACGGGCAACAGCGCCAACACCGCCTGCTCGAAGCCGGCAGCCACGATTACTGCCGACAAAAGCAGCCAGGCGAGCGGCATGAAGCCCACCACCGAAAGCCGATGCCCGGCTTCGTCGACCTTAGGCAGGCGCCCGACCACCAGGGCCAGGCAGCCGCCGCAGAAGATGAAAGCGGAAATGCCGACCAGGAATGGCGGCCAGCCCTCCGTACCGACGGCCAGCAGGCAAAGCGGCCCGGCGGCGAAGCCGGCCGAGATGATCGTGGAATAGACGCCCATGATGCGGCCGCGCCGGGCCGGCGGCGCCAGCGCGATCACCCAGATTTCGCTTAAGACATAGAGCGGATTGGTCACCGCGCCGATCAGGAACCGCAGCGGAAACCAGAGATAGAGATCCTGTGTCCAGCCGATCAGCGCCAGCACGACCGCCGAAAGCGCCGCGCAGGTCAGCGCCGTGCGCCCTGCCCCGAACCGCCGCGCCAGTGACGGGATGAGCGGCGACGAGACGATGAAGCCAATCGGCGTCATCGCCGCCGACAGGCCGATCATGACAGGCGAAACGCCCTGCCGCTGCAGGATGAAGCTCAAGAGCGGATAGGACAGTCCCTGCGCGATGGCGAACACCGACACGGTCGCGATCACACCGGTGATCGCTGCCCACTGCATCGTCTCGTCGCGCTTCGGTTCCACCCGGTCCATGATCCACATCGCCTCTCGGCTGCAGGCTTAGCGTTTCGACCCGATAGCCGTAAGCCCCAAAGCCCGAACCCACGCTTGTTCCGGCCAAACCCTGTCAGGAGCCTCTGCGGCTGGCCGATCTGTAGAGCACGAAGGCGACCAGCAGCGCGTCCAGGCCGACGATCACCGCCGGCAATCCCAAAGGCCCGATCGCCTGCATCAGCAGACCGGCGCTGGGCGGACCGACAATGCCGCCAACGCCCCACAACAAGGCGAAAGCGGCGTTGCCGGTGACCAGCAGCGAGCCCTTGAACCGGCTGCCGAGTTCCACCAACGCCATCGTGTAGACGCCATAGCCGACCGCTCCCATCACCAGCAGCACCGCCCAGATCAGCGGCGTCGTGATCAGCAGCGGCAGCAGAAGCGCGCAAACGGTGGTCGCCACCGCACAGGCCAGGATCATGGGGCGGCCGCCGAAGCGTTCGGCGAGCAGGCCGAGCGGGATCTGCAGCAGGATATTGCCCAGGGATAACGCCATCACCAGAGCGGCGAGCACGGCTTCCGGCAAGCCATAGCCGGCGCCGAAGACCGGAACCAGCGCATAGGTGCTTTGCTGGACCGCTGCCGAGACCAGCACCGCCAGCAGCAGCGCCGGCGCCAGCCGGGCAAAACCGATAAAGCTGCCGGCTGGCTGGCCGTCATCCTCGAAACCGGGGAGCTTTGAGGAGACAAGGCGCAGAATAACGGCGCAGAGCACGAAACCACCAATGCCGACGCTGAAGGGAGCCCAGCCCGACGTGCCGAGCAGGGTCAGTGTGAAAGGCCCGGCCGAGTAGCCGGCCCCCATCAGCGTGTTGAACACGCCCATCACCCGGCCGCGTCGCGCCGGCGGCGCCAGCGACAGCGCCCACACCTCCCCGAGGATATAGAGCGGGTTGATGACCACGCCGATGAGGAAACGGAGGACGAACCACGCCACCCAATCCTGCAGATAGCCGATGCCCAGGAAGCACAGCGCACCGATCAGCGAGCAGCCGACGGCGAGCGTGCGGGCGCCGACCAGCCGCACGGCGGCGGGCACGAACGAGGCAGACAGGATCAAGCCAACCGGCATCATCGCCGCCGACAGGCCGATCAGGCCCGGCGACATGCCTTGCTTCTGCATCAGCAGCGTGAACAGCGGCGAGCTCAGCCCTTGCGCGGCGCCGAACATCGCCAGCGCCGCGGTGACGCCGGCGAGCGCTGCCCACTGCGTTGCCGCTTCGCCTTGGCTCGAGCCGGTCGCGACCATGCTGCCGTTCCATGAGTGAATCGCCGACCTGCGGATCGGCAAGCCATCAGCTACCGGTTCGATCCCGGGAAAGGAAGGGCCGGACAGCGAAATCCGCTTGCGCCAACGGCCGGCGCCGTGCACCGGAAGGCTCGCGTCAAAAGCCGTCAGCACCTGCCGGCAGCACTATGGAAAATACCGTGCGATCGCGCCTTTCCTGCCTTGCGCGTAAGGCTTCAGCCACTTGTCGTCGATGGACAGCCCATCGTCATCCGAAGGGCCTTTGCCGATGGTCCTGCGCCAGGCGCGGAACTTGTAGTGGTCGAACACGTCGAGCATATGCACGGCATAGGCCGCGGCGAAGGTCTTGTCGCCTTCGACGATCACCATGTTCTCGTCATTCTCGTAGGAAGCCTTGTAGCCGAGGTTGTGGCTGCCGGTGACGACCGTCGCGTTGTCCTCCATCGGATCGATGATGACGATCTTGTCGTGCACGATGGCATGGCCGACGGTCAGCACCTCCGCCTGGAAATCGCGGGCGATCGTGGCGCCGGTCAGGTTCGCCGCCCGCACGATGGAAACGTTCGGCGCCTCCCAGACCTTCTCCGGATAGACGAAGGGCGACTTGCCGTCCCTGTTTGATTTATGGGTGACCGGATCCTTGGTCGGCGCGACATAATTGGGCATGGCGGTCTCATCGCTGATTGCCCCTTGCACGATCAGCTTCGGATCGGCCCTTGCCGCCGCCACCGCCTGGTCGACGATCGAATTGTCGCCGAGCCGCGAAGGATTGAACACCAGGAACAGCACGGCGCGCTTGGCTGCCTTGATGCGGACGAAGAGGTCCTCGAGATCGACCGGCCGCACCGAGATGTCCTTCTTGTTGCGCTCGGGATCATTGGGCGAGAACCACACCGTCATGCCGTCCAGCGCCGCCGTGGCGCCGTTGAGCGGGTTTGGCCTGTGGTTTTCCCTGCGAAACGGCACGCCTTGCGTCTGCGCGACATGGCCGGCGGCGCTTTCCGTGGCCGGCGGCGGGAACAGGTCGGCCTTCATGCGCTGCCAGTAGGCGTCGAATATCTCGGCCATCGCCGGGTCGTCGCGGATGAAGGCGTTGTTGGATTGCCCGCAAATGCCCGTCGAGGTCCAGTTGGTGCTGCCCGTCATCACCGATTGCGGCTTGCCCTGGGCATCGCGATAGACGGCGAACTTGTTGTGGCCGATATGGTTGTTGTTGAACAGGCGATCCGTCACCGCGACGCCTGCGTCGTGCAGCCGCTTCCTGTAAGGCGCGTTGCCAGCGTCCCAGGCCTTCGTCTGGTCATCCCTGCCCGAGTTGGAAAGAATGACCTCCACGACATCCTTGGCGGCAATGATTGCGTCGCACAGTTCGTCGTCGCCAAGCTCGTAGAGCGCAAGACTGACCGTGCCGCCCTCGGCCTTGGCCCGCTTCAGCAGGCTGGTCAGCACATCAGGCACGTCGCCATGCAGGTAGGCGCGTATCTTGCTGGTCGGGTCCTGCAGCACAGCCCTGATCTTGTCGCGCTGCCCGAGCTTGATGCCGGCCTCGGCCAGCGCGCGCGACATCCATTGCGTCGACAGCACGCCATTCGTGAAGGCGACGCGCGCCTTGCCGAACATCTGGCCGAGGAAGATCGGCGGACTGACCGCGCCCCGGCCGAGATAGCCCAGCGGCCGCGCTGGGCCGGTATAGGTCTTTTCCGGGCGCACCGGCACGGGATCGAGCCCGGCCTTCATATCGCCGACCGGACGCACCCGGTAGGCGATCATTTCGCCGTCTGGCCTGACATCCAGGCTGTCGCGGCGCCGCCGGACAGTGAGATCGCGCCAGAATGTCTTCTGCACCGGCCAGACGCCGGTATCCTGGGGGATCCAATCCTTGTTGCGCTGTCCCTTGAAGGGCACCCAGGACGCCAGGCAACGCTCCTCGCCGGTGTCGGGATAGAGGCGGACGATCTCGAAGCCCAGGCAGCCCGGGATCATCGCGTCGAGGTCCCAGGAGAGGAACGCGACTTCGTTGTTGGTGGCGGCACGCACTTTGACGACGTCAGGCATGGCTCTCCCTCCGGAGATATTCGACGCACAAGTTTACCAGAAGCAAAAGACGATACTGCAACGAATGGCGCACCCACATCCGCCGGCCTGCCTCGGGACCAGGCAGCTGCCGTTCCGGCATGTCGCTTCCCTCGCTCTAGTGGTCGCCGCCTCCGCAATGGCCGGACAGCCGCCGGTCCATTATGCCGCCCACTTTCGCATCGTACGAGGCCCCTCATGACCGCCGCCCTTCAACCCGCCGAACCGGCATTGGCAACCGATCGTGCCCGCCGCGGTGGCCGCGCCGGAAAACGCGCAGGCGGCTCGGCCGCGTTCGAGCAGCCGCCGTTCCGCCAGCTGAAAATCCCGCTCCAGCCGACCAAGCTGGTTTCCGACGACGAGCTGGAATCGATCCACCTGGCCTCGCTGCGGGTGCTGAAGGAGATCGGTGTCGACGTCCTGCATGACGAAGCCCGCCGCATCATGAAGGAACATGGCGCCGACGTGCGCGAAGGCAGCGAGCGCGTGCGCTTCGACAGCGACATGATCCTCGATCTGGTGTCGCACTGCCCACCTGAATTCACCATCCATGCCCGCAACCCCGCGCACAATGTGCGCTTCGGCGGCGACAATCTGATTATCTCGATGATGGCCTCGGCGCCCAATTGCTCGGACATCGATCGTGGCCGCCGGCCCGGCAACCAGCAGGACTATCGCAATTTCCTGCGCCTGGCGCAGATGCACAACATACTGAACTGCACGGGCGGCTATCCGGTCGAGCCGATCGACATCCACCCCTCCGTCCGCCACCTCGAATGCATCCGCGACCTCGCCACGCTGACCGACAAGGTGTTCCACATCTATTCGCTCGGCAAGGAGCGAAATGTCGACGGCATCGAGATCACCCGTATCGCGCGCGGCATCAGCCACGAGCAGCTGCTCGAAGAACCGTCCGTCTTCACCATCATCAACACAAATTCGCCGCTGAAACTCGACGTGCCGATGATGGAAGGCATCATCCAGATGTCTAGCAAGGGCCAGGTCGTCATCGTCACGCCCTTCACCCTGTCGGGCGCCATGGCGCCGGTGACCATTGCCGGCGCGCTGGTGCAGCAGAACGCCGAGGCGTTGTCCGGCATCGCGTTTGCCCAGATGGTCAGAAAGGGCGCGCCGGTCGGTTATGGCGGCTTCACCTCCAATGTCGACATGAAGTCGGGTGCGCCCGCCTTCGGCACGCCCGAATACATGAAGGCGCAGCTCGTCGGCGGCCAGCTCGCCCGCCGCTACAACATCCCCTACCGCACCTCCAACACTTGCGCCGCCAACACGGTCGACGCACAGGCCGCCTATGAAAGCGTGTTCTCGCTGTGGGGCGCCATTCAGGGCGGCGGCAATTTGATGATGCACGCCGCCGGCTGGCTCGAAGGCGGCCTGCGCTGCTCCTACGAGAAGACCATCCTCGACATCGACCTGTTGCAGATGGTGGCGGAATTCTTGACCCCGCTCGACCTGTCCGAACAGGCGCTTGGCTTCGACGCCATCCAGTCGGTCGGCCCCGGCGGCCACTTCTTCGGCACACAGCACACGCAGGACCGCTACAAGACCGCCTTCTACTCGCCGATCCTGTCCGACTGGCGCAATTTCGAGACCTGGGCGGAAGCCGGCTCGCCGACGGCGCTCGAAAAGGCCAACAAGGTGTGGAAGGAGCGGCTGGCCTCCTATGAGGAGCCTTACATGGACCCGGCGATCCGCGAAGAGCTCAACGCCTTCGTCCAGAAACGCCGCGCCGAAGGCGGCGCCCCGACCGATTTTTGATCTGTATTGGCTTCATGAGCAGTCGACCCCCACTCCGTCGAGCTGCGCTCGACACCTCTCCCCCGATCGACGGGGGAGAGGAAGGGCGTGAGCTTGGCCGGGCTGGCTCCCTTCCTCTCCCTCCGGAGGGGGGAGAGGTGGCGCTGCGAAGCAGCGACGGAGTGGGGGAAGCCGCTCGTAAAACCCGCAGTCGCCGAAAGTCAGGCACAACCCAGAGAGCCAGGAAACTCAGGCAAGGCAACAATCAGGCCGAAGCACTGCTTTGGCTCGAACTAAATGCCCGCAGACTTGGTGGCTACAAGTTCACACGCCAGTTCTCTATCGGACCATACTACGCCGACTTCTGTTGCCGCGAAAAATGGCTGGTCGTCGAGCTCGACGGCTCACAGCACGCCGACAGTTCCTACGACCGCCGCCGCGACGATTTCATGCGCGCCCAAGGCTACTCGATCCTGCGCCTCTCGAAACATCGTACTCTCGTCTGTGAAACCGTCCTTGCCGCGCTCGACGGCAGGCTGACCGAAAACATCGCTGCATCCGACCTCCGCCTTGTTTTCACACCGCACTCACCCGATTCAATCTCTTCAAAAACGGACCTATCTTCATGAAATCCCATGTAAAAGCGGTTGTCATCGGCGGCGGCGTCGTCGGCTGCTCGGTGCTCTATCACCTGGCCAAGGCCGGCTGGACCGACATCATGCTGATCGAGCGTTCGGAGCTCACTTCCGGCTCGTCCTGGCACGCGGCGGGCGGCTTCCATACGCTCAACGGCGACCCCAACGTCGCCAAACTGCAGGCCTATACCGTGCAGCTCTACAAGGAGATCGAGGAGCTTTCCGGCCAGTCCTGTTCGCTGCACCTGACCGGCGGCGTGATGATGGCCGACTCGCCCGAGCGCATGGACTTCCTGCGGCTTGCCCATGCCAAGGGCCGCTATCTCGGCATGGATACCGAGCTGATCACGCCATCCGAGGCCAAGGCGATGTTCCCGCTGATGGACGAGACGAATTTCGTCGGCGCCATGTGGGATCCGGTCGAAGGCCATCTGGATCCGTCCGGCACGACGATTGCGTACTCGAAAGCGGCGAAGAAACTCGGCGCCGAGATCGTGCTGCGCAACCGCGTCGTCGAACTGACGCAGCAGGTCGACGGCACCTGGAACGTCATCACCGAACAAGGCACGGTTCACGCCGAGCATGTCGTCAACTGCGGCGGCCTGTGGGCGCGCGAGATCGGCCGCATGGTCGGCCTCGAGCTGCCGGTGCTCGCCATGGAGCATATGTATCTCTTGACCGAGCCCATGCCGGAGGTCGAGGAATTCAACAAATCGACCGGCCGCGAGATGATCGGCGTGATGG
>NZ_VFUH01000009.1:0-271154 GCF_006440475.1 Mesorhizobium sp. B2-6-1
TGAACCGCTTCGACGCCAAAACAGAAGCGGACAGATCATGTGCTACCAAACCGGACAACTTGATTAGCTACCGACAGAGGAAGTCGACAGAGGTGTCGACAGGGGAAGTCGACGCCATGCGCGTTTGCGTGCCGGGCCGATATCGGCGATGCCGCCAGCCCGAGATCGGACGGCTGCAATATTAGGCTTTGCTTGCTATAGTCACATGTCGGCGCCGCGCTGAGGTCGGCCCGGATGGAGACCATGACCATGACAGACGATCGCCAGGAGCGCATTCGCAGCCGCGCACATCATATCTGGCAGGAAGAAGGGCAACCGGCCGGACAGCATGAGCGCCATTGGCAACAGGCGACGGCCGACATCGACCAGGAGGACGCAGGGTCATCCGCGGTGAAGAAGCCAGCAAGAAAGGCGGCCGTCGCCAGCAAGGCAAAAACCGCGCCCAAAGAGGCCAAGACCGCCGCCAAGCCCGGCAAGCCAAAAAAGGCGGCCAAATAAGACCTGGCCATAGCGGAGCCGATGGCTCGTCGTTGGCCCTGCCGCAAGGTCAGGCGCTAAGGTTTCACGCGGCCGCCGCAACCGTCCGACCCAGCCCGCCATGCAGGTCGAGGCAGCGGGCGAACCACTGCGCCACGACATCGTGGTCGTCGAGCAATGGGTAGGGCGAGGCGATGCGTGCCCATTGCAGCGCGCCGAACACGATATAGTCGGCAAACAGGGGCGAATCTCCGCCTATGAATGGCTGATAGGCGAGCATCGAGCGCAGCGGCTCCAGCGAAGCCCTGAAATTGCCAAGCCCGGCGTCCCGCGCGGCCATCACCTCTTCCAGGCTCTTGCCCAGGCGCTGCTCCCGGCTCTGGCGGAAATAGGCGGCGTTCTCCGTATCCTGCATGGCATAAAGGTCCATGATCGCGGCGGTGGTCACATAGGGATGGATGGTCAGTTGCGACCAGCGCTCGATGAAGCGCGCCATGGCCTTGCCGCCTTCGCCGCCAAACAGCGACGGCCGGTCCGGATAGGTTTCGTCGAGATAAAGCGCGATGGCGAAGGAATCCGCGACGACCGTCTCGCCGTCGCGGATCACCGGCACGAGTTTCGATGCGCCGCCCTCGACGCGGGGCACTTCGAGAAAACGCGTCGGCACCGCGCTGATCTCCAGCCCCTTATGCGCCAGCGCCATCGTCGCCTTCCAGCAATGCGGGCTGAACGGGCGGGTGGCGTCGCGTCCGACGAGATCATAAAGCAGAATGGTCATTGGCGGCGGCTTCCTTGCGGTTTAGGTATCCCGCAACGCCTCGACACAGGCCGGCGGGAGAAAAGATGAAACGGCACTTCATGATGTTTGCGGCCTATAATCAATGGGCCAATGGCCGCATCTACGATGCCGCCGCCGATCTCGACGAAGAGGAATTCAATCGCGACGTCGGCGCTTTCTTCGGCTCGATGAAGGGCACGCTCAACCATCTCCTGGCCGCCGATCGCATCTGGATGAAGCGCTTTACCGGCGAGGGCGATGCGCCGACGGCGCTGGACGCCATACTGTACCAGGCGTTGCCGGGCCTGCGCATGGCGCGCGAGGCGGAGGACCGGCGGATCGTCGACTGGGTTGGCGGTTTGAGCGACAAGGCGCTGTCGGGCCGCTTTATATACATGACGGTATCGGACATGCGCACCGTCTCGCAACGGCTGGCTCCGGCGCTCGACCACGTCTTCAACCACCAGACCCACCACCGCGGCCAGGCCCATATGATCCTGACGGTTCTGGGCCGCCCTTCAGTGCAGCTCGATCTGGCGCATTTCCAGCGCACCGAGGAAGGGCGCGCATACGCCTGATTTCGGCCGCCGGCTGCGATAGAGCAGTTTTCACCGTTTCACGGAAACTGCGAACTGAGGGCCGAAAGACGTTGGAGCGCGTTATGACCGACGGCGCGTGTTTTACAGATATTGGCCTTCCAACCGGGCCGCCCAAGTCTGCCGACCCGAAAAATTAGCTTTTCTAGTTTGCACGGAGCCGATTTCCCTAAAAAATATTTGACTGCAAGTCTTGATTCGTTTTGAGATTTGCTGGTCCGTTTGGGGGACGCGGTTAAATAAATGCATCGACGAAATTCTTCTCTGGGGTAGATGATTTTGTCGCAAATAGGGTGAAAGATTTGTCAAATATCGAGGATAAGACCGTTATCGAGCTGACCGCTGACATTGTCTCGGCCTATGTCGGCAACAACCCGCTGCCGGTTTCCGGCCTGCCTGACCTGATTGCCAGCGTCAGTGCCTCGGTGCGAAAGCTCGGAGGTGCCGTTGTCGCGGAAAGCCCAAGCCTGGTTCCTGCGGTGAACCCGAAGAAGTCGGTTTTTCCCGACTACATCGTCTGCCTGGAAGACGGCAAGAAATTCAAGTCGCTCAAGCGGCACCTCAGGACGGACTATGGGCTGAGCCCGGATGAGTATCGCACCAAATGGGGCCTGCCGCCCGACTATCCGATGGTCGCTCCGAACTACTCAGCGACACGGTCAGCGCTGGCGAAGTCGACGGGACTTGGCCGCAAGCCGGCAGCGCCGGCCCCCGTGGCCAAGGCGACAAAGCGCGGCAAAGCCAGCGCCTGAGCGCGGCCGACCGCAGCCGGAAGCCTCTGAGCTGCGATGTTGACGGCGCCATTGCGCGCGCCGTTTTCATGCCTTGCGTGGCCAACCGGCCCGGAAGGTCTTGCGAAGCGCCGGTCTCCCGTGCAAAAGCGCGGCCATGCTTATCATCAACGACCTCTCGCTGCGCATGGCGGGGCGCTTGCTTCTCGACCATGCCTCGCTGACCTTGCCGGCCGGCACCAAGGCCGGACTTGTCGGCCGCAACGGTACCGGCAAGACCACGCTGTTCAAGGCCATAACAGGCGATTTCCCTTCCGAGACGGGCTCGATCAGCCTGCCGAAGAACACGCGGATCGGCCAGGTGGCGCAAGAAGCGCCCGGAACCGAGGAGCCGCTGATCGAGATCGTGCTCAAGGCCGACCTCGAGCGCACGGCGCTGCTCGAGGAGGAAAAGACGGCGACCGATCCGCACCGTATTGCCGACATCCATATGCGGCTGGCCGATATCGACGCGCATTCGGCCGAGTCGCGCGCCGCCACCATCCTGGCCGGTCTCGGCTTCGACGACGCCGCGCAGCGCCGCCCGGCCTCCTCGTTTTCCGGCGGTTGGCGCATGCGCGTGGCGCTCGCTGCCGTGCTGTTTTCCGAACCCGATCTTCTGCTGCTCGACGAGCCCACCAACTATCTCGATCTCGAAGGCACGCTGTGGCTCGAGAACTATGTTTCCAAATATCCGCACACGGTGCTGCTGATCTCGCACGATCGCGACCTGCTTAACCGCGCCGTCAACTCGATCGTCCATCTCGACCAGAAGAAGCTGACCTTCTGGCGCGGCGGCTACGATCAGTTCGAACGCCAGTACACCGAGCAGAAAGAACAGCAGGAAAAGGGCCGCATCAAGCAGGAAGCCGCCCGCAAGCATATGGAATCCTTCGTCGAGCGTTTTCGCGCAAAGGCATCCAAGGCAAGACAGGCTCAGTCCCGCATCAAGGCGCTTGAAAAGATGAAGCCGATCACGGCCATCGTGAACGACACGGTGCGGCCATTCTCTTTCCCGGAGCCGGTGAAGACGGTGGCCTCGCCGATCGTCGCGCTGAACAATGTCAATGTCGGCTATACACCCGGTGAGCCGATCCTGAAGAAGATGACCTTGCGCATCGATGCCGACGACCGCATCGCGCTGCTGGGCGCGAATGGCAACGGTAAGTCGACCTTCGCCAAGCTTCTGTCCGGCCGCCTGAAGCAGGAGACCGGCACCATGACCGTGGCGCCCGGGCTGAAGGTGGCGATCTTCGCACAGCACCAGCTCGACGATCTCAGGCCTGAGGAAAACGCCTACGAGCATGTTCGCAGGCTGATGCCGGAAGCGCCGGAATCGAAAGTGCGCGGCCGTGTCGCCCAGTTTGGGCTCACCACCGAAAAGATGAACACGGCGGCGAAAGACCTGTCCGGCGGCGAGAAGGCGCGGCTGTTGATGGGTCTGTCGGCCTTCGAGGGGCCGAACCTGTTCATCCTTGACGAGCCGACCAATCATCTCGACATCGACAGCCGCGAATCCTTGATCCATGCCCTGAACGAGTTCCCCGGCGCCGTCATCCTGATCTCGCACGACCGCCATCTCCTGGAAGCGACGGCGGACCGGCTGTGGCTGGTCAAGGATGGCGCGGTCAATCCCTATGACGGCGACCTCGAAGATTACAAGACGCTGGTCACCGGCGTGTCCGGCGACCGGCGCGAGCGGCGCGAGGCGGAAAAAGCCTCGAAGGCCGACCGCCGCCGCGAGGCGGCCCAGCGCCGCGCCGCCTTTGAGCCGCTGGCTAAGGAAATTCGCGCCACCGAAGCGCTGATGGACCGCATACGCAAGCGCATCGACGGCATCGAGGACGAACTGGCCAATCCGGCGATCTACGAAAAGGACCCGTCGACGGCGACAAGGCTGGCGAAGGAGCGATCGCAACTCGCCCAGACGCTCGCCGGCCACGAGGAAAAGTGGCTGACCATGTCGGCCGAATACGAGGAAGGCACGGCGGAGTAGGGAGAGCGCCGCTTCCTTCTCCTCTTGTGGGAGAAGGTGGCCTCGCGAAGCGAGGTCGGATGAGGGGTGTTCCAGGGAATGCCAACGCCTCATTCCGGCACGCACCCCTCAACCGTCTCGGCACTGCGCGCCGATCCACCTTCTCCCACAAGGGAGAAGGGAAGGCGCCATCTGGCCCTACACGCCTTGCCCGAAACCCGCTAAACAAACCCCATGAACCAGCACGCCAGCCTTCGCATCGGCCATTCGGCCTGTCCGCATGATTGCCCGTCGACCTGCGCGCTCGAGGTCGAGTTGCTTGACGGCAACCGCATCGGCCGCGTCCATGGTGCCAAGTCCAACAGCTATACGGCCGGCGTCGTCTGCGCCAAGGTTGCTCGTTACGCCGACCGCGTCCACCATCCCGACCGCTTGCTGAAGCCGCTGGTGCGCAAAGGCGCCAAGGGCGAGGGCGCCTGGCAGGAAATAAGTTGGGAGGCGGCGCTGGACCTCGTCGCCGAAAAGTTCATCGCGGCCGAGGAAAAATACGGCTCGGAGACGGTCTGGCCCTATTTCTATGCCGGCACGATGGGGCTGGTGCAGCGCGACGGCATCGAGCGGCTGCGGCATGCGAAGAGATATTCGGGCTTCTTCGGCTCGATCTGCACCAACCTGGCCTGGACCGGCTGGATGATGGGGGCGGGCGCGCTGCGCGGTCCCGACCCGCGCGAAATGGTCAAGTCCGATTGCGTGGTGATCTGGGGCACCAATGCCGTGGTGACCCAAGTCAACGTCATGACCCACGCCATCAAGGCACGCAAGGAGCGCGGTGCCAGGATCGTGGTCATCGACGTCTATGAGAACGCCACGATGAAGCAGGCCGATATGGGCCTTGTCCTGAAGCCTGGCACCGATGGCGCGCTGGCTTGCGCGGTTATGCATGTGCTGTTCAGGGAAGGCTTGGCTGACCGCGCCTATCTCGAGAAATACACCGATGACCCGAAAGGTCTGGAAGCGCATCTGCGCACACGCTCACCCGAATGGGCGGCCGCGATCACCGGATTGACTGTGGCCGAGATAGAGAGTTTTGCCCGTCTCGTCGGCACGACCAGGAAAACCTATTTCCGCCTCGGCTACGGCTTTGCCCGCCAGCGCAACGGCGCGGTCAACATGCATGCCGCCTCCTGCATCGCCGCCGTCACCGGCGCCTGGCAATATGAGGGCGGCGGCGCCTTCCATTCCAATTCCGGCATCTTCAAGCTCAACCAGGAGGTGCTGGAGGGCACGCGCATGCGCGATCCCTCGATCCGCTTTCTCGATCATTCGCGCATCGGCCCGGTGCTGACGGGGGCGCCGGATGCGCTCTATGGCGGGCCGCCGGTGACGGCGCTGCTCATCCAGAACACCAACCCGGCCAATGTCGCGCCCGAGCAGCGGCTGGTGAAGCAGGGTTTCTTGCGTGAGGATCTGTTCACCTGCGTGCACGAGCAGTTCATGACCGACACGGCCAAGCTCGCCGACGTCGTGCTGCCGGCAACGATGTTCGTCGAGCATGACGACATCTACAAGGGCGGCGGCAACCAGCACATCACGCTCGGCCCGAAACTGATCGAGCCGCCGGAAGGGCCGCGCACCAACCATTTCGTCATCGAGCAATTGGCTGAGCGCCTCGGAGTCGCCGACAGGCCGGGCTTCGGCCTCACCGAACAGCAGCATATCGATATCATCCTGGGCAAGCGCGGGTTGGGCAGCTTTGCCAGCCTGAAGGAGCAGAAATGGGTCGACCTGCAGCCGGATTTCGAAACCGCGCATTTCACCAAGGGCTTCGGCCATGCGGACGGCAAATTCCGCTTCCGCGCCGATTGGACCGGACAAGCCGCCCCCAATAGGCCGCCGAAAAGCATGGGCCTGTTCGGCCCGGTGGAGCAGTTGCCGCAATTTCCTGATCATGTCGACCTGATCGAGGTTGCCGACGAGGCGCATCCGTTCCGGCTGGCTACGTCGCCGGCACGCAACTTCCTCAACTCGACCTTTTCCGAAACGCCGGTGTCGAGGGCCAAGGAGGGCCGGCCGGAATTGCTCTTGCATCCCGACGATGCCGCCGCACACGGTTTGGCAGAGGGCGACCGTGTCGAACTCGGCAATGCGCGCGGCGAAGTGGTGTTGCATGCAAAGCTGTTCGACGGCATCAAGCGCGGCGTGGTGATTGCCGAAGGCATCTGGCCGAACAGCGCGCATGAGCGCGGCGAGGGCATCAACGTGCTGACTGGCGCCGACGCGCCCGCACCCTATGGCGGCGCGGCATTCCACGACAACAAGGTGTGGCTGCGCAAGGCGGGGTGATCGCCAGCTCACACCGGCAGGGCTTCTACGTCCTTTTTCTGTTCTGCCGGAGACGGATGTCGTCGGCGATCGCCTGGGCTTCGATTCCGATTTCGCGCAGCAGGCCGGTGACCGAATTGTGGAAGCCGACGAGATAAAGACCGAGTTCCGAAGCGCGCGCATTGACGCCGCTGGCGCCAGGCTCGACGCCGGGCTGGAGGAATTTGGCATAGGCTGGGCGGTAGCCGGTGGCGAAGATGATCGCGTCGAAGTCGCTGTGCCGACCATCGACGAAACGGGCGCCGCCCTCTGATATCTCGGCAATGTCGGGCGCGACCTTGATCGCGCCTTCGCGGATCTTACCGATGGTGCCGACATCGATCACCGGGATGCGCGACGCCAGGGATATCTGCTCCAGCAATCCCTGCTTGGGCCGTTTGAGCCCATATTTCTCCAGCCTGCCCAACACCAGATCGAGGATGATAGGAAAGACGGCGTCATTGACGCGTCGCGGCCCCAGGCGCGTCGCCATGCCGACGACCTGGATGGGCACCCCGAGCAGTTCGCGCGGCACGATATGGACGCCGCCGCGCACGGAGATCGTCGGATGCGCGCCGCCTTCTGCCAGGTCGAGCGCGATCTCGGCGCCGGTGTTGCCCATGCCGATGACCAGCACCGACTGGCCGGCAAACGGCGTGTTGTTGCGGTAATCCGCGCTGTGCAGACTTTTGCCCTTGAAACTGCCGGCGCCGGCGAATGCCGGCATCAGCGGCTCGGCATTGTATCCCGAGGCAATCACCACATGGGAAGCGCGTACGGTGCCTGATGTCGCTTCGACGCCCCAGCTTCTGCCCTGCCGGCGGATCGCACGCACCGCTTCTCCAAAGCGGGGCCGCAGATCGAAGCGTTGCGCATAGGTATCGAGGTATTCGACGAACAGATCACGTGGCACATAGCGCGGATAATGCCTGGGGAAGGGCACGAAGGGCAGGGATGAATAGCGCTTGGTCGTGTGCAGGTGGACGCGCTCGTAGTGGCGCCGCCAGGCGGGAGCGGGCTGCTGCTCTTTTTCAAGCAGGATGAAGTCGACCCCGGCCTGCCGCAGGCACGCGGCAACGGCCAGGCCCGCCGGCCCGGCACCGATGATCGCAACCGGGGTGGTGTCGTGCAAGCGCGCCTCCCGCCGCTAATTCGCGATGCGGAGAATGGCGAAAGCATGCCAGACATGCAACCTGATCGCTCATCCCGGCAGCGGCACCGTCAGGCCGACCTTGACGCGGTCCATGGCCACGAAGGTGCGGAATTTGCGGACATTGTTGCTGTTGAAGAACAGGCGCCGCGTCAGCGCCTCATAGGCGCTCATGTCGGCCACCGTGATGGCCAGGATGAAGTCGGCCTCGCCTGTCACATAGTAGCACTGCTGGACTTCCGGCGCCGCCAGGAATTGCCGCTTGGCCGCGTCGATCAGTTCGGTGCGTTCGCTTTCGAGTTCGACCTCGACGAAGATGGTGATGGGCTGGCCGACCGCCGCCGGTTCGATGACCGCGACATTGGCCGCGATGACGCCGGTCTGTTGCATGCGCTTGATACGGCGCTGCACCGCCGGCGCCGACAGGTTCACGGCCTCGCCGATCAGTCGCTGCGGCGTCGTGTTGTCCTTCTGCAGCACGGCGAGAATGGCGAGGTCGAAACTGTCGAGCGAGGCTGGCAAAGCGGGCAATGGCATGTCCTGAAGAAACAAACTTGCATTTCGGCACCTTGAATACAGCGCTTTTTGCGCCTGCCTTGCAATATAGTCTCGTCGTCAGCCAAGGAGGCCTTGATGTTCCTGCTCAACCGCAATGCCTTGCACGGCAGCCCACTCGATCCGGTCGACGCCGAAACGCTCGGGGTTGCGGGGGCCGACGCGGCCGAGCGTTTCCTGTCCCATCGCGACAATCATCAGGAGACGCCGCTGCATGCGCTGCCGGCGCTGGCCTCCGAACTGGGCATTGGCGCCATCCACCTCAAGGATGAGGGTTTTCGCCTCGGCCTCGGTAGCTTCAAGGCGCTTGGGGGCGCTTATGCCGTCGTTCATCTGGTGCTGGAGGAAGCCGGCCGCCGGCTTGGCAGGCCGCTCGGCATCGCCGATCTCGATCAGCCCGATGTCAGGGCGGTCGCCGCCACCATGACGATGGCTTGCGCGACCGACGGCAATCACGGCCGCTCGGTGGCACAGGGCGCGCGGCTTGTCGGCGCGAGGGCGGCGATCTTCGTCCATGCCGGCGTCAGCGACGAGCGCATCACGGCTATCGCCCGCTACGGCGCCGAGATGATCCGCGTCGACGGCAACTACGATGATTCGGTCAGGCAAGCCGCACGCGTCGCGGCGGACAAGGGCTGGACCGTCGTGTCCGATACGTCGTGGCCGGGCTATGAGCGCATTCCAGGCCTCGTCATGCAAGGCTACACCGCGATCATGCGCGAGGCGCTGCGCCAGCTCGGCGAACCGCCCACCCACGTCTTCGTCCAGGCCGGGGTCGGCGGCATTGCCGCTGCCGTGGCTGGCCATCTCGCCATCGTGCTCGGTGATGCCAGGCCGGTCTTCACCGTGGTCGAGCCCGCACGTGCCGCTTGTATCTTGGGCGCCGCCAGGGCTGGCCATCCTGTCAAGATCGCGCATGGCGAAGCGACTGTCATGGCGATGCTCGAATGCTACGAGGCGTCGCCTGTCGCCTGGCGCGTGCTGGCGCGTGCCGCCGATGCCTTCATGACCGTCGACGAGGAGGATGCGGTCGCTGTGATGCGGAGGCTTGCGCGGCCGGCCGGCGGCGATCCGGCCATCGTTGCCGGCGAAAGCGGCGGGGTCGGCCTGGCCGGACTGATCCGGGCGCTGGCCGACAACAAGGCCGAACTCGGCCTCGACCGGCTCTCGCGGGTGCTGGTCGTCAACACCGAAGGCGCAACCGATCCCAGGCGTTATGCCGAACTCGTCGGCGTGGCCGCCGCGGACGTGCTTGCGGGCAAGGTACTTTCTGGAGCAACGCCATGATCTCGGTCGACGCGCGGCGGCTGCTTGGCCGTATTCGGGACCTCGGCGCCATCGGCCGCGACGGCGAGGGCCGGCTGGTGCGGCTTGCCGCCTCGGACGCCGACCGGCAGGGCCGCGACCGCTTCGTCGGCTGGTTGCGCGAGGCGGGGCTCGAAGTCGCCATCGACCGCATGGGCAATATCTTCGGCATCTGGCGGACGCCTGGGAATGCCGGGCAGGCGCCGATCCTGATAGGCTCGCATATCGATACGGTCATAGATGCCGGCATTTATGACGGCTGCTACGGCGTGCTGGCTGGGCTGGAGGCAATCGAGACACTGAAGGCGTCAGGCTTTGTCCTGTCGCGCCCGTTGGCCGTCGCCGCCTTCACCAATGAGGAAGGCGTGCGCTATTCCCCCGACATGATGGGCTCGCTGGTTCATGCCGGCGGTGTTGCGATCGACGAGGCGCTGGCGGCCGTGGGGACCGACGGCAGCGTGCTCGGGCAGGAACTGGCGCGCATCGGCTATGCCGGCGACGAGCAGCCGGGCTTCCTCAAGCCGCATACCTATCTCGAACTGCATATCGAGCAGGGCCCGGTGCTGGAGCGCGAAGGCGTGCCGATCGGCGCGGTGGAAAACCTGCAAGGCATCTCCTGGCAGCGCATCACCATCGACGGGGTCGCCAACCATGCCGGCACCACGCCGATGTCGATGCGCAGCGACGCCGGCCATGCGGCCGCCCGTGTCGTCGCCTTCCTGCACGATCGTGCCAAGGCTTCGAACACGCCGACCGTCGCCACCGTCGGCACGATGCTTTTCGAGCCCAACGCCATCAACGTCATTCCCTCGCGAGCGGTCTTCACCATCGACCTGCGCGATCCTTTCGAGCACCGGCTGCAGGCGGAGGAAGCAGCACTCGCCGCTCACCTCGAAGAACTCGCCGCCGCCGAAGGCGTGACGATCTCGGTCGAGCGGCTGGCGCGCTTCGAGCCGGTGATCTTCGACAGCCGCATCGTGGAGCTGATCGAGGCCGCTGCCATCAGTCGCGGGCTGGTTTCGAAGCGCATGACGTCCGGCGCCGGCCATGATGCGCAGATGATGGCGCGTATCGCACCTGCCGCGATGATCTTCGTGCCGAGCGCCGGCGGCATCAGCCATAATCCGCGCGAATACACCGAGGATACCGAGCTCGTCGCCGGCGCCAACATTCTGCTCGATGTCGTCACCCGACTTGCAACCTAGTTTGAGAGGGGCGGAGAAATGGCCAAAATCGATCTCGATGCCTTGAAGCAGGAGATGACCGGCTGGCGGCGCGATCTGCATGCCCATCCGGAATTCGGGTTCGAGGAAAAGCGCACCGCGGCCTTCGTCGCTGCCAAACTGCGCGAATTCGGCCTCGACGATGTGACCGAGGGCGTCGGCGGCACCGGCGTCGTCGGCACGCTGAAGCGCGGCAGCGGCAACAGGGCGATCGCGCTCAGGGCCGATATGGATGCCCTGCGCATCACCGAGCAATCGGCTGTGGCCTATGGCTCGCAAAATCCCGGAATCATGCACGCCTGCGGCCATGACGGCCACACCACCATGCTGCTCGGCGCGGCGAAGCTGCTGGCCGGGGAGGGCGGGTTCAACGGCACGGTGCGCTTCATCTTTCAGCCGGCCGAGGAGTGGGGCAGGGGCGCGCTGGCCATGCTCGACGATGGGTTGATGCGCCGCTTTCCCTTCGATGAGATTTTCGGCCTGCACAATCTGCCCGGATTGCCGATTGGCCGTTTCGAAACCCGCTCCGGCCCGATGATGTCGGCCGAGGATATCTTCGAGATTGTTCTGAGAGGCCGCGGCGGCCACGCTGCCGGGCCGCAGGACGGCCGGGAGACACTGGTCGCCGCTTGCGCGCTGGTCACCAATCTGCAAACCATCGTCTCGCGCCGGCTGAGCCCGGCCGACATATCGGTGGTCTCGGTAACCGAGCTGATCACCGACGGCACCCGCAACGCGCTGCCCGGCCTTGCCCGTATCCTGGGAGACGCCCGCAGCTTTCGCCCCGAGGTCAGCGCCGAGATCGAGAAGCAGATGCGCACCATCGCCGCCGGCACCGCCGCCGCCTACAACGTCACCGCCGAGGTCGCCTACAGCAGGGAATTCGTGCCGCTGCACAACGACGCCGAATTGGTCGACGAGGCCTTTGCAGCCGCCGGAAACGTGTTCGCGCCCGAAGGCGTCGCCGTCGCCCGCGAGCCGATGACCGGCTCTGAGGATTTTGCCCGTTTCCTCGCTCACGTGCCCGGTTGCTTCGTCTTCCTCGGCAATGGCGACACGGCGCCGCTGCACAATCCGAGCTACGACTTCAACGATGACGGCCTGCTGTTCGGCACGAATTTCCATGCCGCGGTCGTCAGACGGCGATTGGGAGCATGAACGGCGCGGTCGTTCCGGAATTTGGCGGGAAGCCAAAGGGGTGGAATCCCCATGACGCTACGGCAAGACTCAGCTAACATCCATATTGCGGCGGACCTGATATCCGCCTGGCCGGCGCTATCAGGCACCTCCCAAGCGGCGCCGGCCGTCCTTTCCAGGCTGTGCTTTGTGCTGTCCCGCCGTGGTCCGCGGCGTTGCTGCACGCATGTCAACTCATTTGCCGGTCTTATCGGCTACAGGATTGCCGTCGGCGTGCGGGTTTTCCGCTGCCGGAGCCTTGGTTGGCGGGACGTTGTTGTCGCAGGCCGACACGGCCAGAACGATCAGCAGAAGGCCTAGGGAGAGCTTCTTCATCGCTACCTCCTCTCGTCTGACAACGAGACGACTTCCGTTTGGTTGCGACGATCAAGCCGAGGAACAAAAGCTCATGTCTCCGGTTGGATCAGGCAAAGGAGGACTGCTGGATGATCCGTCTGCTCTTGGCCTGCACCATCGCCTTCGTCACTTACCGCCTCGCGCGCAAGCTGATCGAGGACGTACCCGACACCGTAGATCCCCTGTTGCTGCCAGTCCCGAAGAATGATCGGGAGACATTGCGCAGGCAGTCGGCAGCGATGGGTGTCGATCCGGAACGCTGACCTGTCGACCCTGAGCTCGCCGCGCCGCTTCCTTGTTGCGAACAAAGCGGAAACGATGCTTGATGGGCGATGAACCTTGCCGCTCATGATTCGACATTTCGGGAACCGACCGACCAGCCTGCTTATCTCGCAAGGCTGAACGATGCCCAACGCCAGGCTGTCGAGCATGGCGACGGCAGGATCGCCGGACCGCTGCTGGTCATTGCCGGCGCCGGCTCGGGCAAGACCAACACGCTGGCGCATCGCGTAGCCCATCTCATCGTCAAGGGCGCTGATCCGCGCCGCATCCTGCTGATGACGTTTTCACGCCGCGCCGCCTCCGAAATGGCCCGGCGCGTCGAGCGCATCGCCGGCGAGGTGCTCGGCCGTGACGCCTCGATCGTCACTGACGCGCTGACCTGGGCCGGCACCTTCCATGGCATCGGTGCACGGCTGCTGCGCGATTACGCGCAGGAGATCGGCCTCGATCCGGCGTTCACCATCCACGATCGCGAGGATTCGGCCGACCTGATGAACCTGGTGCGCCACGAACTCGGCTTCTCGAAGACGGAAGCGCGCTTTCCCACCAAGGGCACCTGCCTTGCCATCTATTCGCGCGCCGTCAACGCGCAGGCGCCGCTCGGCGAGGTGCTGGGCTCCGCCTTTCCATGGTGCGCCGGATGGGCCGAACAGCTGAAGCAGCTGTTCGCCGGCTATGTCGAGGCCAAGCAGGCGCAGAACGTGCTCGATTACGATGACCTGCTGCTCTACTGGGCACAGATGACCGCGGAACCGGAGATAGCGACGCATCTGGGCGGGCGCTTCGACCATGTGCTGGTCGACGAATACCAGGATACCAACCGGCTGCAGGCCTCGATCCTCATGGCGCTCAAACCCGATGGCGCCGGGCTGACGGTGGTCGGCGACGATGCGCAATCGATCTATTCGTTCCGCGCCGCCGAGGTGCGCAATATCCTGGACTTCCCAAACCAATTCGCGCAGGCCGCCGATGTGGTGATGCTGGAGCGCAACTACCGCTCGACCGAAACCATTTTGGCCGCCGCCAATGCGGTGATCGGCGAGGCCTCGGAACGCTTCACCAAAAATCTGTGGTCGGAACGCAAATCCGCCGCCAAGCCGAGGCTGGTGACTGTACGCGACGAGGTCGAACAGGCCAATTTCGTCTGCGAGGCCATCCTGGCCGAGCGCGAGGCCGGCACGGCGCTGAAATCGCAGGCGGTGCTGTTTCGCGCCTCGCACCACAGCGGGCCGCTGGAAATCGAGCTGACGCGGCGCAACATTCCCTTCGTCAAGTTCGGTGGGCTGAAATTCCTCGATGCCGCTCATGTCAAGGATGTGCTGGCGGTGCTGCGCTTTGCCGAAAACCCGCGCGACCGCGTCGCCGGATTTCGCGTGCTGCAGCTTTTGCCGGGCATCGGCCCCTCGGCCGCGGCGCAGGTCGTGGAGACGATGACATCGGCGCTGGACGAGGCGATGGGCCTTGCCGGCTGGCGGCCGCCGCAGCGCGCGGCGGATGACTGGCCGGGCTTCGTCTCGCTCTACTCCGGCCTGCGTGCCGGCGCCAAATGGCCGGCCGATCTCGAACAGGTCAGGCTCTGGTACGAGCCGCATCTCGAGCGCATCCACGAGGACGCAACCACGCGCCGGGCCGACCTTCTGCAGCTCGAGCAGATCGGATCCGGCTACGCTTCGCGCGAACGGTTCCTGACCGAGCTGACGCTCGATCCGCCGGACGCGACCAGCGACCAGGCCGGGCCGCCGCACCGCGACGAGGATTATTTGATCCTGTCGACCATCCACTCGGCCAAGGGCCAGGAGTGGAAGAACGTGTTTGTGCTCAACACCGTCGATGGCTGCATTCCGGCCGATCTCGGCGTTGGTACCAGGGAAGATATCGAGGAGGAGCGCCGGCTGCTTTACGTGGCGATGACAAGGGCCAAGGACAGCCTCAACCTGGTCATGCCGCAGCGCTTCTTTGCGCATGGCCAGGCGGCGCGCGGCGACCGCCATGTCTATGCCTCGCGCACGCGCTTCATCCCGGCCTCCCTCCTTGCGGCATTCGAACAGACGGTATGGCCGGCAGCGCAAGCAGCGCCGGGCAGGGCGCCCCGGCCGGAGATACGCGTCGACATTGGCGCGCGCATGCGCGGCATGTGGAAATAGCCGCGGCGATGGCGCCAGTCAGGATCGCAATTGCCGGTGCGCTCGGCCGCATGGGGCGCCAGATGGCGGACGCCGTGCAGGCCGACTCGCGGCTGGCGCTTACTGCCCGCTTTCATCGACCGGGCATTGCCGGCGATGGCCTGGTCAGCCGCGACGAGGCGCTCGGCCTGGCCGATGTGGTCGTCGATTTCACCACGCCGGCGGCATCGGCCGATCTGGCGAGAGCCTGCGCCGGCCGTCGCGGGCCTGCCATGGTCATTGGCTCGACCGGTTTCGATGACGCTGAATTGGCAGCCATCGCCGATGCCGCGAAAACCGTTGTCATCGTACGCTCCGGGAGCTTTTCGCTTGGGCTGAACATGCTGGTCGGATTGGTCGAGCAGGCGGCGAGAGCGCTCGGTCCCGCGGACTGGGATGCAGAGATTTTAGAGGCGCATCACCGCCACAAGATCGATGCGCCATCGGGCACCGCCCTGATGCTCGGCCAAGCCATTGCCGACGGACGCGGCGTCGAACTCAATGCGATGGCGAGGCGTGTTCGCAACGGTGTCACCGGTGCGCGGCCTGCCGGCGAGATCGGCTTCGCGATGCTGCGCGGCGGCAGCATCGTCGGCGAGCACAGCGTCAGCTTCTGCACCGGGGGCGAGATCGTCACCCTGTCGCATGCGGCCGAGGACCGCGTCATGTTCGCCCGTGGCGCCATCGCCGCAGCCCTCTGGGTGGCCGGGCGACCGCCCGGTGAATACGGTATGCGCGACGTCCTTGGCTTTGGCGCTTCTTGACGGGCCAGAACCCGCCGCTTTCCATTTCTCCAGTCGGCAAAATGACTGAAAGCTTGCGCCTGCCGCGACCGGAGGCGAAGCCTCCGCGTGGAGAATGCGGCGCCTCTTGGCGCGTCCTTCAGCCCGTTTGCAAGCGACAATGTCGACCCAGCCGCAAAGCAAACGCCCGGATGCGGCCACTTGCGCGGGCCTTACGTAGATAAGACCGAACCGTTCGGTTCGATTTATGTTGACGGACCGTACATCAAACGGTGAACGTACGCTCTGCGCAAACGGGTGGGCTCAATGGAGTTTTCTCAATAAACCGTTGGTTCAACAAGATAAAATTGTGGCAGCCAGCGATGTCGTTTCAATTTCAAGGGCCGTCCCACAGCTTTTTTGGCACATTTTCGTGACTGGAAACGACAACACCGCAGACCCATCACGGGGTGGTCCGAGCGACGCGAAATCCTCCCAAGGGCACGCCACTAGACGGACAGAACAAACATACTGGAGTAACCAAAATGACCAAGATCGCTCTTACCGCCGCCGCCATCCTCGTTGCCACGGGCACCGCTTTCGCCGGCAGCGACAATTATGGTTCGGCCAACGCCAATCAGCCCGCCGCCGCTGTCGACCATTCCGTCACCGCTTCGACCTCGAAGACGAACGGAACCGTCCAGGCCCCGGCTTCGCAGGGCGCCGACCGCAACCTTTTCGGCCGCTAATCGCGACTGCCGACATCAACCAACTTGAACTCAGGAGTAAAGAAATGACCAAGATCGCTCTTACCGCCGCCGCCATTCTCATTGCCACGGGCAGCGCCTTTGCCGGCAGCGACAATTATGGTTCCAACAATGTCAACCAGCCGGTTGCCAACCAGTCGACCTCCAACATCGACACCACGCATACCGGCTCGATCACCAAGTCCATAAAGGCGCAGGGCGACGCGAATGCCAACGTGCCGGCTCAGTCTGGCCAGGGCATCTGGGGCCGTTGATTCTGTAAGTCTTCGACCACAAAGAGCGGTGGGCCTGGCCCGCCGCTCTTGTTTTTTGCGCATGACCAATCCTCCAAGCTCGGCAGAAACAATCCGAGCCCAGGAATAAAACAGGAGTGCCTGGGGTCTTGTCCTTAGCGGAACCGTCCTCCCAAGACGCCGCCTAACGGATGAATCCAGGAGATTGAAATGAACAAGATCGCCCTCGCCACCGCCGCCATCCTCGTTGCGACCGGCAGCGCCTTTGCCGGCAGCGACCATTATGGCTCCGACAATGCCAACCAGCCCGTCGCCCCGATGGGGGGCGTGGACCACCTTGTCACCGGCGCGCTCAAGGATACGGGCATGGCCGGCCACGAGACAGGCGATGCCAAGACGAAGCCCACTACCGACTGGCCCGAACCCGGCCAGGGCATCTGGGGCAACTAGCGGCCCGGGCGCGCAGTGGCCCTGGTTGCCCGCTCAACCCTGGATTTCTAGCGCAGATCCTTCAGACGCAGGCAATGCGTCAGCCGCGCGGACGACAGGTTGGACCAGTCGCCCTGGAAAACGAGGCGCGCAAAGGCTGCCGTTGGAAATTTTCCTTCGAGCCTCCTGCGCGCCTTGGCCTCTGACCCTGGCCCGGCAAGCTGTTTCGCCAGATATTGCAGACCGGGATTGTGGCCGACGACCAGCAAGCTGTCGTTCGACGGATCGGCTTGACGAATCTGGCTCAGAATATCCGTCGCTGAGGCTTCATAAAGCGCCTCGGAGAACGCGACTCGTGGATGCGCTGGCAACTCCGCGTCCACCAGCCGCCAGGTCTCACGGGTGCGCAGCGCCGGCGATACCAGCGCCTGGTCCGGCAGCCACCCGCGCGTCGCGAGTTCGCGCCCTATCAATTGGGCCGCCTTCAATCCGCGTTCGGCGAGCGGCCGGTCGAAATCGGGGAGGTTGGGATCGTCCCAACTCGACTTGGCGTGGCGCAGCACAAACAACTGTTTCACGATACTCCCGGTCGAATGGCGGATGCAGATGGAGGCAGGACAGCTGCTGGTTCAGGCAATTTGCTTTTCGGCGGCCTCGCGCAAGACTTCTTCTCCCCACTGGTTCAGGCTCTTGCCTGCGAGTTCCGCTGCCATTGCGACTTTTGAATGAACCGAGGGGTCAACGCGCAACATGAGATTGCCGGAATAAGGTCTTTGCGGCGACTTACCGATTTTCGCGCAAGTTTCGACATAGTCGTCCACGGCTTCATGGAAGGCGGCTTTTAGCCCCGCGACAGTTTCTGAATGGAAGGATACGCCGTCTCGAATACCGGCAATACGGCCGAAGAAAATCTCGTCATCGTCATCATAATCAACACGGGCCGAATAGCCCTTGTAGGTCATCGCATTCATGGCTTCACTCCGATCCTCGACAAGAATTGGCGAGCATCCCGTACTTGATATCGCTTTGCTTCCTTTGAAGGGTGTGGCCGGTGGAACGTCTCGACTTCGCTCTTAAAGACAAAACGCACGCGTGAGCCGCTTCCTTCGATCACCTGGCAACCAACGGCGACCAGCAAGGTTTCGACGGCAATCCATTCGATACTGCCCGAAACTGGATCGGTGAATATCGCCTTGAGCACGCGTCTATGCTTGCTGTTCATGCAAGCATGAGATAGGCGAGTGCGCCAAAGTTTGCAATCAAATTATGACTGCAAAAATGCCTACGGCGTGATCCGCGCCAATTGCTCGAAATCGATTTCCTCGCGCAGCGGGCTCGGTGCAATGATCATCGAGGTTGCATTGTCGGCATCGTCGGCGAAGCGGGCAAACACGGTGCGGCCCTTTTCCATCCGGGCCTTGCCCTCGGCGACCAGCCCCAGCGCCAGCGGATAGAGCTGGTGTTCGACCTTGAGCACCCGTGCGGCCAGCATGTCGGCATTGTCGCCGACCATTACCGGCACCGCCGCCTGTGCGATGATCGGGCCGTCATCCATCTCGGACATGACGAAATGCACCGTGCAGCCATGAATGCGCATGCCCGCCGCCAGCGCGCGCGCATGTGTGTCGAGCCCCTTGAAGGCCGGCAACAGCGCGGGGTGGATGTTGATCATGCGGCCTTGCCATTTCTGGACGAGGCCGGTCGTCAAAATGCGCATGTAGCCGGCCAGCGCCACGATCTCGGCGTTGAAGGCCGTGAGCGCGGCATCGATCGCGGCGTCATGCGCCTGCTTGCTGGCATGGTCGGCCCGGGAAATCACCTGGGTGGCGATGCCGCGCGCCCTCGCCATGCCGAGGCCGGCGGCGTCCGCCTTGTCGGAGATAACGCCGACGATTTCGGCGGGGAAAGCCGGGTCGCTGGCGGCGGCGATCAGCGCCGTCATGTTGGAACCGCGCCCCGAGATCAGAACGACAGTGCGTTTCTTCTGCGCACTCATAGACCGATCGAACCCCGATAGATGACGCCGGCGTCGCGGCGCGGCACGATCCGGCCGATCGGCGTCACCGTCTCGCCGGCTTCCTGCAAGACGGCAGCGACCTGCGCCGCCTGGCCGGACGCCACCGCCAGGATCATGCCGATGCCGCAGTTGAAGGTGCGCATCATCTCTTCGGGCGCCACACCGCCGGTTTTGGCCAGCCATGAGAACACAGGCGGCACGTCGATGGCGTCGAGATCGAGCTCGGCCGAGAACTCCTTCGGCAGAACGCGCGGAATGTTTTCGGGGAAGCCGCCGCCGGTGATATGGGCCAGCGCCTTGATGCCGTGCGTGTTGCGGATCGCCTTCAGGATCGATTTCACATAGATCCGGGTCGGCTCGAGCAGCGCCTCGGCCAATGTGGCCTCGTCATTGAAGGGAGCCGGATCGGTCCATGCCAGGCCGCTGGTCGCAACGATGCGGCGCACCAGCGAAAAGCCGTTCGAATGCAGGCCCGACGAACCCAGCCCCAGCAGCACGTCGCCCTCGACGATGTCGTCGGTGGGCAGAAGCTGGCCGCGCTCGGCCGCGCCCACGGCAAAACCGGCAAGGTCATAGTCCTTGCCGTGATACATGCCCGGCATTTCCGCCGTCTCGCCGCCGATCAGCGCGCAGCCGGCCTGCCGGCAGCCCGCGGCGATGCCGCCGACGATCGCCGCACCCTGGTCCGGATCGAGCTTGCCGGTGGCGAAATAGTCGAGGAAGAACAGTGGTTCGGCACCCTGCACGACGATGTCGTTGACGCACATGGCGACGAGGTCGATGCCGATCGTGTCGTGCTTGCCGGCGTCGATGGCGATCTTCAGCTTGGTGCCGACGCCGTCATTTGCAGCGACCAGCACCGGGTCGGTAAAGCCGGCGGCCTTGAGGTCGAACAAGCCGCCGAAACCGCCGATCTCGCCATCGGCGCCCGGCCGGCGCGTCGCCTTGACCAGCGGTTTGATCTTCTCGACCATGAGATTGCCGGCATCGATGTCGACGCCAGCCTCGGCATAGGTGAGCCCGTTCTTACGCTTGACTGTATCGCGCTTCATATCTGGCTTGTCGCTGTTTCCTTTGCGGCTCTTCGCATGAACGGTTTCGGTCCGCAAGGAAAACGGCGCTGAAACTGCCGCTCCCCACCAGGGGAAGCTCGGCAGCTTCTCTCTTGCGCCCATCCCCCATCTCCATCATCTATCGTTCAGACAGAAGCGACGGGACATGCGCTTGACCATCCCCAACCTGATCACAATCATGCGCCTTGTCCTGGTGCCTGCCGTGGTGCTGGCCATGCTCCAGGCGCGCTGGGATTGGGCCTTTGCCGGGTTCCTCGTTGCCGGCATCTCGGACGGCGTCGACGGCTTCATCGCCCGCCGGTTCAACCAGCATTCCAAGCTCGGCGCCTATCTCGATCCGGTAGCCGACAAGCTGCTTCTGGTTTCCGTGTTCGTCGTGCTGGGCTTCATCGGGCAATTGCCGCTGTGGCTGGTCGTCACCATGGTGTCGCGCGACGCGCTGATCATTTGCGCGGTGCTGTTGTCCACCGTGATGGCCCACCCCGTCGAGATGAAGCCGCTCCTCGTCTCCAAGGTCAACACCGCCATCCAGATTGTACTGGCGGCGCTGGTGCTGGGTGAGCTTGCTTTTTCGATCCATCTCGATCCACTTCGTCCCGCCCTCATAATGCTGTCCGGGGTCTTGACCGTGGCTTCGGCCGCAGCCTATCTCGTGGCTTGGCTGAGGCATATGAGCGGCTATGGCGAAGGCTCCACCCCGGGCACCTGACAAAGAAGCTGCGGCGAGCGCGCCGGCGGCCGCCGGTGATGATCCATCCGCCGGATTCCGCCGGCAGATCTTCTTCTGGCTTGCCGGCGTAGCCGCGCTCGCGCTTTTCCTCTATGTTTTCAGCGCCATCCTCTTGCCCTTCGTGGCCGGCATGGTGCTCGCCTATTTCCTCGATCCCGTGGCCGACCGGCTGCAGCGGCTCGGCCTCAGCCGTTTCATGGCAACGGTGGTCATCCTCATCACCTTCCTTGTCGTGCTGGTGCTGGCCTTTGTCATCCTCATCCCGGTGCTGGCGACGCAGATGGCCGATTTTGCCGGCAAGTTGCCTGAGTACCTGACGCGGCTGCAGAGCCTGATCACCTCGTTCGATCCGAAATGGCTGGAACAGAAATTCGGCGTCAACGCCAATGGCCTGCGCGACGGATTGAACTCACTGCTGACATCCGGCTTCGGTCTGCTGACGACCGTGTTCACCTCGATATGGAGTTCGGGCGTGGCGCTGGTCTCGGTGATCAGCCTGTTCGTGGTGACGCCGGTGGTCGCCTTCTACATGCTGCTCGACTGGGACCGCATGGTGGCGGTGATCGACAGCTGGGTGCCGCGGGACAATGTCGCCACGGTGCGCGCCATCGCCAGGGACATCAACACGGCAACGGCCGGCTTCGTGCGCGGGCAGGGCACGCTGTGCCTGGTGCTGGGCGCCATGTATGCCACTGGCCTGACGCTAACCGGTCTCAATTTCGGCATCCTCATCGGCCTGTTCGCCGGGCTGATCTCCTTCATCCCCTATGTCGGCTCGCTGACCGGACTGGTGCTGGCCGTCGGCGTTGCCTTCGTCCAGTTCTGGCCGGACTGGACCATGGTCGTAGCGGTCGCGGTGGTGTTCTTCATCGGCCAGTTCATCGAGGGCAATATCTTGCAGCCGCGGCTGGTCGGCAAAAGCGTCGGCTTGCATCCGGTGTGGCTGATGTTCGCGCTGTTTGCCTTCGGCGCGCTGTTTGGCTTCGTCGGCCTGCTGATTGCGGTGCCTGCATCGGCCGCGGTCGCGGTGCTGGTGCGCTTTGCCATTGCGCGTTATCTGGAATCGCCGCTCTACAAGGGTCACGGCAAGGCCGTGCCGCCATTGCCGGCCGATCGTCGCAAAGGCATCAATCCATGATCCGGCCTGGCCGGGTCGCGCGGCTGAGCCTGGCATGAGCGACCAGAGGGCCGACCCGCCGCGCCAGCTGCCGCTCGATCTCGGCCATGGCACCGGCTATTCGCGAGACGAACTCGTCGTCTCCGGCACCAACAACCAGGCAGTGGCGCTGGTCGACCGCTGGCCGGACTGGCCCTCGCCGGTGGTCGTGCTCGCCGGTCCGGCCGGTTCCGGCAAGACCCATCTGGCCTCGATCTGGCGGGCACGGGCGGATGCCGTTCAGGTCGACGCGCACCGCGTTGGCGACAGCATTGTAAATCTCGGTGCCCGGCCGGCGCTGATCGACGACGTCGATACCGGCACAGTCGACCAGCAGGGGCTGTTTCATCTGATCAATGCGGTACGCGGCAGCGGCTCGCATTTGCTTTTGACGGCGCGCCGCTTTCCCTCGGCCTGGGGCGTCACGCTGCCGGATCTGGCGTCGCGGCTGAAGGCTGCGGCAACCGTCGAGATCCACGAACCCGACGATCTCCTGCTGGCAGGTGTCATCACCAAGCTGTTCGCCGACCGACAGGTCGAGGTCGAGCCGCATGTCGTGCAATATCTGGTGCGCCGCATCGAGCGCTCCCTGGCGACGGCCATGCGCGTGGTAGAGCGGCTGGACCGCGCCGCGCTCGAACGCAAGACGCCGATCACCCGGGCGCTGGCGGCTGAAACCGTCAGCGCCATGGACGAGGGGCAGGGCGAGTTCGAGGTTTAGGGCGCGATTGTCGGCCGGCCAGCAAATGGTGGTTCCATGTCCCTTTAACCGTCCCATTTCGGGAAACAAAGCTGGCACCGATCTTGCGATACAAGCTTGCCGGCTGACCCCGGTCCTGATTGCGTTCCAAATCAGGTTGTAGGCTCGCCGGGAGTGGGGCGGTTGGGGTTCTCGCCCGGCGAGCTTACCTTCATGTGACTTCAGTCACCCTCACTATTGCTGCGCGTTCGGCTTGCCCGCGCAATGCCAAGCTAGGTGAGAGAAGAACGGGTATTCGTCAATTGACGGATACCCAAAATGGCGACGAGGCCACAGAGTCGCTGAAATGCCGGCGCTCGGTGAACTCTGTGGCTGAGGCGAACGAGCCATATGCCCGCTGCTTGACGTTGATCTCGTCAGTTGGCCTTCTTCGCCTTGTTCACATAGTCGTTCGTGTACGTCTGCGTGATATCGATCTTGGCGTTGGCCACATCAGGCGAACCGAGAGAGAAAACGTCGAGCACGGCCTGCGCGCCTTTTGGATCCATGAGCCCGGTGGTCGAATACATGGGGATCGCATTTTTCAACGCGGCCAGATAGGCGTCCTTGTCGCTGCCGATCAGATTGTCGGGAATCTGGGCCATGATCTCTTCGGCGCTGTGGGAGCGAATGTAATCCAGCGTGGCAAGCATGGCATTGGTCAATCCCTGCGTTGCTTGGGGATGCGCGGCCATCCATTCCGGCCGGGTGTAAAGCGCTCCGCCGGGATAGTCGCCTCCGAATACCGCCTCGGTATCCTTCTGGGTGCGCGTGTCCGCCAGGATGGTCAGGTCCTTATGCCTGGCCTGAAGCACGGTGACGGCCGGATCGAGCGTCACCACGGCGTCGATCTGCCCTTGCTCCATGGCGGCGACGGCGGTAGCGCCCAGCCCAACGCCGATCACGGCGGCGGATGTCGGGTCGATGCCGTTCTTCTGCAGAAGGAACTTCAGGAAGAAGTCGGTCGAGGAACCGGGAGCGGTCACGCCGACCTTTTTGCCAGCAAGGTCCTTCACTGACTTGATCTTGCCGGTCTGGCCCGGCGCCACCGCCAGCACCAGTCCCGGGAACTGGTCGTAAACGACGAAGGATTGCAGGCGCTGGTTCTTGGCGGCCAATTTCACCGTGTGATCGAAATAGCCGGACACCACATCCGCGCTGCCACCCAATACTGCGGTCAGCGATTGAGAACCGCCCTTGAAATCGACGAGGTCTGCATCGATGCCGGCTTTTTCGTAAGCGCCGATCTGTTTGGCGAGCACGGTCGGCATATAGCAGAGGCATGACGCTCCGCCGATCGAAATGGTGACCTTTTCGGCGGCCCCCGCGTCTGTGGCCACCGCGAGCAATACGACGGCGGCGGCCGCCAGTTTCGAAATGATCCTCATGATCTCCTCCTTGAGCTGGATTGGGCCCTATCGGCCTGGTTTCGAGAATTCAGGCCGCCAGACAAGCAGCCGCTTTTCGACCAGCGTGACGATCCAGTCGATCAAGAGCACAAAAGCGGCGAGGACGAACATTCCGGCAAAGACGCCCGCTACGTCGAAAACGCCTTCGGCCTGCTGTATCAGATAGCCTAGTCCCCCGGCCGCACCGAGATATTCGCCGACCACGGCGCCGACCACGGCAAATCCGACGGAGATATGGAGCGATGAAAACACCCAGGACAATGCCGATGGCATATAGACGTGGCGCAGCAATTGCCGTTCGTTCATGCCGAGCATTCGGGCATTGGCCAGCACCGTCGTGTTCACCTCCTTCACGCCCTGGTAGACATTGAAGAAGACGATGAAGAAAACCAGCGTCACGCCCAAGGCAACCTTGGACCAGATGCCGAGGCCAAACCAAAGCGTGAAGATCGGCGCCAGCACGACGCGGGGAAGCGCATTGGCCGCCTTTACATAGGGATCGAAGACGGCCGCAAGTCTTGGCTTGCGGGCAAACCAGAAGCCGATCGCGATCGCTGCCAGCGAGCCGATGGCGAAGGCCAGCATGGACTCCCACAGCGTGATCCACAGATGATGCCAGATCGTCCCGGTGGCAAACCACTTCCATATCTGGCCTGCCACCGCCAACGGGGTCGAGAAGAAGAAGGAAATATTGTTCGGATCGCCGATCAGGTGCGTCGTCGACGCTGCCTGCCAGAGCGCGATGACGATGACGGCCACGGTTAGCTGTGCGAAAAGCAGCGTCGTCCTTTTCATCGGATCGCTCCTTCTTCAATCTCGCCGTAAGCCTTGAGCACTTCCTTCTTCAGCATGTGCCAGATGTCGCGATGCAATTCCTGGAAGCGCGGTTCCAGCCTGATTTCCGAAATATCGCGTGGACGCGCCAGCGGGATTGGAAAGTCGCCGATGATGCGTGCCGAGGGACCGGCTGACATCACCACCACGCGATCAGCCAGCGCGATTGCTTCCTCGAGGTCGTGGGTGACGAACATCACCGCCTTGCGGTCGTCCGACCACAGCTTGAGCAAAAGGCCGCCCATGATCAGCCGCGTCTGTGCGTCGAGCGGTCCGAAGGGTTCGTCCATGAGGATGATCTTGGGGTCGCGGATCAGCACCTGCGCAAGAGCAACGCGCTTTTTCTGGCCGCCTGAAAGCATGTGAGGGTAGCGCTCGCAGAAAGCAGCCAGGCCGACGCGTCCGAGCCATGCTCGCGCGCGTTCCTTTGCTTCGGAAGAGGGCACGCCTGCCACTTCCAGCCCGATGGCCACATTGTCCAGAGCGGTCTTCCAGGGCATCAATGCATCCTGCTGGAAGAGGTAGCCAGCCTGTCTGTTGAGACCGCGAAGCGGGGCGCCGAACACACGGACGCTGCCTGCCGAAGGCTCGAGAAGCCCTGCGCCGGCATTCAGCAGCGTTGACTTGCCGCAGCCCGTCGGCCCAATGATCGCCACGAATTCCTGGTCGCCGACTTTCAGATCGGCGCGGGCGACCGCCTGGAAGCTTCGCCCGGCCGCCAATGCGAAATCTATGGTCACTCCATCGAGATCGACCGCGATCCCGGTTCCGGCTGGCGGCTGTCTGAATTTTGTCTCCGTGCCGCCCGTGGCGGTTTCCGTCGTCATGCCGAATGCCGCCCTGCGCCGAGACGGGTGGGTGTCCAACTGTCGCTCATGGTTCCTCCGTGAGGCTTTAGCGGAGACCGTCGATGTCCGATGGGCATCTGTCGCCCCACACCGTGCCGTGTTCCGGCTCACAATAGTCGATGCGGTGGAGCAGGCAACTTTGCCGTCCGCGGCTTTTTGTTGCGACCGTGACATGCAGCAGCAAAGACCACTGGACGCGCGCGGAGATTGCCGACAGCCCCATTCTGCACCCGACACATTGCCATTCGCAGGCGCCAGCGGCTCTCGATTGCCTTTTCGGTGAAAGGTGGTCGGAGTGGAGAGATTCGAACTCCCGACCCTCTGGTCCCAAACCAGATGCGCTACCAGGCTGCGCTACACTCCGAACGGTCTGTTGCCTATTCATTTCAGTGTTCCATGGCAAGTGCAAAAACCTGCGGGTGCAAAAACCTTGCCGCCGTCGGCATTGCGCAGTAATGACGGGCGAAGAGGCGGCCATGCTGCCTTGCACAGCAATGAGGTGGTCATGTCCGCGCGCATTTTCAGTCCAGCCAAAACCGCGATGCAGTCCGGCACGGCCAAGACCGGCCACTGGGTGCTGGAATTCGATCCCGAGATGCGCAAGAAAATCGACCCGCTGATGGGCTACACCACTTCCGGCGACATGAGGAGCCAGATCAAGCTGACCTTCGACACGCGTGAAGAGGCCGTGGCCTATGCCGAGAAGGAAGGGCTCGCCTACCGCGTCGAGGAGCCGAAAGAGCCCAAGCGCCGCCAGATTTCCTATGCGGAAAATTTCCGCTATGACCGCAGGACGCCCTGGACGCATTGACCGGCAAAGCCCGGGCGGGCGCCAGCGCAGACATCTTACCGGCTCCGAGCCGGCCAGCGGTCCCGTAGCTCAGCTGGATAGAGCACCGGCCTTCTAAGCCGATGGTCACAGGTTCGAATCCTGTCGGGATCGCCAATAATTTCAACGGCTTAGCTGCTCTGGACGTGAGAAATTTCAACGCGGGCAGGAATCCGGTCGGAACTTTTCATCCCTTCTCGTCTTCACGAATGCGCTTGCCGGCGCGACGGCGGCACGCCGCCGCCGCGGCGCCCTTTCCGTATTATTTCGTGACCTTGTCGCGCGGGAACCTTCGTAACGATCACGCGTTCGGGGCCTTGTATTCGCGGTCCCTCATAAAAGTAAGCATTCGGGCTGCGAATGGCGGGCAAAACAAGCATGGGTTGGGGAAGGAGAAAACCGCGTCATGTCGAAACGTGAAATTGGAACGTCGCCCGCCTTGGGGCGACGTATCGCCGAGCTCAAAGCCAAGATGCAAACCGCCCGGATTTCCGACCATGAGCTGAAGACCTTCCATAAGGTTGCCGCCATCATGGGAGCGGGCGAAGGCTCTCTAGGCCTGGATGCCGACGATCTGATCGCGGCATCCTTTGTTGCAGAGACGCTGGGCGAATCGGCGCCCAACGGCTGACGGCAGGACCCTCCTGTCGTAGGTCCGGATCGATCATCCGGACAAATCTTCGAGACGCAGGCCGGAGGCGGCCGCCGGTCCGGCGGCCGTAACCCTGCAACCTCTGCCGTCGAATTGGAGGGAAAGTCTTATCGTTTTGTTTGCGTTGGCGCGTCATAGTAGACGCGGCTAACGGAGTTGAAGAGATGAAGCTCGACCTGTCGCCGACGAGTTGGGGCAGGGTGATCGCCGTCACCGCCGCCGGCACGGCGTTCTTCATTGGCGTGGCGTTTTTCGTCGATTCGTTCAATTTCCCGTATCTTTCGCCCGAAGCTGTGTGGCGGGCTCAGCTGACCGACATTCTGTTGCCCCTGGTGCTGGGTGGATCGTTTCTCTTCTTCCTGATGTGGAAGATACGCCAGTTGGCCATTGCCCAGCGCGATCTCACCGTCGTTGCCGCCACCGACAGCCTGACGGCGGTGCTCAACCGCGGCGCTTTCTCCATGCTGGTCGAAGCCTATCTCGAACAGGTCCGCAAACAGGCGTCGGCCAATTCCGGTGCGCTGCTGATCATCGACGCCGATCACTTCAAATCGATCAATGACCGGCTTGGGCATGACTGCGGCGACCAGGCGCTCAAACTGATCGCGCAGACGATCAAGGATCAGCTCCGCGGCACCGACATCGTCGGCCGCATCGGCGGCGAGGAATTCGGCGTGTTTCTTCCCGGCGTCGATCCCTCGCAATCCTGGCTGGTTGCCGAAAGCATCCGCCGGCGAATTCGCGAGGTGGAATTTTCGCCGGGCGGCCGGTCCTGTCCGCTTTCCGTCAGCATTGGCGGTACCGCCTTTAACGGGCCGACCACCTATGAGGAGATATTCTCGGCAGCCGACAGGCGGCTCTATGCCGCCAAGTCAAATGGACGCGACCAGGTCAGTTTCGATCCGATGGTTTCCCAGCAAACGCCGCCAGCCGCGACAATCACGGTTCATTGAGGCGGATCCGGCCAGCCACCGGCGCCGGGGGCGCGTCGCTGGGGATTTCTGCAGCCATCACGCAGAAGGTATTTTCGCTTTGCGCGCCGCCCGCTAAAGGTGGTGGCCACAGCTCCGGCCGGGGCTGAATGCATCGGGCAGGGCCTTCTTCGCATGACATTGATGGGCGCGGCGGCACTGCTGATCCTGGTCCTGACCTATGCCGGCGTCGCCGTCGGCCGCATACCAGGCCTGCGCCTCGATCGGGCGGGGATCGCACTGCTCGGCGGGGCCGCGATGATAGCCATCGGGGCGATCAGCCTGGAGGATGCCTACCGCGCCATCAATTTCGACACCATCACGCTTTTGCTCGGCATGATGATCGTAGTGGCGCATCTGAAGGTCTCGGGCGCCTTTCGCGGCCTCGGTGCCATCGCGATCGAGCATGCGCATGCGCCGTTCATGCTTTTGGTTATGGTGACCCTGCTGACCGGCCTGCTGTCGGCCTTCCTGGTCAAT
This sequence comes from Mesorhizobium sp. B2-6-1, assembly GCF_006440475.1. Taxonomy (NCBI): domain Bacteria; kingdom Pseudomonadati; phylum Pseudomonadota; class Alphaproteobacteria; order Hyphomicrobiales; family Phyllobacteriaceae; genus Mesorhizobium; species Mesorhizobium sp. B2-6-1. The sequence continues at coordinate 29,057 of NZ_VFUH01000009.1, forward strand.
GACGCCATCTGTCTTGTCATGGCGCCGATCGTCGTTCACGTCACCCGCGCCATCAAACGCAATCCGGTTCCTTACCTCATCGCGACCGCCACCGCGTCAAATTGCGGCAGTGTCGCCACCATCACCGGCAATCCGCAAAACATGGTCATCGGTGCGCTGTCGGGCATCTCCTATCCGGCCTTTTCAGCGGCTCTGGCTCCGGTTGCCCTGTTCGGTCTCGTCGCGGTCATCGCCATTGTTCGCATCGTCTACCGCACCGAATTCGCGCGCAACGGCGAATTGACGCCACAGGTCTCGCGCGGCCGCATGCATCGCCGCCAGGTGCTGAAAGCGGTGGTGGTTTGCATCGGACTGGCCGTTGCCTTCTTCGCCGGTGTGCCTGTCGCCAAGGCGGCGCTCATCGGCGGCGCCATCCTCCTGCTCACCCGCGCCATCAAACCAGAGCGCATCTATCGCGAAATCGACGGGCCATTGCTGTTCATGTTCGCCGGCCTGTTCATCGTGGTTGCCGGCGCCGAAAGAACGCTGCTGACACCGGACATCGTCGCATCGGCCAAGAACCTCGGGCTGGACGACGTCTGGCGCCTGTCGGGCTTCACCGCCTTGCTCTCCAACATAATGAGCAACGTGCCGGCCGTGCTGGCGCTGCGGCCCTTCATCCCCGGCCTGGAAAACCCCGAGCGCGCCTGGCTGGTCGTCGCCATGAGTTCGACGCTGGCCGGCAATTTCACGCTCCTGGGCTCGGTCGCCAATCTGATCGTTGCCGAGCAGGCGCGCGCCGCCGGCACGTCGCTGTCGTTCGGCGCTTTCTTCAAAGTCGGCCTGCCATTGACGCTGCTGACGCTGGCGGCTGGCACGGCATGGCTGGCGCTCTGATCCCTGGCGCGACTGTTCCGTGCTCAATTGCTCCGGAGTGACGGGTGCTCCGGAGTGACGGGGCTTGGTATTTGCGGCCAAGTCCCGCCACCGGCCCAGATTTTCAGGGCGCCACTACCAATCGGCCTTTCATGTTGGGATGGAAGCGGCAGAAATAATCAACCGCTCCCGCCGTCTTGAGGGTCAGTTTTCCCTTCGCCTTCGGCGGCATCATCACCTCCCAGCTGCCCTTCACCGTGGCCGTGTGGGCGAATGCGTCCTTGTTCACCCACTCGATCGTGTCGCCGACCCTGGCCTCGACGCTTGCGGGCGAGAAGACGAGCTTCTCGATCGTCACCTCGATCGTCGCGGCCGGCGCCGGGCCGGCGGCAAGCACCAGCGCCAGCCAGGCAAGGAGCGGTCGGATCAGCACGGCCGCTTTCATTTCAACATGCCGGCGACATGTTCGGCATGCTGCTCATGCCCCTGGAAGATTTTGAGGCCGGTTTCGAGCAGGCTCTTCAGCTCGGCATTGCTGGCCGACGGAATGAGCAGGGTTTCGAGCGCTCCATTGACCTGCTTGTGGTAGGCCACCTCGTTTTCGATATAGGCCTTGTCGAAGGCAGCCCCTTTCAGCTTGGCGAGCTTGGCATGTTCCTCTTTCGCCGCCTTGGTCAGCGCCTGGCTGGTGGCATTGTCTTCCGGCTTCACCTTGAGCTTCTTGAGCAGGTCGAGCGCCTGCTTGTTCACCGCTTCGTGGTCGCGCTCCATGTCCTTGGCGAAATCGACGACTTCCTTGTTCTTGGATTTCTTGATTGCCTGCTTGGCCGCCTCGATGTCGATCATGTCGGCTGTGTAGGCGATGTGGGCGATCTGCGGGTCGGTCGGCTTGTCGGCAGCTTGCGCAAATGGGGCAGCGCCAAGCAGCAAGAGGGCGGCAAACGCTGTGGTATGTCGGATAAGCATGGCATCTCCTTCGCCCGACAGGCTGGGCAGCGGGCTTCATCTGGGTTGACATTCATTGGATGAGGATGGCGCAGAAACGTTCCCGACAAATCGGCGAAAGATCTGGCCTTAAAGATCACCCGTCGAATCCGAGCCGTTTCATCACGGCCTGCGTCAGCCGCTCGCAGCGCCGGCCGGCGAAGGGAAAGGCGTCGAGCAGCACCGGCCCGATCTCGTCGTCCAGCGCCTTGCGCAGCAAAACGCGGGCGCGGTGCAGTCTCGTCTTGACGGTCTCGGGCCGCACGCCGAGCAGGTCGGCGGTCTCCTCGATGCTCAGCCCCTCGATGACGCGGGCCACGAAAACCGCGCGATAGGCGTCGGGCAGGCTGTCGGTCGCCCGCTCGACAAGCCCGAGGATCTGCCGCTGCGCCATCGTCCGCTCCGGATCGTCGCTTGGGTTGAGGGGAAACCGGATGATCTGCGCTTCCGGGTTTTCAGGCATGGCCACGGTTCGCCGTCCTTTGCGAAGCCGCCCGAGCGCCTCGTTGATGACGATGCGCGACAGCCAGGTGGAAAGCGAAGCATCGCCGCGATAGGTGCCGAGATTGGTAAAGGCCCTGACATAGGCCTCCTGCACGATGTCCTCGGCCTCGCCGTCGTTGCGCACCATGCCGCGCGCCAGTCGGTAGAGCCGCTGGTTGTTCAGCTTCATGATCTTGCGAAAGGCATCGCTGTCGCGGGCGAGCGCGCGGGCCACGAGCCGAAGCTCGTCCGTCGCTGTTGATGTTGCCGTCAGCGCGGGCATGTGTCCTCCATCGATCCTTGCACGAAAGATTGGATGCAGGTTTCGAAAAAAGGTTCCCGAAAAATCACGCCGGGCCGATCGCCTGGCTACCTATGCTAGCACTTTGGCCGGCTCCGTGCCGGTGTTTTGCATCCGCGCCGTCGCGGCCAGCAGATCGGTTTGCGTGATCAGCCCGAGGATGTGGTTTTTATCGTCGACGATGATGACGGCGTGACTGCGCCCGTCGGTCAGCACTGGCAGCAGCGCCATGGCGTTCGAGCCGGCAGTTGCGGTTGCCGCCGGCGAGATCACGGTTCCGACCGTGCCGGCCGCCAGTGTCAGTTCCCGCAAGCCCACGGTTCCGGCCAGCCTTGCCTCGGCATCCACCACCGGCAAGGTTCGTATGTTGTGGTCAAGCAGCAATTGGCGCGCAGCGGCGGCTGGCGTGTGCTCGTCCACCGAGATGACGTCGCGCGACATGATGTCTTGGCACCGCAACGTCGCGTGCTCGCGCACCATGGCCTGCAATTCGACCTGCCGCAGCAACCGGTCGAGATCGCCCCGATCGATGTCGAAGGTCTCGTCGAGCGCTCCAAGCGCGGCGTCGATGTCCTCGGAGCGAAAACCGACACGCAATTGCGCCGGCGGATCGATGGTGCCGTGACTGTTTACCGGCGCCGGGGCCGGCACGTGCGGGTAGTTGCGCCGGGCCAGCTTGTGGAAGCCGTAGCCAAGCGCCACCAGCAGCATCGAATTGACCGCCACCGGCACGAAAGGAAAAAGGAAGCCGGCGCTGATCACGGCTGGGCCGCCGAACACCGCGGTCAATGCCGCCGCACCCCCGGGTGGATGCAGGCAGCGCGTGAATGACATTGCGGCAATCGCCAGCGCTACCGCAATACCGGTGGCGAGCACCGGCTGGTGCACGAATTGCACCACGATCACGCCGACAAGCGCCGAGATCGTGTTGCCGCCGATGATCGACCAGGGCTGCGCCAGCGGGCTGGCGGGCACCGCGAACAACAGCACCGCCGATGCTCCCATTGGCGCCACCAGCAGCGGCACATGTGGCCCGCTACCCAGTGTGAGTCCGCTGATCGCGCCAGTCAGCGCAATGCCGATCATCGCACCGACGCAGGCGATGATGCGTTCGCGCAGCGTCGCGCCGGCAAGAATGGGAACAAAGAGGCGGAACGCCATGGGCAGGCTCTTGGTGCGGTGGCTGGGGAATGATTTCCGCTGCCGCAATGAAGCGGAAGCCGGCAATTTGGAAGTCAAACAAATCCGCAAAACTGCGGATGGGGAGAATAATATTGCCAACATGGCCGGACCGGGGCGCCGCGTGCGGCCCCCGTTTGCTCAATCGCGTCAAGGCCTTGCGGGCGTTGCTGGTATCGGTCCGAGAGGTCGCGTCAGGCCGCTGCGGCGGCGGTGAGCCCGCGAAGAATATCGGTCATGAGGTCCTCGACATCCTCGAGGCCGATCTGGAGACGAATCAACGGCCCTTCATAGGGGCCCTTGGCAACGACGCGGTCGCCGAGCCAGACCGGCACGGCAAGGCTCTCGTAACCGCCCCAGGAGTAGCCGAGACCGAAGATCCGCAATGCGTCGAGGAACGCGTGCTGCTGTTTCTGGCCGCCGCCGGCAAGCACGATGGAGAAGATGCCGCTGGAGCCGGAAAAGTCACGTTTCCACAGCGCGTGGTCGGGATGGCTGGGAAGGCCAGGGTGGAGCACGCGCGCCACGCCCTTCTGGCCCTCCAGCCATGCCGCGATGGCGAGCGCGCTGCGCTGATGGTGATCGAGGCGCACCCCCATGGTGCGCAAGCCGCGCAGCACCTGGTAGACGTCGTCGGGTCCGGCGCAGCAGCCAAGCGTGCAGAAGCTTTCATACAGCTGTTTCCAGCAGGCTTCGGTGGCCGACACCGTACCCAGCAGCACGTCCGAATGGCCGGCGGGATATTTCGTCGCCGCATGGATCGAGATGTCGACGCCATGGTCGAGCGGACGGAAATAAAGCGGCGTCGCCCAGGTATTGTCCATCATGACGATGGCACCGGCGGCGTGCGCGGCCTTGGCGATGGCTGGTATGTCCTGCACCTCGAACGTGTTTGAGGCCGGCGATTCCGTGAACACCACTTTGGTGTTCGGCTTGATCAAGGCGGCGATGCCCGCGCCGATGCCGGGAGCATAATACTCGACCTCGACGCCGAGCCGCTTCAGCATCGTGTCGGCGAAGTTGCGCGTCGGATGATAGACGCTGTCGACGATCAGCAGGTGGTCGCCCGCCGAAACGAAGGCAAGCAGCGGCACCGTCACCGCCGCCAGGCCCGACGGGACCACGATCGTGCCGGCCGACCCCTCCAGCGCGTCTATGGCCTGGGCCAAGGCGTCGGTGGTCGGTGTGCCGCGCGTGCCGTAGGTGTATTTCTGGTCCCGTCCAGCCATCGAGGCGGCATTGCGGAACAGCACCGTGGAGGCGTGCACGACAGGCGGATTGACGAAGCCGAAATAGTCGTGCGGGTTGTTGCCCGAATGGGCAAGCCGCGTGTTGATGCCCATTTTGCCAGTCACCGGCTCGTTGCCGTCTTTTGCCATTCGTCGTCGCCTTTTTTGGTAAGCCGCTAGCCATAGTGCGGCGACATGGACCGCGCAACAGCCGGCTTTCGCCAGGACCCCGACTTCGAATGTGCCAATTGCCGAGCCGCCGCAGGCCGACTGCAAGCGGTAATGCCGCGGCCAGAAAGCCCGCCGCCGGCAGCGGCATGCGTCGCCTGATAGCGCAAAGCGCACCTCACCATGACCCAGATCCAGCCAGAGGGCGCAGACATCGGCACGCAACCGGCCGGCAGAGCACAGTAACGCAGAGTAATCGGGCGGATGGATTTTTTGCGGACAGAGCGCAGCCTGGCGTAGGGCGAGCTTCGCCGGCTTTATTCGCGCTTGTGACTAAATTGCGGGCGCGTTTGTCTGCGATTCAGGCAATTGCGGCAAACGATTTTCAAACCCATCTGAATTCGGTCATTTTCCTTGACCTCACAGGAATTATCGCCTTCGATGCTGTTCGTGAATGGGAGGCGGCGCGTCGACTGCGATGCGGAGTTCCGGAAATGGGCCGGAACGGAAAGCTGCGTTCACGCGGGAAAAAAAGATCAGGTTTGCCTGAAAACAGAAAAGGGTCTGTGGGTCATGAAACACATTGCAATCGGCATCCTTGGGGCCGCCGCGCTTGGAGCCGTGGCTTCAACGGCTTCAGCCACCACGCTCGACACGGTCAAGCAGAAGGGCTTCATCCAGTGCGGCGTGTCGACGGGCCTGGCCGGCTTCTCGGCGCCGGACGACAAGGGTGACTGGCAAGGCATCGATGCCGATTTCTGCCGCGCCGTGGCGGCCGCCGTCTTCGGTGACGGCTCCAAGGTCAAGTTCACGCCGCTCAGCGCCAAGGAGCGCTTCACCGCGCTGCAGTCGGGCGAGATCGACATCCTGTCGCGCAACACCACCTGGACCATTAACCGCGACACGGCACTTGGCCTGAACTTCATCGGCACCACCTACTATGACGGCCAGGGCTTCATGATCAACGCCAAGAAGCTGCCGGGCGTCAATTCGGCGCTTCAGCTGTCCGGCGCCGCCGTCTGCGTGCAGAGCGGCACCACCACCGAGCTCAACCTCGCCGACTACTTCAAGGCGAACAAGATGGAGTACAATCCGGTCGTTTTCGAGAAGCTCGAAGAGGTCAACGCAGCCTATGACGCCGGCCGCTGCGACGTCTACACCACAGACCAGTCGGGCCTTTACGGCATCCGCCTGACGCTGGGTGCGCCGGCCGATCACGTCGTGCTGCCGGAGATCATCTCCAAGGAGCCGCTCGGACCGGCAGTGCGCCAGGGCGACGACCAGTGGTACCATATCGTCAAGTGGACCTATTTCGCGCTGCTCGATGCCGAGGAACTCGGCATCACCAAGGCCAATGTCGACGAGATGAAGAACTCGGCCAGCCCTGAGATCAAACGCGTGCTCGGCCAGGAAGCCGACACCAAGATCGGCACCGATCTCGGCGTCTCCAACGACTGGGTCGTCAACATCGTCAAGGCGGTCGGCAATTACGGCGAAATGTTCGACCGCAATGTCGGCTCGGGGAGCCCGCTGAAGATCGCTCGCGGCATCAACGCGCTGTGGACCAAGGGCGGCCTGCAATACGCTCCGCCGATCCGCTGATCGAAATGTGATCCGGAAGGCAGAACCATCTGCCTTCCGGTTTCTCTTTCACAGGGGACGGTGATGGCATCGCAGGAAATCCTTCGCGAGGACACAAATCGCGGGTCCTTTATCAACGACCCGAAAGTCCGCAGCCTCTTTTTCCAGACGCTGGTCATCGTCGTTCTGTTCGGCTCCGTCTGGTGGATCGTGCAGAACGTCATCGACAATCTGCAGCGTCTCCATATCGCCTCCGGTTTCGGCTTCCTCAGGGGCCGCGCCGGATTCGACATCTCGGACACGCCGATCGCCTACACGTCCGATTCGACCTACGGTCGTGCCATCATTGTCGGCCTGATCAACACCATCATCGTCGCCGTGGCCGGCATCGTCACCGCGACCATTATCGGTTTCGTCATCGGCATCGGCCGGCTGTCGCAGAATTGGCTGATCCGCAAGATCTGCACGGTCTATGTCGAGATCTTCCGCAACATCCCGCCGCTGCTGGTCATCTTCTTCTGGTATTCGGGCGTGCTGGCCGTGCTGCCGCCGCCGCGCGAGAGCTATAACCTGCCCTTCGGTTCCTTCCTCAACCAGCGCGGCTTCTATTTTCCGCGCGCCGTCTGGGCCGAGGGCTCCTGGCTGATATTCGTGGCGCTCATCGTGGGCATCGCCATGGCTTGGTTCGTCGCCCGCAAGGCGCGCCAGCGGCAGATGGCGACGGGTCAGCAGTTTCCCGTGTTCTGGACGTCCGTCGCGCTCATCGTCGGCCTGCCGCTGCTCGCCTACGCGCTGAGCGGCTTTCCGCTGAGCTTCGATTTTCCGAAACAGTCGACCTTCAACCTGACCGGCGGCTTCCAGGTCAAGCCGGAGTTCCTGTCGCTCTATCTGGCGCTGTCCTGCTACACGGCGGCCTTCATCGCCGAGATCGTGCGTGCCGGCATCAGGGGTGTCAGCAAGGGCCAGACCGAGGCCGCCGCGGCACTTGGACTGCGGTCGGGATCGATCCTGCGGCTGGTCGTGGTGCCGCAGGCCATGCGCATCGTCATCCCGCCGTTGACCAGCCAGTATCTCAACCTGACCAAGAACTCCTCGCTGGCCATCGCCATCGGCTATCCGGACCTGACGGCGACCGCCGGCACGGTGCTCAACCAGACCGGCCAGGCGGTCGAGGGCGTGCTGATCATGATGATCGCCTATCTCATACTTAGCCTGGTGACCTCCGCCGTGATGAACGTGGTCAATGCCAGAATGGCGTTGGTGGAAAGGTAGGCCATGCAGGAACACGACATGTCCTGGGTGCGCACCGAAATGGCCCTGGCGGAGGCGGCGCCGATCAGCGAGCGCGGCCTGTATGCCTGGGTCCGCAAGAACCTCGTCGGTTCGGTCGGCGACACCATTCTCACGATACTCGGCATCATCATCGTCGCCTGGGTCCTGCCGCAGGTCATCAACTGGGCCTTCATCAATGCCCAGTGGACCGGGCCGGACCGGACCGTCTGCGCGACAGTGGCGCAGGGCGGCATCCAGCCCGATGGCTGGAGCGGCGCCTGCTGGGCCTTCGTCAACGCCAAGTTCGGCCAGTTCATGTTCGGCACCTATCCGGTCGAGGAGCGCTGGCGGCCGATCCTGGTCGCCATCCTGTTCGCGGCGCTGCTGGTGCCGATGCTGGTCCCCAGCGTGCCGCGCAAGGGCCTGAACGCCATCCTGCTTTTCCTCGTGCTGCCGATCGTCGCCTTCTTCCTTCTGGTCGGCGGCGTGTTCGGCCTGCCGCATGTCGAGACGTCGCGGTGGGGCGGACTGCTGATCACGCTCAGCCTCTCCTTCGTCGGCATCGCCGTGTCGCTGCCGCTGGGCACCGTGCTGGCGCTCGGCCGGCGCTCCAAGATGCCGATCGTCAAGATGCTGTGCATCATCTTCATTGAAGCTGTGCGCGGCATCCCGCTGATCACAGTGCTGTTCTTCGTCAGCGTCATGCTGCCGCTTTTCCTGCCCGCCGGCGTCACCTTCGACAAGTACCTGAGGGCTCTGATCGGCGTGTCGCTGTTTGCCGCCGCCTATATGGCGGAAGTGGTGCGCGGCGGCCTGCAGGCGATCCCCAAGGGCCAATATGAGGGCGCCGATTCGCTCGGCCTCGGCTATTGGCAGAAGATGGGACTGATCGTGCTGCCGCAGGCGCTGAAGCTGGTCATTCCCGGCATCGTCAACACGTTCATCGGCATGTTCAAGGACACCAGCCTGGTCCTCATCATTTCGATGTTCGACCTGCTCGGCGTCGTCAAGCAGAACTTCTCGGACGCCAACTGGGCGACGCCGCAGACCGCGAAATCCGGTCTCGTGTTCGCCGCCTTCGTGTTTTGGCTGTTCTGCTTCGGCATGTCGCGCTATTCAATGTATACGGAACGCCGGCTCGACACCGGTTACAAACGATAAAAAGGGGATTGGTTCATGGCCACCGAAAACGCCGTCAGCGCGGAAGAGATCAAGGTCAATGCCGCGAAGATGCACATCTCGACCACCGATGTCGCCATCGACATCATCGCCATGCACAAATGGTATGGCGAGTTCCATGTGCTGAAGGACATCAACCTCAAGGTGATGCGCGGCGAGCGCATCGTCATCTGCGGCCCGTCCGGCTCCGGCAAGTCCACCATGATCCGCTGCATCAACCGGCTCGAAGAACACCAGAAGGGCAAGATCTTCGTCGACGGCAAGGAATTGACCAACGATCTCAAGAAGATCGACGAGGTGCGCCGAGAGGTCGGCATGGTGTTCCAGCACTTCAACCTGTTCCCCCACCTGACCATCCTGGAGAACTGCACGCTGGCGCCGATCTGGGTCCGCAAGACCCCGAAGAAACAGGCCGAGGAGATGGCCATGCATTTCCTCAAGCGCGTCAAGATCCCCGAGCAGGCCAACAAATATCCGGGCCAGCTCTCCGGCGGTCAGCAGCAGCGCGTGGCGATCGCCCGTTCGCTGTGCATGAACCCGCGCATCATGCTGTTCGATGAGCCGACCTCGGCACTCGACCCGGAAATGATCAAGGAAGTGCTGGAGACCATGGTTAGCCTTGCCGAGGAAGGCATGACCATGCTGTGCGTCACCCACGAGATGGGCTTTGCGCGGAAAGTCGCCAACCGGGTGATCTTCATGGATCAGGGCCAGATCGTCGAGCAGAACACGCCGGCCGAGTTCTTCGATCACCCGCGCCACGAGCGCACGAAGCTGTTCCTGTCGCAGATATTGCACTGAGCGCTGCTTCGTCGAAATGGAAGGAGCCCGGCCGCGCCACGGTCGGGCTTTTTCATATTTGGCCGATCGGATCGTTTCGATTGAAACGTGATGGAATCGCAAGAACTATGCCCGGATGAGAAAACGCCTTCGTTTCCTGGCCGTGCTGGTTGCCGCGGTGGTGCTGGTCGCGGCACTCGGCACGCTGGTGCCGCGGCCACTCTGGCCGGCTGCCGCGGCCGGCGAGGGCGCCAGGCACATTCTGGTGCTGAGCAATCCGATCCACACCGACATCGCCATTCCCGTCGATGACGGCGTGCGCCGGCGCTTTCGCTTCCTCGCCGCTGCCGGCCAGCCTTCCGACGCGCCCGAGGTGCGCTACATCGTCTTCGGCTGGGGCGGCCGCGCCTTCTACCTGGAGACGCCGACCTGGTCGCAGCTGAAGGCGATGCCCGTATTCAAGGCCCTGACGCTTGACGCTTCAGTGATGCATGTCGAGGTCGCCGGCAATATCTCCGGACCCGACGTCGCCGGTTTCGACATCCCGGAAGACCGCTTTGCGGCATTGCTCGACTTCATCGATGCGAGTTTTCAGCAAGGACCAGGCGGGCCGATCGTCATCGCAGGGGCCGCCTATTCCAATTTCGACCGCTTCTATGAGGCGAACGGCCATTTCAATGCGCTGGCCGGCTGCAACACCTGGACCGCGGCCGCCTTGCGAACCGCCGGCCTGCGCACCGGTTGGTGGAACCCGTTGCCGGTCTCGCTCGGGTGGTCGTTGAGGCTGTATAATTGGTAGGTCGCGCAGATAACGCCAACGCCTCGTTCGAGTTCTAGGCCCGCCACCCATAAAGCCAGTCCAAATCCGCGGCGAGCTTCTCCGGCGCCCGCATTTTCAGGAAAAGGTTGCGCGCCAACGCCACCGGACCCCAGGCATGCCAGGCAAGGCGGTTGAGGGCGCCGCGACGTGCCACTCTCGCGACGCGCGGCCGGCGCAGGCCTTCCCAGATTTGAAGACTTCCGGCGAGATCGGCAGGGGAGGCGGCCATGACGTCGGCAAGCGTGGCGGCATCCTCGATGGCCATCGCGGCGCCCTGTGCCGCGAACGGCGTCATGGCATGCGCCGCGTCGCCGACCAGTGCGATGCGGCCCGACCTTACCCATGGCGGCTTCTGATCGACCGTATGGACCGGCCAGGCCGCCCAAGGGCCGGCCAACTCCGCAAGCCTTGCCAGCGCCGGCGTGGTGCGGCGCATGGCGCCGGCCAGGATTGCGGGATCGGCATGGCCGGACCAGCCTTCGGCGATACGCTCGCCCCTGGTGAAAGCGACGAGGTTGATGGCGCTGCCCTTGCTGACGGGATAGGCGACCATGTGAAAGCCGGGATGCAGGAAGGTGGTGACGCAGTCCGGCGCACCGATCTCTGCAAAAGCTTGCCCGGCAGGACTGTCTGCGCTGACGGTTGCCCGCCAGGCCAGTTCGCCGGAGAAGTGGCTTTTCGCAAGCCTGTTTTTCCTTCCTTGGTCGGCAAGTCCGCGCACCGACGACGAGACGCCATCGGCGCCGACCAGAAGGAAACCTTCCGCCGCGACGAGCCTACCACCCACATCGGCTGCCGCGGTGATGCCTGAACTGCTGATCGTGACGCTGTCAAGGCGCGCGCCGGTGGTGAGATGAACATCGGGCATGGCAGCCACGCGCGCCATCAGCGCGTTTTGCAGGTCCGCTCGATGCGCCACGAGGTAGGGCGCACCCCAGCGCGCCTCGCCTGCTCGTCCAAGAGGCACGCGCGCCAGTTCGCCCAAGGTTGCCGCATCCTTCAGCACCACGGCTTCCGGCCTGACGGCATTGGGAAGAAGTGCGTCGAGTACGCCGAGCTCACGCAGGATGCGTGTCGCGTTGGGCGAAAGCTGGATGCCGGCGCCCGCCGCTTCGAGGCGCTGCGCCTGTTCGAAGATCCGCACGGTATAGCCGCGCTCGGCGAAAGCCAGTGCCGCGGTCAGCCCGGCAATACCCGCCCCGGCGATGATGACTTGCCGGGACTGTGCGTCTGCCATTGGCCCGGCCCGCTGGAGGTCAGGCGGCCTGATCGATGTAGAGGCAGCCGGCCGGCAGCGTTTCCATCGCCGTCAGCTTCGGCGAATAGCGGTAGAGCGTCGAGCAGTAGGGGCAGACCTTCTCATTGTCGTCGCCCATGTCGAGAAACACATGCGGATGGTCGAAAGGCGGGTTGGCGCCGGTGCACATGAATTCCTTGACTCCGATATCGATCGCCGGATGGCCCGCATCGTTCTGGAAATGGGGAATGGAACCGCCTGCCATCGTCGTCTCCTTTAGCGCAGTCTGCTCAGCGTTTGGATCATAACCGGTCTGTTTGCAAGTTCGATGAAATGAAACTGTCGCAAAAGCCTGTCAGAGGATAAGTTAAGCCGGTTAACCGGCTGGAGCATCGCAGCCAGGCGCAACAGCCTGGGCGCCGCCCGAAAAAGCGGCGAAGCAACCAGACGTGGGAAGAGCAGGAACCATGAACGAACTGAAGCCGGTCCAGAGCGAGTTCATCAATGCGGAAGCGGCAAGCCCGGAAGGCAATCCGGATCGTTTCGTCAATCGCGAGTTCTCCTGGTTGCAGTTCAACCGCCGCGTGCTCGAGGAATCGCAGAACACAAACCATCCGCTGCTGGAGAGGGTACGTTTCCTGTCGATCTCCGCGGCCAATCTCGATGAGTTCTTCATGGTGCGCGTCGCCGGCCTGGCCGGCCAGGTTCGCGAAGGCATCGTGTTGAGAAGTCCGGACGGGCGTACCCCCGAACAGCAGCTCGAACAGCTGCTGCGCGAGGTCGAACGGTTGCAGGAAGACCAGCAGAAGAGCCTTTCGGCGCTGACCGTGCTGCTCAACAAGGAAGGCATCGAGAGCATCACCCGCGACGCGCTGACCAAGGACGAGAAGGCCTGGCTGGAGGAGCACTTCCAGGACCAGGTGTTTCCTGTTCTCACGCCATTGTCGATCGACCCGGCGCACCCATTCCCGTTCATCCCCAATCTCGGCTTCTCTATGGCGCTGCAGCTTCGCCATCGCAAGAACGGCGAGGAGATGAGCGCGCTCTTGCGCCTGCCGGTGGCGCTGAAGCGCTTCATCCGCCTGCCGGACCGCAAGCACCATGTCCGCTTCATCCCGCTGGAAGAGGCGGTCGGCCTTTACATCGGCAAGTTGTTCCCGGGTTACGAGGTCAAGGGCTCCGGCACGTTCCGCATCATTCGCGACAGCGACATCGAGGTCGAGGAGGAATCGGAAGATCTCGTGCGCCTGTTCGAGACTGCGCTAAAGCGCCGCCGCCGCGGCTCCGTCATTCGCATCGAGTTCGACATGCTCATGCCGGCCGAACTGCGCGAATTCGTCGCCGGCGAACTCGGCGTTTCGTCGAGCCGCATCAGCGTCCTGACCGGCCCGCTGGCGCTCAGCCAGATTTCGGAGATCGTCGCCGTTGCCCGCGACGACCTCAAATTCACGCCCTACAATCCGCGTTTCCCCGAGCGCATCCGCGAGCATGGCGGCGATTGCTTCGCCGCCATCCGCGAGAAGGACATCATCGTCCACCACCCCTACGAATCCTTCGACGTCGTGGTGCAGTTCCTGCGCCAGGCGATGGCCGACCCGGAAGTGGTGGCGATCAAGCAGACGCTTTACCGAACCTCCAACGACAGCCCGATCGTGCGTGCGCTGGTCGACGCCGCCGAGGCCGGCAAGTCGGTGACGGCACTGGTCGAGCTCAAGGCTCGCTTCGACGAGGAGGCCAACATCCGCTGGGCGCGCGACCTCGAGCGCGCCGGCGTCCAGGTCGTGTTCGGCTTCCTCGAGCTCAAGACCCACGCCAAGATGTCGCTGGTGGTGCGGCGCGAGGACGGCAAGCTGCGCAATTATGTGCATCTGGGCACCGGCAATTACCATCCGGTGACCGCGCGCATCTACACCGACCTGTCCTTCTTCACCACCGATGCAACGATCGCACGCGATGTCGCCCAGCTTTTCAACTTCATCACCGGCTATGCCGAGCCGACCGCCGAAATGCGGCTGGCGATCTCGCCCTTCACGCTGAGGAACCGTATCCTGCAGCACATTTCCGATGAGGTCGCCCACGCACTCGAGGGACGGCCGGCACGCATCTGGATGAAGATGAACGCCCTTGTCGATCCGATCATCATCGACGCGCTCTACGACGCCAGCCGAGCGGGCGTCGAGATCGACCTGGTCGTGCGCGGCATATGCTGCCTGCGGCCGCAGGTGCCGGGCCTGTCGGAAAACATCAGGGTCAAGTCGATTGTCGGCCGTTTCCTCGAGCACAGCCGCATCTATTGCTTCGGCAATGGCCACGGCCTGCCGTCGGACGAGGCCGTCGTCTACATCTCCTCGGCCGACCTCATGCCGCGCAACCTCGACCGCCGCGTCGAGACCATGGTGCCGATCACCAACCCAACTGTGCATGAACAGGTGCTGGGCCAGATCATGCTCGGCAACATCATGGACAATCAGCAAAGTTTCGACGTATTGGCTGATGGAACCTCCCGGCGCGTCGTGCTCGAGGAGGGCGAGGAGCCGTTCAACGCACAGGAATATTTCATGACCAATCCGAGCCTGTCGGGACGGGGTGATGCGCTGAAATCGCATGCGCCGAAGCGGATCGCGCAATTCAAGCGCCGTAAGAAGAACGCTGCCGCCTGATGCTGTCCGATTCCCAGGGCCGGCTGCAGGATCGCCGACCGCTGTCCATCATCGACATCGGCTCGAATTCGATCCGCCTTGTCGTCTATGAGGGGCTGGCGCGCTCGCCGACCATGCTGTTCAACGAAAAGATGCTGGCGGGCCTCGGCCGCGGCATTGTGTCGACGGGGAAGCTCGACCCCGAGGGCGTGACACGGTCAATGGAGGAGTTCCGCCGCTTCCGCGCGCTCTCCGACCAGGCCGGCGCCGAGCACATGTACGTGCTGGCGACCGCGGCTGCCCGCGAGGCCGTCAACGGCCCCGATTTCATCCACCGCGCCGAAGACGTGCTCAAGACCGAGATCCGCGTGATCAGCGGCCGCGAGGAAGCCTACTATTCCGCGCTCGGCGTCATCTGCGGCTTTCATCCGGCCAACGGTATCGCGGGTGACCTCGGCGGCGGCAGCCTTGAACTGGTCGACGTCAATGGCGAAGCGATCGGCGACGGCATAACGTTGCCGCTGGGCGGCCTGCGCCTCCAGGATATGGCCAAGAACTCCCTCACGCAGGCAGCGAAAATCGTGCGCGACGAGCTGGGGCGGGCGAAGCTGCTCAAAGGCGGGCAAGGCAGGCCTTTCTATGCCGTCGGCGGCACCTGGCGAAATCTCGCCCGGCTGCACATGGAGATGACCAACTATCCGCTTGGCGTCATGCACCACTACGAGATCGGCGTCGAAAGTGCCGCCAATTTCCTGCGGCAAGTGGCGAAAGGCGAGATCGAGAAGATCAAAGGCATCGAGGGCGTTTCGAAGAACCGCCGCTCGCTCCTGCCTTACGGTGCCATCGTGCTGCAGGAGATCATGGCGGCGATGCAGCCGTCGAAGATCATCGTCTCGGCGCTCGGCGTGCGCGAAGGCTTCCTCTATTCGCTGCTCGACCAGGCCGAGCAGAAGGCCGATCCGCTGATCTCGGCATCGGAGGAACTCGCCCGGCTGCGCTCGCGCTCGGTCACCCATGCGCATGAACTCGTCGACTGGACGGCCAAGACCTTTGCCGCTTTCGGCATCGACGAGACCGAGGACGAGGCGCGCTACCGCCACGCGGCGGCATTGCTGGCCGACATCGGTTGGCGCGCGCATCCCGAATATCGCGGCAAGCAATCGCTCAACATCATCGCCCACGCCTCCTTTTTCGGCGTGGACCACCCTGGCCGCGCCTATCTGGCGATGGCCAACGCTTATCGGCACGACGGCATCTTCAACGAAGCCATCGCGCCCGAGATCAAGGCGCTGGCGACACCGCGCTATCTGGAGCGAGCGCGGGTGCTGGCGGCATCGATGCGCGTCGTCTACCTGCTGACCGCCTCGATGCCCGGCGTCATGCCGAGACTGAAATGGGAGCAGCGCGGCAATGGCGTGCTGGCGCTGGTCTTGCCGGCATCGCTGGCAGATCTCTATGGCGAGCGCCCGGCCGGGCGCCTGGCGCAACTGGCGCGAATTACCGGCCGCCGCCTGGTACTGGCGGTCGAGGGTGGGCCGAGCGTTTCGGTGAAATAGGTACGGCCTACCAGAGCGTGAGTTATCTGATCCACGCCGATATTGACCAACTCAATCGCGCCACTTGTTCAGCGGCTTCGTGTTTGAAGACCGGCTTCCCCCACTCCGTCTTGGCTTCGCCAAGCCACCTCTCGCCCGTCGATCGGGGGAGAGGTGTCGAGCGCAGCTCGACGGAGTGGGGGTCGACTTGACACGGGCGTTGGCTTGGCTCGGGCATTGAGAGTCCAACCCGGGGCATTTGTCTGGTTGGTTCCGGGCCTGCCCTTGGATTTAGGCGATATCAAACAGCAGCCCGCCCGTCGACCGACCAGGCGCCGGCGCCGGCCATGGCGAGCGCCAGAAAGCCGCCCGATATCGCGATGTCCTTCATCAGCATCTGCTGGTGCAAGAAGGCAAGCGTCGCATCATCGGCGCCCTGGCCGTAATGGCCGATGAAGCCGGCAACGATGCAGAAGGCGGCCAAAAGCAGAGCCACGATCCGGGTCTGGAAGCCGATGAGTATCAGCAGTCCGGCGATCAGCTCGAACAGGCCCGTGCCCCACGCGGCGAGCCCCGGGAGCGGCAGGCCAAGGCCGGCGAAATAGCCCGATGTGCCGGCAATGTCGGCGAGCGCATGGAAGCCTGACGGTACGAACAGCGCGGCAAGCAGCAGCCGCGAAGCCAGAAGCAGTGCGTTGCGAGGCATGGTCACCTCCGTTGTCGGTTGGCCGGTTTGGGCCTTTACCCACCCCGGACCGATCGATCCTACCACCAATGCCCCGGCAAATCCGGGCGCTGAATTGAGGCTTCTGGACCGACAACGAAACAGTGGCGCGGAAAATTCCGCGCCACTGCTGTCAAAGACGGGGGAGGGAAGTTCAGCCGCGCTTGGCGTCGACCGAATAGGCGCCGGCGCCTGAGGAAGCCAGCACGAGGAAGCCGCCGGTGATCGCCAGGTTCTTCATGAAGTTGATCATCTGCATCTGGTCGGCCCAGCCGGTGTGGGCGACCAGGGCCGTGGCGACGGTGAAGATCGCCAGCACCCAGGCGGCAATCCGGGTCTGGAAGCCGACGAGAATGGCCAGACCGCCGAGCAGTTCGATGAGGCCGACGACGATGGCCGTCACGGTCGGCAAGGGCAGGCCGAGGCCGCCGAAATAGGCCGCGGTGCCGGAAAGGGCGCTGAGCTTGCCGAAACCGGAAAGCAGGAAAATGACCGCGAGCAGGATGCGGCCGAGCAGGATCGTGACAGAACTGTTGGACGCGGTGCCGGTGCCGGCGAAGGAAGTGTTGGTGGACATGGTGGCTCTCCGAATGGGGTTGATCGCCCGTCAGATAGATCATGCTGACTGTTCACCAAAGCCGCCTGTCTGGCGACACATTGTTCACAGGACATACGTTTCCGTGAACCGGTGAAAAACGGAAATTCGTGCCGGTCGATGCGGTGGCGGGAGCATATTTTCCCGCCGAAAAAGTGCCTTCACCCAGGATGGGTCATATCTTCCGGCCGCACGATCCGATCGTAATCGGCTTCGCTGACCAGCCCGGTGGCCAGCGCTTCCTCGCGCAGCGTGGTACCGTTCTTGTGCGCGGTCTTGGCGATCTTGGCGGCGTTGTCGTAGCCG
The DNA here is from genome assembly GCF_006440475.1 of Mesorhizobium sp. B2-6-1. Lineage (NCBI taxonomy): Bacteria > Pseudomonadati > Pseudomonadota > Alphaproteobacteria > Hyphomicrobiales > Phyllobacteriaceae > Mesorhizobium > Mesorhizobium sp. B2-6-1. The sequence goes on from NZ_VFUH01000009.1 coordinate 46,924, forward strand.
ATGGTGGGCGCAAGCGCCGTCACCAGCATCAGCGAGCGGTCGAGGGCCGCCTTGATGTTGTCTTCGCGCGCCTCGATGCCGACGACGCAATTGTCGGTGAAGGAGACCGAAGCGTCGGCGAGCAACTGCACCGATTGCAGGAAGTTGTAGGCCATCAGCGGGTTGTAGACGTTGAGCTCGAAATGGCCTTGGCTGCCGGCAAAGGTGAGCGCCGCATTGTTGCCGAACACCTGCACGCAGACCTGGGTCATCGCTTCGCACTGCGTCGGATTGACCTTGCCCGGCATGATCGAGGAACCAGGCTCGTTTTCCGGCAGCGACAATTCGCCAAGGCCCGAACGCGGGCCGGAACCGAGGAAGCGGATGTCGTTGGCGATCTTGAACAGCGCGGCGGCAGCGGCGTTGATGGCACCGTGCGAGAATACCATGGAATCATGGGCGGCGAGCGCCTCGAACTTGTTCGGCGCTGTGACGAAGGCGATGCCGGTGATGGCTGCGATGCGATCGGCCACCAGCTCGGCGAAGCCGACGGGCGCGTTGAGGCCGGTGCCGACGGCGGTGCCGCCCTGCGCCAGTTCCTGCAGGCCGGGCAACGTCAGCTCGATGCGCTTGATCGACGAAGCGACCTGCGCGGCGTAGCCCGAGAATTCCTGGCCCAGCGTAAGCGGGGTGGCGTCCTGCGTGTGGGTGCGGCCGATCTTGATGATATGGTTGAACTCTCTGCTCTTGGCGGCGAGCGCCTTGTGCAGGTGCTTCAGCGCCGGCAACAGGTCATGCACGATGCGTTCGGCGCAGGCGATGTGCATGGCGGTCGGGTAGGTGTCGTTCGACGACTGGCTCATATTGACGTGGTCGTTCGGGTGCACCGGCTTCTTGGAGCCCATGACGCCGCCCAGCATCTCGATCGCCCGGTTGGAGATCACCTCGTTGGCGTTCATGTTGGATTGCGTACCCGAGCCGGTCTGCCAGACCACCAGCGGGAAATGGTCGTTGAGCTTGCCGTCGATGACTTCTTGAGACGCTTCGACGATCGCCTTGCCGATCGCCGGATCGAGCCGCTTCAGCTCCATATTGGCTTCCGCCGCCGCCCGCTTGACGATGCCGAGCGCGCGCACGACGGATGCCGGCTGCTTTTCCCAACCGATCTTGAAATTGCCGAGCGAACGCTGCGCCTGCGCGCCCCAATAACGGTCGGCGGCGACCTCGATGGGACCGAACGTATCGGTTTCGGTTCTGGTCTTGGCAGCGCTCACGGCAAGTCTCCGGTCTGTCGATTTGGGCAACGGCGTATCGCGTTGCACAAAACGCATCAAGCGGAGATTGCGGGCGATGAAGATGCAAATCGGTTGAAGACGGAGCCAATCTCCCCGCTCGTGGGGAGATGCCCGGCAGGGCGGCGGGGGCGCGAAGGAACGCTATCTGTCGTCATTCAACTGCGTTCAGGTTAGAACAAGCGCGGAAGTGCAATCGAATGAGAGATCGGCGGGACAGCGCCCCCCTCTGGCCTGCCGGCCATCTCCCCCACGAGGGGGGAGATCGGCTGTCCACTCACTCCGCCGTATACCCGCCGTCCACCGCAAAGACGCCGCCCCGCCTCTGATCAGACGCCGTCTCCGGGCGGACTGGAGATCAGCAACAAAGCCGCGAGCGCGATGTCGCCGACAGGCGCACGGTTTCGGTTGGTCTGGCCAGGTCATGTCGGACGGCGTGCGAGAAGGCCTGCCATGCAGGTGAGGCGGCAAGCGCGGTTTCATGCTGGGCCTGCGCTTCTTCGCCATCAAAACCCATCACACTGATGAAAACATTCTCACTCGCTCGCACCGGCAGGCGTGGAAAGCTGTTTTCCGCATGCTCCGTGACGAAAGCGGCGAGCAGCCGCGCACCGGGTGACGCCGTCATCGGCGCCAGCTTGGCCTCGAAGCGGCTGGCGAACGCGGCCTCTGCGCCCGGCCGCAAATGATAAATCCGAATCACGACCATCCCTGACAGCGGCGTGCTTCTGCCTGGCTTTTCGTCGGCAGCCAAGCCCGCGCGCAATGCGCCGGAGAGATCGAAGCCAGCCCCGGTCCACGCAGGTTTGAGCAGCAGCACATCGTCGGAATCGATCATCGTGGCGTTGGCGGCATTGCGGTGCGCTGCCCATTCCGGACCGTCATAGAAGGCGCTCAGGGCACGTTTGCGCGCCTCCATGTCCTCGAAACCGCGCAGCCAGACGAACATGTCGGGGCGATCGAGATCCCGGAATTGGCCGATGATGGTCATCCCGGCCTCTTCCTGGCCTTCGATCAGCTTGCCGTCAAAGAGGTCGATAAGGGTATCGCGTTTGCCGGGTTTCAGCGTGTACTGCCGCAGTTCGACGACCGGGGAGGCGAGCGCTGCTGTCTCCGATGTGGCACTCAGGGGCAGGCTCATAAGCTCGTCTCCAAAAACAGGGTGATCATCCTGTTTTATAAAACAGACCGGTTGTCCTGTTTTGTCAATCTGCTAGCTTCTTTTTCTTCCCTCCTGGAGGGGCACGGTGGAGATTCCCGATGACAGGGCATGCCCAGAAGCGCACCAATGATCCCGAAGGCATGCGCAACAGAGTGCTCGATGCCGCGCAGGAGTCCTTTCAGGTACGCGGCTATCACGCGTCCAGTCTCGGCGATCTGATGGCGGTGGCGGGTGTCAGCGGCGGCGCGTTGCATCATCATTTCCCGACCAAGAAAGCGTTGGCGCTGGCGGTGATCGAAGAGCGTGTGGCCGCGGCGGTCGAAGAGACATGGATGGCGCCTTTGCGGGCGGCCGCTTCGGCGCGCGAAGGCGTGCGTGCAGCCTTCGAAGCCGTGGCGGCGGAACTTGAGCAACAAGGCTTCGTGCGCGGCTGTCCCCTCAACAACCTTGCACATGAACTGTCGCTCGCCGATGCCGAATTGCGCGCCGCCCTTGCCGGCATTTTTGCCGGCTGGCGCCAGGCGATCGCCGACAAGGTCCGGGCTGATCAGCAGGCGGGCAGGGAGCAGGACACCGACCCGCAGCGTTTCGCCGCCCTGGCCGTCGCGGCCTATTCCGGCGCGATGTCGATGGCCAAGACGGCGCAGGATGCCGGCATGTTGCGCGATTGCCTGGCGGGGCTGGAGCAGAATGTCGCCCAAGCTTCGCCCATGGCCGCAACGAGGCGGCGTCGCAGGATATTGCTGCCACCGGGAAACCTTTGATGCCGAGGACGGGAACGATCCCTACAACTCAGTTCCGTTCTGGGGGAGGGCAGCCGTGGACCGGGCGCTGAACTTTACTGCTGACCGGTGTCCGTGCTGAACTTCAACCCATGATGAAGCGCTTCTCACCAAAATCGGTATCACGACGCCGTTTTCTGGCGCGGGCCGCCGGTCTTGCCACGGCCCTTGCGCTTCCACGCCCGGCGCTCGGCCAGACCGGGCAGCGCATTCAGCCTGTCGACGCCACCTTCCTGTTCATCGCCGATGTCCATGCCTGCCGCATGGCCAGCGGCTTGAGTCCCAATTGCCAGCAGGAAGGCAAGACCGACGCTGCCTTGCTGCGCAATGTGGCGGCTCTGAACGGCATTGGCGACAAGACATGGCCCGTCGAGATCGGCGGCGTCCCGACGGGCCTACGCTCCGCCGGCAGCCGAATCGGCACGCCGCTCGGCCTCGTCATCGGCGGCGACATGACCGACGATGGCGGTGGTCAGATCACCCAGCCGAGTGAAGGCACGCAATTGCTGCAATTCAGCCAGCGTTACCAGCAAGGCATGGGGCCTGACCGCGTGCATGTTCCAGTCTATGTCGGGCTCGGCAATCATGACCTCGACCAAAACGGCCCGCGGCATCACGTTGACTGGTACCGGCGCGAAATGCGCGACTATGTCGAAGTCAATCACCGTGCCGGCGTGTTCTTCAAGCCACCGGTTCCAGCCACCGACTACGATGTCGAGACCGACTGCTATGCGTGGGACTGGGGCGGGCTGCATCTCGTCCAGACCCACCGTTTCGCTGGCGACACCGGCCATGGCGCGGACAGCAGCCTGCCCTGGCTGAAGCAGGATCTGGCGACCTATGCGGCGGACGGCCGCCCGGTCATCCTGTTTCAGCATTATGGCTGGGATAATTTTTCGACTGAGCGATGGGATCCCGCCAAAAAGGCGTTCGACGACGACGGCAAGAGGCCGCCGCATTGGTGGAGCGATGCGGACCGTCAGGCACTGCTTGCGGCCCTGAAAGGCTACAACGTGATTGCCATCTTCCATGGCCATCAGCACGAGGTGCCGATGATCTATCAGCGCGACGGCCTTGATCTCTTCAAGCCAAAGGCGGCCTATATGGGCGGGTTCGCACTGGCGCGGGTCACCAATGATGGCATGGATGTCGTGCTGGGCGAAGCCAGCGACGATCACGGCGGGGTCACATTCACCAACGCCTTCAGCAAACCGTTCCAGACATGAAAGCCCGCGGCGGCCTTTTCGTCCCGGACGCTGACTGACGTCGACCTGGCAGTGCGCTCGGGCCTCGGCCTCCGCTACGAGATGCCGCCGATGATGACCGCCGCGATGTAGGGGCCGAAAGAAAACGCCCCTCGCACCTTTTATCGTGCGGGGGGCGTCTTTGCCGTTCGCTTTTCCTTCGATTGCTCTCGTGAATTGCTGACGACAACCATGAAACGTGCTTCGACCGAAATGGCTCCCGGCGCGTCCAGATTTTTTTAGGGCCGCTTTGTTCAGTGCCCGATTGGCGTGAACCGTCGCGGCGGGTGAGCCAAGAATTGACATGGCCGTTTAAATAGCTTACAAGACCTTTGTCGATATTTGTTGACTGACTTTTGTTATCCGCGCTTTGCAGCGCGCCTTTGACGAACTTCCCACATCAAAAATCGAGACAAACGACGTTGTGCATCCGCATGACGGCGAACGAGTATTTGCCATGGAAAGGGTTCGTCATGAGCACCGGCACAGTTAAATGGTTCAACGCCACCAAAGGTTTTGGTTTTATTCAGCCTGACGACGGCTCTGCCGACGTTTTCGTCCACATCTCGGCCGTAGAGCGCGCCGGCATGCGTGACATCGTCGAGGGCCAGAAGCTCGGCTACGAGATGGTCCGCGACAACAAGTCCGGCAAGATGTCGGCCGACCAGTTGAAGGCGGCCTGAAAAAGGATTCAGCCTTCCCGGTGACCACGGATGTACTGGCACTGGTGAATGGCGAATTCGGGCGCATGGCGGCGGAAACCTGAGTTTTCGCACGCTGCGTGCCGGAGCGTCCTGTGCATCCACTGGATGCGCGACGCTCTCATGGAAGGTCAGGCGGTGCCTGGCCTTTTTCACTTTGTGGGTCTCGCCGCCGAAAATGCGCTGCGCGTCGGCCTGAACGTGCTAAGGGACGCTCCAGCAAGTTGAATCCGCCGCCCCAATGCTTTTGTGCGTGGGTCCTGACTGAAGACCGGTCTTGCCCTATCGGCACGAGACTCCTGACAGGAGAAAGATTTTGACCGCCAATTCGAAAACAGCTGCTGATCAGGCAGTGCCCTTGTTCAGCAAGACGCAAACCCAGTCGATGTCGCTCAACCGCATCATTTCCGAACGCGATGCCCTTACCCAGGCGCGTGAAGCCAAGACCGCGCGTTTGCGCGAACTGCGCCTGGAAAAAGAGGCAGATGAAATGGCTGCGGCGGCCGCACAGGCGGCGTTGCCGAAACGGGCCGGAAGACGCTGATGGCGACGAAGCGTGTGCCGGCGACACCAATCGCCGCTGATGCGACCATCGCCGATATGGTCGAAACATTGGACAAGCCAGTCGAATATGTCCGGCGTGTGCTGGAAAAACTCGAACGCTGCAAGCGCGTCCATGGCGATGCACAGGTGCGCGTCGGCGTGCGGGGCCGCGCCGAGTGCCCGAACTATTTGATCGAATATGTCCGCCAAGACGCCAAGACCCGCGAGCCGGTGACCCATCAGGACGCCGCCTACAGCGGCAGCACGCATCGCGAACTGGCGCCGCATCACATCGCGGAGGCGAGGAACTGGTCGCCTGAGGAAATGAACATAACGGCGGTTTCGGCCCTGATCGGCCGTTTGCGCAGTCCGCGCGCACCATCGCGCTTCGCCGACGAGGACTGAGATGGCCATAAAATTCTCCGCCAAGGACCAACCGCCGGCGCCCGCCGCCGCTGCAAAGCCGGTCAAGCCGGCTGCCGCGCCGAAGGCCGATGCAGCTGCCGAGGCCGCGACCGATCTATTCAAGTCGCCGGCCGAGGCGCCGTCGCGCAAGGCAGGCAAGAAGAAATAGCGCCTTGCCGCAAGACGCCGACCGCAATCCTGCTGCGCAGGGGCTGTTCAACCCGGTGGCCGCAGCCAGCCTTTCATCGTCGCAACGAGGCACCGTCCCGGCATTTGATTGCCAGAGCTGCGGCGCCTGTTGCTCCTACTCGGCCGAGTGGCCGCGCTTTTCCACCGAGGACGACGCGCACCTCGACCGTATCCCGGACAAGTATGTCGCGACCGATCTGTCGGGTATGCGTTGCGAGGGCCCGCGCTGTTCGGCCCTCTGTGGCGAAGTGGGCAAGGCAACCGCTTGCGGCATCTACGAGCTGCGCCCGGATGTCTGCCGCGCCTGCATGCCCGGCGACGAGGATTGCCTGATGGCGCGTCGGGCGCACGGGCTGCCTGTCCTCTGATCTGACGGCGCCGCGGCTTGTGCGCGGGGATTTCGCTGCTACGCTGCCCGCCGGGCAGCACAGCGGAGGACCAAATCGTGAGCATCGAATTCTTGTTGACGTCGCTGATCGTGGTGGCTTCGCCCGGCACCGGCGTCCTCTACACGCTGAGCGCCGGGCTTTCCCGCGGCGCCCGCGCCTCAATCGTCGCCGCTTTCGGCTGCACGCTCGGCATCATCCCGCATATGGCTGCCGCCATCACCGGCCTCGCCGCGCTCCTGCACACCAGCGCGGTCGCCTTCGAGACGCTGAAATATCTGGGCGTCGCCTACCTCCTTTACATGGCCTGGAACACGCTGAAGGAGAGGGGTGGTCTGAACGTCGAGGACAATGTCGCGCCGCGCTCCACCGGCAAGGTGATTGCGAGAGGCATCCTCGTCAATGTGCTCAACCCGAAGCTGTCGATCTTCTTCTTTGCCTTCCTGCCGCAGTTCGTCAGCACGACCGAGCCGCACGCGCTGTCGAAGATGCTGGAACTGAGCAGCGTCTTCATGCTTTTGACCTTCGTCATCTTCGTCGGCTATGGCATCTTCGCCGCCTCGATCCGCAGCCATGTCGCGTCGCGGCCGAGGGTGCTGACCTGGATGCGCCGCACGTTCGCCGGCGCTTTCGTCATGCTCGGCGCCAAGCTTGCGCTGGCGGACAGGTAGAATTCGTTCGCCTCGCCTTGGCACGAAATCGATGCCGAACAATGAGAAGGCGAGCCTTGGCCCGCCTTCTTTTGTTCTTCAACTCCGGACTAGCCGGCAATCATTTGTTCGCGCCGCCGAGCGCCTTCAATTTTTCGCAGAACGGGGCATACGGCTTGCTCATCGCCGCATCCTGACATTCCTTCATCATCATGGCTTGGTCGTCCTTGGACATTTTTGCCCAGGCGGCTTTCATCTCGGCGTCGGATTTCATCGTCTTCATGCTCGCATCGGTGAAGAACGGTTCCATCATCTTGGGCGAGTCGAGCGCTCCGGCAAGTGCCGTGCCGCTGAGAACGGTCAACGCGAGTGCTCCAAAGCAGGCGGTTCTGATGTTCATGACATTAGTCCTCCCTATGGTCTTTCTCGATCGTCGAATGGCGGTCGGACTCTATTCCTAGCACAAACCGATGTGTATTAGGAGTAACTCATATGGTGAAGCCGGCCTATCCCTTGACGTAGCCCATCGCCTCGACGATCCGCCCGCCCTCGACGCGCATCAGATTGACGCCGCGCAGCGAATTGCCGTCCGCCATCCAGTAGCGCCAGCGGATCGTCGCCCGCTCGCCGGCGACGAAGGTCTCCTCGATGTCGAAGCGCGTGCCGGGCTGGGTCGCGATCGCCGTCCATAGCCCGACGCAGGCCGCCTTGCCGGCATGGCGCGCACCGTCCGGTGCCGGCACGGTGTTTTCAATCACGCAGTCCTCGCCCACCAACTCGGCAAGCGCCGACGGATCGTGCAACTGGAACACATCGTTGAAGCGCCGCATGATCTCGGCTGTCCGCCGCGACTCTGGATGACCGTCCATGATGCTGCTCATCTCGTACTTCTCCTGATTCATTGTTGCGCGGCGGTACCCACGAGGGTCGCCTTGAGGTTGATCTGGGCCACGCCGGCCAGCGCGCGCGAAACGAGACAGCTCGCCTTGGCGGACTGGGCAAGGCGCTCGAACTGGTCTTCGGCGAGCCCCGTGACCTCCACCGCCGTTTCAAGGTCGATGCGGGTGATGGTCGGCCCGGCCTCGGTCGCTCCGAGGTGCACCCTGGCGATGGTGCGGATGTCCCGGGGAACATGACCTCCCTGGCCAAGGATGAAGGTCAGCGCCATCGAGAAACAGCCGGCATGCGCGGCCGCGATCAGTTCTTCCGGGTTGGTGCCGGGGCCGTTCTCGAAACGCGACGGAAAGGAATAGGCGCCTTCGAACACACCGCTGCCGAGCCGCAGCCGGCCTGAACCTTCCCTCAGCGTGCCTTGCCACTCGGCCGAAGCTTCACGAATTGTCATTGCTGTTCTCCCTTCTGGTTCGATCGATATGAAAGATCAGGCTCCGTCGATGACGACCTTCCCGAAGACGTCGCCCTGCTGGAAATAGCGGTAGGCGTCGCGGGCCTCGGCGAAGGGGAAGACCTTGTCGATGACCGGTCTCAACCGGTGCGCCGAGACGGCGTTGAGCATCGTTTCGAGGTTTGCGCGGCTGCCGACGAACAGACGGCCGATTGTGACGAGGCTGCGCTGATAGACGGCGCCGGGGATCTGCACCGTTGCGCCCTTCGCATCCTGAATGGTGAGCAGCACGATGCGCCCATAAAGCGCGCTGGCGATCAGCGACTGCGCGAAGGTCGGCGGGCCGCCGGTTTCGACGGTAAGGTCGATACCGCCGGTTTCGCCACGCACCATCGCCCCCCATTCCGGCATGTCGGTCGAGGAGACGACGAGGTCGGCCCCCATCGCCCGCAGCTTGCCGACCTTCTCGGCGCGAGAGGTGACGGCGACGACGCGGCAGCCGAGCAGCTTGGCGAACTGCAACGCGAACAGCGAGACGCCCCCCGAGCCTATGACTAGAACCCATTGGCCGGGCTTGGGAATCTCCGCCCCGGTCAGTGCGTTCCAGGCTGTCAGGCCGGCGCAGCTCAGCGTTGCCGCCTCGCGCCAGTCGAGATGCTCGGGAACTCGCACCGCCCATTGCTCGTCAAGCACGGCGTACTCGCCGAGCATGCCATCCAGCGTGCAGCCGAGCTGGTCGATCAGTCCGGCATTGATGCGGCCATCGATCCAGCGGGCGAAATAGCTGCCGGTGACACGGTCGCCGACGGCAAAGCGTGTGACATCATCGCCGATGGCGACGACCTCGCCGGCGCCGTCGCTGAGCGGAACGATCCCGCGGCGCGGTGTCAGGGGGTAGGTGCCATTGAGGATCATCGTATCGCGTCGGTTGAGCGAGGTGGCGCGCACCCGCACCACGATCTCCTGGGGACTTGGCTCCGGTCGCACCTCTTCCCGCATCACCAGACATTCGGTTCCGCCCAAACCCTCAAGACGATAGCTGCGCATTTCGGCTCTCGATTATATAGACTGATCTACATATTATGTAGACCAGTTGTCATATTTCTGGCAAGGCTTATAAGGATCTCTCCTGACAGAGGTTGACATGGCGAACGATACGAGAGCCCGCATACTCGAAACGACCGGATTGCTGCTCAGGCGGCGCGGCTATCACGGCACTTCGCTCAATGACATACTGAGCGCCAGCGGCGCCCCGCGCGGCTCGCTCTATTTCCACTTTCCCGGTGGCAAGGATCAGCTGGTCGTCGAAGTGACGCGCGCCAGCGTGGCTGAGGTGACTGAGAGGCTTGGCGCCGAGCTGGCGGCGGAAAGCGATCCGGCGGTTGCCGTTCACCACATTTACCAGTCGGTCGCTCGCATGCTGGAGGACAACGAATTCTCGCTCGGCTGCCCGATCGCGCCGGTCGTGCTCGATGCGCCGAACGACGTGCCGGACTTGGAGGAAATCTGCCGCTCCGCTTTCGAGCAGTGGATCGGCCTGCTGCGCCAGGCGTTTGTCAGGGCAGGGGTGGTCGAGCGCCGCGCACGGGCGCTGGCGCTGTTGGTCGAGTCCTCGCTGGAAGGCCTGATGGTGATTGCCCGCGCCACCCGCGATCGCTCATCGATCAACGTCGTGGCCGATGAGGTGGCTACCCTGATCGAGCAGGCAGTCCTCGCCGGCAAGGCGACGCGGCAAGCGGAGAGCACTGCTGTCTGACGCTGGTTCCAACCGACTACGCTGAAGCAAAGCCTGAATGTGCAAAGAAAAGGGCGGCATCGCTGCCGCCCTTTCCGCATGCATAAAGCAGATGGCTGGATTAGAAGTCCATGCCGCCCATACCGCCCATGCCGCCGCCGCCCATGCCGCCAGGCATGCCGCCGCCAGCCGACTCCTTCTTCGGAGCCTCCGCGATCATGGCTTCGGTGGTGACCAGCAGGCCGGCGACCGAGGCCGCGTCCTGGAGAGCCGTACGCACGACCTTGACCGGATCGACGATACCCATGGCGATCATGTCGCCATATTCGCCGGTCTGGGCGTTGTAGCCGAAGGTCGCGCCCTTGTTCTCGAGGATCTTGCCAGCAACGATCGATGCTTCCGCACCGGCGTTGGCAGCGATCTGACGGGCCGGGGCCTGCAGTGCGCGGCGAACGATGTTGATGCCGGCGGCCTGGTCGGAGTTGACGCCGGTGGCCTTGAGGTTGCCCGAAGCGCGCAGCAGGGCCACGCCACCGCCGGCAACGATGCCTTCTTCTACGGCCGCGCGGGTCGCGTTGAGGGCGTCATCGACGCGGTCCTTCTTTTCCTTCACTTCCACTTCGGTCGCACCGCCGACGCGGATAACGGCAACACCGCCGGCGAGCTTGGCCAGACGCTCCTGCAGCTTCTCCTTGTCGTAGTCCGAGGTGGTCTCCTCGATCTGCTGCTTGATCTGGGCAACGCGGCCCTGGATCTCGGCCTTCTTGCCGGCGCCGTCGACGATGGTGGTGTTCTCCTTCGAGATCGACACCTTCTTGGCGCGGCCGAGCATGTTGAGGCCGACATTCTCGAGCTTGATGCCGAGGTCTTCGGAGATGACCTGGCCACCGGTGAGGATGGCGATGTCTTCCAGCATGGCCTTGCGGCGATCACCGAAGCCCGGAGCCTTGACGGCAGCGATCTTCAGGCCACCGCGCAGCTTGTTGACGACCAGCGTGGCCAAGGCCTCGCCTTCGACGTCTTCCGAGATGATGAGCAGCGGCTTGGAGGTCTGCACGACCGCTTCCAGGACCGGCAGCATGGCCTGCAGATTGGAGAGCTTCTTCTCGTGGAGCAGGATGTAGGCGTCCTCGAGATCGGCAACCATCTTATCGGGGTTGGTGACGAAGTAGGGCGAGAGATAGCCGCGGTCGAACTGCATGCCTTCGACGACTTCCAGCTCGGTCTCGGCGGTCTTGGCTTCCTCGACGGTGATGACGCCTTCGTTGCCGACCTTCTGCATCGCTTCCGCGATCATCTTGCCGACCGACTCGTCGCCATTGGCCGAGATGGTGCCGACCTGGGCGACTTCCTCGGAGGTCTTGATCTTCTTGGCGGCCTTGCCGAGAGCTGCGACCACTTCGGTCACGGCCAGGTCGATGCCGCGCTTCAGGTCCATCGGGTTCATGCCGGCGGCAACCGCCTTGTGGCCTTCCTGGACGATCGACTGCGCCAGAACGGTCGCGGTCGTGGTGCCGTCGCCGGCGATGTCGTTGGTCTTCGAAGCGACTTCGCGGACCATCTGCGCGCCCATGTTCTCGAACTTGTCCTCAAGTTCGATTTCCTTGGCGACGGTGACGCCGTCCTTGGTGATGCGCGGTGCGCCGAACGACTTGTCGATGACGACGTTGCGGCCCTTGGGGCCGAGCGTGACCTTCACCGCGTCGGCGAGGATGTTGACGCCGCGCAGCATGCGCTCACGGGCGTCGCGGGAGAATTTTACGTCTTTGGCAGCCATGTTCAACTCCTGGCAGGGGCTCGGATCGAGCCCGAAGATTTAAGATTCAGTTGATGGGAAGGCCGATATTCAGCCGATGATGCCCATAATGTCGGATTCCTTCATGATCAGAAGGTCTTCGCCATTGAGCTTGACTTCGGTGCCCGACCACTTGCCGAACAGGATGCGGTCGCCAGCCTTGACGTCCAGGGGCACGAGCTTGCCAGCTTCGTCGCGGGCGCCGGAGCCGACGGCGATGATCTCGCCTTCCTGCGGCTTTTCCTTCGCCGTGTCGGGGATGATGATCCCGCCGGCGGTCTTGGATTCGGATTCGACCCGGCGTACGACCACGCGGTCATGAAGCGGGCGGAACTTCGACTTTGCCATGTTTTCTTCCTCGATGAGAACGGTGAGAAACAGTTCCTCCGTCCGGCGAAGCCGGACAATCTACAAAGCCCGGCGGTACCGGACCTGTGGTTAGCACTCACCCAGGGCGAGTGCTAACGTGGCGGTGAAATAGGCTGCTGGCTGGCGAGAGTCAAGGCGCGCGCGAGCGGGCAGCGGCGCGAAATTTTGTTTTCCGCGAAAGCCCGCTCGCAGAACGTGCCAGTTGCCGCTGGCCTTTCATGCGAAATGCGCCGGTTCCTCCCGCAATCGACGGCGAAACAAGGCGCGGAGGGGTGCTCCGCCGCTACCGGTCAGAGATCCTGCCGCCCGACACTTCGATACGCAAGAGGTGTTGATGTCACGGGAGAGAGGGGCGCGAAAGCCGCCGCCGAAAACTATAGAAACAGTCTCAGCTGCGTGTGGATGATGGACCTGTAGTCGTCGATCGTGCGCCGGCCTTCCTTCTCGTCCTGCGTCAGCGCTAGCCGCACGACGCCGCCGGCAAGCTGGAAGATCAGGAACACCACGCGCGCGAAGTCTTCGCGCTGGTCGGGCCGCAGCATCGGAGCGACGTGGTCGCAGAACATCTTGGCCTGGTGCCTTGTCTCAGCAATGTCGAGGTTCTGCAGCGCCTTGTCAGCCTGTATCGCGTTCTGCAGATCCTGGATGGCCGGGTCGTCGGCCACGCGCCGGTAATAGTCCTCGATCATGCGGTCCGCGGCAGCCGTCACGTCCTCAAGCCCACTTATTTCGGCGATGATCTCGCCGAAGCGTGCGCGGCTTTCCTCCGAGAAGCGCTCATAGAGCATCGCCAGGATCGCCGATTTGTTGGGGAAATAATGGTAGACGGTGGCGATCGGTCCGCCCGCCAGTGCGCCCACTTCCTTCATCGTCACCGCGTCGATGCCTTTTTCGCCGATCAGCCGCATGGTCGTCGAAAGGATCGCGTCGATGCGTTCGCGGCTCCGCTCCTGCTTGGGCCTGCGCCTCGGCGCCGTCGCCATCCGGCTTGCTTCTGCCATGCGCCCAATCTCTCGCGAGAGCTTCAAAATTCCCGGTTGACAAGAAACATGATCAAGTATCAGTTTCGTAATGCTGACAAGTTGTCAGCTTTTTTATCGCACTGCAAGGACGTTGGGAGGCGCCTCGTGACTGCGACGCAAGCCGTACAAGCGGAAAATGGCGATTGGCTGGTCGGCAACCCGACCGGCGTCGAGCTCGGCTCCGCATTATGGATCGGCTCGGTCGGGCTGCTGATCCTCGGGCTTCAGCCCGTGCTGCTTGGCGCGCTCTACACCGAGGGCCATGTCAGCGGCGATGAACTGGCGCTGGTCGCCACGGCGGAGATGATCGCAATCGCCATCGGTTCAGCCGTGGTGGCGATGCTGCTTTCCGCGCGCAACATGCGCTGGAAAAGCGCCGTCCTTTTGATCCTGCTGGCCCTGGCGAATGTATGGACCGCCCATGCCGCAAGCGCCAATGCGCTGATCGCCGCCCGCGCCATCGCCGGGCTGGCTGAGGGCGGCCTGGTCGCGATCGCCACTGAACTGATCGCTCGTTCGCGCCGGGCGGAGCGCATCGGCGGCTATTTCGTGACGCTGCAGACCCTGGCGCAATGTGCGCTCGCTCTGCTTTTGGCACTCTATGTCATTCCCGAGGCGGGGTCGTCCGGCGGCTTCATCGTGCTTGCCGTCGTCTGCGTCGTCTCGCTGGCGGCCGCTTTCACCGTACCCGGTGACTACGCCGACCTGCCGAAAGGGGAGAACCTGGCCAATGTGCTGACGGTTCCGTCGATCACCGCGCTATTGTCGGTCTTCTGCTACTTCATGTTCTTCGGCGCGATCTGGGCCTTCCTGGAACCGCTCGGTGCGCAATATGGGATTGATAGCTGGACCGTCGGTCTGATCGTCTCGGCCAGCCTGGCGACGCAGGTCCTGGGCGCGATGACGGCGACCGTGTTCGAGGCGCGCATCGATTACCGCATTGCCATTACGGCCATCGGTGCCGTCGCGCTGGTCTCCTCCCTTGTTCTTGCCAGCGCACCTGGCCTGACGACATTCTGGATCGCCGCCTTGGTCATGGGCTTCATCTTGTTGTTCATCGTACCCTATCAGATCCGGCTGGCGATCACGGCCGACGAGACGCGTACCGCCGTGCTGCTGGTGCCGGCCGCACAGCTCTTCGGCTTGGCGATCGGGCCGGTGGCGGCGTCGCTGCTCATCAATGGCAAGGATTTCCGGCCCGTGCCGGAATTCGCCGCGGCAAGCGCGTTTGCCAGCGTGGCCCTGCTTGGCCTGTTCGTGGCCACTATGCGCCGTCGGCGCGTCTGACGGGACGGCTGGATGTCGACGATCACCGCGCGGAACTGGAGCAACTGGTCGGGCTTCGTGCGCGCCGAGCCGAAGCTGATCGCCACTCCAACCGACGCCGGCGAGCTTGCCGATCTGGTGCGCACGGCACCTGGGCCGCTGCGGGTGGCGGGTGCTGGCCACTCCTTCACGGCGCTGGTGGCATCGCAAAGCTCGATCGTTTCCCTGGAGAAGATCGAGGGGCTGGTCTCGCACGACATACAAAGCCATCGCGCGCGGGTGCGGGCAGGGACCCGGCTCGGCCCGCTAATGCACATGCTGCACGGCATCGGCCAGGGCCTGCCAAATATGGGCGACATCGACCGCCAGGCGATCGGCGGCGCGCTGGGCACCGCCACCCATGGTTCCGGGCTGACGCTGGGCGCTTATCACACCCAGTTGGAGACGGTGCAGATCGTGGACGGGCGGGGCGAGTTGCGCGAATTCGATCGGACCCGCGACCAGGATATGATCCATGCGATGGGGGTCGCTCTCGGCGCCTTCGGCATCTTGAGCGAAGTCACGCTGAACAACATCGCGACCTACCGGCTGCGCCGCCGCAAGTGGGTGCTGCCGATCGCCGACATGCTGCGCGATTTCGAGACGATGATGGCCGCGCACCGGTCGGCCGAATTCTACTACATCCCGTTTTCCGGCTACGCGCAGTTTATCGCCAGCGACCTCAGCGACGCGAACCCGACCACCAGGCCTACCGAGCACGACGAGGCCGGCCTGGCGACGCTACGCAAGCTGAGCAGGGCGCTGCGCCGGCTGCCATGGCTGCGCCGCTCCTTGATCCGCGGCGCCGTGAAAAAGGTGCCGGCCGAGGATTATGTGCAGGACTGGCTCAATGTCTATGCCAGCGACCGCCAGACCAAGTTCAACGAGATGGAGTATCATCTGCCTTTCGAGGAGGGGCCGAAGGTGATCACGCAGATCATCGAGCTGACCGAGAAGCACTTTCCAGAAGTCTATTTTCCGATGGAGGTGCGCTCGGTGGCACCCGACATGTTCTGGCTTTCGCCCTTCTACAAGCGTCTGACCTGCTCGATCGCCATTCACCACGATGCCGCCAACGACCCTGAGCCCTTCATGCGGGCGGCCGAGCCGATCTTCCGCAGGCATGGCGGCCGGCCGCATTGGGGCAAGATGCACAGCCTGAAGGCGGCGGATCTCAAAAAGCTCTATCCGCGCTGGGATGATGCGATGGCCGTTCGGCGAGACATCGATCCCGAGAACCGTTTCGTCTCGCCCTACATGGCCGGCCTATTCGGCATCGGCCAATGAGCGGCTATTTCACCACGCTGTCGGATGCGTTGAGGGCGGCCGGCGTCTTTCAGCCTTGTCTGGTGCTCGACCGCGACCGGCTGGACCGCAACATCGACCTGGTGAAGCAGAGACTGGCGCCCGGCCTTGCCGTGCGGCTGGTCGACAAGTCGCTTGCTTGCCTGCCGCTGCTTTCGCACATCGCCGGGGCGCTCGGCACCCATCGATTCATGACGTTTCATCCGCCGATCACAAGGGCCGTGCTCGACGCTTTTCCCGATGCCGACATGCTCTACGGCAAGCCGATGCCAGTCGGCGTGGCAAAGCAGGCGATTTCAAGCGGTACCGCCGACTGGTCGCGCGTCTGCTGGCTGATCGACAGCGAAGAGAGACTGGCTGAATACGGCGCTCTGGCCGCCGAACTGGACATCGGGTTGCGCATCGCTTTCGAGATCGATGTCGGGCTGCATCGGGGCGGGTTCGCGGAACCGCGCGCGCTGTCGAAGGCATTGAACGCGCTGCCCGCCCGGTTGCGCTGCGAAGGCGTCATGGCCTACGAGGCGCACGCGCCGCACATTCCCGGTCTGTTCGGCGGTCCCCAAAAGGCGCTGGCAGAGGCGTCGCAGCGGGCCGCGGCATTCATCGCGGCTCTCGGCGAGGACCAGCACCGAACGCTGAACATCGGCGGCTCGAAGACCGCACTGCTTCACCATGGCGGCATGGCCAACGAAGTGTCGATCGGGTCGGCCTTCGTGCTGCCCGGGGATTTCGACACGCCCGGCCTCGGCGGCTTCCAGCCCGCGGCCTTCATCGCCACGCCGATCCTCAAGGTGGTCGAGCCGATGCTTCCAGGCCCGCCGGCGGTCACCCGCCTGCTGCAGACGGTCGGCCGGTTTCCGCGCAAGGGTTGCTATCTCTATGGCGGCAAATGGATGGCCGAACCGGTGTTTCCCGAAGGCATGGAGACCAATGGCCTGCTTGGCCTTTCCTCGAACCAGCAATTCATGGGCTTGCCCGGCGATGCCGCCACCAGGTCAGGCGACTACGCCTTCCTGCGCCCGACGCAAAGCGAGGCGGTGCTGCAGCAGTTCGGATCGATCGCGGTTTTTTCGGGCGGCAGCCTCGTGGACCGCTGGCCCGCGCTGCCGATGGGGTAGACATGGTGCCTCGTTACGATGAGGCCAAACCAGACGCTTCGATGTAACAGACCGACCGTCAACCCAAAGCCACGATGCGCTGGCGGCCAGCAGCCGCATGCTTGGAACAGTCAGCGAGCCTATCCGCCTCCAGACGGGGTCATCGTTGACCGGCCTTCTCGGCGAGATATCGAGTAGCCAACGCGATTGAATTGGGGATCGGTGTCGATCCTCTATAGTTGGCAATTTGGCGCCTGGAGATTTCCAACTGGAGCGCCATCCCCTCAAGCGAGAATTTCAGCAGATCGTCCATGATATGGCGGAATTCCCGGTTCTCCATACCAATTGAGGGCAGGGTATCGATCCATTCGGCTGACAACTCGATTCCCCCGTCCCACTCGATTGCATTGCCGTCTTCGTTAACCCGCATGGTTCCAAACAGCTCGTCATTGTCGCGAAGCGGAATGAAGTGTCGATGGCTATTCAATACTGGATTCAGGTCAACCGTATTGGAGCGGCCGTCTCGCCAGGTGATGCGCACGCGGCGGCCATCAATCATGGTGACCGAGGCGATCCTGGGGAGCGGATTGCCGACTGTTACGATGTCGTCAACCATTGAGGCGGGTCCATTCATTGCGCAACTCCTCTTCATGCGAGTTAGCCCAAGCGATTACGGCATCGAGGTCTTTGCGATGCATTTGGCCACGCAACACGTTCCATGAGCCAATCCTGATCAGGACTTCATACTCACCCTTCAACGCGTGAAAGTGAGGCGGGTTATGGTCATCCGCAAAGACCTGAATCTTGATGCCGTCGAGAACCTTCAAAGTGGGCATGTGGCTGTTCCATCGCGCCAAATTTAATGCAGAGGGTGCACTAAATCAAGCGAAAGTGCACTGGGTGCACCCAAAGCGTCGCATTTCATCAGTTTGATCGATATTGCGCGTGACGTAAATCGACGACCCCGGCCCTGCGTTCTCGTCCGCGCGGCCGCCGTTGTCGCTACCGGATTGAGCTCGGACGGTCGCGCCGAACGGCCGGCCTTGGGTAGCGTTTCAGCGGTAGCGCGCCTGGTTCCAGCGGTGGCCAAGCAGCGACAGGATGATGATCAGCCCGTTGAAGAACTGCACATAGAAGCCGCTGAGGCCGGCAGCGACGACGCCGGTCTGGATGAACGCCACCGTCAGCGCGCCGATAGCGCCGCCAAGCACGGTACCGATGCCGCCCCAGGTCGGCGTGCCGCCGACGAACACCGAAGCCAGCACCGGCAACAGATAGCCGTCGCCGGCGGTTGGCCACCAGGTGAAGTTGATCATCGTCGAGAAGGTGCCGCCGATCGCGGCCCCGATACCGACGAAGACGAACACCTTGACCTTCACCCGCTTGACGTCGATGCCCATCTGCTGGGCGCTGTCGGGATTGTCGCCGACCACCTTCACCTGCGCGCCGAAGCGGTGGCGGTTGTAGAGCAGCGCGGCGAACACGACGAAGGCGAGCGCCCACAGGATCTGTACCGGAATCCCGTAAACCTGGCTGGAGAAGATCGTATAGGTCCAGCTTTGCCCGAGCGTCGGCAGCGCGGTCGACTTGCCTTCGTTGATGATCTGGATCAGCCCGCGCAGCAGGAAGTTCATGCCGAGCGTGGCGATCAGCGACGACAGGCTGCCATAGACGACCAGCACGCCGACCAGGAAGCCGAGCAGCATGCCGGTGGCGAGTGCTGCGACGATGCCGAGGAAGGGATCGTAGCCGGCCTGAACGACCAGCGCGAAAACCCAGGAGGCAAAACCCATCGTCGCCGGAAACGACAGGTCGATTTCGCCGGCGGTAACGACAAAGACCAGCGGCACGACCACGAACAGCGCCACCGGCAGCGTGGTCAGCACCGAGCTGTAGAGGAACCAGGTGGTGAACACCGTCGGATTGGCGATGGTGAAGGCGACCATCATCACCACGAAAACGCCGAGCGTGCCCAGCGCCGCGCGATTGTCGAGAACGAAGCCGCGCAGCAAATGATCCGACGGGTGCTTCCACGCCGCTTCGCCCATTTCGGTATGGGGCGAGGGAGCCTGGCGATTGGGCTCGGCGATGTTGCTCATGGCCTTGTGTCCTCCGCGCGCTGGGCTTCGCCCAAGCCGGGCAGTCCGCCGGGATGCGCGAGGTCTTCCATGAAATTGACGAGCGTGTCGGCCGACTTGATGTCGCGCTTGTCGGCCTGCAGCGCCACAGTGCCACGATCGAGCACGACGAAACGGTCGGCGATGTCGAAGACATGGTGGATGTTGTGGCCGATGAACAGGATCGAGCGCCCGCTCGCCCGCACCTGGCGCACGAAGTGGAAGACCTTGGCGGTTTCGGTCAGCGACAGAGCCGTTGTCGGCTCGTCGAGGATGATCAGGTCGGCCTGCTTGTAGATGGCGCGCGCGATCGCCACGCCCTGGCGCTCGCCGCCGGAAAGCTGGCCGACGACGGACTGCGGCGTGAACACTTTCGAAGTGAAGCCGATCTCGCGCATAAGCCGGCTCGCCTCCCTGATTTCGGTGCCGACCTTCAGCCAGCCGAGGAAGCCGGTGAGTTCGCGTCCCATGAAGATATTGCGCACGATGGTCTGCTGCACGGCCAGCGCCCGGTCCTGGAACACGGTCTCGATGCCGGCGTCGCGCGAGCGCGCCGCGTTCCAGCCGGTGACCGGCTTGCCGCGAACGAGGATCTCGCCGTTGGTCGGCTTGACCGCGCCGGCGAGGATCTTGATCAGCGTCGACTTGCCGGCGCCATTGTCGCCGATCAGTCCGACCACCTCGCCGCGGTCGACGCTGAGATTGACCCCGCCAAGCGCGTAAACCTGGCCGTAGGATTTCGTGATGTCGCGCAGTTCGATGATGCGTTCGGCCATCGGGTCCTCGCTTGCTTGTCGCATGCCGGGCCTCGCCGGCGGTCCCGCCGGCCGGGCCTGAGCCCCCGGCCGGCGGCTTGGGAGGTCAGCGCAGTGCCTGCTTGGCCAGTTCGGCGACGATCTTGTAATTCTCAGGCGTGACGAAGCCGGCGCCGGTATCGACATTCATCGGTGCCAGCCCCAGCACCACTTGCTGGCAGAGGCTGAGGATCGGCAGATAGCCCTGCATGAACGGCTGCTGATCGGCGGTCAGCTGCACCCAGCCGCCCTTGAAGGCCTCGACGATCTGCGGGCTGGTGTCGAAGCCGAAATTGAAGATGTCGCCCGGCTTCCGGCCCGCCGCCGTCATATAGGTCTGGACGTTGCCGAGCATCTGTCCGCCGGGGTAGCCGACGGCCTTTACGCCGGGGTTGTTGAGCAAGGCGGCGGTGATCACCGGGATCGCCAGATTCGGATCGGCCGCCCATTCGGTTGCGGAATTGATTTGAACGACATCGATGCCGGCCTCTTTCAAGGCGGAGACGGTTCCTCGCTCGCGGGCGCCGCGGCTCTCATTCTCGAACGGGCCGATCATGATTGCCTTGTCACCGGCCTTGAGCTTGGCCAGCTTGAAGGCTTCCGCGCCGAGCGCGCGGCCCTGCTGTTCCTGCTGCGCGCCGACATAGCCGCCGCCGAAGGCCGTCACCACCGTCGGCACCGGCACGTTCTGGTACATCATCTTGATGCCGTCCTTATGCGCTTGTTCGGCCAGCGGCATGATGGCGGCGTCGCCGGGGTGGCCCATCATGGCAATACCGTTGGGCTTGACGGCGACCGCCTCGCGCAGCTGCTGGACCATTTTTTCGATGTCCCAGCCTGAGAAGATGTAATCCACTTTCGGTCCGAGATCGGCCGCAGCCTGCTTGGCGCCATTGTAGACAATGGTGCCGAAAGCGTCGCCCTCGGCGCCGCCGACGAAGAAGCGGATGTGGACGTCCTTGCACCATTGCGCGTCGAGCGCCTGTGCCGGCAAGGTGGAGATGGCGGCGGCGAGCGCCGTGGCGGTCGCCACCACGGTCGTGCGCAGAAGTGTCGTTCTCTTGGCGATGCTCATGCACGTTCCTCCCTTTTGTCCTCGCGAGCGAGGGTTTCGACATCTGCTTCGGCAATCCCGTCCGGCTCCTCCCGCCGGCCAATCCTCACGTCGGGTTCGGCAGGTAGCTCAGGCCTCCCCTGCATTGCTGGAGGTATTCCAGCGCGCGGACCTGGCCTGTCATTTCAAGATCGTCGCGATAGACCGGGTCGTGCCAACCTTCGATGTCGATGGCGCCCTTGTATCCGGCCAGCCGCAATTCGCTGATCACCCGCGTCCAGTCGCTGTCGCCGAAGCCGGGCGTGCGCATCTGCACGAAGGGCAGGCGGCCGAAGACGCCGTGCTCGCGTATGACATCCCAGCGCACCGTCGCGTCCTTGCCGTGGACATGGAAGATGCGATGCGCCCATTTGCGGATCTGCGGGATCGGGTCGATCAGATAGACCAACTGATGGCAGGGCTCCCATTCCAGACCCAGATTCTCATCCGGCAATTCGTTGAACATCAGTTCCCAGGCGTCCGGATTATGGGCGATGTTCCAGTCGCCGGCGGCCCAGTTGCCATCCATGGCGCAATTCTCGAAGGCGATGCGCACGCCCTTGTCGGCCGCGCGTTTGGCCAATTCGCCCCAGACTTCGCGGTAGCGCGGCAGGCTGTCGGTCAGCGGCTTGCCGCGGATGCGGCCGGTAAAACCGCTGACCAGATTGGTGCCGAACAGATGCGCGCTGTCGATCGCCGTTTCCCAGGCCTTGAGCACGCGGCGGTCGGTGTCGCCGCTCTCGAGTGGATTGCCGAACACGCCGATCGAGCTGACGCTAACATCGGCATCGCCGATCGCGTCGCGGATCTCGCCGGCGAGCCGCCCCAGGTCCTTGCCGCCCAGCGTCTGCCAGAAGAAGGGCTGGACGCTCTCGAAACCGAGCGGCAGGATCTGCCTGACATAGGCGGCCGGGTCTTCGAGATTGGCCCGCACCATGGTGCCGATCCTGATGTCGAGAAGCGGGTCCGCCATGGTCATCCTTCCTGCCTGGGGATTTCGATCCGGCGCCCGGTCTCGGCGCTTTCGATCGCCGCGAAAACCATGGCCAGGCTCTTGATATTGTCGGCGCCGCGCGTCTCCGGCTCGGTGCCGGTTTCCACGGCGCGGACGAAATCTTCCATGACGCCGAGATGCCCGCCGATGCGGTCGGCAGGGTCGAGCGGCGGCACCGCTACCGGCACGACCTTGTCGAGCAGGCCTTCGCGTTCCGGCAGCACGGCTTCGGCCTTCAACTCGTCATGACCATCCCAGGTCAGGCTGCCGCGTTCGCCGACGATGCGCCAACTGCCTTCCCAACTGGTGCGGAAACCGTCGGCGCACCAACTGCCGCGATAGGTGAACATCTTGCCCTGGCCGAGCTCGAAGGTGGCGCTTGCCGACGATCCCTGCCGGTACCAGGAATTGGCCGGCTCCCATTCCCGGCAATACACTTCGGTCGGCTCGCCATCGACCATGTAGCGGGCGGCGTCGAATGTATGGATCGCCATGTCGAGCAGCAGCACATGGCGCATGCCTTCGCGGAAACCGCCGAAATGCGGCGCAATGAAAAAATCGGCATGGATGCTGGTCGCAGCGCCGATGGCGCCGGAGCCGAGGAAGCGCCGGATGCGCCGGACGTTGGCGACGTAGCGGCGGTTCTGCACCACGGCATGGATGCGCCGGGCGCGCCGCGCATCGTCGATGATGGCGCGCGCATTGTCCGGGCTGTCGGCCAGCGGCTTTTCCGTCAACAGATGACAGCCATGGGCAAAGGCCGAATTCGCCACGGCGCGACGGGCGGCAGGCACGACCACGTCGAACACCGCATCGGGTCTGGTCTGGGAGAGAACGACGTCGAGATCGGTCCCGATCGCGACCCCGGCGAGGTCGTATTCGCGTGCCCGCTGGCGCGCCCTGTCGGCGTCGAGGTCGACGAGACCGACGATCTTGACGGCAGGGGATTGGCTGATGGCCTCGAGCCAGGTTTTGCTCATGGCTCCGCACCCGACCAGGACGACGTGCATCATCCAGCGCTCCTCCGGCCAACCCCTCCTGGCTGGCACCCACGGCAGTCCGTAAATGACTTCCGTAAACGTTTACGATGACACACCCGATGGCATATATTGTCAATCGGATTTGTACCGTCGGCTCTGAAACGCCTTGGCCGCACGACCGGCTGGTGCTAGCCAGAAGCAGGAGGGGGAGGTCTTGGCGTCCAGCATTCACGATCTTGCGCGGCACCTGAACATTTCGATCGGTACAGTCTCGCGCGCGCTTAACGGGCGCGCCGACGTGAACGCCGAGACACGCCAGCGCGTGCTCGAGGCGGCCCGGAAGCTCAATTATTCACCGAACCACTCGGGCAGGAACCTACGCCGCGGCACCACCCATGCCGTGGCTTTCATGCTGCAGCCGCATCCGGGCGACCAGCAGTATGGCGAGCCGTTCTTCATTCCGTTCCTCACCGGACTGCAAGCGACATTGGCCGAGTGCGGGCTGGACCTGATCATCGTCATGGGCGCGCCGGCGGATTATCAACAGGAGCGGCTGCGCCGCGTCGTCGAGACGCGTCGTGCCGATGCCGTCGTACTGGCCTGGACGCGGCGCGAGGACGATCGCATCGACTATCTGAGCAAGGCCGGCTTTCCCTTCGCGACGCTCGGCCGAAGCCGGTCCGGCGACGACAGCTATCCCTCTCTGGATCTGGATTTCGAGAAGGCGGGCGCCGATGCGGTCGACCGGCTGGTTGCGCGTGGCCACCGCCGCATCGCCGCCATCCGGCCGTCGCTTGACCTGAATTTCGGTTATCTGTTTCTGGAGGGTTATTGCAAGGCGCTGCGGCGGCACGGCATCGAAGTCGATCCCGGCCTGATTGTGGACGGTTTTATCAACGAAGCCGGTGGCTACGCGGTGACACCGCAAGTCATGCGGTCGAAGGATCCGCCGACCGCGATTATCTTCAACAACGACTCGATGGCGCTCGGCGGCTGCAAAGCGCTCGCCGAAATGGGGATCAAGCCCGGGCAGGATGTCGCGGTGATCGTCATCGTCGACACGCCGCTCTGCCGTTATTTCTCGCCGGCGCTGACCGGCTTTCGCCCGAGCCTGGATCCGATGGGGCGGCGCCTCGGCGAAATCCTGCTCGCCTCGCTCCCGGCTTTCGCCGGCGCGAAAGGGCCAGAGATCATTCGCGAGGTCTGGCCGCTGGAACTGGTGGCGCGCGATAGCGATTGACCAGACGATTGTATTGTTATAACAGAACATACATCGACCTTGCCTTGACGCTGCCTGCATCCTAGGCTGCGACTCGTGATGGTCCCCGCGCCGCAAGGCGAGGGGTAAAAAGGGAACATGGTGAGGCCCGATTTTCGGGTCGAAGCCATGGCTGCCCCCGCAACTGTAAGCGGCGAGCAAAATCCGAGAAGCCACTGGCCGGCAAGGCTGGGAAGGCAGGATGGCGCAACGACCCGCGAGCCAGGAGACCTGCCATCTGCATGAGTTGACCGGACGGGGTGTGCCGGGAGGAGACGCGGGGTTCGGTCTTGTCGACCGGTTCAAGCCAGCTTCCTTCCGTCGCCATTTTTGAAAGTGACGGAAGTTGGACGGCTCCATCGATCGCATTCACTGCATTCCCATGCATCGCATCATCGTGTGCACGCTTTGCCGCGATATCGCCACCGAGGTGAATTCAGGCCAGCGTCCGGCAGGATTGGCAAGCAAGACGCTGGCCCGTATTCCGGCAGGCCCTGCAAGGAATTGCCCATGACCGCGCCGCTTCTCGAGGCCCGCGACCTGGCCGCGGCGGCGGATGGCCTGCATCTGGTGCATCCGGTCAGCCTTTCGGTGGCGGCGGGCGACCGTCTCGCCATCATCGGTCCCAACGGCGCCGGCAAGACGACATTGCTGCGCATGCTGTCGGGCATGCTGCGGCCGAGTTCGGGCGAAGTGAAGCTCACCGGGCGCCTGCTGGACAGGATTTCGACCGCCGAGCGGGCGCTGCACATCGCCGTCGTCGGCCAGACCGATCAACCGGATCCACGGCTGGCGGTGATCGATTATGTCGAGCTCGGCCGGGTTCCGCATACCGGCCGCAGGCACAGGAGCGAGGAACGCGACATTGTCGTCGAGGCGCTGCGCCGGACCGGGCTGTTGCCGCTGCTTGGCCGCACCATCGGCTCGCTGTCGGGCGGCGAGCGCCAGCGCGCCCAGCTTGCCCGCGCCATCGCACAGGAGCCGAAGATCCTGTTCCTCGACGAGCCGACCAACCATCTCGACCCGCGGGCGCGCAGCGAGTTGCTCGAACTGGTTGCAGGCCTCGGCATGACCGTGATCGCGGTGCTGCACGATCTGGCGCTGGTGACGCCTTTCGCCACCAGGGTCGCGGTGATGAGCCATGGCCGGTTGCATGTGCTGGCGCCGCCACGCGAAGCACTCACTCAGCAGCTGATCCGCGAGATCTTCGGTGTCGACGTCTTTAGGTTGCGCCACCCGATGGAGGACCGCGAGCTGACGGTGTTCGAGGTTCCGAACCGTGCCGCGCCATCTTCGTGAGCGCAGATCCAATTCCCGTGCAACGAAGGAGCAACATCCGTGAAACGCCTTGCCGTATCTCTTGCCTTCTCCCTGCTGGCCTCTACGGCCTTCGCCTTTCCGGTGACGGTCGACAGCTGCGGCAAGTCGCTGACCTTCGACGCGCCTCCAAAGCGCGCTGTCATTCACGATCTCAACATGGCCGAGATGGCCTTCGCCCTGAAGCTGCAGCCGTCGATCGTCGGCCTGACCGGCATCACCGGATGGTACAAGGTCGGCCCCGAATTCAAGGCCGAGCAAGGCTCGATCCCGGAACTGGCGCCCAAATATCCGACGCTGGAAAACCTGGTCGCTGTCGAGCCCGACTTCTTCTTCGCCGGTTGGTACTACGGCATGAAGCCGGGCGGCGAGGTGACGCCCGATACGCTGGCGCAACACGGCATCAAGACCCTGGTGCTGACGGAAAGCTGCGTCCATCTCGACAAGAACCGCCCCGCCGCTTCGATGGACCTGCTCTATGGCGATGTCGAGAAGCTGGGCAAGATCTTCGGCAAGGAGGCCGAAGCGGATAAGCTCGTCTCCGGCTGGAAGGCGCAGCTCGCCGAAATCACGGCCAAGGTCGGCGCCCGCAGGGGAACGCGCGTGTTCCTCTATGATTCCGGCGAGGACAAGCCGTTCACATCAGGCAAGTTCGCCATTCCCAACGCCATGATTTCCGCGGCCGGCGGCGACAACATCATGGCCGACATGGACACCAGCTGGGGCAACACGGATTGGGAGACGGTGGCCTCGCGCAATCCGCAATTCCTCATCCTGCTCGACTATCAGGATGGCGGCGGCTACCGGAAGCTGCTCGATTTCCTGAAAGCGCATCCGGCAATGAAGGAGACGGACGCGGTCAGGAACGAACGCTTCGTGGCGCTTCGCTATGCCGAACTGACACCCGGGCCGGCCAATATCGACGCGATCGGCAAGATTGCCAGGGCGATGCATCCGGAAGCGTTTTAACCGGGAACATGACTTTGCGGCACAAGGCATTCCTATTGGCCATGACGGCGGCGGCGTTGGCAATCGCCGCGTTCGCGCTGCTGTCGATCGCCTATGGCTCGACGATGATTCCGTTGGGCGACGTCGTTGCAGCACTTGGCCATGCGATCGGATTGAAGGGGCATGACGTGTCCGGCCCGGTCGGCAGGATCGTCGTCGACCTCAGATTGCCGCGCATAATCCTGGCCATCTGTGTCGGCGGCGGCCTGGGCGTGGTCGGCGCGCTGTTACAGACGGTGACGCGCAACGATCTTGCCGATCCGTTCCTGTTCGGCCTCTCGTCGGGAGCCGCCGCCGGCGCTGTCTCCGTCATCACCGTCTTCGGCGACAGTTTCGGGATCTGGACGCTACCGATCGCTGCGTTCACCGGCGGTATTCTGGCGGCTTGCGTTGTGCTTTTGCTGGTTGCGCGGGTGAGGGGACAAGGCCCCGAACGGCTGATCCTCGCCGGACTTGCGGTCTCCTTCATGTTCACCGCATTGACCAATTACCTGGTCTTTGCCGGTGACCAGCGCGCCGCCCATTCGGTGCTGTTCTGGACGATGGGCGGGCTCGGCCTTGCGCGGTGGGACAATATCTGGCTGGGTGCGCTTGGGGCCGGCACGATTGCGGCGTACGGGCTGTGGAATCATCGCCGGCTGGACGCTTTCCTGGCCGGCGAAAATGCCGCCGAAAGTCTTGGCGTGCCGGTGGCGCGAATGCGACGGACGACGTTTCTGGTCGCCGCTTTTTCGACCGCGATCCTGGTTTCGGTCGCTGGCGTCATCGGCTTCGTCGGCCTCATGATCCCGCATCTGTCGCGGCCGCTGGCCGGCGCGCTGCATCTGCGCCTGATCGTAAGTTGCGCGCTGTTCGGGGCGGTGCTGTTGCTGGCAAGCGACCTTCTGGCGCGCACATTGCTGCCGCCGCAGGAACTGCCGATCGGCATCATCACCAGCTCGCTCGGCGCCTTCTTCGTTGTCACCATGCTGATCCGCAACCGCTTGTAATGGGTGTCGCGGCGGCCGAGATCATCGGACGCAGCCATGATTGTGCTGCACGGCTGCCATGCACGTTTGCCGGCTTCTGGAACAATGCCGGACTTGAATGATAAGCACGCTTATTATATATGCCACTCATGGTTTCCGAAGGCGTAGACAGATTGGGATTTTTGATCCACGACGTGCAGCGGCTGATGCGAAAGCGCTTCGAAGCGCGCGCCAGCGGCCTTGGCCTGTCCTCGGCGCAATGGCGCCTGATGGTTCGCGTCGCCAAGGAAGCGGGCGTTTCGCAGGCGCGGCTTGCCGAACTGCTTGAAATCGAGCCGATCAGCGTCTCGCGGCTGGTTGACCGGATGGAGGAGGGCGGCTGGATCGAGCGCCGCTCCGACGCCGCCGACCGCCGCGTGCGCATGATCTTCCCAACTCCCAAGGCAAGTGCCGCGTATGCGGAGGTCAAGAGCCTCGCCGGCGAAGTCTATGAGGAGTCGCTGACCGGCGTTTCGCCGGACGATCGCCGCGTCCTGATCAGGGCATTGGATGCGATGGCACAGAATCTCGCGGATGGCGATTCACCGTCCTGCGACAAGGTCAAGAATACGGAAGGCGCAGCAGCATGAACGCGGTAGCCAAGGTCGACGAAAACGCCGCCAAAGTGGAAATGGAAGCGCCGCAGCAGCCGGCCGCGGCCCCTGTTACAATGACACCTCCGGCAGAGCCGGCGCCGGTGCCAAAGAAGAAGCGCCGTCTCGGCCGCTTCTTGTTGATGTTCGCACTGCCGGCGGCGTTGGTCATTGGTGGCGGCTATGTCTGGGTCACTGGAGGGCGCTACCAGGAGACGGAGAACGCCAACCTGCAGCAGGCCAAGGTATCGATCGCCTCGGACACGGCGGGCCGCATCGTTCAGGTCGCCATCTCGGACAATCAGAGGGTGAAGCAAGGCGATCTTCTCTTCGCCATTGACCCCGAGCCTTACCGGATCGCACTTGCGCAGGCCGACGCGGCGGTGGCCGCCGCGCGGCTCAACGTCGAACAGCTGCGCGCCGCCTACAGCCAGGCCATGGCGCAGGAGAAATCCGCCAGCAGCGAAGTTGCCTATGCCCAGTCGCAATACGACCGTGCCGCCGATCTCGCCCAGAAAGGCATCAACGCCAAGTCTTCGCTCGATGAGGCCAGGAACGATCTCGATAAGGCAAAGCAGCAGCTTGCCGTCGCCCAACAGGGCATCGTCAGCGCCAAGGCGGCGCTGGGCGGCAATCCCGATATCGAGACCGACAAACATCCGACCGTGATGTCGGCGCTCGCAGCGCGCGACAAGGCTGCCTACGACCTGGCGCAGACCACGGTGAAGGCGCCTGCCGATGGCGTCGTCTACCAGGCCGCGTCCTTCAAGGTCGGCCAGTATGTCGGCTCCGGCACGCCGCTGTTCTCGCTGGTCGAGACCGGCGATACCTGGATCGACGCCAATTTCAAGGAAACACAGCTGACCAATATGAAGCCGGGCCAGAAGGCAGAAATCGTGGTCGACACCTATCCGGGCAGGACCTTCGAAGCGACCGTCAAGGCTATCGGCGCCGGCACCGGAGCGGACTTCTCGCTGCTGCCCGCCCAGAACGCTACCGGCAACTGGGTCAAGGTCACCCAGCGCATTCCGGTCCGCCTGGAGCTGAGCGATCCCGACGCCAAGATGATGCTGCGCACAGGCATGAGCGCGGCCGTTACCGTCGACACGGGCGTGGCGCGCGGCCTGCCTGGCATTTTCGGCCACGCCACGGCTGGCGAGGTCGCGAAGTAAATCAGCGGAAGCCCGCGGGGATCATGCGGGTGGACGCACTGAGCAGGGGGATTGGTCTGATGGGAGGAGTTGAAGGGGCAGCCTTCGGGGCAAACCGCATCGCGGCTTGATCGAAAGCTGAAATCTTCGACACGGACCCGTCGGTCCTCATGTTTCCGGGCGGCAGGCATCCGCTCAATCGAGACTTTCGGTCGATGTAACCCCCACATCGATAATCGCGTCCCACCGCGATGAGGGTCTCTCAACGGAAGGCTTTGCCGCCCGGAAACCCTGTGTACACGTTTTTGTTACCGGCTGGAAGTTCCGCATTATGAGCACGCCAGAACCTTTCAAAGAAGTGCCGCATCGTGGCCTGATCACGGTTGCGCTCATGCTGGCGACGATCATGCAGGCGCTCGACACCACGATCGCCAACGTCGCGCTACCGACCATGACCGGCGATCTCGGCGCCTCGCCCGACAACATCAACTGGGTGCTGACCTCCTACATCGTGGCGGCGGCGATCATGACGCCGGTCACCGGCTGGCTTGCGGACCGTTTCGGCCGCAAGGAACTGTTCCTGACGGCGGTGGTCGGCTTCACCATCTTCTCGATGCTGTGCGGCCTGGCCTGGAGCCTTGAAACCATTGTGTTGTTCCGGCTCATGCAAGGCGTGTTCGGCGCCGCGATCGTGCCCCTGTCGCAGACCTTCCTGCTCGACATCAACCCGAAGGAACGCCACGGCCAGGCAATGGCCATCTGGGGCGCCGGCATCATGCTGGGGCCGATTCTGGGTCCCACGCTTGGTGGCTGGCTGACCGAGAATTTCAGCTGGCGCTGGGTGTTCTTTATCAACCTGCCGGTCGGCATCGTCGCCTTCCTCGGCATGGCCGCTTATCTGCCGGCCATTGCGCGGCGGGTGCGAAGCTTCGATTTCTTCGGCTTCGCCATGATATCGCTCGGCGTCGGCGCTCTGCAGCTGCTGCTCGATCGTGGTGGCGAGGTCGACTGGTTCTCGTCGGTCGAGATCTGGATCGAGCTTGGCCTTTCGATAACCGGCTTCTGGGTGTTCATCATCCACACGATGACGGCAGAGCATCCCTTCATCGACCCCAAGATCTTCCTCGACCGCAATTTCGTGACCGGGCTGGCGTTCATCTTCGTCATGGGCGTGCTCATCCTGGCGAGCATGTCGCTGCTGCCGCCGATGCTGTCGACCATCTTCGGCTATCCGACCATCACCATCGGCATCGTGATCGGGCCGCGCGGCGTGGGGACGATGATCTCGATGCTCGTCGTCGGCCGGCTCATGAGCAAGGTCGACGCCAGAATCCTCGTCGTCATCGGCTTCCTCCTGACCGCGCAGTCGCTCTACACGATGGCCGGCTTCTCGCCCCAGATGGACAACTGGCTGATCATCACTTCCGGCATCATCCAGGGCCTGGGAATGGGAATGGTATTCGTGCCGCTGTCGACGGTGGCCTTCGCCACGCTTGACGTACGCTTCCGCACCGATGCCACGGCTTTGTTCAGCCTTGTGCGCAACCTCGGCTCGTCCATCGGCGTATCGGTCGTGACGGTGCTCATGGTGCGCAATACACAGATAAATCACGCCGAGCTTTCCACCTTTATCAATCCGTTCAACCCCAATCTGTGGGCGGTTTCGCCGGCGGCGGCCGGCGGCGACCAGATGGCATTGTCCCAGGTCGACAGGATGGTGAACATCCAGGCGATGATGATCTCTTACGTCAACGACTTCAAAATCCTGATGATAATGACGCTGGCCGCCATTCCGTTCGTGATCCTGCTGCGCAAGCCGAAGACGGCGCCGGCTGGCGGCGCGCCGGCGGCACATATGGATTGATATTCGCCGACGGCTGTCCGCTGCCGGCGATGCCGCTGCCGGCGATGGCTTTGCTACCTTCCGAGCACCAGGGCCCAGTAGCGGAGGCTGGGGTCGCGGCCGTCGCGGACATAGGCAAGCCCGAAACGACTGAAGTCCGGGTCGAGTATGTTGCGCCGGTGGCCGGTCGAATGCATCCAGATATCGAACAGTTTCTGCTGGTCGAAGCGGCCTTCGGCGATGTTCTCGGCCGCAGCGCCGTGCACGCTATTGTCCTTCATGCGCGAGGCGAAATCCTTGCCCCAGCCGGTGGTGTGACTCATGCGCGTCCGCGACGCCATGTAGCCGGCCTGCTGCAACGCTGCCTGTTCGAGCTGGGTGTCCGCGGTCAGCGGAGTCCGCCCGGCCGCAGCGCGCAAGTTGGCCAGGGTGGCCGTGGCGGAGGAAGAGACACCTGCGCCCTCACCGGTGGGCACGGAAACGGTTGTGCAGGCGGCAAGCCCGGCAATGGCCGCAAGGCCGATCAGCAAGGAGCGCCTTGTCCGGCGCGGTTCTGGAGGGAGGTCGATGACAGTGTTCATTCCTGCCTGCATAGTCGCGATCATGGCTTTTGACGGGCAAGCCGAAAAAACTGTCGAGGAAATTGATGCCTTGGCCTTCGCTGATCGCACCGCGTAGTCTTCAAACGTTCCGTTTGGCCATCCAGCTTCGAATGGCCCATCATCCGAGAAATCCGATGCCGAAGATCGCGGCTTCTGCCGGGCAGCGATGACAATCCCGTGATGGCCTGTCCGGAACCATCGAATTGGCGACAGCCCCTGGCAAATCGGGTATGCTGTTACATCTACTAGTGGCAGCTACGGGCGGCCATCACGGTGGTGACCGCCCCCGACAACGGGAGGAAGCTTATGGCCAGCTTTCATGTCATGGCGGACGCGCGTGGTATGCATGTGCAGCCCACGGTGCGCCACATCACCACATCGGACCTCTGGGATGCGCTGCGGCTCGGTGCCGAGGATTTCTGGGCAAAACCGTCTCACTACGTTTTCCTGTGCCTGATCTATCCCATCGTCGGCCTGATCCTGACGCAGTGGACGTCTGGCTCCAACGCCATTCAGCTCGCCTATCCCTTGATGTCGGGTTTCGCCCTTGTCGGCCCTTTCGCCGCGCTCGGCCTCTACGAGATCAGCCGCCGGCGCGAGCTCGGCATGAACACCAACTGGCGGCATGCCCTCGATGTCCGCCACTCGCCGGCGGTGCCTTCGATCGCGGTCATCGGCATCATGCTGTTCGTGCTGTTCCTGTTGTGGCTGTTCACCGCGCAGTCGATCTACACCAGCCTGTTCGGCGACCAGCCGCCGGCTTCGATCGGCGCCTTTGTCCGCGACGTGCTGACGACCAGCAAGGGCTGGACGTTGATCCTTCTCGGCAACGCCGCCGGCTTCGTTTTCGCCGTGATCGTGTTGGCCACCACTGTCGTCGCCTTCCCGCTGCTGCTCGACCGTGACGTCGGCGCCGTTTCGGCCATAGAAACCTCGGCGCGCGCGGTGATGGCAAATCCGCTGCAGATGGCTCTTTGGGGCCTGACGGTCGCGGTGCTGCTGGTGATCGGTTCGATCCCGCTGTTTGCCGGGCTCGCGGTCGTTATGCCCATCCTTGGCCATGCCACCTGGCACCTCTACCGCAAGGTGGTGGAACCGGAGCGGACGCAGCAGACAAGGCGGCCGATGTAGACCAACGCCGGGACCGCCGCCCTCAGCGCTGTGCGTCGGTCGCCATCTTCAGCGCCAGCGCCGTCAGCACCCCTCCCATCATCCAGCGCTGGATGACCAGCCACAAAGGCCGCCCGGCGAGAAACGCGGCGATCGAGCCGGCCGTCACCGCGATGATGGCATTCACGGTCAGGCTGATCGAAATCTGCGTCGCGCCGAGCACAAGAAGCTGAGACAGGACATGGCCTTTGCCAATGCTGATGAATTGCGGCAGCAGCGACAGATAGAGCACCGCCACCTTCGGATTGAGCAGATTGGTCATCAGGCCCATGGCGAACAGCTTGCGCGGCCCGTCTTTCGGCAGGTCGCGCACCTGGAATGGCGAGCGTCCGCCCGGCTTCACGGCCTGCCAGGCCAGCCACAGGAGATAGAGCACGCCGGCAAAGCGCAGCGCGTCATAGGCGAAGGGTACGGCCAGCAGCAGCGCCGTGATTCCGAATGCCGCCGACAGCACATAGAAGAGAAAACCGACGGCGACCCCGCCAAGCGAGATCAACCCGGCCTTCGGCCCTTGCGACAGGGAGCGCGAGATCAGGTAGATCATGTTTGGACCCGGCGTCAGCACCATGCCCAGGCAGACCAGCGCGAAGGCGAGGTGGTTGGCGGTATCGGGCATTGTTCGTTCCCAGGCGTGCCGCGATGGATGCGATCCAGCGTGCAGCCATTATGTGCCCGTTGCGGCAGGCGCCCACAAGGGCTTGGCGGCGTCGGGCGTTGCGCCAGAGTTCGGTTAACCGACCACGCGCAGGTTCGACAATTCGTTGCCGATTTCCTTGAAATCGTTGGACAGGCTGGCGCCCGTCGCATTCCAGAACAGCTTGGCGGGTTTGCTCGGGTCCGCCGGGTCCTTGCGGAAGCGCGAGACCGACGAGCATGATTTCAGCGCATCGATGGCGTTCTTGTCGGTGGTCTTGGTCGTGGACAGGTCGAGAGCCACCGTCATCACCATGATGTCGGCCGCCTTGGCGTTGTTGCAAAGCGTCGTCATCTGCTCGTTGAGCGCGCTGGTGTAATTGCCGTTCGAATAGTCGAACTGGCCGATGGCGCTCGATGTGCCCATGAACAGGCGCCCGACCGAGGTGCCGGCATAGCCGGGCTTGAGATAGCCGTAGGACGCGTAGGTCGACTTCGAATCGGCGGGGTCGGAATAGCTGAGCGAAGACGGCGTGTAATAGGTGTTGGCGCCGTCGGTCAGCACGATCACCACCTTGTCGTTGCCTTTTTCTGTTTCCGGGCGCCCCT
This sequence comes from Mesorhizobium sp. B2-6-1, assembly GCF_006440475.1. NCBI lineage: Bacteria > Pseudomonadati > Pseudomonadota > Alphaproteobacteria > Hyphomicrobiales > Phyllobacteriaceae > Mesorhizobium > Mesorhizobium sp. B2-6-1. The sequence continues at coordinate 81,399 of NZ_VFUH01000009.1, forward strand.
GCGTGAACGGCTCGCCGCTCGAGACCACCCGCCAGCCCCAGCCCATGCCCTCGGGAACATTGGTGCCGCCATCCGGCTGCATCAGGTCGATCGCGGCTTTGATCGTGGCGAGCCCATCGGCGACGCTGACGTCGGTCAGCGGCGTGATCGGGTTGGTGGTGCAACTGTAGTTCGGGCCGTTGCCTGCGGGCAATACCGGCGCATCGATCGGCCGCGGCTGGAAATATTTGGTCATGTTGCGCAGCCGGGCTTGGCCGCTGCTGCTCGAAGGATCGTCGTTCCACCAGCTGTTGATGGCGCCGTAGGTCTTTGGTGCGGCTTCGTTGGGATCCTGGGTGATCTTCCAGTGATTGCCGGGTTCATCCGGGGCGAACATCGGCACGAACATCGTCGCCGGATCGCCCACGCCTATCCCGGTGTTGGCCGAGCCGCCGGACGGCGGGGCGTCGTTGACATTGTAGGGGTAGGGCCGGGCTTCGACACAGCCTTGCCAGCTGGCGAACGGACCGTAGGAATCGACATAGTCGTATGCGTCGTAACTGCGCTTGCAGGTATTGTTCCAGTTGTATTCAGCACAAACAACGTGCTTGCTGTTTTTAACACGCTCATGGCTGGTGACGACCTTCATGTCGCGGTAGAGCGAAAACCGGGTCAGCATCTGGCCTTCCTCGTCGCCCCAGCCGGTGCCGCGTTTGTACCAGATGCCGTTGGTCTGCTGGGCGTATTTGTTGGCGGCGTTCAGCGTCGACCAGTCGAAATTCTCGCTCGACACCGGTGACAGGCCCTCGGTGTCCATCCAGGACGCATTGCCATTGCCAGGACCGACATTGACCGAGGCGGCAAAGGGTACGAGGCCGAACTGCACCGGCTTGTCGACCTGCTTGATCATCGCGGCCTGTTGGGCAAGCGTGTCGACCAACTGCTTCGCCGCGGTCTTGAGGAGATCGATGCGCTTCTGCCCCGAGCCGGTTCCGGGCGTGACCATCGATCCGGAATTGTCGAGCACTAGCGCCACTTCGAGCGTGTTCTTCAGCCGCACCTCCGAGCACGCGGTGAAGCCGATATTGGTGGCGCCGGTGCCGCCGAGCAGTATCTTCGCCGTTGGCAGGAAGTAAGGATTATAGGTCAAGGTGCCGCAAAGCTTCATTGTTCCGCCGCCAGCGGCGTTGCTGGGCAAAGTGAGGTTGAGCGTCGTGTTGGCGGCATCGACATCGTTCAGATTGGCGTTGAAGAAGTCGAGCGCATAGGCCCTCAGCTGGTCGTCGGTGGCGCCTTCCGTCAGGCGGCGTGCCGTGGCGAAGTTGGCGGCGTCGAGCGCGTTCAACACCGTCTGCTTTTGGCGGTTCATTTCCGTGAAGTCGACCGCGAGCGCCAGCCCGCCCATCAGCGGGACCATCGCGAAGGCCGTCATGAGAGCATAGTTGCCGCGCCTGTCGCGGCGGAACTGACGCCAGATTTCACGCATGTCTTGCAGCGGCCCCCGCCGGCGGATTCTCGTTCGACGCCAGCTTTCCACAAAACGCTGAAGGACGGGTTTGGGAAACCGCTCGATTGCTTGGTTCGCGCTTCACCAAGCACTAACCAATCTGGAGCGACCCCTGGTGCCGTCCAGAACGACGCCCCGCTGGATGCAGAGCGTCGACGTGGAATTCGTCGGATCAGCTGACGATGCGCAGGTTGGACAGCTCGTTGCCGATCGCCTTGAAATCGTCGGACAGCGTTGCGCCCGTCGAATTCCAGAACAGCTTCATCGGCTTGCTCGGATCGGTCTTGTCCTTGCTGAAGCGGGAATCAGAAGAACAGGCCTTCAGCGCATCCATCTGCGTTTTCTCCGCCGTCTTGGTGGCGTCCAGATCAAGCGCGATGGTCATGACCATGACCCCGGCGGCCTTGGCGTTATTGCAGAGCGCGGTGAAATGCTCGTTCATGGCCTTAGTGTAGTTGGCGTTGCTGTAGTCGTCCTTGGTGACATCCGTTCCGAGGAACATGCGGCCGTAGCTGTAGCCGTTGCTGTAGGGAACGACGTAACCGAGAGCCGAATAGATCGCCTTGCTGCCAGCCAGGTCGTTACCGCCAGAATTCCAATTGGTTCCAGAGTAGGTCTGCGCCGTCACCGAGGTCGGCGTGTAGTAGGTGTTGGCGCCGTCGGTCAGCACGATCAGTACTTTGTCGTTGCCTCTTTCCGTTTCGGGCCGGCCCTCGGTGAAAGGTGCGGTGCTGGAAAGGGTCCGCCAGCCCCAGGCCATGCCTTCCGGAACGTTGGTGGCGCCGTCGTCGGCCATGGCATCGATGGCGTTCTTGATCAAAGTTGCGCCGGCTGTCGTGGAAACATCGGTCAGTGGCGTGATTGCCGTCGTGCTGCAGCTTGTATTCGGCCCGGCGTCCATGCCGTAGGCCGGCGTGACCTTGTTCACCCAGTCGAAATATTTTGGCATGTAGCGCTGGCGTGCGGCGTCGGACGCGCCTGAACTCACTGGGGCGTCGACATCCCAATTGTTATTGGCTGGCCTTGAAGAGCTATCGACGCGGTCGGTTTCGTCGGGCGCGAACATCGGCACGAAAAGCGTTGCAGGCAGTGTTGTCGATGCAGCTGTGTCCTGGATATTGTATGGATATGGGCGCGACTCGACGCAGCCACCCCAACTCGCGACCGGCGCATAGGTGAAGGTCGCGTTCGATGCACAAGTACCGTCCCAATTCTTGAGACTGCACGCTGAAATGCGTTTCATCTGTTTGTAGATCGAGAACCGGGTCAGCGGCTGGTCTTTCTGGCTCGCGTCCCAGCCGGTGCCTTTCGCATACCAGATGCCGGCGATGTTTTGCGCGTATTTGGTCGTCCCCCACGGCGACTTTTCCTGCGTCATGGTGTTCGTCCAGTCGAAATTCTCATGATGGATAGGCGATATGCCGGTCGTGTCCATCCACGCCGCCGAAGCGTTGCCCGCACCGACATTCACCGAGGCGGCAAAGGGAACGAGGCTGAACTGGACCGGCTTGGTGACCTGTCTCATCTGCTGGGCCTGGCCGGCCAACTGGTCGACCAACTGCTTGGCGGCGCTCTTGAGAAGGTCGAACCGCACCTTGTTCGAGCCTTTGCCGAGCTCCTTCATCGAACCGGAATTATCAAGCACCAGCGACACTTCCAGCGTGTTCTTCAGGCGCACTTCGGAGCAGGTGCTGAAGCCGATATCGGTGCTGCCGGCGCTGCCGCCCAGCAGTAGTTTAGCCGTCGGCTCGAAATAGGGCTTGTAGACCAAGGTCGCGCAGAGCTTCAGCGTCCCGCCGCCTGTGTTGTTGTTGGGCAGCGTCACGGCCAGCGTGGTGTTGGCCGGATCGATATGCGCGAGATTGGCTTCGAAGAAATTCTTGGCATAGGCCACCGCGTCGGCTTCGCTGGCGCCGGCAACGATCTGCTGGGCCGTGGCGAAGCCGGCCGCGTCCAAGGCATTCAAGGCGTTTTGCCTTTGGCCCACCATTTCCGTATAGTCGACGGCGATAGCCACGGCGCCCATCAGCGGCACCATGGCGAGCACGGTCATCAGCGCATAGTTGCCACGCCGGTCGCGTCCGAATCTTCGGATCATTGTCACAGCTGCCCCGCCAAATCGATAGTCAGTGGGGACGGTGTCATAAATCGTTAAATTTCAGGTTTCTGGAATATGTCCAAGGTCAGGCTGCATTTTCAAAGCTCGTTAACCAACCAGTGAACGGTGGTGGATGTCGGTACAGGCGGGCGAAAGCTGGTGACAGGCTGGGCCGGTTCGGATAATTCCAACCGGCTGCGGCGAACCGTCGGCTGCGGCACCGCAACGATCATGACTGAAGGATACGGCATGGCGGCCTCGCCTGACATCATCGGTTCGCTCGAAGACGTGTCGAAGAACTATTCGGCCATTCTCTGCGATGTCTGGGGCGTGGTGCACAATGGCGAAACGCATTTTCCCGCGGCTGCGTCGGCGCTGGCGGCTGCCCGTACGGCCGGCATTCCCGTCGTCCTGATCACCAATTCGCCGCGCCGCAGCGCCGACGTCGTGGCCCAGATGAACGTCATCGGCGTTCCCCCATGGGCCTACGACCGCGTGGTCACCTCGGGCGACGTGACCCGCGACCTGATCGTGGAAGGCCCGCGAAAGATCTTCCATGTCGGCGCCGAGCGAGACTTGACCCTCTATGACGGGCTCGACGTCGATCTCGTCGAGGAGTTCGAGGCATCCGGCGTCGTCTGCACCGGCCTGTTCGATGACGAAGTGGAGAAGCCCGAAGATTATGCGGAGCTGCTGCGGCGGCTGCGCGCCAGGAACCTGCCTTTCATCTGCGCCAACCCGGATATCATGGTCGAGCGCGGCGAACGCATCATCTGGTGCGCCGGCGCCCTGGCGCGCGACTACGCACAGCTCGGCGGCCGCACGCTGATCGCCGGAAAACCTTATGCGCCGGTCTATGATGTGGCGATGAAGGAGGTGGCGGAGATCCTTGGCCGGCCGGTCGAGCGCCGCCAGGTGCTGGCCATCGGCGACGGCATGCTGACCGATATCAAGGGCGCGGCCGACAACGGTTTCGACGTTCTCTATGTCTCAGGCGGCATTCATGCCCGCGACTATGGCGATGCATCGCAACCGGATCCCGCAAGGCTCGCCGCGTTTCTTGACAGGCACGGCTATCATCCAGTGGCCGTCATTCCCAGGCTGCGGTAGATGGCGATGGACGCTTTCCAGCACCTTTCGGCAACCGCTCCGCTGCCCGCCGATTTGCGCGGCGGCGTTGTCGCGATCGGCAATTTCGACGGTGTCCATCGCGGTCATCAGGCGGTGCTCGAACGGGCATTGGCGGAGGCGCGGCGGCGTGGCGTGCCGGCGCTGGTGCTGACTTTCGAACCGCACCCGCGAAAGATATTCAGGCCCGAGATACCGCTGTTCGTGCTGACGCCGCCGCCGATGAAGGCGCGGCTCCTGTCGCTGCTGGGCTTTGCCGCGCTCGTCGAACAGCCTTTCACGCGCGACTTCGCCTCGCTATCGGCGGAAGCCTTCGTGACCGACGTGCTTGAGAGAACGCTTGGCATCACCCATGCCGTGACCGGCTTCGATTTCCATTTCGGCAAGGACCGCCAGGGCGGGCCGGCCTATCTGATGGCGGCTGGCGAGCGCCATGGCTTCGGCGTCACGCTGGTCGATGCATTTCGGGACGAAAGCGCCGAGGTGGTTTCATCGAGCCGCATCCGCGCCTTGCTTTGCGAAGGCGCGGTGGCCGAGGCCGCCGGCCTGCTCGGCTATCGCTTCACGGTGGAGAGCGAAGTCGTGGGCGGCCAGAAACTGGGGCGAACGCTCGGCTTTCCGACCGCCAACATGAGGCTTCCCGCCGAGGCCACCCTCAGGGAAGGCATCTATGCCGTTCGCTTTCGCCGCGCCGACGGAAGGCTGCATGATGGCGTTGCCAGCTTTGGCCGCCGTCCGACCGTCGACGATGATGGCGCGCCGCTTCTGGAAACCTTCGTCTTCGATTTTTCCGGTGACCTCTATGGCGAGATCTGCCAGGTGTCGTTCTTCGGTTACCTGCGCAGCGAGGTGAAGTTCGACGGGCTTGATGCGCTGGTCGCGCAGATGAAGCGCGACGAGGCTGAGGCGAGAGCACTGCTGGCCGGCGTCAAGCCACTTTCGCAACTCGACGCGGCCATGGCTTTTTGAAGCATGGTCCGGTTTTCGGGTTAGATCATGCTCGAATCAGACGTTACTTTTTCAGCGCCAGACCGACGGCGATGAAGGTCCAGCCCTGGAAGATCAGGTCGATTGCCAGGAACAGGCCGAGCACCCATACGCTGTTGACCGGCCAGCCCATGGCTATGATCAATCCTGCGATCGCGCTGATGGCGCCGGCCGCGACGATCCAGCCCCAGCCGCGCTCAGGCCGGTGGCTGTAGCCGACCCAAGCGCGCAGCACGCCGGAAGCGACGAGCGCGACGGCCAGCAGGAAGGTCAGCACCGCCGAGGCCAGCAGCGGGTTGTCGAAGGCGAAAAAGCCCGCGACCGCGTAGAGCAATCCGCTGAGCAGCCAGTAGAAGAAGCGGCCCCACGTCTTGACCCCGAAGGCATGCATGATCTCGATGATGCCGGCCACCAGCATCAGCCACCCCACGACATAGACGGAAGCCACCGTGGCAATGAAGAGGTTGCCGAACGCAATGCCGCCGAGGATCAGCAGCAACACGCCCAGGCCAACAAACCACCCCCACTTTGCTCGCGTCTGTCCGATCGCGTTCTTCAGTGCATCGCCGTGCAAGGTCATGTCGCCACCTCCATCGAGGACCGCCAGCAGGGAATGAAGTTACCCTCGGTGCCGACCCGCGTCCAGCCGACGGCGGCCGGATGGTGAGCAATGCGAGCCGGACGTCTCGACCTTAAATCAAATTTTACCAAAGCCTCTTCAAAGCTGTGACCGAAAGACAGTCGTATCGTGTTAATGGGGTAGTCATGAGTCCGGTCGGGAAAATTTCTGCAGCCTTGGCTACCGTCATGCTGGCTACCTCGGGTGCGGCCGATGCCGGCGAGGGCGCCTTCGGCTGGCTGTCCGGCGATTGGTATCTGACGGTCGGCGCCACCGGCATGGTGGCGCCTAATTTCGAGGGCGGCAAGAAGTACCTGCTCAGCGCCTCGCCGATCATCTCCTTGGGCAAGGCTGGCCCGGCGGCCCGCTTCACCTCACGCAACGACAACATTTCGCTGGCGCTGGTCGATGACGGCGGCGTTCGCGCCGGCCTGACCGGCAAGTTCCTGTTCTCGCGCGACGATGGCGATGCCGACGAGTTGAAGGGCCTCGATCCGGTCCGCTGGGGCGGCGAGGTGGGCGGCTTCTTCGAATTCTATCCGACGGACTGGATACGTGCGCGTGCCGAGCTGCGGCACGGCATCCGCGCCCATAACGGCTTCGTCGCCGACATCGCCGCCGACGCCTTCTACGATGTGACGCCAACCGTCAGGATCTCTGGCGGGCCGCGCGTCTCGTTCGCCTCCGCCAAATATTTCGACGCCTATTACGGCGTCGACGCGCAGGAAGCCGTGGCCTCGGGGTTGAACCAGTATAATCCCGGCGGCGGCCTGAAATCGGTCGGCCTTGGCGGTGCGGTGACGTGGAAGGTGACCGACCCGATGACCGCCAGCCTGTTCGGGGAATATTCACGCCTCGAAGGCCCGGCCGCCGATTCCAGCCTGGTCAAGGAGCGCGGCGACCGCAACCAGTTCATGATCGGCGTATCGACGACCTATCGCTTCGATTTCAAGATGTAGCCGGTATCGGCCTTATTCCAGCAATCGCGTATCGATCTGTTGACTTGTGGTGCCGACGATGGCGATGCCTTCGCGTTCCAGCAAGGCGGGATTGAGAATATAGTTTCTGGCGAAGGGAACGATCACGCAAGGAACTTCCATGACTGGATGGCTGGCGGCACTGACAAAATCGCTGCCAATCTCGCGTGTCTTGGCCGGATTGTCTTTCCAGCCCTCGGGCAAATCGGGGACGGCAATGGAGACGCCGTCAGGCACTTCGATTTCCAGGAGCTGGAACGTGGGCGGCAAATCTTCCACGTCGACATGAACGAGAATTTCAAGAAGCGCCGTGGCGGGATGATCCGCACAGTACACAATGGCGGTGCCCTTGATGTTCCAACGGCCGGAGCTGAGCATGCCGCCCCGGCCGGACAGGTCGGCGAAGTTGGAGATACGCCATAGACGCATCGTCAGGCGAAAATGCCATAATCGATGCGATGCAGTTCCTCTTCCACCAGGGAAGCACCGGTTTCCGACTGCAGGAGCGTGATAGGCGCTTCGTTGAGCACCCGGCTGCGTTTGCGCAACCAACGTTGCGCTTTTTCGTGGTCTCCGAAAACACGATCCGCCATTGTGGAAATGCGCTCGATGCGCATGACGCGATCGGACTCGGCAATACTCAGTTTCTCATTGCGTTCTTTCCTGCGCGCCAAAGTGCGCCGCGATCCTACGATCTTGTAGATTTCGTCATTGCTGAACCCACGGTGGCGGAGTTCTTCCACCTTGGTGAAGCTGACCAGGAATTGCCCCGTTGCGGCATCCCGGACCAAGCCATCCTGCGCACGCTCGACCTTCTCCTTACGGGCGGCCCGTCTGGCAGCCGGCACGTGGACCTTGCGATGCGGATTGGACATGACGCGCCTCCGGTGCCATTTGCCCAAACATATATGCGCAATTGGCACAAGCGGCAAGGCGAGTGCCTTGGAGTTCGGGCTTTCCAAGCTGGCCCACCTCGTTTAAAAGCGCGGCCATGACAGTGGTCTCGCGTTCCGTCGCGATTACGATACGAATTACCAGCCCGGTGTTCCGGACGGCCTGAGAGCTGTCGGAGCCGCCGGGAATCTTGCGCGCGACCCCTCGCGCTTTTTCCAGATCATGATAGTTCAGGCCCGAGCTCCCTTGCCGCCGGGCAATCCACAATGGCAGACCAATGACCGATACAGCTGAAACGATCGACTATTCCAAGACGCTTTACCTGCCGCAGACGGATTTCCCGATGCGTGCCGGTTTGCCCGAGAAGGAGCCGGTGCTGGTCCAGCGCTGGCAGGAGATGGATCTCTACCGCAAGTTGCGCGAGGCCTCCGCCGGTCGCCCGAAATACGTGCTGCATGACGGCCCGCCTTATGCCAACGGCAACATCCATATCGGCCATGCGCTGAACAAGATCCTCAAGGACGTCATCAACCGCTCCTTCCAGATGCGCGGCCGCGACGCCAATTACGTGCCCGGCTGGGACTGCCACGGCCTGCCGATCGAATGGAAGATCGAGGAGCAGTACCGCGCCAAGGGCAAGAACAAGGATGAGGTGCCGGTCAACGAATTCCGCAAGGAATGCCGGGATTTCGCCGCTCACTGGATCGGCGTTCAGGGGGCGGAATTCCAGCGCCTTGGCGTCATCGGCGACTTCAAGAATCCGTATACGACCATGGCCTTCCACGCCGAGGCGCGTATCGCCGGCGAACTGTTGAAATTCGCCATGTCGGGCCAGCTCTATCGCGGCTCCAAGCCGGTGATGTGGAGTGTCGTCGAGCGCACCGCGCTCGCCGAGGCCGAGATCGAATACCAGGACTACGAGTCGGATACGATCTGGGTGAAGTTCCCCGTCGCCAGTCTGGTGCGCCCCGTCGCTGACGGAGAGGCCGCACTGACCGAGGGCGCTCTCGATCTGCTGCAGGCCCACGTCGTCATCTGGACGACGACGCCCTGGACGATCCCCGGCAACCGTGCCGTCAACTATTCGCCGCGCATCGACTACGGCCTCTACGAGGTCACGGCAGCCGAGAACGCCTTCGGCCCGCAGCCGGGCGAAAAGCTGATCTTTGCCGATACACTGGCTGAAGAGGCTTCGGTCAAGGCCAAAGTCACCTTGAATCGTCTTCGCAGCGTGTCGGCGCAAGAGCTTGGAAGTCTTACGTTTTCGCATCCCTTCAAGGGTCTTGAAGGCGGCTATGAGTTTCCGGTGCCCATGCTTGCCGGCGACCATGTCACCGATGATGCGGGCACCGGGTTCGTTCACACGGCGCCGGGCCATGGTCGCGAGGATTTCGACGCCTGGATGGACGCGGCCCCGGACCTGCGCGCGCGCGGCGTCGACACCGCGATCCCGTTCACCGTCGACGATGCCGGCTTTTTCACCAAGGACGCGCCGGGCTTCGGTCCGGATCGTGAGGGTGGCGCGGCGCGCGTCCTTGACGACAACGGCAAGAAGGGCAATGCCAACCAAGCGGTCATCGATGAGCTGATCAAGCGCAACGCGTTGTTCGCGCGCGGTCGGCTGAAACACTCCTATCCGCATTCCTGGCGGTCGAAGAAACCGGTCATCTTCCGCAACACGCCGCAATGGTTCGTTTACATGGACAAGGACCTCGGCGACGGCACGACGCTGCGCAGCCGTGCGCTGAAGGCGATCGACGACACCCGTTTCGTGCCGGGGGCGGGGCAGAACCGCATTCGCGCCATGATCGAGGAACGGCCCGACTGGGTGCTGTCGCGCCAGCGCGCCTGGGGCGTGCCGATCGCGGTCTTCGCCGACGCCGACGGCAATGTGCTCCAGGACGAGGCGGTCAACCAGCGCATCATGGACGCTTTCGAGAAAGAAGGCGCCGATGCCTGGTTCGCCGCCGGTGCCAAGGACCGTTTCCTCGGCAATCACGATGCCTCCAGATGGAAGCAGGTGACGGACATCCTCGACGTCTGGTTCGATTCAGGCTCGACCCACGTTTTCACGCTGGAGGATCGTCCGGACCTCAAATGGCCGGCCGATGTCTATCTCGAAGGCTCCGACCAGCATCGCGGCTGGTTTCACTCCTCGTTGCTCGAAAGCTGCGGCACCAGGGGCAGGGCGCCTTACGACACCGTCGTCACGCATGGCTTCACCATGGACGAGGACGGCCGCAAGATGTCGAAGTCACTCGGCAACACCGTCGTCCCGCAGGACGTGATCAAGCAATCCGGCGCTGATATCCTGCGGCTCTGGGTGGTGACGACCGACTATTGGGAAGACCAGCGACTCGGCAAGAACGTGCTGCAGACCAACATCGACGCCTACCGCAAGCTGCGCAACACCATCCGCTGGATGCTGGGCACGCTCGCCCATGACGATGGCGAGGAGGTGCCGCTGGAAGGGATGCCGGAGCTGGAACGGCTGATGCTGCATCGCCTCGCCGAACTCGATGAGGTGGTGCGCCAGGGCTACGATGCCTTCGAGTTCAAGCGCATCACCCGTGCGCTCCTCGATTTCATGGTGGTCGAGCTGTCGGCCTTCTATTTCGATATCCGCAAGGACGCGCTCTACTGCGATGCGCCGTCGAGCGCCAAGCGCAAGGCCTCGGTGCAGGTGGTGCGCCACCTTTTCGACTGTCTGGTGAGATGGCTGGCGCCGATGCTGCCCTTCACCATGGAAGAGGCCTGGCTCGACCGCCATCCCGATGCCGTCTCGGTGCATCTCGACCAGTTCCCGGCGATCCCGGAAAACTGGAAGAACGAGGCGCTGGCGGAGAAATGGCGTAAAGTGCGGCAGGTGCGCCGCGTCGTCACCGGTGCGCTGGAAATCGCGCGTGCCCAGAAGGTGATCGGCTCGTCGCTGGAAGCGGTGCCGGTCGTTACCATCGACGATGCGGCGCTCGAAGCCGCGATATCGGATGTCGACATGGCCGAGATGGCGATCACCAGCGATCTCGTCATCGCCCATGGCGAGGCGCAACAAGGCGCCTTCACGCTCGAAGACGTGAAGGGCGTCGCCGTGGTGATCGAAAAGGCCGAGGACCGCGGCCTGGTCAAATGCGCGCGGTCGTGGCGTTACACCGCCGATGTCGGGCAGGACGCTGCGTTTCCCGATGTCTCGGCGCGCGACGCCGCCGTGCTGCATGAGCTTAGGGCGCTCGGCCGGCTTTGAAGGCCAGGCATATCGGTGCACAAATGCCACGCCGGGCGGCGCAAATCCGTCCGTGCGTTGCCCTTAACGAGTGGTTGAGGTAAACACGCGAAACTCCGGAAGACAAATTGTCGCCGGATTTTCGTCGCAAGTGCTTGGACACGGGGACCGGACCTTGGGGCCGGCGGCGATCGAGAGGCTGTCTAGAGTGGGACTTTTTGGCATGACCGAGAGATTTAACGCGCGCCTCGCGCTGTTGGCGCCGCTTGTCGCATCGGGGCTCGCTCTGTCCGGATGTGTCGGTTCTCCGACCTACGGCACCGACAAGACCGCCGGCGAACAATTGGCCGGCGATCTCACGGGCGCTTTTTCGTTCGCGCCGAAGCGGAAGGAACACATCGATTACAAGCCGCGTCCGACCCTGGTGAAGCCGGCGCCTGGTCAGAAGGAAGCGCTGCCGGCGCCACAGGATAGCATCGAGACCGCAAGCGCCGAATGGCCCGAATCGCCCGAGCAGCGCCGTGCCCGCCTGCGCGCCGACGCCACCGCACACCAGGATGATCCGTCCTACCAGTCGCAGATCGTCGACGACGTGCAGACGGATCCCGCCTCGGTGAAGAAGGCGATGGAAGAATCTGGCTCGAGTCACCCGCCGCGTTGGACGCCTGCCGATTCCGACAAGGGCCGCGCCGCCGATATCCAGCGCCGCCTTGCCGAAAGCAAGCAGGGCGATCCGAATACCCGCAAATATCTGAGCGAACCGCCCCTTGCCTATCGCGTCGCATCCGGCACGGCGCCGCAAAACGAACTCGGCGAAGACGAGTACAAAAAGGAACGCCGCCTGAAGAGAGAGGCGGAAGGCAAGAAGGGTGGCTGGTTCGACTGGCTGCCGTCCCTGTAAAAAGCGGGGCGCATTTGCTTTGCTGACGGGTATCGCATCCCGTTCAGTCGCGGCGTTCCCGAAAGAAATCCTTCAGCAGCAGGGCCGATTCGGCGTCCGCGATGCCCGCATAGATGTCGGGCGTGTGATGGCAGGTCGGCGAAGCGAAGAAGCGCACGCCGTTGACCACCGCGCCGCCCTTTTCGTCCGCGGCGCCAAAGTAGAGCCGGCGCAACCTGGCGAAGGAGATGGCGCCGGCGCACATGGCGCAAGGCTCCAGCGTCACATAGAGATCGTGTCCGGTGAGCCGCTCGCTCGACAGCCTTCGGCAGGCTTCGCGGATGGCCAGCATCTCGGCATGGGCCGTGGGATCGGCAAGCTCCCGGGTGCGGTTGCCGGCACTGGCCACGACCGTGCCGGCGCTGGCGATGACGGCGCCGACCGGCACTTCGCCGCGCGAGGCTGCCGCTTGCGCCTCCTCCAGCGCCAGCGCCATGAAATCGGGCCGCTTCACGCGGGTTTCCATTCCGATTATCTCCTCGCCACTCGACGGTGATCCTGTTATTGAGCGCATAACCTCGAAAATCGGGTACGGTTTTCGGAAATGATCATGCGCCAAATCAAAAATGCTACAGCGTTCGTTGCGCGCCCGAAAGGATGCGCCACGCTGTAGCAGCGCAAACGGACAAAGGCCACATGGACGACAACGACAAGAAATCTCCGCGCCAGAAGGGTCCGGGCAAAAGCGGTCCGAAACCGGCGGGCGCGCGTGGGCGCGATGCCGGCAAAGGCGGCAAGCCAGCCTTCGGCGCCAAGAAACCGTTTGCCAAGCGTGGCGACGGCGGCAAGCCCTTCGAAAAACGCGAAGGGCCGCGCAAGCCCTACGCGCCGCGCGGCGAGCGGCCGATGGCCGCCGATGGCGAACGGCCCCAGAAGCGCGAGTACAAACCGCGCGAGGGCGGGCGCTCGGAGCGGCCGTTCAACAAGGGTCCGCGTCCGCAAGGCAAACCTTATGAGAAGCGCGAAGGGCCGCGCAAGCCCTACGCGCGGCGTGGCGACCGTCCAATGACCGCCGATGGCGAACGGCCCCAGAAGCGTGAGTATAAGCCGCGCGAAGGCGGCGAAGGCGGGCGCTCGGAGCGGCCCTTCAACAAGGGTCCGCGTCCGCAAGGCAAGCCTTATGAAAACCGCGAAGGCCCGCGCAAGCCGTATGCACCGCGCGGCGAGCGGCCAATGGCGGCTGAAGGTGCGACGGGTGAAAGACGCTTCGATCGTCCTAAGCGTGATTTTGCCGATCGGCCCAAGCCCGACTTCTCTGACCGTCCGAAGCGCGATTTCGCAGACCGTCCGAAGCGCGATTTCGCTGCCGACCGGCCGCAAGGCGGTTTCAAGTCCCGTCCGCGTCCTGCGGAGGCGCCCGAGGAAGCCGGCGAGCGGATCGCCAAGCGGCTGGCTCGCGCCGGGCTTGCCTCGCGCCGTGACGCCGAGGAGTTGATCGCGGCCGGCCGCGTCAAGGTCAACGGCCGGGTTCTGTCTTCGCCGGCTTTCAATGTGATGCCGGGCGACATCATCCATCTCGACGGCATGGAGATCCCGCCGATCGAGCGCACTCGGCTGTTCCTGTTCCACAAGCCTGCCGGTGTCGTGACCACCAACCGCGACCCCGAGGGCCGCAAGACCGTCTTCGACGTGCTGCCGGCTGAATTGCCCCGGCTGATGACCATCGGCCGCCTCGACATCAACACCGAAGGCCTGCTGCTGCTGACCAATGATGGCGGCCTGTCTCGCGTGCTCGAACTGCCGGCCACCGGCTGGCTGCGCCGTTACCGGGTGCGCGTCCATGGCAAGGTCGAGGAAAGTGCGCTTGCGGGTTTGCGCGAAGGCATTGCCGTGGACGGCGTCTTCTATGGCGCCATCGAGGCGAGCCTCGATCGCGAGCAAGGCTCGAACGCCTGGCTGACGATCGGCTTGCGCGAGGGCAAAAACCGCGAGGTCAAGAACATTCTCGGCGCGCTCGGCCTCGACGTGACGCGGCTGATCCGCATCTCCTACGGCCCGTTCCAGCTCGACGAACTCCCCGAAGGCCATGTGCTGGAGATCAAGGGCAAGGTGTTGCGCGATCAGCTCGGCGAACGCCTGATAGAGGAATCCGGCGCCAATTTCGATGCCGAGATAACAAAGCCGTTTTCCAACCTGCCGGTGCGGCGGGTCGAGCCGCGCCGCGAGGAGGCCGAGCGGCCGAGATTTTCGCGCGAGGGTGACCACCGGCCGATCGGCGAGGGCGGCCTGATCAAGAACCGCAAGCGCCGCGAAGGCAGCCGTGATGAAGCCCTGGGCAAACTGTCGACCAGCCCCGACAGAGGCGCGAGGCCGGAAAAAAGCTTTGGCGACCGCGGCCCGAGACCCGAACGCGGTAGCTTCGGCGACAAGCCGCGCGGTGGTTTTGGCGGCAAACCGGGCGGCAAGAAATCCGAGCGCGAGCAGCGGCCGATCGAGCCGCCCGGCCAGCGCAAGGCCAATGTCTGGATGGCGCCGGGCGCGCGGCCGATCGGCAAGGGCAGGGCGGAGGCGGATGCTGCCAAAGCCGCTGAAGCCAAGGCCCGCAAGGCGTCTTTCAAGCCGGCCTATGGCAAGCCCGGCGGCAAGCCGGGCGGCCCAAAGCCGTTCGGCAAGCCGCGTGGCGAACGTCCGGGTGGCGGCGGCGAGCGGCCGCGCGGCGGTTTCAAGGGTCCAAGGGCGAAATGAGGATCGTCGGCGGCGAGTTTCGCGGGCGCCCGCTGGCGACGCCCCGCGGCAGCGCCATCCGCCCCACCACCGACCGCACCCGCGAGGCTGTTTTCAATGTGCTGGCGCATCGCTTTGCCGATCGGCTGCAGGGCGCGCGCGTGCTCGACCTGTTCGCAGGCACAGGCGCGCTCGGGCTCGAGGCGCTGTCGCGCGGCGCGTCCTATGGCGTCTTCATCGAGGAGTCGGCCGAAGGCCGCGGCCTGATCCGCGACAATGTCGAGGCCTTCGGCCTGACCGGCCGCACCAAGATATTCCGGCGCGATGCGACGGCTCTGGGCGAGGCCGGCACGCTGGCGCCGTTCGAGCTCGTTTTCGCCGATCCACCTTACGGCAAGGGTCTTGGCGAACGCGCGCTGAGGTCGGCCAAGCAAGGCGGCTGGCTGCGTCCCGGCGCGCTGTGCGTGGTCGAGGAGGCAGCGGCGGCGCCTTTCGAGCCGGGACCGGGATTTTCAGTTGTCGACGAGCGCCACTATGGCGAGACGCTGATCCGGCTTGTCGAGGCCGCCTGAGTTAAGCTTCATTTGCGGGCGAAGATGGAACGCGAGCCCTCTTCCCAGGGGAGCAGGTCGTGCCATGCCGGTAATCAACAATTCACTTTCACAACATCGGCTCGCCGCCTATCGTCCGTCATGAGAAACCGGAGCCATTGATGACATTTCAGGCTGAATGGCTGCGCAAGACGCTCTTGGCCACATCGCTGGCTTTGGTCATTGCCGGACTGGCCCCGGCGACCTTCGCCGCCGACAAGCGGCCGGCCGAGTTCAAGGTAACGGATTTTCTGCTCGACAATGGCATGGAAGTGGTCGTCATTCCCGACCATCGCTCACCGATCGTCACCCATATGGTGTGGTATAAGGTGGGCAGCGCCGACGAGCCGCCAGGCAAATCCGGCATCGCCCATTTCTTCGAGCATCTGATGTTCAAGGCGACGGCCAATCACGCCGCCGGCGAGTTCGACCGCGCCGTCTCCGACATAGGCGGCTCCAACAATGCCTTCACCTCCTACGACTACACCGCCTTCCACGAGACGGTGGCGCCGTCGGCGCTCGAGCTGATGATGAGCTTCGAGGCCGACCGTATGCGCAACCTCATCCTCACCGACGATGTCATCAAGACCGAGCGCGACGTCATCCTGGAGGAGCGCCGTTCGCGCATCGACAACAGTCCCGAGGCGGTGCTCGAAGAGGAACTCGACGCCACGCTGTGGCAGAACCAGCCCTACCGAATTCCGGTCATTGGCTGGATGCAGGAGATGGAGCAGTTGAACCGCACCGATGCCATCGCCTTCTACAACAAATACTACCAGCCCAACAACGCGGTGCTGATCGTGGCCGGTGACGTCGAGCCCGACACGGTCAAGGCTCTGGCCGAGAAAACCTACGGCAAGATCGCGCGCGGGCCCGACCTGCCGCCGCGCGTCCGCCCGGTCGAGCCGGAGCAGAACACCAGGCGCACGGTGACGCTGTCCGACGCCCGCGTCAGCGTGCCGAATTTCTCCACCCAATGGGTGGTGCCGTCCTACCACACGGCCAAGCCCGGCGAAGCCGAGGCGCTCGACCTGCTGGCGGAAATACTGGGCGGCGGCAACCGCAGCCGGCTGTATCAGGCGCTGGTGGTCAGGCAAGGCATCGCTTCCAACGCCGGGGCCTATTTCCAGGGCACCATGCTGGACGACACCAACTTCACCGTCTATGGCACGCCGCGCGGCGACGCCAGGCTCGTCGATGTCGAGGCGGCCGTCGACGCGGAGGTCGTGCGCATCGCCAGGGAAGGCGTCACCGTCAAGGAGCTGGACAAGGCTAAGGACCGCTATGTCCGCTCGATGGTTTTCGCCCGCGACAAACAGGATTCGATGGCCAATATCTATGGCGCCGAGCTTGCCACCGGCGGCAATGTGCAGGACATCGAGCAATGGCCGGAGCGCATCCGCAACATCACTCCCGGCGAGATCAAGGCCGTCGCCGCGCGCTATCTGGTGCTGGCCCGGTCGACGACCGGCTATCTCTTGCCGCAGCAACAGGCGGGGAATTGATGATGAAGAGCGAGCAACACGGCTCTTTCCCGTCTCCCAAACGGGGAGAAGGGAGGGCACGCGCAGCGCTTGTCACTTTGCTCCTTTCCATCTTCTTCCTGGTCCTGCCGGCGCTTGCCGCCCGCGCCATGGACATCCAGCAGGTCACCTCGCCCAAGGGCGTCACCGCCTGGCTGGTCGAAGACTATTCGGTGCCGATGGTGGCCATCCGTTTCGTCTTTGGGGGCGGCTCGACGCAGGATCCGCCGGGCAAGGAAGGGCTGGCCAATCTGATGACCGGTCTGTTCGACGAAGGCGCAGGCCCTCTGGACAGCGACGCCTTCCAGGTGAAGCTCGACGACGCCGGCGCCGAGATGAGCTTCGAGGAGACCCGCGACGGCATCTACGGTTCCATGCGCATGTTGGCCGAGCAGCGCGACGAGGCGTTCGACCTGCTGCGGCTGGCGGTCAACGAGCCGCGTTTCGACCAGGCGCCGATCGATCGCATCGGCGCCCAGATCCTGTCCGGCATCATCGCCGGAGAGAACGACCCCGATACGATCGCGCAGGACAGGTGGGCGCGCGCGCTCTATGGCGATCATCCTTATTCGCGCTCCGACCAGGGCACCAGGCAGAGCATCGCCGCCATCACGCGGGACGATCTGAAGGCGCTGCACAAGGCGGTCTTCGCGCGGAGCGGACTGCATGTCGCGGTGGTCGGCGCCATCGACCCGGAAACGCTGAAGAAGAAACTGGACATGGTATTCGGCAACCTGCCGCAGAACCAGGCGCTCGCGCCGGTTGCCGACGTCGAGCCGAATCTGGCGCGGCATATCGAGGTCGACTACGACCTGCCGCAGACCTCGCTGCAGCTTGCCTGGCCCGGCGTGAAGCGCAAGGCGGCAGATTTCTTCCCCGCGGTTCTGATGAACGAGATTCTCGGCGGCGGCACCTTCACCTCGCGCCTGTTCCAAGAGGTGCGCGAGAAGCGCGGGCTGGCCTACAGCGTCAATTCCTCGCTCATCAACCAGGACCATGCCGACGCTCTGATCGTCACCACCGGCACACGATCGGACCGGGCCGCCGAAACCCTTGGCATCGTGCGGGACGTGGTCAAGCGGCTTGCCGAGGACGGCCCGACCGACGCGGAACTGGCGGCGACCAAGAAATACATGATCGGCGCCTACGCCATCAACAACCTGGACTCCTCCAGCGCCATCGCCGCGACCCTGGTCGAGCTGCAGCTCGACGACCTCGGCGTCGATTACATTCAGCGCCGCACCGGCCTCATCAACGCGGTGACACTCGACCAGGTCAAGGCCGCGGCGAAGAAGCTTTTGTCGGCCGAGCCGACCATCATGGTCGTCGGACCGCCCTTGGCCGGAGCCAACAAGGGATGAACCTCACCTTCGGCATCGCCTTTGGCGGCGGCGGCGCGCGCGGTCTGGCGCACATCCATGTCATCGAGGCGCTGGACGAACTGGGCATCAGGCCGGTCGCAATCGCCGGCTCGTCGATCGGCGCCATCATGGGCGCCGGCATGGCCTCCGGCATGACCGGCAAGGACATCCATGATTATGCCCGCTCGATCCTCGGCCGTCGCGCCGAGGTGGCGAGCCGCATGTGGCGGGCGCGGCCCGGCACCATCGCCGAGGCCATGCAGGCCGGCATCCGCGTCAGCCAGTTCAATGTCGAACGCATCCTCAAGGCATTCCTGCCCGAAGCCATTCCCGAAACCTTCGCCGAGCTGAAAATCCCGCTGAAGGTGACGGCGACGGACTATTTCGGCCACAAGCTGGCCGTGTTCGCCGAAGGCGACCTGCATTCGGCGCTCGCGGCTTCAGCGGCCATTCCTGCCGTGTTCCGCCCGGTGATGCGCGACGGCCGGCTGCTGATCGATGGCGGCATCTACAACCCCGTGCCCTTCGACCTTATCGAGGATGATGCCGACATCATCATCGGCGTCGACGTGGTCGGCGCGCCGGAAGAGGCCGACCACAGGCGGCCGACCTCTGTCGACCTGATGTTCGGCGCCACGCAATTGATGATGCAGTCGATCATCGCCAACAAGCTGAAGCAGTGCCAGCCCGACATCCTGATCCGCCCGGCGGTGTCCAAATACCGCGTGCTCGACTTCCTCAAGATCGAGGTCCTGATGACCGAGACGGCGGATATCAAGGACCAGCTGAAGCGCGAGGTGGAGAGGGTTGTGGAGGCTAGGGAAAGTGCTGCTGTCGAGCAAAGACGGGGAAAGCAGACCGGGTGACGCGAGGTCCACACGTTGCCTCACGTCACCGCTATAGCTTTGATCCCGAAAGCCAGGCGCCCTCCAGTCCTCTCTGGAAGAAGGGCACTCTAACCGATTACGATTTCGCCAGCACCGGCGCATACTCCAGCGCCACCACCCCATTACTGAATGGCTTGGCGGAAATCAACTCAAACGACACCGGATCGCCGGCCGGAAACAGCTTTTTGCCTTGGCCAACGGTGCCGGGGTAGCTCAGCAGCCTGACGCGGTCGACCAGACCATGGCGCAACAGTTCCTGCGCGACGCTGAGGCTGCCATGCACATAGATGTTGCCGCCGCTGCCTAGCTTCAATGTCCTGACCGCCTTCGGCAGCGGCCCACTGAGCAGCTCGGCCGGTTTCCAGTCGAGCACCTTCAAACTGCTGGACGCGACATATTTCGGCAGCGCGTTGAACCGGTCGGCGAAGTCTCCGGTTTCGCTCGGCCACGAGCCGGCGAAAATCTCGTAGGTCGTGCGCCCCAAAAGCATGGCGCCGCTGTCAGCCAGCTCGTCCTCCTTGAACCTGTTCATCTCGTCGTTCCAGGTCACGCCGGGCAGTTTCTCGACCTCGGCGATACCATCGACGCTGATGAATTCGGTGACGATAAGCTTTCTCATTGGCGTTCTCCTTTCCACAAGGACGAACGATGATGGCTTTGTGCGACACGCTTCTGGAAATAACGCTGCGCTTGTTGTTTGCCCGGGCAGCGCCGGCCTCGGCAGGCGCCAATTGGCGATGCCGCCGATCATCGTCAGCGGCTAAAAATAGGGTCCGGCTGAGAAGCTGGCGACGCCTGGCGCCGTGCTCTCAGTCCTTCGCGCGCTCCACATAGGACCCATCGGCCGTCATCACCACCACGCGGGTGCCTGGCGCGATATGCGGCGGCACGGCGGTGCGCACGCCGTTGGAGAGTAGGGCGGGCTTGTAGGAAGAGGACGCCGTCTGGCCCTTGGTCGTCGGCTCGGTCTCGACCACTTCGAAGGTGGCCCGCTGCGGCAGCACCAGGGAGATAGCGATGCCGTTGAACTGCGAGACCTGAACCGGCATGCCTTCCTGCAAATAGGGGGCGGCATCGCCGACGACGGCTTCCGACACCGCCACCTGGTCGTAGGTCTCGGGGTTCATGAAGTGATAGCCTTCGCCGTCGGCGTAGAGGAAGGTGTGCTCGCGCTCCTCGACATAGGCACGCTCCACCTGTTCGGTGGTGCGGTAGCGCTCCGAAACCTTCACCCCGTCGCCAATGCGGCGCATGTCGAGCTGCGTCACGGGCGTGCCCTTGCCTGGGTGGATGTTTTCGGCAAAGAGGATCACATAAAGCTTGCCGTCCTTGTCGACGACATTGCCTTTGCGGAGCGAACTGGCGATGACTTTCACCACGGTTTTTTATCCTGCGAGAGTTGACGGGCGTTTGCCGGCTTGCGCGGCGCTGGATGGGGGCCTAGCGCATCTCGGCGCGAACCGCCAGCCCCCAACGCGAACCAGCGCGCCTTCAAACCGCCCATGACCGCCGCTTCGCCCTGGTGGACGCCGCATGTGCATGCCGATCGCCGTTCGCGCCTGATGCTGCGCAACGGCCTTGCCGCCGCCTTGCGCGACTGGTTCGCCCGTCGCGATTTCATCGAGGTGCAGGCATCGGCCCTGCAGATATCGCCCGGCAACGAGGCGCATCTGGCGGCCTTCGCAACCGAGGCGGTCGCGCCGGACGGGCATCGCAAGCCGCTCTATCTGCACACGTCGCCGGAATTCGCCTGCAAGAAGCTGCTCGCTGCCGGCGAGACCAGGATCTTCAGCTTCGGCCCGGTCTATCGCAACCGCGAGCGTGGCCCTTTGCACCATCCCGAATTCACCATGCTCGAATGGTACAGGGTCGGCGAAACCTATGAGAGCCTGATGCGGGATTGCGCGGATCTGCTGGCGCTGGCCGCGACAAGGGCAGGGGCCACGCGCTTCAGCTTTCGCGGCCGCGACTGCGATCCTTTCGCGGAGCCGGAGCGGCTGACGGTGGCGGACGCCTTCGCGCGCCATGCCGGGATCGATCTGCTTGCGACGGTCAGCGCCGACGGCATCACCGACCGCGATTCGCTCCATCAGGCCCTGACCGGTGCCGGCCTGCGTACCGCGCCCGACGACGGCTGGGCCGACCTGTTCAGCCGGGTGATGGTGGAGAAGATCGAGCCCAATCTCGGTATCGGCCGCGCGACCATCCTTTGCGAGTACCCGGTCGCCGAGGCGGCTCTGGCGCGACCGAGCCCACGCGACCCCCGCGTCGCCGAGCGCTTCGAGCTCTATTGCTGCGGCGTCGAACTTGCCAACGGCTTCGGCGAGTTGACGGACGCCGAGGAGCAGCGCCGGCGCTTCATCATGGAAATGGACGAGAAAGAGCGCGTCTATGGCGAGCGCTATCCGCTGGACGAGGATTTTCTCGCGGCACTCGCGGTCATGCCACAGGCCAGCGGCATCGCGCTCGGCTTCGACAGGCTGGCGATGCTGGCCACGGGCGCGCAAAAAATCGAGGATGTGATCTGGACGCCTGTTGCCGGGTCCTGAGTCCGCGCGCCACGGCTTGCACCATGTCAATGCGCGAAAATCTGCTCCAGCGAACGAAAGCCCTTGAATTCCAGCGCGTTGCCCGAGGGATCGCGGATGAACAGCGTCGCCTGTTCGCCGGGCTCTCCCTTGAAGCGGATCATCGGCCGCTCCAGCCAGTCTATGTCGGCGCGTGCTTCCAGCCGCGTGGCAAGCCGCTGCCAGTCATCCATCAAAAGCACGGCGCCGAAATGCGGGATCGGCACCGCCATGCCGTCGACCTTGCCGTCGCTGGCGGCCGGCGCGGCCCGTGGCCGCAGATGCGCCGACATCTGGTGGCCGAACAGGTCGAAATCGACCCAGGTCTCCGAAGAGCGGCCGATGGCGCAACCCAGCACCTCGCCATAGAAAGCGCGTGTTTCATCGAGATCACGGACCGGGAAGGCAAGATGGAAAGGCGTCATTGGAAATGCTCCGTGCTGGCGATGCGGTGCCGCGCTTCGCGATGGGCGGCTGAACCGATGCATTTTGATTGAAGCTTGTGCCATTGCACAAGCCGGACCGGAACAATAGATGGGGGACGGCGGCTCTCGGGCCAGCCGCAACAGCAGGATCACGCGCATGAGCGATATATCGGACGCATCAAGATTGACCGACCGCGTCGCGGCCCTGGTCGAGGCTGCCAAAAAAGCTGGCGCCGATGCCGCGGATGCCGTCGCGGTGCGTGGCCGCTCGACCGGTGTGTCGGTGCGGCTGGGCAAGGTCGAAAACACCGAGGCGTCGGAAGGCGACGACGTTTCGCTGCGTGTCTTTGTCGGCCAGCGGGTGGCAAGTGTTTCCGCGACTGCCGCGTCCGATCCGAAGGCGCTTGCCGAACGTGCCGTCGCCATGGCCAGGGTCTCTCCCGAAGATCCCAACCAGGGCCTCGCGGATCCGGCGCTGCTGGCCAGGCAGACGCGCGATCTCGACCTGTTCGATGCAACAGAAGTATCGGCCGACCAGTTGAAGGAAGCGGCACTGGCCGCGGAAGCGGCGGCTCTGGCCGTCAAAGGCGTGACCAATTCGGCGGGCAGCAATGCCAGCGCCGGGCTCGGAGGGCTGGTATTGGCCACCTCGCACGGCTTCCTCGGCCATTATGTCGCCTCGCGCTTCTCGCGCTCCACGAGCGTCATCGCCGGCGAGGGTACCGGCATGGAGCGCGATTATGAATTCTCCTCGCGCCAGCATTTTGCCGACCTGGATGCGCCGGAAGACATAGGCCGCAAGGCCGGGGAACGCGCCGTGCGCCGGCTCGGCGCGCGCAAGGCCGCGACCGGACCGGTCGACGTGGTGTTCGATCCGCGCGTGGCGCGCGGCATTGCCGGCCATCTCGCGGGCGCCATCAACGGCGCTGCCGTCGCGCGCAAGACGTCGTTCCTGCGCGACATGATGGGCAAAAAGGTGGCTGCATCGGCCATTACCGTCACCGACGAGCCGCTGAGGCGGCGCGGCCAGGCCTCGCGTCCGTTCGACGGCGAAGGCGTTGAAGGCGACAAGCTTTTGATGATCGAGAACGGTGTGCTCAACCACTGGTTCCTGTCGACCTCGGCGGCGCGGGAACTGGGTCTCGTTACCAATGGACGCGGTTCGCGCAGCGGCTCGTCCGTCTCGCCGTCTTCGACCAATCTTGCCATCGAGCCGGGCGAGCGCTCGCCGGAAGAACTGATCGCCTCGCTCAAGACGGGCTTCTACGTCACCGAGGTGTTCGGGCAAGGTGTCGACATGGTGACCGGCGAATACAGCCGCGGCGCATCCGGGTTCTGGATCGACAACGGCCAGCTTGCCTATCCCGTCGCCGAAGTCACGATCGCCTCCAATTTGAAGACGATGTTCCTAAACATGGTGCCGGCAAGCGATCTCGATCGCAATTTCGGCACCGCCGCCCCCACGTTGCTGATCGAAGGCATGACCCTTGCCGGAGCATGATCTGACCACGACTGGCGCCACGGAGGATCTGCCGCTGCTGCGCGACGCTGCCCGCGAGGCCGGCGTCATCGCCATGCGTTACTTCGGGAACAGCCCGCAGGTCTGGATGAAGGGCGGGACCTCGCCGGTCAGTGAGGCCGATCACGCCGCCGATGCGTATTTGCGCCAGACCCTGCTTGCGGCGCGGCCGGATTATGGCTGGCTGTCCGAGGAGACGGTCGACGATCCAGTGCGGCTTTCGGCGCGCCGAACCTTTGTCGTCGATCCGATCGACGGCACCCGCGGCTTCCTGGAAGGCCAGCGCACCTGGTGTGTCAGCGTCGCCGTCGTGGAGCATGGCCGTTCGCTTGCCGGCGTGCTCGAGTGTCCGGCGCTTAACGAGACTTACTGGGCGCTGCCTGGCCAGGGCGCCTTCCGTAACGGCAGGCGCATCGCGGTGCGCCAGCCCGGCGACAAGGCCGAAATTTCCGGATTGAAGCAGTTGCTCGACAGGATACCGGCCGGCTGGCAGGAACGGCTGAAGCGGGCGCCCTACAGCCCTTCGCTTGCCTATCGCCTGGCAATGATCGCCAACGGCACGCTCGATGCCACTTTCGTAAAGCCGAACGCGCACGACTGGGATATCGCCGCCGCCGACCTTATCCTGCGCGAGGCGGGCGGCCAGTTGCTCGACCCGCATGGCCGCGCGCCGCTCTATGCCGGCGAGGTGACCCGCCACGGCGCGCTCGCCGCCGGCAGCGGTGAACTGCTGGCGGTGCTCGTGGGCGTCATTGCCGGACTGGATGATTGAAAGCATTATCGAAGGTTCCAAAGTCGGCGGCTTTGGTCTAGACCTGTCACAAACTCACAATATGTGAAGGACCGAAATGGCCGCGGAAGACGGAAAGAAACAGCTTTTGCACCTGGTGTTCGGCGGCGAACTGAAGAAGCTTGGCGGCACCGAATTCCGCGATCTTGACGCGCTCGACATCGTCGGCATCTATCCCGACTATCAATCCGCCCATACGGCATGGAAAGCCAAGGCGCAGGCCAGCGTGGACAATGCCCATATGCGTTATTTCGTCGTGCACCTGCATCGGCTCCTGGACCCCGACCACAAGGCTGTCGGTTGACTTCGATGGATAATGATCTGGCGAAAGCGCCGCCCGGCCAGGCTACGCCGACGGGCAGGGGCCGCAGCCGCGCCACCAAGGCCTTCTGGCGCAGGATCCGCAAGCCGCTGGCGCAGTCGCGATTCGTCAAGAACATCATCGTCGGCCTGCTGGCGCAGTTCGTTCGGCTGGTGCGCCTGACCAACCGCGTCGTCGACGGCTCGGCGAAATTGACCGGCGGTGCCTATGCCCAGTTCGAGCCCGGCATCATTGCGCTCTGGCACGGCCAGCATCTGTTGACGCCGGCCTACTACCCCAAGGGCAGGCCGCTCGTCGCCATGGTGTCGCGCAGTGCCGATGCCGAACTCAACGCCCTGATGATCGAGAGATTCGGCATCGAGGCCGTACGCGGCTCCGGCGGGCGCGATAATGCCAAACATCTCGACAAGGGCGGCGCCAAGGCATTGATCGCCCTGAAAAAGTCGCTCGTCGCCGGCAAGAACGTCGCCATGATCGCTGACATCCCCCATGGCACGCCGCGCGATGCGGGGCTTGGCATCGTGCTCCTGGCGCGGCTCTCCGGCCGGCCGATCCTGCCGGCGGCCATTGCCACCAGCCGCCGCAAGGTGCTGGAGAAGAGCTGGGACAAGACGACCATCAACCTGCCGTTCGGCCGCTCGTCCATCATCATCGGTACACCGGTTTTCGTGCCGGCCAATGCCGATGACGCCGAGATGGAGCGCAAGCGCCTCGAAGTGACGGCCTCGCTCAATGCCGCGACCGCCGAGGCCTACCGTCTCGTGGATGCCCCGCGATGAGCGGTCGCTGGGCGCGTACCATGCTGACGGCATATCGTTTGGCGGGCGCTGTCGCCTATCCGCTGGTCGGACCCTATGTTGCCTGGCGCACCTCGCGCGGCAAGGAAGACCGCAACCGCCGCCGCGAACGCTACGGCGTCGCCGGCCGGCCTCGCCCCGATGGGCCTGTTATCTGGATCCACGCCGCGAGCGTCGGCGAAACCATAGCTGTCGTTCCCCTGGTCGAGAGCATACTCGACTACGGCGTCAATATCGTGCTGACGACCGGCACCGTAACGTCGGCCAAGGTCGCCGACGAGAGATTGGGCGACCGCATCATCCACCAGTATGTGCCGCTCGACCTCAAGCCGGCGGTCAGCCGTTTCCTCGACCACTGGAAGCCGGATCTGGCGATCATCGCCGAATCGGAGATCTGGCCGATGACGATTCTCGAGCTTGGCGCCCGCCACGTGCCGCAGGTTCTGGTCAATGGCAGGCTGTCCGACCGCTCCTTCACGTCCTGGAAGAAGCGCCCCAACATCGCCGAGGCGCTGTTCGAGAACCTTGCCCATGTCGTTGCCCAGTCCGATGTCGACGGCGAGCGTTTCCGCGCGCTCGGCGCCCGGCCGGTAACCGTTTCCGGCAATCTCAAGGTCGACACCAACCCGCCGCCCGTCGACGAACGGGCGCTGGCCACCTTGCAGCGGCAGATTGGCGGCCGTCCGACCTGGGCGGCGATCTCGACCCATGACGGCGAGGAAGTGGTTGCCGCCGAGGTTCATGCGATGCTGCACAAGCGTCACCACGGCCTGCTGACGATCGTCGTCCCGCGCCATCCCGACCGCGCCGGGGCCCTGGCCGAGCAGATTTCCGGCATGGGCCTCAAGGTAGCGCGGCGCAGCAAGGCCGACAGGATCGGGCCCGATGTCGACATCCTGCTCGGCGATACGATCGGCGAGATGGGACTCTATCTCAGGATGACCGAGATCGCCTTTGTCGGCCGTTCGCTCACCTCTGAAGGCGGCCAGAACCCGCTCGAGCCAGCCATGCTCGAGACGGCGGTCCTTGCCGGACGCAACGTGCAGAATTTCCGCGAGGCCTACCAGCGCCTGCTCGACAGCGGCGGCGCCAAGCTGGTGCGCGACCGCGACATGCTGGCCGGTGCGGTCAACTTCCTGCTCACCAACGAAGTCGCGCGCCATGAGATGATGGCGGCCGGCGCCGCGACCGTCGATGAGATGCGCGGCGCGCTGGCGCGCACGCTGAAGTCGCTTGAGCCCTATATCCAGCCGCTGGTCGTCAAGGCGCGCCTGAAGGGCGCGAACGGGCGGTAAAATGGCCTCCGAAGCACCGCCGTTCTGGTGGGAGGAGCCGGACTGGCGCGTTTTCGCGCTGTCGCCGCTGTCGGCCGCCTATGCATTCGTCGCCGGCCGTGGCATGCGGCGGGCCAGGCGCGAGAAGGTCGAAGCGCCGGTTCTGTGCATCGGCAAT
Organism: Mesorhizobium sp. B2-6-1; assembly: GCF_006440475.1. NCBI lineage: Bacteria > Pseudomonadati > Pseudomonadota > Alphaproteobacteria > Hyphomicrobiales > Phyllobacteriaceae > Mesorhizobium > Mesorhizobium sp. B2-6-1. Next base: position 108,645 of record NZ_VFUH01000009.1, read on the forward strand.
TTCACCGTCGGCGGGACGGGCAAGACGCCGGTGGCGATCGCCATGGCCGAACACGCCAGGCGCATGCGGCTCAAACCCGGTTTCCTCTCGCGCGGCCATGGGGGCTCCTTCGCCGAGCCGCATGTCGTCGACATCAAACACGACAGCGCCAGGCATGTCGGTGACGAGCCGCTGCTGCTGGCCGAACACGCGCCCGTGGCAGTGACGCCGCACCGCGCTGCCGGAGCACGGCTGCTCATGGAAAACCATGGCTGCGATTTCCTGATCATGGATGACGGTTTCCAGAGCGCGCGCATCCATATCGACTATGCGCTGGTCGTCGTCGACGCGCGCTACGGCATTGGCAACGGCCGTGTCATCCCGGGCGGACCGCTCAGGGCCAGGGTCGTCGATCAGCTGGTCTTCACCAGCGGGTTGCTGAAGATGGGTGACGGCACCGCCGCCGACGCGGTGGTGCGCCAGGCGGCGCGCGCCGGCCGGCCGATCTTCGAGGCTCACACCGAGCCGAGCGGCAAGGAGCGCCTCGCCGGCAAACGTTATCTTGCCTTCGCCGGCATCGGCCACCCCGAGAAATTCTTCGACACGGTAGAGGAGGCCGGCGGCGAGGTGGCTTTGAAGCGGCCGTTTCCGGATCATCATTTCTACGCCGAGGATGAGCTTGCTGAACTGGCGGCCACCGCGCGCGCCGAAGGGCTCGGCCTCATCACCACCGCCAAGGATGCCGCCCGGCTGCGCCACGGCGCTTCGAAGGACTTTCTCGATCGTCTCGACGTGCTGGAAATCGACGCGGTCTTCGAACTCGACCACGTTCCCGAACGTATCATCGAGGAGACGCTCGATGCCTGGCGCCAGCGTAAGCTTAAGGGCTAAGGCGTTCAGCCTTCGATGGAATCGCCGACCCGCTCTGCTTCTTGGTTTTTACGCAACGGCGGACAGAAACGGCTGCGCATTCCGGGATTTGCTCAGCTTCGCTTGCGCAATTCCGGATGCGCCTCGATCTCGCGGCGCAATGAGGCCGCGGCGTTGATGTAGGGCTCCTGCCTCTCAACGCTCCAGTACTTCAGCTCGTCGAGCGGAATGCTTTCGCCGGTCACCGCGCAGCGCACGAACGCGCCCGGGCTCGTCACCTGGAAGTCGCCGTCGAGATAGCGAATACGGGCTTCCTTGCCGCCGGGGCCTTCGAAACGGTTCATCATGCTTTGGTGCCGAGCTTCATGCCGAGTTCATCGCCACAAATTGCCGGCAAGGTCAAGCATGGGACAAGCTCGAGGCAATGCTGATATCCTATTTGATGAGCCGAAGAGTACCATTGGTGGGGACATGATGGACATTTCTTCCGCTCGGCTGGCTTCCTTGCTCAAGGAGGCGATGACGCCGCAGGCGGTGCCGCCGGCGAAACCCGATGTGCTCAAGGCAGCGCTGGTCAAGGTGGCCTTGCGACCGCCCGCAACCGGCCTTGGAAGCGTTGGCGGCCCTGCCGCCCGCGTCGGCCGAGACGTCGCAGCAATTGGCCGCACCGCAGATCGTACGGGCCTATCAGGCGGCGATGGAGCCGGACATGGACACCGCCGAAAAGGCCGTTTCCGAGATTTCGGCGCGTAAGCAGGCGTCGCCAGGTGACGAGGCTCAGCGCGGCGTGCCAGTGGCCGTCACAAGAGCCGAAGACGGCGGCGCTGCCCGGCCCGCGCCGCTCTCGTGGCCGGCGTTCGTCTCGCCGCGGGTATCCGTCGTGCAAAAGGCGTCAGCCGACAATGTGGTGCCGGGGTGCATGACCGGCCAACCAAAGGGAGCCGCACCGGGGAATCGCGAACAAGGCGCGGTCGGCATCGGCCCCATCGCAACGGGCCTGCTGGTTGCCGCGCTCATTGCATTTGTCTGGTTGGCCATTCGCTAAAGCAAGTGTGTACGGTTTTCCCGGGAAACGCGCGTAGCGCTTTCCCTATGGAATTGCGCAAAACAAAGACATAGAGCGGTTCGCCGTTTCCGTGAAACGGTGAACTGCTCTGAAACCTACGTGTCGGCTTCGACGAAGTGTTCGATCTTTTCCGCCGACACACCGGCCTGCGCCGCGATGCGGCGCGACAGGTCGGCGGCAGCGGCGCGGGGCCTCCCGGCAGGACGATCGAGCCAGTAGGAAACGGGATTGAGCACAACGCGGTCGTCGACGGCCACGACACGCCCCGACCGTATCTGGTGTTCGGTGAGCGGCGGGCGTGCCAGCGCGATGCCCAGGCTGTGTGCGGCGGCATCGAGCACCAGATTGTAGTCTTCGAAGCGGCGGTCCTGCGGGCGCGGCCGGTAATCCATGTCCTGCGCGGCGAACCAGGCGCGCCAGCCGGATGCGTCGGAATCGTTGATCAGCGGGAATTTGAGCAGCCGGGCCGGGTCGCCGCAGCCGATCTCCGGCGCGAGGCTCGGCGAGGCGATCGGAAACAGATACTCCTCGAACAACTGCATCGAAACGCGGCCCGGGATGCGGCCGCGTCCGCAGCGCACCGACAGATCGATGCCTTCATCGGCGAGATCGGCCTGGCGGTTATCGACATCCAGCACGATGCGCAGGCGGGTGGGATCATTCTCAAGCGCCGCCATGCGTGGCATCAGCCATAGGCCGCTTACCGAGGGATCGAGGCCAGCCGCACCACTGCGGTGCCGCGCGGTTCAACCCAGCGGTCCGAATTGACCGAGATCAACGCGAAGGCTTCGGTGGTCCTGAGATGCAGGCGATTGCCTTCGTTCGTCAGCGTCACGCCGCGCGCCCCGCGTTCGAAAACCTTCAGGCCAAGCCAGCCCTCCAGCTTGGCGATCTGCCGGCTGATAGCGCCATGGGTGAGATTGAGCCTCTGCGCGGCTGCCGAAAAACTCCCCGTGCGTGCCGCTGCATCGAAGGCGCGCAGTGTCTCGAGCGGCAAGATGTCGTCTAAGCTGTGATCCATAGTCACAGCTGACCCTCGATTTGGTCGTTTGTCAATTGGTCCGAAAAAGCGTTTTCTCCCCATCGAGAGGCGAAAGAACGGGAGGACGATGAGATGAGGGCGATGACGAGCACGTTGAATCCAGCACAGCGGATGGACACCACCGCGGCCGTAGCGGTGGCGCTGACGGTGATTGGCTGGGCCTCGGCCTTTCCGGCGATCCGGGCTGGCCTCGCCGCGTTCGGGCCGCTCGAACTCGGCGCCCTGCGCTTTGCCATCGCCGCGGTACCTGCGGCGATCTTCCTTGCTGTCAGGCGGCCGACGCTGCCGCGCATAGGCGAGTTGTGGCGCCTGGCCTTTGGCGGCGCCGTTTTCGTCGCGCTCTACACCGCCATGCTCAATTTCGGCGAACTGACGGTTTCGGCCGGTGCTGCCGGATTCATCATCAATGTCAGCCCGATCTTCACCGCCATCATGGCGATGGCGCTGCTCGGCGAACGATTCTCGACGATGGCCTGGGTCGGTACTGCCATTTCCTTCAGCGGCATCGGCATTATCGCCATGGCCGACGGACAGGGCCTGCATTTCGACACGGGTGCGCTCCTGGTGCTGGGATCGGCGCTCTGTTCGGCGGTCAACACCATCGTCCAGAAGCCGCTGTTCGCCCGCCATCATCCACTGACCATTGCGGCCTCGAATATGGTGCTCGGCGCGCTCTGCCTGGCGCCCTTCCTGCCGGCAGCTTTTTCGCAGGCGGCGGTCGCCGATATGGGGGGGCTGGGCGCCGTCATCTATCTCGGCGTCGTGCCGAGCCTGATCGCCTATGCCGCCTGGGCGACGGCGCTTTCGCGCTTGCCTGCGGCGCGTGCCTCGAACTTCCTTTATCTGGTCTCTCCCATGTCCGCCCTGATCGGCTTCTTCTGGCTGGGCGAAGTCCCGATGCTGCTCGGCCTGCTTGGCGGCGCGCTGGCGCTAGGGGGCGTCATCGTAGTGAATTTGAAGAGGTGAACCAGGGAGTTGGGGTCACTTCTTGATTCGAAAAGAGCCGCTTGGAAGCGGCTCTTTTCGGACCCCCGCCCGGACCTTCGGTCCGACCTCCCCACAAGGGGGAGGTAGGGAACTCCGCTTTTCCGCGTCCTCATAAAAGTGCTTTCCTGTAGATGGGCAGGGCGCTTCCTCACCCTCCCCCTTGTGGGGAGGGTCGCTGCGAAGCAGCGGGGTGGGGGCTGCACCGGCAAACCTCGCAGGCAGCCTTCACCGCCGCCCGAACAGCCTCTCGATGTCCGCCAGCTTGAGTTCGATATAGGTCGGGCGACCGTGGTTGCAGGTGCCGGAGCCGGGCGTGGCCTCCATCTGGCGCAGCAGCGCGTTCATCTCCTCGGCCTTGAGCAGGCGGCCGGAACGCACCGAACCATGGCAGGCCATGGTCGCCGCGATTTTGTCCAGCCTTTCCTTCAGCGTGTCGACGGTGTCGTTGTCGGCGATCTCGTCGGCGAGGTCGCGCACCAATTGCTGGACGTTGGTCTCGCCCAGCATCGACGGTGTCTCGCGCACGGCCACGGCGCCCGGCCCGAAACGCTCGATGCCGAGCCCGAAGCGGGCGAGCGTTTCGGAATGCGTGGCGAGCCGTTCGGCATCCTCTTCAGGCAGGTCGACGATCTCCGGCAGAAGCAGCATCTGCGACGGCACGGCGCGCGCGTGCAGCGCGTTCTTCAACGCCTCGTAGACCAGCCGCTCATGCGCGGCATGCTGGTCGACGATGACAAGTGAGTCCCTGGTCTGGGCGACGATGTAGTTCTCATGCACCTGCGCCCGTGCCGCACCGAGCACCGTGCCAAGCAGCGTCTCCGCCGCTTCGCCCTGTCCTGCCCGGGCGTCGGCGCTGGCGATCGGGCCGGCATCGAACGCCGCCTGCTCGTTTTCGCCGAACCCGCCGTTTCGTTCGAATCCTGAACCCTGGAACTCCATGTCGAGTGGCCGTTGCGGCGAGCGTGCGTGGTCGAAACCGGCAGAACCCGAGGCGCGGTAGGCCGCTTCGTAGCTGCGGTGACCATTGGCCGGGCCGCCATGGGCGTATGACGCCGCTCCCGGCCGGAACGCCGCCATCATGCCGGCGGCACCGGAAGTGGCGGCGCGGATGCCGGCTTCGGCAAGCGCCTGACGGATGGCGCCGACGATCAGCCCGCGCACCAGGCCGGGGTCGCGGAAGCGGACATCGGCCTTGGCTGGGTGGACATTGACGTCGACGATCGCCGGGTCGAGTGTCAGGAAAAGCACCGTGACCGCATGGCGGTCGCGTGGCAGGACGTCGGCGAAGGCGCCTCTGATAGCGCCGGCGATCAGCTTGTCGCGCACTGGCCGGCCATTGACATAGGCATATTGCTGCAGCGCGTTTGCGCGGGTGAAGGACGGGATCGATACATGGCCGGTCAGATGCACGCCTTCGCGCATCGCATCGATGGCAATGGAATTGTCGGGAAACTCGGCCCCCATCACCTGGGCGATGCGGCGCAGGCGTCCGTCCGCGCTGTCATCGGTCGCCGGCAATTCAAGCGTCGAGCGGTCGGAACCGCTGAGCGTGAAGCGAACGGTCGGAAAGGCGATCGCGATGCGCTTGACCACGTCGCTGGTCGTCGAGCTTTCGGCGCGCTCGCCTTTCATGAATTTCAGCCTTGCCGGGGTGGCGAAGAAAAGGTCGCGCACCTCCACGGTGGTGCCGCGATTGGCCGCCGCCGGCCTAACGGGCGAGATCCTGCCGCCCTCGATGCCGATCTCGGCGGCGCTGTCGCTTGCCGCCGTGCGCGAGCGGATCGACAAGCGCGATACCGAGCCGATCGATGGCAGCGCCTCGCCGCGAAAGCCGAGCGAGCGGATGTCGTGGATGTCTTCGGCAAGCTTGGAGGTGCAATGGCGTGCGATCGCCAGCGAAAGCTCCTGTTCGGGGATGCCGAAGCCGTCGTCGGTGACACGGATCAGGTTCAACCCGCCGCCTGATGTGACGACCTCGACCTTTCCCGCACCGGCATCAAGCGCGTTCTCGACCAGTTCCTTCACCACGCTTGCCGGACGCTCGATGACTTCGCCGGCGGCGATCTGGTTGATCATCGTTTCGGAAAGCTGGCGTATGGGCATGGTGACAGTATAGGCGGATTCGTGCCGAGCGGGCGAGGGTGAAATACGGTGAAAACAGTGAACGACCTCACGCTTGCGCTGCCAGCCAATCCCGTACCTTGCGGGCATTCTCGCTAAGCTCCCGGTTCCTCGGCCAGATGACATAGAACGCCTTGCCGGTCTTGAGCACATGGTCCGTCACCGGCACCAGCAGTCCCGTCGCGAGCATCCGCTCGGCAAGGTGGCGCCAGCCGAGCGCGATGCCTTGCCCTTCCATGACGCCCTGGATTACCAGCCCGTAATCGTTGATGCGCAGGCCGCGCGCGGTATCGCCGAGACGGGCGCCGGCCGATTCGAACCACTCATTCCAGCTCGCCGCCTCCCGATAGGGCTCCTCAAGATGGATGAGACGGTGCGTGGCCAGTTCCGCGACCGATTTGGGCAGGCCGAACTTCGCCGCGTAGCTGGTGCCGGCGACGGGAAAGATCTCTTCGTCGGCAAGCGGCAGCGAATGATAGTCCTGCCAGTCCCTCGGTTCGCCGCCGCGCACGGCAAGCGGGATTCCCTCTGCGATGATGTCGAGGTCGCGGTCGGCGGTCTGGATGCGCAGATCAATGCCCGGCAGTTCGTCGCGGAACTGCTGCAGCCGCGGCATCATCCAGAAGGAGCCGAACGCAGTCGAGGCGGCAAGCGTCACGTGGCCTCCGGTCGCCTGCAGGCGCAGATCCTCCGCCGACTTTCGGATGTGGGACAGGCCCAGCGAAACGTCGGCGTGGAAACGCTCGCCGGCCTCCGTCAGGCTGACCTGCCGGTGACGGCGCTGGAACAGCTTGGCGCCGAGCTGTTCCTCCAGCCCGCGCACCGCGTAGGAAACGGCGGCCTGGGTCATGCCGAGCTCTCGCCCGGCGGCGGTGAAGCTCGACAGGCGGCCCGCCGCCTCGAAGACGATCAGGCTGCCGGCCGAGGGAAGGAGGTGGCGCAGGTTTCGCATAAGCAGAGCTTATACAAGAGATCAGGATTTTCCAGCGTCACATTCCTGTTTTGTGCGTCTAGGCTGCGAGGTATAAGAGGAATGGAGTTGCCATGAACGCACCGGCCGCTGTGACCGAACACGCCAATCGTCGAGCCGGCGGCCGCCTGGGGCGCAAGGCGCTGCGGGGAGCTCCGGTAACGTCGTTTCCGACACTGGTCCGCCAAATCCCCGTCTATCAGATGGTGCCGGACGAGGCAGTGGAACTCATACACCAGGAATCGCTCGCCATCCTGGAGGACGTGGGATGCGAGTTCCGCGACGATGAGGCCATCGAGATGTGGAAGGCCGCCGGCGCGGACGTCTCCGAGACAAGAGTGCGGATCGACCGGGCCTTGCTGATGGAGCTCGTCTCGAAGGTGCCGTCGGAGTTCACGCTCAACGCGCGCAACCCTGAGCGTACGGTGCGCGTGGGCGGAAAGAATTCCATCTTCGTGCCGATGTATGGCGCGCCTTATGTGCGTGACCTCGACAATGTCAGGCGCTACGGCACGCTCGCCGACCTCAACAATTTCCACAAGCTCGCCTACATGGCGCCAGCCCTGCATTCCTCGAGCTCGATCATCTGCGAGCCGATGGAAATAGCGGTGCCCAAGCGTCACCTCCACATCATCCATTCGGCGCTGAAGCATTCCGACAAGCCGTTCATGGGCATCGTGACGTCGAAGGATCGGGCGGAAGACACGATGGCGATGGCGGGCATCGTGTTCGGTGAGGATTACGTGCGCGACAACCCTGTGCTGGTGTCGATCACCAACTGCAATTCACCGCTGGTATGGGATGCCACCATGCTGGATGCGATGAAGGTCTATGCCCGTCACAATCAGCCGCTGATCCTGGCGCCCTTCGCGCTCTGCGGCGCCTCGACCTCGGCCTCGGCCGTGGGCGCGGTGGCGCAGGTCAATGCCGAGGCGCTTGCCGGTGTAGCGTTCACCCAGCTCCTGCGTCCCGGCTCGCCTCAAATCTACGGCCAGTTTATGGTCACGGTCGACATGAAGACCGGCGCTCCGATGGGCGGCACGCCGGAGGCCGCGCAGATGATGTATCTGATGGGCGCGCTGGCGCGGAAATACGGGCTGCCGTGGCGCACGTCCGGCTTCCATGTCGGCTCGAAGCTGAACGATGCCCAGGCCGGCTACGAGGCGAACATGCTCATGCATGCCGCCATCCTTGCCGGAGCCAACTACATCTGGCACTCGGCCGGATGGCTCGAGGCGGGTCTCACCTGCGGCTATTCGAAGTTCGCGACCGATTGCGAACAGCTCGTCGGCTGGTACAAATATGCCGGCGGGCTGCCGTTCGACGATTTCAAGGAAGCGATGGCCGCCATCCGCGAGGTGGGGCCGCAGGGCCATTTCCTCGGCACCCAGCACACGCTCGAGCATTTCGAGCGGGCCTTCTTCATGCCCAGCATCATGGATTTCAATTCCTATGAACAGTGGAAGGCCGAAGGGGCGAAGGACCACGACACGCGCGGCCGGGAGAAAGCGCGCAACATGCTGGCCGATTATGAGGAGCCGAAGCTCGATGTGGGCATCGCCGACGGTCTCAGGGATTTTATCGCGCTGCGCGAGGAGAAATTGCCGGACAGCGTTAGCTGACGGGACGAAGATCTGACGGGAACCACAGGGAGGAAAAAATGACGCTTTTCAAAAGCAATGGTGATCGTGTTCCAAGCGCCATAGAGGAGATGGCCAACGAGGCGCGTGCGGGTAGGTTCGATCGGCGCGAATTCCTGGCGTTGGCAAGCGCCTTCGGGGCATCGACGGCTCTGGCCTATGGCATGATCGGCCTTGCCGCGCCGACGGACGCCTTGGCCGAGGAGCCGAAGAAGGGCGGAACGCTGCGTGTCTCGATGTCGGTCAAGGCGCAGAAGGATCCGCGCACCTACGACTGGGTTGAGCTTGCCAACATCTCGCGCACCTGGCTGGAGCCGCTTGTGCGCTATACCAGGCAGTTCACCTTCGAGCCGGTGCTGCTCGAAAGCTGGGACATCAACGACGACGCCACCGAATATACGCTGCATGTGCGCAAGGGCATCACCTGGAACAATGGCGATACCTTCAACGCCGATGATGTGGTGCACAATGTGACGCGCTGGTGCGAGAAGGGCGTCGCCGGCAACTCCATGGCCGCGCGTGTCGGCGCGCTGATCGACGCCAAGACCGGCAAGGCGAGGGACGGCGCGATCACCAAGGTCGACGACAACACGGTCAAGCTGAAGCTCTCCGAGCCCGACATTTCGCTGATCCCGAACTTCACCGACTATCCGGCGCTCGTCGTCCACCGCAATTTCGATGCCGATGGCGCCGATCCGATCAAGAAGCCGATCGGCACCGGACCCTTCGAGCTGGTCTCTTACGATGTCGGCCAGAAAGCCGTCGTCAAGCGCCGCGAGAACGGCAAATGGTGGGGCGGCGAAGCTCCGCTCGACGGCGTCGAATTCATCGACTACGGCACCGATTTCAACGCCACGGTGAATGCCTTCGATTCCGGCGAAATCGACCTCAATTTCGAGTCGCCTGCCGATTTTATCGACATCCTCGACAAGATGGGGCTGGAGAAATCGGAGGTGGCGACCGCGACCACCCTGGTTGCGCGCACCAACGTCACGCACAAACCCTACGATGACAAGCGTGTTCGCAACGCGCTCCAGATGGCGGTCGACAACAACGCGGTGCTGCAGCTCGGCTACAGCGGTCGCGGCACGGTCGGCGAAAACCACCATGTCAGCCCCATCCATCCGGAATATTATCCGCTGCCCAAGAAGGAGCGTGATGCCGCCGGCGCCAAGAAGCTGATGGCGGAGGCGGGTCAGGCCGACTTCGAGCATGAGCTGATCACCATCGAGGACGATTGGCAGAAGAACACCGGCGATGCCATCGCGGGCCAGCTGCGCGAGGCCGGAATCAAGGTGAAACGGACGGTGCTGCCGGGCTCGACGTTCTGGAACGACTGGACGAAATATCCCTATTCGATGACGATCTGGTACATGCGCCCGCTCGGCGTCCAGGTGCTGGCGCTCGGCTATCGCACCGGCGAGGCCTGGAATGAATCGGCGTATTCGAATCCCGATTTCGACGCCAAGCTCAAGCAGGCGCTATCGCTGATCGACGTCGCCAAGCGCAAGGAGGTGATGAAGGATGTCGAGCAGATCCTGCAGGATTCCGGCGTCATCATCCAGCCGTTCTGGCAGAAGCTCTACAGTCATACGAGCAAGAAGGTGAAGAACTACGGCGTCCACCAGACTTTTGAAATGGACCTCCAGAACGTCTGGCTGGACGCCTAGCTGCAATGGTTGGCGAATGCCGGCACCCTTTCAGGTGCCGGCTGTCCGGCAAATCGATTATGGCTGCGGGCGCTGGCGCTCGGGTGCTGCCGCTAGGGCTTTTGAGGAGCGGTACATGTCTGGGCAGGTCTTCAACCGGTTGTTCACGCCGATTGCTCTGCGCGGCAAGACCTTACGCAACAGGATCGTGTTCGGAGCCCATACCGCGAACATGGCGGTAGAGGGACTGCCGACAGAACGGCATGTCGGCTATTATGCCGAACGCGCTATCGGCGGCGCGGGCATGATCGTCGTCGAGCCGATGCCGGTGCACCGGGCCGCGATTCTTACCCGCGGCAACTTCCGTCCTTCCGACGACAGCGTGATCGCCCATTTCCGCAAAGTGACGGAAGCGATCCGCGGCAATGGCGCCGTCGCCATCCAGCAGCTCTATCATGTCGGTCAGCACGCGGACGCGGACAACTCGTTCCATGCCGGCTGGTCCCCTTCCGGACTGCCGAGTTATCACGACTCTGACGGTTCGCATCGAATGTCCGAAGCCGAGATCGAAGAAACGATCGACGGTTTCGTGCAGGCGGCGCGCCGTTGCCGCGAGGCCGGTTTCGACGGCGTCGAGGTCTGGGCGGCGTATCATTCGATACTGGACCAGTTCTGGACGCCCTGGTCGAATCGCCGCGACGACCGGTGGGGCGGCAGCCTTCAAAATCGCACCCGGATGAGCCGTGAGGTGATGAGCAGAATTCGCCGGGAATGCGGCGATGATTTCATCATCGGCCTTGCGGTCAACGACGAACCGGAAGTGGAGGTGGCGCTGAAGCGCGAAGCATTGGCCGAGATAATCGACCTCCACGACCGCGATTCTTTGATGGATTATGTGACTTGTGGAACGGGCTCCTACTTCGATTTCTACAAAATCATCCCGACCTTTGTTTATCCGGAAAAGCTCGGCGCCGACCTGGCGTCCGTGCTCAAATCCACCGTGCGCCACGCGTTGGTCACCGCCGAGAGTCACATCCGTACGCCGCAGAATGCCGAAAGTGTGCTGAGCGAAGGCCACGCTGATCTGGTTTCCATCGTGCGGGGGCAGATCGCCGATCCGCACCTGGCCGCAAAGGCCGCCGCCGGACGGCCGGAAGACATTCGCGGGTGCCTGTCCTGCAACCAGATGTGCTGGGGCCGACGCAGCCGCGACTACTGGATCAGCTGCGTCATCAATCCCTCGGCGGGGCGGGAATGGGAATGGGGCGGAGATCGCTTCGCCCCGGCTAGCCAACCCAAGCGCGTACTGGTCGTCGGCGGCGGTCCCGCCGGCCTCGAAGCGGCGCGTGTAGCAGCCGAACGCGGTCATCGTGTCACGCTGGCCGAGGCTTCCGACCGTCTTGGGGGGCAGTTCCGCCTTGCGGGGCTGCAACCGCGCCGCGCCCAGATTCTGGATCTGATCGACTGGTACCAGCGCCAGCTCAGCCAGCTTCAGGTCGACGTCCGGTACGGACAATATGTCGAGGCGGAGGATGTCGAGCGCGAAGGCGCGGACCACGTCATCATCGCAACCGGCTCGATGCCGTCAGACGGCGCTTTCCAACGGGCATTGCCGCAGTGGGAAAGCATCCCGGGCGGCGGGCTGGTTCTCTCGGCCGAAGCCGTGATGGCCCGTGAGGCGAGACCAGGCAAAAATGTTATCTTGCTCGACGATGGCGGCAATTGGAAAGGGTGCGGCACCGCCTGGAAACTCGCCGAGGACGGTCACAATGTGACGCTTGTGACACCTGACGCCCTGGTTGGCAAAGAGCTTCAGCGAATGGCAGTCGACGCGCCGCTGCGCCGCGCACTCGCCAGGCTGCGGGTGCGGTTTTTGACCGAGAGCGCCATCGTTCATTGGGACGGGAAGGCCGCCAGGGTCGCTTCCCTGCTCGACGGAACCGAGCAGGACGTCGAAGCCGATGCGCTGATCTTCGCCACGACGAGTATGGCAGCCGACATGCTTTCCATCGAGCTCGACAGGCGCAAAATTGCCCACACGTCGATTGGTGATTGTACCGCCTCAAGGCAGGCGGCTTTTGCCATCCATGATGGACGCAAGGTGGCGCTTGGTCTCTGATCGCAGTCTTGGCACGCGCGCCTGTCGGATGGCCTGCATCGGCGGCGAGCCGCCCTCGGGCTTCATGAGCCGCAAAAAAGCCGATATGCAGGATGCGTGCTACTGGATTGCGCCAAGCCATCAAAAGCCGGAGATTCTGCATGAGACTGACAGTGCTCCTTGCCGCCCTTTCGACGGCCTTTCCCGCTGTCGCCCTGGCCGGTCCGGCGTCGGACGCCGTGAAGTTCTTCTATGTTCCGGATGTCAAGTTCGAGGCCGACGCAAAATACCGGGATCGCTTCACCGAGCCGGTGACAAGACTGTTCGACCTCAACGATCAGGCAACGAGGAAGAATCCGGACCAGGTCGCCTGCATCGATTTCGATCCGGGCCTCGATGCGCAGGATTTCGACCAGAAGACCGTCTCCAAGACCCTGAAAGTGTCCGAGATGGTGGATGGCGATACTGCCCAGGTGGTGGCGAGCTTCAGCCTCTTTCCGGAAGGAGACGATGCACAACGCGAAATGCATTGGTCGCTGAAGAAGATCGACGGCAAGTGGAGGATATCGGACATCGCATCGAAGACCAGCGATTGGACGCTGAGCCAGCTCGAATGTCTGGCGGGCCAAGATCCGGAGTGATCCGATGGCCCGCCGCCGGTTCCTGGCACTGTCGGCCGTGTGCATTATGGCGGCGGACTTGAGTGGCGGCGCCGCGCAGGGGCTACTCGGCACGCCGCCGGCGAATGCTCCGGCTGCCCCCGCGCCCGATGACCACGGGTCGCCGCCAGCGCCTGCACCTCGCGGAGCCGCCGAGCCGGCAACGCCACCGGCTGCCTCGCCAAGCATACCTGCCGCCCCAATTCAGCCGGGCTCGCCGACAGCGGTGGTGCGGCCATTCTACGACCAGGTCGGCTTGGAGGTCGGTCCGTCGCAGCGCCGCCATTTCGTCGATCCGGCGAAAACGGTGCTCGACAAGAGCGATGCGCTGCGCAAATCCGGGCAGGGCGAGTGCCTGGACCCCAACATGGCGCTCGACAATGCCGACTATGATAAGGGCGAGATCGACAAAAGCCTGAAGACGCTCGAGGCGATCAATGGCGACCAGGCCAAGGTCATCGTCGCCTTCGTCGTCGCGGGCAACCCGCACCGCCTTGAGTGGAAGTTCAAGAAGGTCGATGGCGAATGGAAGATATCGGACCTGCTGTCGGTGACCGGTGAATGGGCGCTCAGCCAATACCAATGCGAATGATGGTTCGAGCTAGCCTCGCCCGCGATAGGGCGCCACTCCGGTCTCGGGCAGCCAGGCGCCTTCCGGCGGCGCGCCCGTCTGCCAGAACACGTCGATCGGAATGCCGCCGCGTGGATACCAATAGCCGCCGATGCGCAACCATAGCGGGCTCGTTGCCGCCACGATGCGGCGGCCGATCATGACGGTGCAATCCTCATGGAAAGCACCATGATTGCGAAACGAGGTCATGAACAGCTTGAGCGACTTCGATTCCACCAGAGCCGCGTCGGGTGCGTAGTCGATGACGATATGGGCGAAATCAGGCTGGCCGGTGACAGGGCACAGCGACGTGAATTCCGGGCAGGTGAAGCGCACGATGGCCGGCGGGCCGTCGCCGCGCGAAAACGGCACGGTTTCCAGGACCGCCGCTTCCGGGCTCTGTGGCGTCTCGACATGCGCGCCGAGCTGGGTGAGGGTTTTGGTATCGATCATGGACGGCTCCTTGCCTGCCTGTCGCCGGAAGCACGCTTCCATGGCGGTCGGCGCGAACGAAGATTGGAATAAACGCCGCAATCCACTCAGGGGCGGCGCATCTGGCCGCTCAATAACACAATTTGAAACCGCAGGAAGACGATGACCAGCAACGATCCGCTTCTCCAGCCCTATCAGCTCAAGCATCTGACGTTGAAGAACCGGGTGATGTCGACCAGCCACGAGCCTGCCTATTCGGAAGACGGCATGCCCAAGGCGCGGTACCGGCTCTACCACACGGAGAAGGCCAAGGGCGGCATGGCGCTGACAATGACCGCCGGCTCGGCCATCGTTTCACGCGACAGCCCGGCCGCCTTCGGCAATTTGCATCTCTATGATGACGGGATCGTGCCATGGCTCGCGGAACTGACCGACGCCTGCCACGAGCATGAATGCAAGGTGATGATCCAGATCACCCATCTCGGCCGTCGAACCGGTTGGAACAAGGCCGACTGGCTGCCCGTCCTGTCGGCTTCGCCGGTGCGGGAGCCGGCGCATCGCGCCTTTCCCAAGACCATCGAGGATTGGGATATCGAACGCATCGTTTCCGACTATGCTTCCGCCGCCCAGCGCTGCCAGGCCGCCGGTCTCGACGGCATCGAATTCGAGGCTTACGGCCATCTGATGGACGGCTTCTGGTCTCCGTCCACCAACCATCGGGAGGACGAGTTCGGCGGCTCGCTCGACAACCGGCTGCGGTTCACCGACATGGTGCTCGACGCCGTGCGGGCGGCCGTCGGCGAAAAATTCGTCGTCGGCATACGCATGGTCGCCGACGAGGATTTTTCGCAAGGCCTGTCGAAAGAGGAGGGCGTCGAGATCGCCAGGCGGCTTGCCTCATCAGGCAAGGTCGATTTCCTCAACATCATCCGGGGCTCGATCGAGACCGACGCGGCACTGACCAAGGTCATTCCGGTGACCGGCATGCGCTCATCGCCGCATCTCGACTTCGCCGGCGAGGTGAGGGCGGCGACGAAATTCCCGACCTTCCACGCGGCGCGAATTTCCGACGTCGCAACTGCGCGCCACGCCATCGCCGCCGGCAAGCTCGACATGGTCGGCATGACCCGCGCCCACATCGCCGATCCGCACATCGTCCGCAAAGTGATGGAAGGGCGCGAGCACGAAATCCGCCCGTGTGTCGGAGCCACCTACTGCCTCGACCGCATCTACGAAGGCGGCGAGGCGCTCTGCGTCCACAATGCGGCGACCGGCCGCGAGGCGGACATTCCGCATATCATCACCAAGGCCGAGGGACCAAAGCGAAAAGTCGTCGTCATCGGCGCTGGTGCAGGCGGACTGGAAATAGCGCGCGTGGCCGCGGAGCGCGGCCATCAGGTGACGGTGCTGGAGGCATCGGGCCAGGCCGGCGGACAGGTCAGGCTGGCGACGCAGAACCCGCGCCGCAAGGAATTGATCGGCATCGTCGACTGGCGGTTGGCCGAACTCGACCGGCTCGGCGTCGAGATCCGCTACGACAGTTGGGCCGAGAAGGACGACGTTCTGGCGTTGTCGCCCGATGTCGTGGTGATCGCCACCGGCGGACTGCCGCAGAATCCGCCGCTGACGGCGGGCGACACTCTTGTCACATCGAGCTGGGACATCATGGCTGGCAGCGTCAAGCCGGCTGAAAACGTGCTGCTCTATGACGACAATGGAGGCCATCAGGGAATGGGCGCTGCGGAACTCGTCGCGGCTGCCGGTTCGAAGCTGGAACTGGTTTCGCCGGAGCGATTCTTCGCGCCGGAAATGGGCGGCATGAACCACGTACCCTACATGCGCGCCTTCCAGGAGAAGGGGGTCACCATCACTATCAACACAAGGCTGCGCTCGGTGCGCCGCGAGGGCAATCAACTGGTTGCCGAGCTTGCCTCCGATTTCGCCGACGGCTGGCGCGGCGAGCGGCGGGTCGACCAGGTGGTGGTCGAGCATGGCACGGCGCCGCTAGACGACCTTTATCTCTCGCTGAAGCCATTGGCGACGAACGGCGGCGCCATAGACTATGAGCGGCTGGTGAGTGGCGGCGACATTTTTCCCGAGCGCAATCCGCAAGGATCTTTCGTGCTGTTCCGCATCGGCGATGCCGTCGCCTCGCGCAACATCCACGCCGCCATCTATGACGGCATCCGGTTCGGGCTAAGGATTTGAAAGGCTGCTGTCGCTAACAATTTCGAGGAGGCGCGCAACGGAACCTCCGCAAGGAGAGCCATCTGCTGCCTTGGTTCGTTGCGCGCCGCGTACGCCGCCTGCTTGCGCCGGCACCGTACGATCCGTGATCAGAACATTCTGGCGGTGGCCATGCAGAGCACGGTGAGAACCAGCAGCCAGGCGGCGATTCGCTCGCCTTGGGCCATCTTCGCGCGCAGGGCAGGTTCGGTGGCCGCGTCGGCGCCAACAAGCTGCGTGCTGGTGCGGCGGACCATGGCGCTGAGCACTCCAGCCGCGGCGAAAGCGGCAACGATGCCGAGGGCCAGCACCATTTCCATCGAGCCGAAATAGGCACCATGGAAAAAATACCAGAGCAGCGCACCGGTGAGAAACACCATGCCGGCCGCTCCCATTTGCGGTCCAATGAAGCGTTCAGCCCGGATCTCGGGGTCGCGCGCCAGCGTGATGGTGGTGCCGGCCCAGAACACCCCCGCCATGACGTGAAGACCGATGGTGATGATGTAGACATATTGCATACCAGCTCTCCTCTCTTGCCCGCCGTCGCCTAAATAGTTAGAGATCTAACTGTTAGATGTCAATGTATAAATGAGTGCCAGTTCCATCCGTGGAAAACACCGTCTAGTGTCCTGCCATGACGCCCTTTGAACGCCCGCCGGTCGGCATGAATCTCGGCCGCACCGCCAAGCTTGTTGCACAGGCCTTCGACACCGCGTTGGTTGAAGCGGGCGGCACGTTGCCCGTCTGGCTTACTCTGCTGTCGGTCAAATCGAGCAAGCTTGCCAACCAGCGTGAGCTTGCCGGAATGATCGGCATACAGGGAGCGACGCTCACCCATCATCTAAACGCGATGGAGGCGCAGGGATTGCTGACGCGCCGCCGCGACCCCGTCAACCGCCGGGTCCATCTGGTGGAATTGACAGAGGCCGGAGAGGCGATGTTCGAGACACTGCGCAAGGCGGCGCTTGCCTTCGACAAGCGGCTGCGCGTGGGCCTGTCAGACGACAGGCTGGCGGAGTTTGCGCAAGTGCTGGCGACCTTGCGGGCCAATGTGGAAAGCTGACGATGTCCAGGCGCGCCACGTAATCTCTTTCGACACTACGCGCTCTAGGGATCGCCCGCTCAGTCGTCATAGCTCTGGATTGTCCCAAAAGCATAGCCGCGCTGCTTCAGCGCTGTAATCAGCCTGGTCAGTTTCGTCTTGCCGTCGAAGCCGTCCTGGAACATCTCGTCATGCATGAGCAGGATCATCTTTCCGCGCTTGACGAAGCGGCCATAGCCGAACAGGTGATCGATCTCGCTGACCAAGTGGTCGACGCTCTGCACCGGCTTGCCTGTGTCGTCATGCACCCACTCATGGTCCCAGCCATAGAGATAGAAGCCGGAAGCGGCGACGAATTCATAGTCCGGCTCCTCACGGCCTTCCTGCGCAAGGCCGAGCGAGGTGTCGTTCTTCGACATTGAAGGCAGTCTGAACACGTCGCGCCCAGGCAGCCTCGCATGAACCGCTGGAGCGAGCCCGAGCACGGCGTTGGCCCGCAGCATGTCTGCCACCACGCCTTCCGTATCGGCATAGAAATGCTGGTAGCGGTTGTTGGCGTGGCTGTAGCTGTGATTGCCGACCGTCACCAGCGGCAGAGCTTTTGCGCGTCTGACTAATGCCTTGTTGCCCGCGCTCGCCTGCGCATGCATGCCGACCATGAACAACGTCGCCGGCACCTGCTGCGCTTCCAGCACGTCGAGGATGTTGCTGGTGCCGTTCAGCGGTCCGTCATCGAAAGTCAGATAGATGGTGCGATCCACTGCATAAGCGGGAAATGCGGCGAGCATGGTCAGCAAAGCAAGCAGAAGCGGCATCGGAACTACCCGTTTGCACAGGGCGCCATCTCGGTGATGAGTTGTCAAGCGCGGGTGAGGGCTGCCTACGCCAGGCTTCCCTGCAGCACCGTTAGCCTGGCCTTCTTCGGCATGCGGGCGCTCAGCCAGTCACGGGCTTTGTCCTGCGGCATCGGGAAGGCGATGGAGTAGCCCTGCACCTGGTCGCATCCGATGGCCATCAGTGAATCGAGTTCGGCTTCGGTCTCGGCGCCCTCCGCGACGATCGAGATACCAAGGCCGCGCGCGAGCTCGGTGATGGCGCGCACGATCTTGGAGTTGTCACCGTTCTCATGGATGTTCTGGACGAAGCGGCGATCGATCTTCAGCCGGTCGATCTCGTTGGGATTGACGTGGCTGAGCGACGCGTAGCCAGTGCCGAAATCGTCGAGCTCAAGATGGACGCCGGCGGCCCTGATATGGCGTAGCTTTGCCGCGATGCCTGTCTTCTCGTCATCGAGAATGACGGATTCGACGATTTCCAGCGACAGTTTCTGCGGCGGCAGGCCAGCCTTCTCAAGCGTCTCGAACAGGAAAGCATCGAAGTCGTGCTCGCGCAATTCGGTTCCGGATACGTTGACCGCAAGTCGTCCGAAAGCAATGCCGTCGCGGTTCCATTCGGCGGCTTCGTTGATCGCCTTGCTGATGACGATGCGGCCGATATCAGGCATGAAACCGCATTTCTCGGCGACGGGAATGAATTCGCCAGGCGAGATCATGCCGCGCTCGGCATGGTTCCAGCGCACCAGCGCCTCGATGCCACTGATCGTGCCGTCGCTCAGTGAAACCTGCGGCTGGAAATAGACCTGGAATGCCTGCTGTGAAATGGCAACCTTGATGTCGTGCTCGAGTTGCTTGCGATAATCGAGTTCGCGACGCAATTCCTCGGAGAAGAACGAGAAATTGCCGCCGCCCATCTTCTTGGCGGAGTAAAGCGCCAGATCGGCGTGAACCAGCAGGTCCTGGGCGTTGTCGGCGTCGATCGGATAGACGGCGATGCCGCCGCTGGCGCCCGGTAGAATGGTCGTGCCCTGGAAGACGATCGGCTCGTTGATGTGCGCAAGAATGCGCCGTGCCAGCATGTTGATGTCTTCGCTGCCGCCGGCGCCGTTGAGGATCATCACGAACTCGTCGCCACCGAGGCGCACGCACAGATCCGACGCCCGACAGGAATCGCGCATGCGCTGGGCCGTGATGACCAGCACATAGTCGCCGGCGGCGTGGCCGAGCGTGTCGTTGATCTGCTTGAACCGGTCGAGATCAAGCTGCACCACCGCAAGACGTTCGCGCCGACGATGCGCGCTCTTGATCAGCGTGTCGAAATGGTCGGTCAGGAATGTGCGGTTGTGCAGACCTGTCAGCCCGTCATGAACGGCGATGAAGGCCATCGAATTGCGCGCATCGACGAGTTCGCGCGTCTTGCGCAGGATCGCGTTTGACATGGGCCGGAAGATGAACAGCGCCACCAGAACGATGACGCCGATCGTGGCGTAAAACAGCGTGCGGTGCAGATCGAGCATCTTTTCGGATCGTTCGTCGGCGAAAGCGCTGATGCGCTGGCCCAGCGCCGAATAGCCCGACAATGTTGCGTTGGCGACCGAGGCGTCGAGGGTGACGCGCTCGTAACCGCCCTTGTAGCCGCCATTGTCGCCGAGTGCGAGTTGGGACGAGAAGGCCGATACCAGGCGTTCGCCATTGGCGACCAGCCCGACGGAAAAATAGTCGAGATGGAAAGGCTTGCCGAAAAGGACGTTCTCGATCGTCTTCGGATCGAGCCTGGCCGGCGACTTTGGATCGGCGGCCGTCTGCTTGAGCAGCAGGTCATAGTTGGTTTCGAACTCCGCCGTCGCCTGCTTGAGCGCGTTGACGAGCGCCGGCTGCTTGTCGCGCGAAGCAGCACCGGTCGCACCGGCGAGGAAGACGATGCGCTGCGACAGCGTCTTTTGCGTGCTGACGATATCGAGCAGCGTATGGTTGTGCCGTTGGGTGGCCATCACCTGCTGCAGCAGGATGAAGGAAGCCACCACCATGGCGGCGATGATCAGCAGCGCCAGCCAATAACCAGCCTTGATCAGCAGTATGAGCTTGCCTGAAACGGTTTGCACCGGCTGCTGCGACATCTTGGGGGGCGGCCCTCTCGCCAACGGATTCCTGTATGAGCATCATTGAACTGCAAACATTAACAGGACTGGAAATCGACAGCTGGCCGACAAGGGGAAAGGCTTAAAGGTCGCGAAATGGTTATCGGCCTCTTTCGCGGCCGGTCCGCATTTGAACATTCGCCGGCCCATGTGATCCGGATCGTCCCTCGAGCCATGCCTGCGGCATCCGTTCGACATTACCCAGCCACCTGATCCGGTCGCTTTTGCGGTGGATTTTTTGTGCGTGCGGGACGACAGTCGGCCCACGTCAAACGAGGCACGATCATGACCGCAGCATTTCTCTCCCATATCGACGGCGAACTTGAGGGGCTCAGATCGGCCGGACTGTACAAGTCCGAGCGGGTAATTTCCTCCACGCAGTCGGCTGAGATCGAGGTCGGCGGCGAGAAGGTGCTGAATTTCTGCGCCAACAACTATCTCGGCCTCGCCGACAGCCCCGACCTGCGCGAGGCGGCAAAGCACGCGCTCGACCGCTACGGCTACGGCATGGCTTCGGTGCGTTTCATCTGCGGCACGCAGGAGGAGCACAAGCAGTTGGAAGCGACGATATCGTCCTTCCTCGGGATGGACGACACCGTCCTCTACGGCTCCTGCTTCGATGCCAATGGTGGACTGTTCGAGACGCTTCTGGGCGAGGAGGACGCGATCATCTCCGATGCGCTGAACCACGCTTCCATCATCGACGGGGTCAGGCTGTCCAAGACCAAGCGCTTCCGCTACGCCAACAACGATATGGCGGATCTCGAGGCGCGGCTGAAGGAGGCGAAGGATTGCCGGTTCCGGCTGATCGCCACCGACGGCGTGTTCTCGATGGATGGCATCATCGCCAATCTCGCGGGTGTGTGCGATCTGGCCGAAAAATACGATGCCATGGTCATGGTCGACGACAGTCACGCGGTCGGCTTCGTCGGCAGGAACGGCCGCGGCTCGGCTGAGCATTGCGGCGTCGAGGGCAGGGTCGACATCATCACCGGTACGCTCGGCAAGGCGCTGGGCGGCGCTTCCGGCGGCTACACGTCCGGCAAGAAACAGGTGGTCGACTGGCTGCGCCAGCGCTCGCGGCCCTATCTGTTTTCCAACACGCTGATGCCGGCGATCGCCGGCGCCTCGATCAGAGTGTTCGACATGATCCGCAATGGCGATGCCCTGCGCGAGCGCCTATATGCCAATGCGGAACGGTTTCGGACACAGATGGGGAAGCTCGGCTTCACGCTGGCAGGCGCCGGCCATCCGATCATCCCGGTCATGCTGGGCGATGCGAGCTTGGCGCAGGAGATGGCGGCGCGCATGCTGCAACGCGGCATCTATGTCATCGGCTTCTCCTTCCCGGTGGTGCCCAAGGGCCAGGCGCGCATCCGCACGCAGATGTCGGCTGCGCATTCCAGCGCCGACATTGATCGGGCGGTCGAGGCTTTCGGTGCGGTTGGCAAGGAACTAGGTGTGATTTCCTGAGCGACCGGCGCCGCAAACCGCTTCCGGATCAAGAGATTCAAGGGACAAAAGAATGTCGAACATGATGAAGGCGCTGGTGAAGGCCAAGGCCGAGCCGGGCATCTGGATGGAAGAGGTGCCGGTGCCGGAAATCGGCCCCAACGACGTCCTGATCAAGGTGAAGAAGACTGCGATCTGCGGCACCGACGTCCACATCTACAATTGGGACCAGTGGGCGCAGAAGACGGTGCCCGTGCCGATGGTGACCGGCCATGAATTCGTCGGCACCGTCGCGGATTTCGGCGCCGCGGTCACCGAATACAAGGTCGGCCAACGCGTGTCGGGCGAAGGCCACATCGTCTGCGGACATTGCCGCAACTGCCGCGCGGGCAGGGGGCATCTGTGCCGCAACACGCTCGGCGTCGGCGTCAATCGCCCGGGCGCCTTCGGCGAGTACCTGGCGATCCCACAGCACAATGTCGTGCCGATCCCCGACGATGTGCCGGACGAGATCGCCGCGATCTTCGATCCCCTGGGCAATGCGGTTCACACCGCATTGTCATTCGATCTGGTCGGCGAGGACGTGCTGGTCACCGGCGCCGGACCGATCGGCATCATGGGCGCGCTGGTGGCGCAATGCGTCGGCGCCAGGAAGGTCGTTATCACCGATATCAATCCGGTTCGGCTGGATCTTGCGCGCAAGCTTGGCGTCCAGCACGTCGTCGACGCCTCCAAGGAAAAACTGAGCGACGTGATGCCGGCGCTCGGCATGACGGAGGGTTTTGATGTCGGCCTGGAAATGTCGGGGGCAGCCCCCGCCTTCCGCGACATGATCGACACCATGAACAATGGCGGCAAGATCGCCATCCTCGGCATTGCGCCGACCGGGTTCGAGATCGACTGGAACAAGGTCATCTTCAAGATGCTGCATCTCAAGGGCATCTATGGCCGCGAGATGTTCGAGACCTGGTACAAGATGATCGCGCTGGTCCAGGGCCCGCTCGACGTCTCAGGCCTGATCACGCACCGCATCGGCATCGATGATTTCCAGGTTGGATTCGACGCGATGCGCAGCGGCAGTTCGGGCAAGGTGGTGATGGACTGGTAATCGATGCGCCGGGAGTCTCAGGCTTCGAGGCAGGCGATGCTAGGGTCGCCTGGTTTTCAGCCATCGCACCTGTCGCCATGCGCGCCGCAACGCAGTTGCGGCGGCGCCGATGGCAATGGCGGCGAGCGCAAGCGTCAAGACTTCGTTGTGGCCATTCCAAAGGAATTCTCCGGTAGATAGCAGCGCCGCGACGGTTGCGACTGCCATGCGATGTGGCTTGGCCATCGGTCCGGTGAAATCGCTCGGCGTCTCGTTGGCCCGCCCCAATTCCCGCACATAGGCGGTGAGAACCGAAAAACAGGCCGCTGCCCAGCCAAGGCCAGGCATGCCGATGCCGTAACCTATGCCGGCCATGATGGAGATATCGGCGAGCCTGTCCGGGAACTCGTTCCAGAACGGCCCGTCGGCCGACGCCTTGCCGCCCTCGACGGCGACCATGCCATCGAACAGATTGCACAGCAGCCGCAGTTGGCAAAACAGCGCCGCGCCCAGCAACAGCAGCAAACGAGAAGTGCCGCCGCTCTGCCCGCCAAGCCAGAAAGCCGTGCCTGCCAGCGCGCCGGCGAGGATACTGGCCTGCGAAATCTGGTTGGGGGTCACGGAGAGTGCGGCGAGACGTCTGGCCGTCGCTTGTGCCCAGCGCGTGTCGCGGCTTGCAAGTGGTCTGCGATCGCCCGTGTTCATCACTGCCTCATCCCGGTGACCAGAAATAACGAGTGAGATGGAAGAAGATCGGAGCGGAGAAAACCACCGAATCCAGCCGATCTATCAGGCCGCCATGGCCGTCGATCAGATGGCCCCAATCCTTCACGCCGCGGTCACGTTTGATGGCGGACATCACAAGGCCGCCGAAAAAACCCATCAGCGTGATCAGGAAGGCCATCGCGCCCGCCTGAAGCGGAGAGAACGGCGTGATCCACCACAGGCCAGCGCCGATGAGGCTGGCGCTTGCAACGCCGCCGAGGAAACCTTCAAGCGTCTTGGACGGCGAAAGCTTTGGTGCGATCTTCGTATGCCCGATCGCCTTTCCCCAGATATATTGCAGTACGTCGCTCAATTGCACGACGATGACAAGGAAGGCTATCAGAAGCACATTGCGGCCCTCGTAGCCGGGAATATGCAACGTCAGAAGAGCCGGGACGTGGGAGGCGCAGAAAACACAGATCATCAACGCCCATTGCACCTCGGCAATTCGAACGAGGAAGTGCTGGGTGTCGCCCCGTGTGGCTGAGATGATTGGCATCAACAGGAAGGCGTAGACCGGGATGAAAACAGAAAAGATCCCGTAGTCCTCGATCCAGAGCAGCACATACTGTACCGGCAGCACGACGAAAAACGCTGTGGCCAGCGCCCAGTGGTCGGCACGCCGGGTATTGGTCAGCGTCACGAATTCGCGAAGTGCGGCGAAGGAACAGAAGCCAAAGAGAAGCAGGACGCCGATCCGCCCGGCGATGAATGCTATGGCGATGAGGATCGCCATTACCCACCAGGCATTGATACGGGCGTTGAGGTTCTCGATGGCTGGGTTGGAGCCTTCCGGCGACAGCCGTCGCTCCAGGATATGCCCCACGAAAGAGGCCACGAGCAGGATCCCGCAGACGCCGAGCACGAGAACCATCATATCGAATTGGGTTGAGCTCATTCCGCTGCCTTTTTCGGTGCCAGCGCCAGCAGCGCCCCGCGTGCCCGCTCGAGGAACATATCCTTGCTCTCGCCGTCAGCCAGGTGCATTGCCTCGCCGAACGTCACCGTGCAGATCAGCGGGATAGGCACGAATTCCCCTTTCGGCATCACCCGGTTGAGATTGGCGATCCATACCGGCACCAACTCGAAATCCGAGTGCGATGCCGCCAAATGGAACAGGCCGGACTTGAATGGCTGCAAGGACGCGTCGGATTGGTTGCGCGTGCCTTCCGGGAAGAGAATGAGCGAAGAGCCTTCCCTTATCGCCTCTCCCATGCTTTCGACAGGATCCATCGTGCGTCCGTCGCGATTGCGCTCGATCAGGACGGCATTGAAAACGTCACGGCCGATGAAGGCTCGGACTTTTGATTTCAGCCAGTAGTCGGCACCCGCTACGGGACGCACCCGCCGCCGCAGGCGCGGCGGCAGAACAGCCCAGATCAAGATGAAATCGCCATGGCTGGAGTGATTGGCAAAGAAGATCGAGCGACGCCGAGGCAATCTGCCTTCATGCCAAAACGGCCGCACGGCGGTGATGGCTCGGGCAAACAGCAAGACGACCACGGCCACCGGCCTCGCGAGCAGCGACTTCATCCTTCCCCCCAATTCGCCCGTCGATGATCACCGGCTGACATACAGCACTGAAAATCCGCCACCGAGCAAGCAGCGATCGAAAATGACCGCCAGACAGTCTCTGCTTCAAGGCGCTGTCGCGTCGAGCCACCGTCTCATATTCTATCTGCCGATAGCCGCTATCTCAGACCCAACGCGCTTTCCAATGACGCAACGCCTTTGACGATGGAGGCTTGCTGGTCGGCGCTCAACTGGGCCAGCAGCTCCCGTTCGAAAGCCTTCGCCAGTGGCACCATCTCGCTATAGGCCGCAAGTCCGGCTCTGGTCAGCGCCAGGTGCTCGACGCGGCGATCGTTCTCGTCAGTGGTTCGGATGAGCCAGCGGCGACGCTCAAGCTCCGCCACGGCACGCGAAACCTTTGTCTTGTGCATCGCCGACTGCGCGCCGAGTTCCGTCGCGGTCATTGTGCCGCGCTGGCCAAGCCCCGAAAGCGTACGCCATTCCGGCCGTGTGAGGCCGTGACGCTCCTTGTAGATCCGAGAGAATTCGCGGCTCAGCGCATCGGCCAGCCGATACAGCCGGTAGGGCAGAAAGCTTTCGAGTTCCAGGATTTCGGATTCCATGACCAGCCGTCGAGAAATGCCCGCGCACGGCATTGATAGTTACATTTTGGATGGTTACAAATGAAACCAATTTGGTCAAGCATTCGCGAGGAGGAAGCGATGGCCTTTTCCTACATGCCGGGTTTCGGTAACGATTTCGAAACCGAAAGCCTGCCGGGTTCGCTGCCGCACGGGCGTAATTCACCGCAGCGGCCGGCCTACGGCCTCTATGCCGAGCAGCTCTCCGGTTCGCCCTTCACCGCGCCGCGCGGCACCAATGAGCGCTCCTGGCTTTACCGCATCAGGCCGAGCGTCAGACATACCGGGCGCTTCAAGTCGGTGAGCTATCCCTTCTGGAAAAGTGCGCCCAATGTCGGCGATCATGAGCTGGCGCTCGGCCAGTATCGCTGGAGCCCGGTGCCGATGCCGAAGGAGCCGACCGATTTCATCGCCGGCATGCGCTCGATCACCACCGCCGGCGACGTGCTTGGGCAGACCGGCATGGCGGCGCATGTCTATGTCGCCAACAGGTCGATGGTCGACGACCATTTCTTCAACGCCGACGGCGAGTTGCTGGTGGTGCCGCAGGTAGGCGCCTTGCGCTTCGTCACCGAGATGGGGGTCATCGAGCTCAGGCCCGGCGAGATCGCGGTCCTGCCGCGCGGCCTCGTGTTCAAGGTCGAACTGGTCGATGCCGAAGTGCGCGGCTATGTCTGCGAGAACTACGGCGCCAAGCTGACGATGCCCGACCGCGGCCCGATCGGCGCCAACTGCCTGGCCAATCCGCGCGATTTCAAGACGCCCTGCGCCTGGTTTGAGGAGAAGGAGACGCCCTGCCGGCTGATCGTCAAATGGTGCGGACATTTTCATGTCACGGAAATCGGCCATTCGCCCCTCGATGTGGTGGCGTGGCACGGCAACTATGCACCCTATAAATATGATCTGGCGGCGTTTTCGCCGGTTGGTGCGATCCTCTTTGACCACCCCGATCCGTCGATTTTCACGGTGCTGACGGCGCCGAGCGGCGAGGAGGGCACCGCCAACATCGATTTCGTCATCTTTCCGCCGCGCTGGCTGGTGGCGGAGGATACGTTCCGCCCGCCCTGGTATCACCGCAACATCATGAGCGAGTTCATGGGGCTGATTCACGGCCAGTACGACGCCAAGGAAGAAGGGTTCGTTCCCGGCGGCATCAGTCTGCACAATCTGATGCTGGCCCATGGCCCGGATGCACCTGGCTTCGAAAAGGCCTCGCGCGCGGATCTGAAACCGGTCAAGCTCGACAACACCATGGCCTTCATGTTCGAGACCCGGTTCCCGCAGATGCTGACCCGCTACGCCGCCGAACTCGACACCAGGCAGGACAATTACATCGACTGCTGGGCCGATCTGAAGAAGCGCTTCAATGGCACGCCCGAGGGCGATTGGTCCTGAAGGATCGCTGCCGCCGGAAAACTGCCTTCAGGAAAGTTGAGCCGGCGGCTTGACGATTGCCCATAACAGCCTTGTTGTGGGCCTTGCGGCGCAAGGCCGCGTCAGGAGAGGAAACCGCATGAAGCTTGCCACATTGAAGAACGGGACGCGCGACGGAAAGCTCGTCGTCGTCTCGCGCGATCTTACACGCTTCACTGATGCCTCCTTCCTGGTGCCGACGCTGCAGGCGGCGCTCGACGATTGGCGGCGGATTTCGCCGCATTTGGCCGCAATGGCGGAGTCGCTCGAGAGCAATGCGGTGCCGTCGGCGCGCTTTCACGAACATAATGCCCATTCGCCGCTGCCGCGCGCCTATCAATGGGCTGACGGTTCGGCCTATGTGAACCATGTCGAGCTGGTGCGAAAAGCACGCGGCGCCGAAATGCCGGCAAGCTTCTGGACCGACCCGCTGATCTATCAGGGCGGCTCCGACAGCTTCATCCCGCCGCGAGACCCGATCCGCATGGCCGACGAGGCCTTTGGCATCGACATGGAGGCGGAAGTCGCGGTCGTTGTCGATGATGTGCCGATGGGCGCTGGCCTTGAAAAAGCGCGGGAGGCGATTCGACTGATGATGCTGGTCAACGACGTGACGCTGCGTGCCATTACCGGACCGGAACTCGCCAAGGGGTTCGGCTTCTTTCAATCCAAGCCGTCCTCGGCCTTCTCGCCGGTCGCGGTGACGCCGGACGAGTTGGGCGAGGCCTGGGATGGCGGCAAGGTCAGCCTGCCGCTGCTTGCCGACCTCAACGGCAAACCTTTCGGCCGGGCGAATGCCGGCGTCGACATGACGTTCGATTTCCCCGCGCTCATCGTGCACGCGGCGAAAACACGGCCGCTGGCGGCCGGCACCATCATCGGCTCCGGCACCGTCTCCAACAAGCTCGGCGGTGAGCCTGGCAAACCTGTCTCGGCCGGCGGCGCGGGTTATTCCTGCATCGCCGAACTGCGCATGATCGAGACCATCGAGACAGGCGAGCCGAAGACGCCGTTCCTGCATTTCGGCGACACGGTGCGCATAGAGATGAAGGATAAGGCCGGGCATTCGATCTTCGGCGCCATCGAGCAGACGGTCGAGAAATATGAAGGGTGAGAGCGCAAAAAGTTGAAGGATGAACCTGCTTGATCATCTGCGCCGCATGGCCCGCAACAATCGCTGGTCGAACGACCGGCTCTACCGCGCCGTGCTTATGCTGGGGCCTGGTGAATTCGAAGCCAATCGCATCAGCTTCTTCCCGTCGATAAGGGCGACGCTCAACCACATCCTTGCGGTCGATCTTCTCTATCTCGATTTTCTGGAGCAGGGCGGTATCGGCGCCGCGGTGTACGATGATTTCGTGCCGTTCGATAGCGCAGCCGACTTGTCAGTGGCCCAGATCAAGTTCGACCGCAAGCTGATCACCTTCTGCGATGCCTTGTTGGAAGCCGACCTCGACCGCCATGTCATCACTGACCGGCGTGGAGACGGCATGATCCCGGAAAAGATCGGCGATATCCTCGCCCATGTTTTCCTGCATGACATCCACCATCGCGGCCAGGTGCACGCGATGCTGTCCGGCACGTCGGTCGCGCCGCCGCAACTCGACGAGTTCCTGCTCGATTATGATTTGAAGCTGAGGCAGGAGGAGGTTGGACGGCTGGGTTTGTGAGACCACTGCTTATGTCAGGGCGACGTCGTAGCGGGCGAAATGCGGGTCGGATGTCATGATGGTTAGTTTGTCCATTTGCGCCTGCGCAATCAGTAGTCTGTCGAATGGATCGCCATGGTGGTGGGGTAGGCCGGCGACAGCGTTCGCATGCTGGAAGGTGACGGCGAGCGGCTGAAATTGCATCCTTGGAAGCAGTGTTGGCAGATCATCCGGCGCATCGAGTTTTCTGATTGAGCGCTTGATGGCAATTTCCCAGACGCTTGCCGCGCTGGCGAACACCACCGCTTCCGAAGCCAGGATGGCGCGGTAGTGCTTGCTAAGACGTCGATCGTCCGAAATCGACCAAAGGATGATATGTGTATCGGCGAGAAACGGGCCGATCATCATTTGACGTACTCGTCCCATTCGGGGCCGAGTTCGTCAAAATCGTCCGCAATCCAGATCTTGCCTTTCAACGCGCCGATACGCGGCAAGGGTTCCGCCGCTGCCGGAGGCACGATACGCGCAGCCACCTTGCCGTGGCGCGTGAGTACAATCTCTTCACCGGCTTCCGCGCGGCTGACGAGTTCCGACAATTTGGCCTTGGCCTCGGCGATGGAAACATTCATGGCTCGATCCTTTGTGACCATAATTTAGGTCATAATTTATCGAACCGCAAGCCGCCTGGTCGGGATCGATCTACTCCGCGGCCTGCACCTTGATCACGCCGCGCTTGATCTGGTCCTGCTCGATCGATTCGAACAGTGCGCGGAAATTGCCTTCGCCAAAGCCTTCGTCGCCTTTGCGCTGGATGAATTCGAAGAAGATCGGTCCGATCACGGTCTTGGAGAAGATCTGCAAGAGGATCTTCGTCGTGCCGCCGTCGACCACGCCTTCACCGTCGATCAAAATGCCATGCTTCTTCATGCGCTCGATCGGCTCGTCATGGCCGTTCACGCGTGCATGCGACATCTCGTAATAGGTCTCCGGCGGGCCGGGCATGAATTTCAGCCCATTGGCGGCAAGCTTGTCGGTGGCCTCGTAGATCGCGTCGGTGCCCACCGCTATGTGCTGGATGCCCTCGCCATTGTACTTCTTCAGATATTCGGCGATCTGGCTGGTGTCGTCCTTGGACTCGTTGAGCGGAATGCGGATCTTGCCGCAGGGCGAGGTGATCGCCCGGCTGACCAGCCCGGTGATCTTGCCGTCGATGTCGAAGAAATGGATCTGCTTGAAGCCAAACAGGTCGCGGTAGAAATCCCACCATTTGTCCATGTTGCCGCGGTAGACATTATGCGTGAGGTGGTCGAGGAAATAGAAGCCGACGCCTTCCGGCCTGGGGTCGCGTTTGCCCAGCCATTCGAATTCGGCATCATAGGCCGAACCCCTCTCGCCATAGGTTTCGATGAAGTAGAGCAGCGAGCCGCCGATGCCAACGATCGCCGGCACGTCAAGCGTCTTGTCGGCGCCTTCGTAAGGCGTGGCTCCTTTCGATACCGCGTGTTCGAAGGCATGCTTGGCGTCCACGACCCGCCACGCCATCGAGGAGGCGCATGGGCCATGCTTGTCGACGAACTTCATCGCATGCGAGCTGGGCTCGGCGTTGACGACATAGTTGATGTCGCCTTGCCGCCAGACAGTGATGTCCTTGGTGCGATGCCTGGCCACGGCTACGTAGCCCATGCGGGTGAACAACTCGGCCAGCTTCCGCGGCTCCGGATGCGCGAATTCGACGAACTCGAAACCGTCGGTGCCGGCAGGGTTGGTCTTGCTGATCTTGGCGGGCGGGGCGTCGTGCGGGAAGGGACCCATGATAATCCTCCGGAAGCTGGCTTGGCCTGGATGGGCCATCTCAACTCATCATAGCGCGGGCAGGTCGCACGGTGCTTGCATTCAAACGCTTGAAATGTTTATATGATGCATGAAATGTGCATGGTTTTTGGAAGTATCATGAATGATGCGCGTCTTGATCAGTTTGATCGCAAGATATTGGCGCTGTTGCAGTGTGACGCACGGCTCACCAACAACGACCTTTCGGAGCGGGTGAACCTCTCGGCCTCGCAATGCTCGCGCCGCCGCCAGCGGCTTGAGGAGGACGGCTATATCAAGGGCTATCGCGCCGTGCTTGACCGCGACCGGCTGGGCTTTTCGCTGGTCAACGTCATCTCGGTGACCTTGGCCACTCACAACCGCGACAATGCGCGGCGCTTCGGCGAACTGGTGGCGCGGCTGCCCGAAGTGCAGGAGGCGCACGCGCTGACCGGCGAAATGGATTATATCCTGAAGGTGGTTACGCCCGACCTGAAATCATTGTCGGAGTTCGTCAATGGCGTGCTCTTGCCGCACGAATCCGTGCAGCACGTCAAGACGGCGATTGTGCTCGAGACGCTCAAGGAGACGGGCGCGCTGCCAATCTAACCCTTCGACTGCTGAATCAGCCCATAGAGATTGGTGCAGCGGGCGCCGGAACGGCAGTAGGCGAACACCGGGCCTTCCAGCTCGTCGAGCGCTTGTCCCTGGTCCTCGACATTCTCCGCGGTGATCTGGCCGCTGATGACGGGAATGTAGCGGAAGGCCAGCCCGGCAGCCTCGACTGCGGCCTTGAGCGTGTCGGCCGAAGGCTGGCCGGGCTGCTCGTCGTCCGGCCGGTTGCAGATCACGCTCTTGAAGCCTGCTGCCTTGATGGCGGCGACGTCCTCGGGCTGGATCTGGCCCGAGACCGAATAGTCCTCGCTGATCTCGCGGTATTCCATTGTGGTGTCCTCGCAATCTGGTTGGGCAGTCTTGCCACTCCCCGGCACGGCCGGCAATCCACGCCGAGGGATTTCTCTGCCAAATAGCGAGTGCTGACCGGAAAATCCAACCGGGCCGCGAGGGCCCGGTTGGGTCGGAGCGGCTCAACTGCCGAGGATCGCGCCTTTGATCTGCGTGATGTTGTTGTGCATCATGTCGACATAGGTCGAGGCCGGGCCGTCGGGCTGCGACAGCGCGTCGGAATAGAGCGTGCCGCCGACCTTGATGCCGGTCTCGCTGGCGATCTGCTCGATCAGGCGCGGATTGGTGATGTTCTCGACGAAGATCGCCGCCGCTTTGTCCTGCTTGACCTGCTCGACCAGCTTGGCGACGTCGGCGGCCGACGGTTCGGAGTCCGTCGAGACGCCCTCCGGCGCTAGGAAGGTCAGGCCGTATTCGTGCTCGAAATAGCCGAACGCGTCATGCGAGGTGATGACAACGCGTTTTGCCTCGGGAATGGACTGGATCGCCGCCTTCACTTCACCTTCGAGCGCGTCGAGCTTCTTTGTGTAAGCCGCGGCGTTGGTCTGGTAGCTGACGCAGCCATCATTGTCGGCCGCACAGAACGCCTCGGCAATGTTCTTCACATAGATCTTGGCGTTGGCGATCGACTGGAAGGCATGTGGGTCGGTGACCGTCTTGCCGCCGCCGGTACCCGCGCCCTCCGCCGCGTCCGCATCGGCGAATTCCGGTTTGAAGTCGATCGCCGCCACGCCCTTGGTCAGGGTGACGATCGAGGCCTTGGTGGCGCTGGCATCGACCAGCCGCTGTAGAAAGCCCTCGAAATGCAGGCCGTTGACCAGCACCAGATCGGCGCCCGCCATGGCGACCGCATCAGCCGGGCTCGGCTCGTAGACATGCGCATCGCCGTCGGGTCCCACGATGGTGGTGATGTTGACGCGGTCGCCGCCAACATTCCTGGCGAAATCGGCAATGACGGTAAAACTTGCGACCACTTTCAAGGGCGCCGCAAAGGCCGACGACGCGTCGAGAGCAGTTAATGTTATAACGCTCATCGTAAGGGCGGCGCGGATCGATTTCAACATGGGCGGTCTCCTTGGAGGCTGGGGATGGATCAGGCCGTCCGATGACGGTGATGGACGATGCGGGCGCGCAGCGCGCCGCGTGTGCCGAACAAGATCGAGGCGAAATAGACGACGCCTGCCGACAGGATGATCGCCGGGCCTGAGGGCAGCGAGGCGTGGTAGGACAGAAGCAGTCCGGCGATGCAGGAGGCAAAGCCGATCAGCACGGCCAGCACGCACATCGGTTCGACGCGCACGGTCCAGAAACGGGCCGCGGCGGCCGGCAGCATCATCAGCCCGACCGATAGAAGCGTGCCCAGCGCCTGGAAGCCGCCAACGAGGTTGAGCACGACGAGGCCGAGGAAAATGAAATGCACCGGACTGCCCCACCGGCTGACCGAGCGCAGGAATAGCGGGTCGAGGCATTCGGCGACCAAGGCCCGCCAGAAGATGGCAAGGCTGGCGAGCGTCACCAGCACGATGCCGCCGATCAGCGTCAGCGCTTCATCGTTGAGCGCCAGCACCGTACCGAACAGCACATGCATGAGGTCGACGCTGGAGCCGCGGACCGAAACCATCAGCACGCCGACGGCGAGCGAAATCAGATAGAAGGCGGCCATCGAGGCGTCTTCGCGCTGGATGGTGAATCGCGAGACGGCGCCCGCGCCGAGTGCAACGACGATGCCGGCGATCAGGCCGCCAATGGTCATCGGCAGGATTTCCAGCCCGTAAAGCAGGAAGCCGGCGGCGGCGCCCGGCAGGATCGCGTGCGCCATGGCGTCGCCCGAGAGGCTCATGCGCCGCAACATCAGGAACACGCCGACCGGACAGGCGCCGAGCGACAGCATCAGCGAGCCGAACAGCGCCCGCTGCATGAAGGCGAAATCGGCGAAAGGCGCGATGAAGAGTTCGTAGAATACGTTCATCATGCAGCCCTTGGTCCGGCGCCATGATGGTGGTGACGATCCTGTGCATGGGCAGGCTCATCATGATTGTGATCATGTCCGTCATGGTCATGATCGGGTCCGCCCGGCTCGCACCATGGCGCGTTCTCTTCCCACGCTTCATGGAAGCGCCTGGCCCGCAGGAGATTCTCAGGCCGCAGCGTCTCCTTCGTCTCGCCCCAGGCGACAGGCTGGCGGGCCAGCAGCAGCGTTTCGGGAAAATTCTGCCGGACAAGGTCGAGGTCGTGGACGACGACCATGATTGTGCGTTCCTCGCCATGCCAGCGCTTGATCAGCGCAATAAGATCGCCCATCGTCTTTGCATCGACGGCGTTGAACGGCTCGTCGAGCAGGATGAGATCCGCATCCTGCAACAGCACGCGGGCAAACAAGGTGCGCTGCAACTGGCCGCCCGACAGCGTGTCGATCGGGCGGGTCTCGAAGCCGCCAAGGCCGACCGCCATCAACGCCTCGCTGACGGATTGGCGATCCTCCTTGGTATGGCGGCCGAGCAGCCCGCGTTTCGGCCACAGGCCGAGCGAGACCAGGTCGACGACCCGGGCCGGAAAGCTGCGGTCGAGTTCCGATTGCTGCGGCAGATAGGCGGCGCGCACGCCTGGCGCCCGTGTCACCGCGCCGGCCATCGGCTTCAGCACGCCTACGATACCCTTCATCAACGTCGACTTGCCCGAGCCATTGGCGCCAACGACGGCGGTCAGCGAGCCTTTGCGTATGATGCCGTCCAGATGATGGATCGCCGGATGGCTGTTATAGCCAAGCGTCAGGTCACGGAATGTCAGGCAGGTTTCGGTCATTTGACGGTCCGTGGGGCGGTAGTGCGGCTGCCGGGCAGCGCCGATTGGATATGTGATGTTATTACATTAGTCAACAAGCCAATCGAGCGGAATTGTGGCTGCCGGCTCAACTTGCCGTGACTCTCCGGCGCCGCTGGTCCAAGGGGATTTGGAACGCTCGGCCTTGCCCGAAGCCGGTGCCAACTTTAAAGAGGCGCGATCACAAAGGAA
Source organism: Mesorhizobium sp. B2-6-1 (assembly GCF_006440475.1). NCBI lineage: Bacteria > Pseudomonadati > Pseudomonadota > Alphaproteobacteria > Hyphomicrobiales > Phyllobacteriaceae > Mesorhizobium > Mesorhizobium sp. B2-6-1. Next base: position 143,316 of record NZ_VFUH01000009.1, read on the forward strand.
GGAAACTCCCATGAGCATTCGTCGCATCGATGTTGGCCCACGCATGAGCCAGATCGTCATTCACGGCAATACCGTCTATCTGGCCGGCCAGGTTGGGGAGCCGGGCGGTAATGTCGCCTCGCAGACCCGCGATATTCTGGCGACGATCGACGAATTGTTGGCCAAGGCCGGCACCGACAAGACCAAGATCGTCCAGGCGATCATCTGGCTGGCCGACATGGGTACTTTCGCCGAGATGAACTCGGAATGGGACAAGTGGGTGCCCCAGGGCCACACGCCCGTTCGCGCCACCGGCGAAGCCAAGCTCGCCGGTCCGGAATATCTGGTCGAGATCATTATCACCGCGGCGATCTGAGGCGCTGCGCTTTCCCTTCTCCCCTTCCTTGCGAGGCAAAAAGGGGAGAAGGGAAGAGATGCTATCCGTGTGACGGCGTGAATCTTGCCACCAACGTGTGGCTCTCGGCTGCATAGGTGAAGCGCACATGGGTGACCGGGTGCTCGGCACTCCATGTCCGGCGCTCGACCACAAGACAGGCCGCACCAAGGCCGATGTCGAGGGCATCGGCAACACGCTCGTCGGCGGCAACAGCACGAATGCGATGCTCGGCCTCGCTCCACGGCACACGGCCGATCAGCCACGGGCCCGGTGCAATGTCGAGGAACTCTTCCTCGCCGGCTTCCGTGACGGCGGAGAGATTGATCAGCCGCTCTTCGAGCGCGAACGGCCGCTCTCCGGCGAAATGCAGGCATTCCAGCGATAGTACCCAACCCGAGGCAGAAAGCCCGAGCAGCGACCGGTCTTGCGCGCTGCTGCGCCGCTTCAGGCGCGCCAGCCGCTCATAGCGATAGGGCAGGCCGAGCGCTTCGACCTCGATCCTGATGTCGTGGATTTCCAGCACCGCCGCTTGCGATTGCGGCTGACGCACGAAGCTGCCTGAGCGCCGGCGGCGTTCGATCAGTCCTGACTTGGCAAGCTGCGACAGCGCCTTGTTCACCGTCATGCGCGAGCAATCATATTCGGCCGTCAGCTCGTGCTCGAACGGGATGCGATGCCCCGGCGCCCAGGCGCCGGACAGGATTTTCTCGCTTATGTCCGACAGGATGCGCTGATGCAGCGACACCGTCTCGCCGCCCTCCGTCTCCGCTGTCGCCACCATGCTCATGGGCTGTCCCTGATCAGCCTGCCGAAAGCGCGGTCATGACATTGCGGAAACACGCCGCGATGGCGTCGCGCCTGGCGTGCCTGCCGCCGCTGACTTGCTTTTGGCCGTGCACCCAGACGCAATCGACCTTGGTGCCGTTGGCGAAGATCCAGGCGTCGAGGATCGCGTCTCCGGTCTTGCCGGCAAGCGAAGCCTGGCTGTGGTCGAGCGATACGAGGTCGGCGGATGCGCCAATGGCGATCCGCGAGGCGCCGGCGCCAAGGGCGACGCTGCCGCCGTCAAGCGCTGCGTCGAACAGCGCGCGGCCGGTCGAGCCGCCGGCGACCGCCAGCACGTTGCGGGCGCGGTGGGCAAGACGCTGCGAATATTCGAGTTGCCGAAGTTCGTCCGGCAGCCCGATCAGCACGTTGGAATCGGAGCCGACGCCGAAGCGGCCGCCATGTTGCGCGAACAGCGGCGCCGCAAAAATGCCATCGCCGAGATTGGCTTCGGTGATCGGGCACAGCCCAGCGATCGCGCCGCTTTTTGCCATCGCCATGGTCTCGGCATCGGTCATATGGGTGGCATGGATCAGGCACCAGCGCCGGTCGACATTGGCATGGCCAAGCAGAAACTCGACCGGACGCGCCCCCGACCAGGCAATGCAGTCCTCGACCTCCTTCACTTGTTCCGCGACGTGGATGTGGATCGGTCCGTCCGGCGCCATCGCAGCGACTTGTCGCAACTCCTCGACCGTCGCGGCACGCAAACTATGGGGGGCGACGCCGATGACCGCTTGATTCAAGGCGCGAACGCATTCGCGACTTTTCTCAACCAGGCGTGAGAACCGGTTAACATCATTGAGAAATCTGCGCTGACCTTCGTTGGGAGCCGCGCCGCCGAAAGAAGAGTGTGCATAGAAGACCGGCAGCAGCGTCAAGCCTATGCCGGTTTCTGCGGCGGCGGCCGCGATGCGCTCGGCCATTTCGGCAATGTTGGCGTAGGGCTTTCCGTCGCGGTCGTGATGCAGATAATGAAATTCGCCCACACGCGAAAAGCCGGCCTCCAGCATCTCGACATAGAGCTGGGCGGCGACCGCCTCGACCTGGTCGGGCGTCATCGACAGCGCGAAACGGTACATCACCTCGCGCCAACTCCAGAAACTGTCGGCCGACGGGCCGCGCAACTCGGCAAGTCCGGCCATGCCGCGCTGGAACGCGTGGCTATGCAGGTTGGGCATGCCCGGCAGGACGATGGCGTGGCGTTCGTCGCCGGTGTTCGGCGCAACCCCGGCGTCGATTGCCGCAACGCGGCCTCCGCCCAGGGCGATGCGCACATTGCTTCGCCAGCCTTCCGGCAGAAGCGCCTGTTCCGCAAAGATCGCCGTCACGTTGTTCTCCGAATCCTGGCTTATGATGACAATAGCACTTGCGGTGCTTTTTAATATGTATATACATAAACGCCATCCTTTCAAAGGGAAAATATGATGGCTGGAGAAAGCAGAGGCCGGGCGGCGGCGGTTCGCATATGGCGCAATGCGCGCCTGGCGACTTTTGCCGAAGGGGCAGCAGGGCAGGGCGTCGTCGAAAAGGGCGCCGTCGCCGCGCGTGACGGCACCATCGTCTATGCCGGCGCCGAAGCCGATATTCCGGCGGCGTTCGAGCAGCGTGCCGAGATCGTCGATTGCGAGGGCCGCTGGATCACGCCCGGCCTGATCGACTGCCACACCCATCTCGTCCATGCCGGCGACCGCGCCAACGAGTTCGAGATGCGGCTGGCAGGCGCCACCTATGAGGAGGTCGCCAAGGCCGGCGGCGGCATCGTCTCGTCGGTCAGGGCCTTGCGTGCCGCGGGTGAGGACGAACTGGTCGCTCAGACACTGCCGCGTCTGGATGCGCTGATCGCCGAGGGTGCTACCACCGTCGAGGTCAAGTCCGGCTATGGCCTTGACCTGGAAAACGAGAAAAAGTCGCTGCGCGCGGCGCGCCGCCTGGGCGCCGAGCGCCCGGTGACGATCCGCACGACCTTTCTCGGCGCCCATGCCTTGCCGCCGGAAGCCAAGGGCGACAAGGACGCCTTTATCGATCTCATGGCCGCCACGATCCTGCCGGCCATCGCTGCCGACGGGCTTGCCGACGCCGTCGATGGTTTCTGCGAAGGCATCGCGTTTTCGGTCGAGCAGATGGCACGGGTCTTCGAAGCCGCAAAGGCGCTTGGCCTGCCGGTAAAGCTCCATGCCGACCAATTGTCGAACCTGCATGGCGCCGAGCTTGCCGCGCGCTATGGCGCGCTGTCGGCAGATCATCTCGAATACACCGATGAGGCAGGCGCGGCGGCAATGGCTGCATCGGGCAGCGTGGCGACGATCCTGCCCGGCGCTTACTATTTTATTCGCGAGACGAAGAAACCTCCGATCGAATTATTCCGCAGGCATGACGTCAGGATGGCCGTCGCCACCGACAACAATCCCGGCACCTCGCCGCTGACGTCGTTGCTGCTGACCATGAACATGGCGGCGACCTTGTTCGGCATGACGGTCGATGAATGCCTCGCGGGCGTGACCCGCGAAGCCGCCCGCGCACTGGGTCTGCTCGGACAGACCGGCACGCTGGAGGCGGGCAAATCCGCCGATCTAGCGATCTGGAGCATCGAGCGCCCTGCCGAACTCGTCTACCGCATGGGCTTCAACCCCTTGCACGCGCGCATCTGGAGAGGACAATGACCGAACTCGTACTGAAACCCGGCAACGTGACCCTGGCCGACTGGCGCGCCATCTATCGCGGCGCCGTGCCCAGGCTCGACGATGCCTGCCGGCCAAAGATCAAGGCGAGTGCGGAGGCTGTCGCACGCATCGTCGCCAAGGGCGAGCCGGTCTATGGCATCAACACCGGTTTCGGCAAACTGGCCAGCGTCCGCATTCCTGCCCAGGATCTCGAAACGCTTCAGCGTAACATCGTGCTCTCGCACGCCGCCGGCGTCGGCGAGCCGATGCCGGTCGCTGTTTGCAGGCTGATGATGGCCTTGAAGCTTGCCAGCCTGGCGCAGGGCGCCTCCGGCGTGCGGTCGCGCACCATCGAGCTGCTGGAAGCGATGCTGGCCAACGATGTCATCCCGGTGGTGCCGGCGCAAGGTTCGGTCGGCGCCTCCGGCGACCTCGCGCCGCTGTCACACATGACGGCCGTGATGATCGGCGTCGGCGAATGCTTCACGCCGCATGGCCGCTTCCCGGCCAAGGTCGCCTTCGTCTCGCATGGGCTGGAGCCTGTCATCCTTGGCGCCAAGGAAGGGCTGGCGCTGCTTAACGGCACGCAGTTCTCGACCGCCTACGCGCTGGCGGGCTTGTTCGAGGCCGAAGTTCTCTACCAGTCGGCACTGGTCGCGGGTGCACTGTCCACCGACGCCGCCAGGGGCTCGGACGCCCCCTTCGATCCGCGCATCCATCTCTTGAGGAAGCATCGCGGCCAGATCGAGACGGCGAATGCGCTGCGCAGTCTGATGGCCGGCAGCGCCATCCGCGAATCCCACCGCGTCGGCGACGAGCGCGTGCAGGATCCCTATTGCCTGCGCTGCCAGCCGCAGGTGATGGGGGCCGCTCTGGACGTGTTGCGCAAGGCGGCCGACACGCTCGGCACGGAAGCCAATGGCGTCACCGACAATCCCTTGATCTTCGCCGAGGACGACACCGCCTTGTCGGGCGGCAATTTCCATGCCGAGCCGGTGGCTTTCGCTGCCGACATGATCGCACTCGCCGTCTGCGAGATCGGCTCGCTGTCGGAGCGCCGCATCGCCATGCTGGTCGACCCTGCGCTGTCGGGCATGCCCGCCTTTTTGACGCCGAAGCCCGGCCTGAATTCCGGCTTCATGATCCCGCAGGTGACGGCGGCAGCGCTGGTTTCCGAAAACAAGCAGAAGGCCTATCCAGCAAGCGTCGATTCGATCCCGACCTCGGCCAACCAGGAGGATCACGTCTCGATGGCCGCACATGGTGCGCGCCGGCTGATCGGCATGGTCGAGAACGCCACGGCCGTCATCGGCATCGAGTTGCTGGCCGCGACCCAGGGCTGCGATTTCCACGCGCCGCTCGCTTCCAGCACCGCACTCGAAGCGGTGCGCAAATTGGTCAGGGCGGAGGTGCCGCATCTCGACAACGACCGGCATTTCCATCCCGACATGGAGAAAGCCATCGCCATGGTGCGCAGCGGTGCAGCGGTGAAGGCGGCGAGCGCGGTGGCGCTGCCGGGAATTGCCTCATGAGAATGCTTGGCATGGTAGGTTACGTTCCTTCTCATCCCAGCCGTAGAGCTCCAACCTGCGGAGGCCTCGCATGACACCTCCTTGGCTGACGGTAAAACAAGGCACCGCGCCGCTGCTGGTTTCCATGCCGCACACCGGCATCGATCTCGCCGGTCTCGACAACCGGCTGGTCTCGAGCTGGCTTGGCCAGCGCGACTGCGACTGGTGGATCGACAAGCTCTATGATTTCGCCGCAGGTCTTGGCGCCACCGTCGTGCACACCGCCATCTCGCGCACCGTCATCGACGTCAATCGCGATCCGTCAGGCGCCTCGCTCTACCCTGGTCAGGCGACGACCGGGCTGTGCCCGACCGAAACCTTCGACGGCGATCCGCTCTACCGTACAGGCGAGGAACCGGGGCCGTCGGAAATCGACGAGCGCCGCCGAAAATTCTTCATGCCCTATCATGCCGCGCTCCAGGCCGAGATCGACCGGCTGCGCGGATTGCATGGCAAAATCGTCCTCTATGACTGCCACTCGATCCGCTCTGTGCTGCCGCGCCTGTTCGATGGCACGCTGCCGGTCTTCAATCTCGGCACCAATGACGGCAAGAGCACGGATCCGGCGCTGCAGGAAAAGGTCGCCGGGATCCTGGCCGAGACCGGCGAGACCTTCGTGGTCAATGGCCGCTTCAAGGGCGGATGGATCACGCGCCATTTCGGCCAGCCGCAAAACGGCGTCCATGCGCTGCAGATGGAACTGTCCAACCGCGGCTACATGCGAGAGCCCGAAGGCAAGGGCGCGCCCGACAACTGGCCGGTGCCTTACGACGCCGCCTTCGCCGCGCCGATCCGCGCCACGCTGACATCCATCCTCGAGACCGCGATTTCGTGGGTCGAGAGCTGACGCCTCGCCGCACTCATCTGAAAGGGAAGTGACGACATGACCGATCCTCGCCACAACATCCGCGAAGTGCGCAGCCCCCGCGGCGACAAGCTCAATGCCAGGTATTGGACGACCGAAGCGCCGCTGCGCATGCTGATGAACAATCTCGATCCCGATGTCGCCGAAAATCCCAACGAACTGGTCGTCTATGGCGGCATCGGCCGGGCGGCGCGCACCTGGAACGATTTCGACCGCATCGCCGCTTCGCTGAAGACGCTTGGCGAGGACGAGACGCTGCTGGTGCAGTCCGGCAAGCCGGTCGGCGTCTTCCGCACTCATCCCGACGCGCCGCGCGTTTTGATCGCCAACTCCAATCTGGTGCCGCATTGGGCGACCTGGGAGAAATTCAACGAGCTCGATAGGAAAGGCCTGATGATGTACGGCCAGATGACGGCCGGCTCGTGGATCTATATCGGCACGCAAGGCATCGTGCAGGGCACCTACGAGACCTTCGTCGAAGCCGGACGCCAGCACTATGGCGGCGATCTCAGGGGCAAATGGATCCTGACTGGCGGCCTCGGCGGCATGGGGGGCGCCCAGCCTCTCGCGGCCGTCATGGCCGGCGCCTGCTGCCTGGCCGTCGAATGCGATCCCGACCGCATCGATTTCCGGCTGCGCACCCGCTATGTCGACGAGCGTGCCGATACGCTTGACGAGGCGCTGGAGAAGATCGCGCGCTGGACCAGGGCAGGCGAGGCGAAGTCGGTCGGCCTGGTCGGCAACACCGCCGATATCGTGCCCGAGCTGGTGCGGCGCGGCGTGCGCCCCGATATGGTCACCGACCAGACTTCGGCGCACGATCCGTTGAACGGCTATCTGCCCAAGGGCTGGACGCTGGCCGAGTGGCGCGAGAAGCGCACGTCCGACCCGAAAGCAGTCGAGAAAGCCGCCCGCGCCTCGATGCGCGAGCATGTCGAGGCGATGGTGGCCTTCTGGAACGCCGGCGTGCCGACGCTCGACTACGGCAACAACATCCGCCAGGTCGCCAAGGAAGAAGGCTTCGAGAACGCCTTTGCCTTCCCAGGCTTCGTGCCGGCCTATATCCGGCCGCTGTTCTGCCGCGGCATCGGCCCCTTCCGCTGGGCGGCCCTTTCCGGCGATCCGCAGGACATCTACAAGACCGACGCCAAGGTGCGCGAACTGACGCCCGGCAACACCCATTTGCACAACTGGCTGGACATGGCGCGCGAGCGCATCGCCTTCCAGGGCTTGCCGGCGCGCATCTGCTGGGTCGGCCTCGGCGACCGCCACCGGCTGGGCCTCGCCTTCAACGAGATGGTCGCCAAAGGCGAACTCAAGGCGCCTGTCGTCATCGGCCGCGACCATCTCGATTCCGGCTCGGTCGCCTCGCCGAACCGCGAGACAGAGGCGATGAAGGACGGCTCGGATGCGGTTTCCGACTGGCCGCTGCTCAACGCCTTGCTCAACACGGCATCGGGCGCTACCTGGGTGTCGCTGCACCATGGCGGCGGTGTCGGCATGGGCTTTTCCCAGCATGCAGGCATGGTCATCGTCGCGGACGGCACGCCTGAGGCAGCCAGGCGCCTGGAGCGGGTGCTGTGGAATGATCCGGCGACCGGCGTCATGAGGCACGCCGACGCCGGCTACGACATCGCCATCGATTGCGCCAGGGAGCATCAGCTCAATTTGCCCGGCATTCTGGGATAGTAGGCCGACCGATGCGCGTCCTGCGGGCAGCCGAATACAAATCGATGCCGTGGAAGAACGGCGGCGGCGTGACGACGGAAATCGCCGTCTCGCCGGCCGATGCCGGGCTCGACACCTTCGATTGGCGTGTCTCGATGGCCCGCGTCGAAGGCAGCGGGCCGTTCTCCAGCTTTGCCGGCATTGACCGCACCCTGTCGGTATTGGAAGGCGAGGGGATCGTTCTTGATGTCGCCGGCCAGCCGCCGGCGCGCCTGACCGCCGCTTCAGCCCCGCTTTCCTTTCCGGCCGACCGGCCGACCAGTGCCGAACTGATCGCCGGCCCGATCACCGATCTCAACGTAATGACCCGTCGCGGCCGCATGAGGCATTCCGTCGAACGCCTCGTAATCTCGAACCCTTTGGAAATCGGAACTGAAAGCCGCGCGACCCTCGTCCTGTGTCTGGGTGGGGAGTTCGTGGTTGCCGCCGCTGAGCCTGTTCGCCTTGGCCACCTCGACGCGCTCCTGACTGCCTCAGCCACAACTGGCCTGCGCATCCAGCCGATCGACGACACGACAGTATTCGTGGTCCGGATCGATGGCATTCGAGCCAACGATTAACGCTTGTTTCCAAACATGATCGCGATGCCGGCGAAATATAGGGTAAGCTCCAGCCGGGATCACGAAAAAGCCTGAATCCTTTCCGTCGATCGGTCTCGGCGGGAGTGAGAGGCGTTCGTCTTTGAAACGGTCGAAAAGACGATGCCTTGTCGTGGTGCGGAAACAATTTTCGGCAAAAGCTGGGCATGCAACCAATTGCATTTGAATCGGTTTTAGGGCCATTGCCGTGGCGGTGACGCCGCTGAGTGCCCGCTTACGGAATTTTCAATGAATATTCAGACGAATCCAGCACAAATCGAAAAGACCAGCGCGAGCTTCCCGCCCATCACGGAAGAACCGATAAGATCCATTTTCCTGCCGGAGGAACGCCTTCGGCTGCTCGGTGAAAGCCTGGCCAAGGGCGATCTCGCGGATCTGTTCGGCCTGACGCCATTCGATTTCCAGGCCCGCATCCGCGACAGCGCCAAGAAGATCCTCGAAGTCTACCGTTCGACCAACGCCGCGCAGGCGAGGGGCGAGACCATCACGCCCGCGGCGCAATGGCTGCTCGACAACAACTATCTGGTCGAGGAAACCATTTTCCAGGTCAAGCGCGACCTGCCGCGCCGCTTCTATCGTCAACTGCCGACGCTGAAGCTGCCGGACGGCGGCGGCGTGCCGCGCGCGCTGGCGCTGGCCTGGACTTATGTGGCGCATTCCGACAGTTCCGTCTCCGCGACCATGTTCAAGGCCATCGTCCAGGGCTTCCAGTCGGTCGAGCCGCTGAAGATCGGCGAACTCTGGGCGCTGCCGTCGCTGTTGCGCTTCGTTCTGATCGAAAATCTTCGCCGCCTTGCGGTCAGGGTCAACCGCACCCGGCAGATGCGCCAGATCGCCAATGATGTCGCCGACAAGGTGCTGGCGACCGACGATACCCGCGACCGGCAAGCGATCCTGGCCAATTTCAGCGCGCACGCCCAGGACACCACCTTTGCCACGCAACTGCTCTACCGCTTGCGCGACGGCTCGCAGAATGCAGGCAAGGCGCTGGAGTGGCTGGAAGGCGAACTCGAGAAGACCGGCTCGGACGCCGAGGAAATCATCATTTCCGAGCATCATACGCTGTCCAGCGGCAATGTGACGACCGGCAACATCATACGCGGCCTGCGTCTCATCAACGATATCGACTGGACGGTGTGGTTCGAGGGCGTCAGCCGTATCGACACGGTGCTGCGCGAGCGCACCGACTTCGCCGCGCTCGATTTCTTCTCGCGTGACCAGTACCGGACCGCGATCGAAGAGCTGGCCCGCCGCTCGAATCTGTCGGAATATCGCGTCGCCGAAAAAGCGATCGAACTGGCCGGCCAGATCACCAACGAAATTGCATCCGCCGCCGACGGCGCAGATGGCCTTGCGGCTCCTTTAGCGCACACGGATGTCGGTTTTTTCCTTGTCGGGCCACGCCGGCTGGAGCTGGAAAAGGCGATCGGCTACCGACCGACCGTCAGTCAGACCGTCAAGCGCACCTTTGCCAAGACCGGATGGCTGGGCATCGTCCTGCCGGTCTTTGCGCTGACCGTGCTGCTGCTGGTGGTGTCCGGCAATGCCCTTGCCAATCTCGGCCTGTCTGTGCCTTCGATCGTCTTGATGCTGGCGCTGTTTGCCGTGCCGGCCAGCGAAGGCGCGCTCGCTTTCTTCAATACCGTTGTCTCGCTGTTCCTCAAGCCGACGCGCCTTATCGGCTATGACTACAGGCACGGCGTGCCGTCCGAGGCACGCACGCTGGTGGTGGTGCCGTCGCTGATCGGCTCGCGCGACGACGTCGAGGAAAACATCCGCAACATCGAAGTGCACTACCTCGCCAATCTGGCGGACGAGATCCACTTCGCCCTGCTGTCGGACTGGCCCGACAGCAAGACCGAGATCGACGCGGCCGACACCGAGATTCTCGAATTCGCCCGTGACGAGATCGCCCGCCTCAACGCCCGCTATCCCGCCGAAGGCGCGCCGCGCTTCTATCTCCTGCACCGGCGCCGGCTCTATAATGCCGCGCAGGGATGCTGGATGGGCTGGGAGCGCAAGCGCGGCAAGCTGCACGAGCTTGACCTGCTGCTGCGCGGCGACAGCGACACCACCTTCCTGCCGCTCGATGTGCCGCTGCCGGAAAAAGTCGTTCACGTAATGACGCTCGACGCCGACACGCGCACCACCCGCGATGCGGTCGCTACGCTTGTCGGCAAGCTCTGCCACCCGCTCAACCGACCGCATTTCGATGCCACCAGGCGCGTCGTCACCTCGGGCTACACGATCCTGCAGCCACGTATCACCGCTTCGCTGACCAGCGGCGACGAGGCGTCGTTCTTCCAACGGGTCTTCTCGGCCAATCGCGGCCTCGATCCTTATGTCTTTGCGGTGTCCGACCTGTACCAGGACGTCTTCGGCGACGGTTCCTTCACCGGCAAGGGCCTCTACCACGTCGATGCCTTCGAGGCCGCGTTGCAGGGCCGCATCGAGGAAAACACCATCCTCAGCCACGATCTGCTCGAAGGCGCGCTGGCGCGTTCTGCGCTCGTCACCGACGTCGAACTGGTCGAGGATTATCCGACCCGCTATTCGGTCGACGCCTCGCGCCACCATCGCTGGGCGCGCGGCGATTGGCAGCTCCTGGGCTTCATCCTCGATCCGCGCTCCGGCGTCCCGGCGCTGTCGCGTTGGAAGATGGTCGACAATCTGCGCCGCTCGCTGACGCCGATCTTCTGGGTGATGGCGGCGATCGCCGGCTGGACGCTGCTGCCCTTCACGCAGGCAGCACAATGGCAGGCATTGCTGATCCTCAGCCTGTTCATGGCGCCCACTTTCGACGTCGTCAACGCCATACTGCCCAAGAGCGGTGACCAGACGCCGCGCGGCCATTTCTCCGCGCTGGCGCGCGACGTGGCCTTCGGCACCGCCATGGTGGCCTTGAAGATCGTGCTGATGGCGCATAACGCCTGGATGATGGGCGACGCCATCGTGCGCACGCTCTACCGGCTGTTCGTCTCCCGGCAGAACCTGCTGGAATGGCGCACCGCCTCGCAGGCGCACAAGGCCGGCGACAACGACATCGGCTCCTACTACGGCATGATGTACGGCGCCGTGATCATCGGCTTCGTCGGCCTCGCCATTCCGGTGCTGGCCGATTCCACCGGCGCCTTCGTCGCCTTTTTCTTCGCTCTGTTCTGGATCGGCTCCCCGGCGATCGCCAGCTGGATCAGCCGCTCGGCCGAGACCGAGGACCGGCTGCGCATCTCGCAGGCCGACATCCATGCGCTGCGCACCGTGGCGCGCCGCACCTGGCACTATTTCGAAACCTTCGTCACGGCGGAGCATCATCACCTGCCGCCGGACAATTTCCAGGAGAGCCCGGCGCCGGTGGTCGCGCCGCGCACCTCCCCGACCAATATCGGCGTCTATCTCCTGTCGGTCGTCTCGGCTCGCGATTTCGGCTGGATCAGCCTGTCCGACGCCATCACCCGCATCGATGCCACCATGACGACCATCGAGAGCATGCCGCGCAACCGCGGCCATCTCTTCAACTGGTACGACACCACCACACTGAAGCCGCTCTATCCGCTCTACATCTCGGCTGTCGACAGCGGCAATCTCGCCGGCCATTTGGTGGCGGTGGCGGCGGCCTGCGCCGAATGGGCCGAGGCGCCGTCCGTTCATCTCCAGGGCGATTTCGAGGGCATCCTCGACACAGTGACCATCCTCGGCGAGAGCCTGGATGAGCTGCCCGACGACCGCCGTCAGCTGCGGCCGCTGCGCCAGCGCCTTGCCGACCGCCTCGACGGCATGCGGCGCGCCGTCGACACCATCAAGGCGCAGCCGGAAATGGCCTCGATCCGCACCATCAATTTGGCTGTGCTGGCCGGCGAGATCCGCAAGCTCGCCACCGCCATCCACACCGAGGCGGCATCGCCACAGAGCGATGTCATCGTCGACTGGGCGGCCAGGCTCGAAGCGACCTGCGAGGCGCATGTCCACGACGCCCACAGCGACGACAACGCGGTCGAGGCGCTGCGGGCCAAGCTGCTCACCCTGCGCGAGCGCACGCGCCGCTTCGCCTTCGAGATGGAGTTCTCGTTCCTGATGCGGCCGGAGCGCAAGCTGCTGTCGATCGGCTACCGGGTCGAGGAGCACCAGCTCGACGAGAGCTGCTACGATCTTCTGGCCTCCGAGGCGCGGCTGACCAGCCTGTTCGCCATCGCAAAGGGCGACCTGCCGACTGAGCACTGGTTCCGGCTTGGCCGGCCGATCGTCGAGATAGGCTTCCAGGGCGCGCTGATGTCCTGGTCCGGCTCGATGTTCGAGTATCTGATGCCGCCGCTGGTGATGAAGGAACCGCAAGGTTCGATTCTCAACCAGACCAGCAAGCTGATCATCAAACGTCAGATCCAGTATGGCCGCCAGAAGAACGTGCCCTGGGGCATCTCGGAAGCGGCCTACAACGCCCGCGACCGCGAGCTGACCTACCAGTACACCAATTTCGGCGTGCCTGGTCTCGGGTTGAAGCGCGGCCTTGGCCAGAACACGGTGATCGCGCCTTACGCCACCGTGCTGGCCGCGCAGTTCAACCCGCGCGAAGCGGTGCAGAACCTAGCGCGACTGCGGGAGCTCGGCGCGCTTGGCCGCCATGGTTACTACGACGCGGTCGATTTCACGCCGCAGCGCGTGCCGGAAGGCACCGATCACGTCGTCGTGCAGAACTACATGGCCCACCATTCCGGTATGTCGATCGCGGCGGTCGCCGATGCCATTTTCGAGGGTCGCCTGCGCGACCGTTTTCACAGCGATCCGGTCATCGAGTCGGCCGAACTTCTGCTCCAGGAGAGGGCGCCGCGCGACATCCCGACTGCGACCGTCAGAACCGAGGCGGACGAACGGGCGAAGGACGAGACCGAAACCGAGAGTCCCGACACCCGCATCGTGCTCGATCCTGTGCGGGCACTGCGTTCGACCAACGTGATGTCGAACGGCCGCTATTCGGTGATGGTCACCGCGACAGGCTCCGGCTACAGCCGGTGGGGCGATCTGTCCGTCACGCGCTGGCAGCCGGATCCGACCGAGGACCGGCTCGGCTCCTACATCTTCTTGCGCGACGCAGGCAGTGGCGACTGGTGGTCGGCGACGGCGGAGCCGAAGCGCGCGGCCGAGGAGCGCACCCAGACGCTGTTCTCCGACGACAAGGCGAGCTTCGTCAAACTGGTCGGCACGCTGCGCTCCGAGGTCGAATGCATCGTCATCTCGGAAGGCAATGGCGAAGGCCGCCGCGTGACGCTGTTCAACGAGGGACCGACCGACCGTCACATCGAAGTGACCTCCTTCGCCGAGCTGGTGCTGGGCCTGGAGGTATCCGACAATGCCCATCCCGCCTTCTCGAAAATGTTCGTGGAGACCGAAATTGCCCCCAACAATGGGGCGATCTTCGCCACGCGGCGCAAGCGCGAGACCAGCGAGCCAGACGTGACGATGGTGCATTTCGTCACCGACCCGTCCGGTCCGGCGCGCGACGCCGAAGCCGAGACCGACAGGCGCGCCTTTATCGGCCGTGGCCGCACCATCGTCGACGCTGCGGCTTTCGATCCGGGCGCCCGGCTTGGCGGCCATTCCGGCTTTACCCTCGATCCGGTCGCTTCGCTGCGCCGCCAGGTGCGCGTGCCCGCCAACAAGAAGATATCGCTGACCTTCTGGACCGTCGTCGGTTCCAACCGCGCGGAGCTGGAGGAGGCCATTGCCCGGCTCGACCACCCGGAGAGCTTTGCCCGCCAGGCCATGCTCGCCTGGACGCGCAGCCAGGTGCAGACCCGGCATCTCGGCCTCAGCCTGGCCGACGCCGCCAACGTACAGAAGCTGGCGCGCTACCTGATCTATCCGGATCCATTCCTGCGCCTGCCGGCAGAATCCATCGCTTCGGGACTGGGCAAGCAGTCGAGCCTGTGGCCGACCAGCATCTCGGGCGATTTCCCGATCTTCCTGGTCAGGATCGGCGACGTCGCCGATCTCGAAATCGTCGCGCAGGCACTGCGTTTCCAGGAATACATGCGCACCCGTGGCATGATGATCGATTTCGTCGTCGTCAACGAACAGGCCTCCTCCTATGTGCAGGACCTGCAGCGGGCGGTCGAATCCCTATGCGAGAACAGCCGTTTGCGCGGCAAGGAGCTCGGACCGCGCCAGCACATATTCGCCGTGCGCCGCGACCTGATGGACGAGACCACCTACAAGACGCTGCTTGCGGTTGCCCGCGTGGTTCTGCACACGCGCAACGGCACCATCTTCGATCAGATCGAGCGGGCCGAGGTGGCGGCCTTGCAGGCGCGCGATGCCCAGCAGCCGGCGGCATTGCCTGAATTGGCGTCTATGACACATTCCTTTGGCTCGCAGGCCCTAGCGGCGGACGGGCACGGGCTCAGCCAATGGAACGGGTTCGGTGGTTTCGAGGGCGACGGGCGGCATTATGTCGTGCGCCTGGCCGGCCGCAGCACCACGCCCCAGCCCTGGATCAATGTTATTTCCAACGCCTCGTTCGGCTTCCACGTCTCCGCCGAAGGCGCTGCCTTCACCTGGAGCCGCAACAGCCGCGACTACCAGCTGACGCCGTGGTCGAACGATCCGGTTTCGAACCGGCCCGGTGAGGGCATCTATATCTATGATCACGCCAGTGGCCGGGCATTCTCGCCGCTCGCCGCCGTGGTGCGCGATCCGTCGATGACTTACGAGACGTGGCACGGCCAAGGGTTCTCCACCTTCCGGTCGAAGCGCGGCTCATTGTCGATGGACCTCACCCATGTCGTCGACCCGGTCGACCCGGTGAAGATTTCCCGCCTGCGCATCCAGAATGCCGGCCCGGCGCCGGCCAGGCTGCGCGTCTATGCCTATGCCGAATGGGTGCTGGGCGGACATCGCTCGCGCACGGCGGCGACCATCGTTCCGTCGCGCGATGCCGCCACCGGCGCCTTGCTGGCACAGAACCCCTACGGGCTCGATTTCGGGGAGCGCGTCGCCTTCCTCGCCGCCGATGACGGCGTGCATTCGGTGACAGCAGACCGGACTGAATTCCTGGGCCGGCACGGCACCAGCGAGTTTCCGCAGGCGGTGCTGAGCGGCGCGGGACTGTCAGGCCGCGTGGAGGCCGGCGACGATCCCTGCGCTGCAATCGCCCGCGACATCGATGTTCCGGCCGGCGGCGACGTCACGCTGTTCTGGCTGCTCGGGGACGCCGGCTCGGCCGCGGAAGCGAGCGCCCTGGTGCGCAAGCATCGGGGCAGGGATTTCGACCAGCGTCTGGCCGACAACGAGCGCGAGTGGCGCGGCTTCCTCGACACCATTCAGGTCGAAACGCCGGACAAGGCGCTCGACGCCATGGTCAACCACTGGCTGCCCTACCAGAGCCTCGCCTGCCGCATCCGCGCCCGCTCTGCCTTCTATCAGGCCAGTGGCGCCTTCGGCTTCCGCGACCAGTTGCAGGACACGCTGGCTCTGCTGGCGCACGATCCCAAACTGGCGCGAGACCAGATCCTCAACGCGGCGCGTCGGCAGTTCCCTGAAGGCGACGTGCAGCATTGGTGGCTGCCGCGCACCGGGGCGGGTGTGCGTACGCTGATCTCCGACGACGTGGTCTGGCTGGCCCATGCCACCGCGCGCTACCTGCTGGTGACGGGTGACGCCACCATCCTGAAGGAGCAGCTGCCCTTCATCGATGGACAGCCGCTCGGCGAGGGCGAGCACGATGCTTTCTTCACGCCCGAAATTTCGAAAAAGACGGCGTCCCTTTACGAGCATTGCGCGCGTGCGCTCGATCTTGCCATTGCGCGCAGCAGTCCCGCCGGGCTGCCGCTGATCCTCGGCGGCGACTGGAATGACGGCATGAACCGCGTCGGCGAGCAAGGCAAGGGCGAGAGCGTCTGGCTCGGATGGTTCCTGCTGCGGACGCTGGGCGACTTCGCCGCCGTGGCCAAGACGGAGGGTGATGCCAAGCACGCGCAGGCCTGGGCAAAGCATGCCGACGCGCTGAAACGCGCGCTGGAGAGCACGGCGTGGGACGGCGAATGGTATCGGCGCGGCAGTTTTGACGATGGCACGCCGCTCGGTTCGCGCTCATCCCAGGAGTGCAGGATCGACTCCATCGCCCAGTCCTGGAGCGTGCTCTCGGGCGAGGGCGATCCGGCGCGTTCGACGACGGCGATGCAGCAGGCGACCAAGCTGCTCGTCGACGACGAACTCAAGATCCTCAAGCTGTTCACGCCGCCCTTTTCGAAGACGAAGAAGGATCCGGGCTACATCAAGAGCTACCCGCCGGGCGTTCGCGAGAATGGCGGCCAGTACACCCATGCCGCCACCTGGTTCGTCATCGCGCTGGCCGAAATGGGGCTGAACGACGAGGCCTATCGCTGCTTCTCGATGCTGAACCCGGTCAACCACGCATTGGACGAGGCCTCGGCCGAGCGTTACCGCGTCGAGCCCTACGTGGTTGCGGCCGATATCTACGCCGGCGACGGCAATGCCAGCGACAACAAGGGCGGCCGCGGTGGCTGGACGTGGTACACGGGCTCGGCGGGCTGGCTGTACCGGGCGGCGGTCGAAGGCATTCTCGGCATCGAGCGGCGTGGAAAGCAGATCACGTTTAGGCCGAAACTGCCCAGCCATTGGGATGGCTACGCCGCCACGCTCAAAATGCTGGGCGCCGAAGTCACGGTGCGTGTCGTCCGCGACAAAAAGACCAAGTCGATCTCGCTTGAAGTTGATGGTTCGAAGACGAAATCCGCGTCTTTCCAACCGAAGGCTGGTAGCAAGGTCGAAGTTGTCGTGAAGATACCCTCGTAAAATCAACAGCTTCAACCCTGTCCCGCGCATCCTCCGGAATGCGCGGGATAGTCTTTTGTCTATTTGCAGATCTCCGCTTGGGCAGCCGGCGGATCCGGTCGGGCCATGCCGGGCAAGATCGCCGTGATTAAAAATGTGGCAGCGCTCAGCGGCTGCCATGATTTTGCCGCAAGGCTGACATTTCACCTTTTATCTCAACCCGTTAGGTGATCACGTGAGATTTCGCATCGTCGTCATCTTTTGTTCGCTAAACGGGAACGGAAGGGATAGACGGGCATTGTTTTGCGACGCGTTAACCGATACGTGTCAAGAAATGGTGCGGTGCACAATAAATGTTTTGGCGGAGTAGCTGAAGTGTCCCTTCTGCAAATCTACTGGCGAGCGCTCGGTTATTTGGCAGCTGACAGGAAACGCGTAGCGCTGATCTGCTCAGCCAATGTCGCGCTGGCCATCATCGCCATCCTGGAGCCGATCATGTTCGGTCGCGTGATCGACGCGATTTCCGCACACGGCTCCGTCTTTTCGACCCTCGCCCTCTGGGCCGGCCTGGGCGCCTTTAACATCATCGCGTTCGTTCTTGTGGCGCGCGGCGCCGACCGCTTCGCCCACGCCCGGCGCAGCGAAGTGCTCTGCGACTCCTTCGAGCGCGTCATCACCATGCCGCTCGCCTGGCATCATCAGCGCGGCACGTCCAATTCCCTGCACACGCTGCTGCGTGCCGTGGAGACCTTGTTTAGTCTCTGGCTCGAATTCATGCGCCAGCATCTGTCCACGGCCGTCGCGTTGTTCCTGCTGATCCCGACCGCGCTCAGCATGGACGTGCGCATGTCGATGGTGCTGCTGGCTCTCGGCGTGCTCTATGTCGGCATCGGCCGGCTGGTGATGAAGCGGACCAAGGCGGGCCAGGCCGCCGTGGAGCGCCACTATCATACCGTATTCGCCCATGTGACGGACTCGGTCAGCAACGTCGCCGTTTTGCAGAGCTACAACCGCCTCGGCCATGAGGCCGATACGCTGCGCCGCTACGTCAAGAACCTGCTCGATGCGCAGAACCCTGTGCTCGACTGGTGGGCCATGGCCAATGCGCTGCATCGCCTGTCGTCGACGATTTCGATGATGGTGGTGCTTTTGATCGGCGCCTATCTGGTCACCCACGGCCAGCTGCGCATCGGCGACGTCATCGCCTTCACCGGTTTTGCAACGCTGCTGATCGCCCGTCTCGACCAGATGTCGGCATTCGCCAACCAGATTTCGGAGGCCCGCGCCAAGCTCGAGGATTTCTACCATCTCGAGGACTCAGCGGCCGACGCCGCCGAACCGGACGGGCTGCGCGATCTCACGAACGTCACCGGCCATGTCCGTTTCGAAAATGTCGGCTTCGAATTCGCCAATTCGGGGCAGGGCATCCACGACGTCTCCTTCGAGGTCCAGGCGGGCCAGACCGTAGCCATCGTTGGGCCGACCGGCGCCGGCAAGACCACGCTCATCAATCTGTTGCAGCGCGTCTTCTCGCCGTCCACCGGCCGTATCCTGATCGACGGCATCGACACCCGCACCGTGACCCGCAAGTCGCTGCGCCATTCGATCGCCACCGTGTTCCAGGATGCGGGCCTGCTCAACCGCTCGATCGAGGACAACATCCGCGTCGGCCGCTCCGATGCGACCAACGACGAGATCCATGCCGCCGCCGACGCGGCTGCCGCACAGGACTTCATCCTGGCCAAGAGCAATGGCTACGACACGGTGGTCGGCGAACGCGGCGGCCAGTTGTCTGGCGGCGAGCGCCAGCGCATCGCCATTGCCCGCGCCGTGCTGAAGGATGCTCCGATCCTGGTGCTGGATGAGGCGACCAGCGCCCTCGACGTCGAGACAGAAGACCGCGTCAAGGAAGCGATCGACGAATTGCGCCGCGACCGCACCACCTTCATCATCGCCCACCGCCTGACTACCGTCCGCGACGCCGATCTGGTCGTGTTCATGGACAAGGGCAGGGTGGTCGAAATGGGTGGCTTCGCCGAGCTGTCGCTGCGCAACGGCCGTTTCGCCAGCCTGCTGCGCGCCGGCGGCCTGCTCAACGACGAAGAGGTCCGCCGCCTCAGCCGCTCGATACAGGGCGAGGCCGCCTGAGCGGGTTCTTTTACCTCCCCCCGTGGGAGGTCGGACCGAAGGTCCGGTCGGGGAGCGCCGCCGTCCTCACCCCGCTGCTTCGCAGCGACCCTCCCCAAGGGGAGGTGACAAGGCCTGCGACACTCCCTCGATTGCCCCAGACGCATAGCCGGGCTATTTAAAGCGGCATGAGCGACAGCACTTCACGCCTGAGCGGCTGGACCGATCTTGCCAACCCGACACGGTTCGTGGCGCTTGCCGACCGGGTGGTGCCGTGGCTGGCGACGATTGCGGCGCTGACCCTTGCCGCCGGCCTCTATATGAGCTTCACCGCGCCCGAGGACTTCCAGCAAGGCATCACCGTCCGCATCATGTACATCCATGTGCCTTTCGCCTGGTTGGCCATGATGTGCTACACGCTGATGGCGCTCTCGGCGCTCGGCACATTGGTCTGGCGCCATCCGCTGGCCGATGTCGCACTGAAATCGGCGGCCCCCATAGGTGCCGTCTTCACCGCGCTGGCGCTGGTCACCGGTTCGATCTGGGGCAAGCCGATGTGGGGCACCTGGTGGGTGTGGGACGCGCGGCTGACTTCGGTTTTCGTGCTGTTCCTGATGTATCTCGGCATCATCGCGCTGACCCGCGCGCTCGATGATGCCGGCCGCGCCGCCTGGGCCGCCGCCATCATCACGCTGGTCGGCTTCATCAACATCCCGATCATAAAATTCTCGGTCGATTGGTGGAACACGCTGCATCAGCCGGCCTCGGTGTTCCGCATGGGCGGATCGACCATCGACCCCTCGATGCTATGGCCGCTGCTGGTGATGGCCATCGGCTTCACGGTGCTGTTCTTCGCGCTGCACCTGATGGCGATGCGTACCGAAATCCACCGGCGGCGGGTGATTGCGATGCGCAGGGTCGCGGCCCGGCAGGCTGAGCGTCAGCCGGCTTGAATCACCCGCGCCTGGCCAAAGAAGTCATCCCATCCGCCCACGTGCGGCCACCGGCAGGGTTTCCAGCACCGTCTCGCCGTCGATCAAATTGACCTCATTGAACAGGTTGGTGACGACGCAGCAATGGTCGGGCACCACGCGCACGCGCTCGCCGATGCGAAGCTTGCCATCGCCTGAGAGCGTGACCGTGCCGTGTTCCTCGCTCAGGCCCGTCACCCGCGCTCCCGCAACGCCGAGCAACTCGCCGAAATCGGCGAGCCCCAGCGTATCGCTCGACAGCGCCTTGCTGCCGGCGTCGAGGATGGCACGCGTCCGCGTCGGATGGCTGACCACGGTCGACAGCACGCTCAGCGCGCAATCGTCGAGGCTGCCGACGCCCTTGGCGACCTGGTAGCGGTCGAGATAGATGTAGGTGCCGGGGCGGTATTCCGTGACGACGCTGTCTTCGCCCGAGCGCCACATGTCGGGCGTGCCGCCGCTGGAGATGCGCGCGCAGGCGAGACCGCAGGCGGCCAGCACCTGCCTGGCGCCGGCGAGCCAGGCTTCGGCCTCCCCCGCACGGCCCGCGGCCGGATAGGTCATCAACCCGCCGAAGGCGAGGCCCTTTGCCGTCTCGATCTGTCTTGCCAGGCCAACCGCTTCACCGGCCGTCTGCACGCCGCAGCGCCCCATGCCGGTGTCGCATTCGACCAGCACCGGCAGGGGATGGCCGGCATCGGTGAAGGTGGCGGCCAAGCCTTCGATCGTCTCCATGCTGTCCGCCGTCACCGACAGGGTGACGCGCCCATGCAGCGCCTTCAGCCGCTCCAGCTTGGCGCGGCCAAGGATGTTGTAGGGGAGAAAAATGTCGGTCAGCCCGGCATCGGCCATCACCTCGGCCTCGCCGATCTTCTGGCAGGTGATGCCGACCGCGCCCGCCGCCACCTGCTTCTTCGCCCAATAGGGCAGCTTATGCGTCTTGATGTGGGGCCTGAGCTTCAACCCGTGACGGTCGGCATGCGCCTGCGCGCGGGCAATATTGGCTTCGGCGCGCGCGGCGTCGATCAGGATCGATGGCGTATCGAGGTCGTGAATGGTCGGCATCATCTGTCACCCTGTGGAATCCGCAGGGGTTATGGCCCTGAAAGCGCCTTATGTCACGCGGCCAGCCGGGCGGATCCGTGGTTCCATGCGTCCGCGCTGCAAGCCGGTGCGAGGCAATACGGATCGACACCGCATCGTCGTTCGGCTATGCGATTTGTTGGAGAAGTCGACACGAGGACCACGATCATGAAACGCTCCGCCATCAACGACATCATCCGCGAAGCCGACGCTTTCATCCGCTCGTTCGGCTACATCATGCCGCCCTTCGCCTACTGGTCGCCGGAAGAGATGAAGGCGCGCCAGGTCGATTCCTCGGCCATTTTCACCTCGCGGCTCGGCTGGGACATCACCGACTACGGCCAGGAAAAGTTCAAGGAGCTCGGCCTGTTCCTGTTCACCGTGCGCAACGGCCGCTACGAGGACATGAAGAAGGGCATGGGCATGCTCTATGCCGAGAAGATCATGATCTCGCGCAAGGACCAGTTGTCGCCGATGCACCGCCACAACATCAAGGCCGAGGACATCATCAACCGTGGCGGCGGCAAGCTGGTGCTGGAACTGTTCATGCACGATCGCGACGGCGGCATCGATCCCAAGGCCGAGGTGTCGGTGCCTGTCGACGGCACCATCCACCGGTTGCCGGCGGGCGGGCTGCTGAAGCTCGATCCGGGCCAGAGCGTCACGCTGCTGCCCGGCGTCTGGCATGCCTTCTGGGCCGAAGGCAAGGACGTACTGATCGGCGAGGTGTCGACCGTCAATGACGATCTCACCGACAATGTATTTCGCGAGCCGATCGGTCGCTTCTCCAACATCGACGAGGACGTCGCCCCGCTGCACCTGCTGGTGTCCGACTATGAGAAGTGGCTGGGGTAACTTCGCAGTAAACTGAGGCGCCGGCCGGCTAACGGCCAAGGCCGGCAGCGCCTCAATGGCAGCAGCCAAGTGAAAGTGAGTCCCCCGGTTGCCTCTACGGCGATCCCTGGTCGATCGATCCCACCGCTTCGCCGGTGAAGATGACCTTCGTGCCCTCGTGCACTTCGGAGGCGAGGTCTTCGGCGTCCCAATTGGTCAGCCTGATGCAGCCATGCGAGAAGGTTTTCCCGATCTTGCTCGGGTCCGGAGTCCCGTGAATGCCGTAACTTTCGATGGACAAATCAATCCACACCGATCCCACCGGATTGTTTGGCCCGGCGGCGATCGTGAAGGGGCGCTTGGTCCTGACCCCCTTGAAGGCGAAGTCGGGATCGTAGTGATAGGTCGGGTTGTGCACCACGCGTTTGACCTCTGCCTGGCCGCTCGGCGCCGGCTTCTCCTGGCTGCCGATCGAGGCGGGGTACACCGCAAGCACTTTGCCGGACGGGTCGAGCACGCGAAGCTGGCGCGCGCCCTTGTCGACCTCGACCTCAGCAACACCCGCGGGCGGATCGCCTCGGGTGACGGCAGGCACCAGCACCTTTTGCCCGGCCTTCCTGAAGCCGACGCCAGGGTTGAGCCGTTGAAGCAACTGTTGGCTGACGTGGAAGCGCTCCGCTATTTTTTCCGCCGCGTTGTGGTAGCCGAGCCTGCGCAGGCGGGCCATTTTCTCCATGCGCGCCGGAATTCGCCTGGTAAACGGTCCGTGCACATCCTTGCGCGTCAGCTCGTACGTCTCGAGCGCCGGGCTCGGGGAGGTCGCGACCAGCTTGTCCCAGGTCTGGCGGGTGAGCTTACCATCGGCGGGCAGCCCGTTGGCCGCCTGAAACGCCCGGACCGCCTTGGCGAAGTTCTCTGCTGCGCGGCCGTCGATCAGGCCCGGCGAGAAGCGCGCGCGATCCAGAAGGATCTGTGCCTTCAGCACGGTCGCACTGACGCCTTTTGCTTCGCTGTCGTCGAATTGCGCGTTGTTGACGGCTGCGACGTCCAGCTTTGCCGCCGCCGATACGTCACATGCCATGGCGAGCACGACAGCCGCGACGAGAAGGAGCCTGGTCATCGACGTCACACTCCTGCATGAGCACCTGCTTCTATGACGTTGCAGGGCCGATCTGGTTCCATTCCCCCCTGCATTTGAGCCGCGATCACCGACCGCCAGTATGAGGAATACGGATCGGGACGTCCGGCGGTCGCGCGGATGCATGTGATGATAGACTTAACGGCAAGAACTCGGCGCCGGCTGCACGCTCGTCCTGCACAGGCATGACGAGCTGATTGGTACATCCGTCTTGGCCAACCTTGCTTGCAGCGCCGGCAACGCCTCGCTTCGCCGCGCCGTGTCAGGCATTCCACCAGCCCGTGCAGCGCCTATGGCAACGCCGGGCTCACCCGCACCGGTGTCGAACGCCATTAACTGCCAGGCCTGCCCTTGTTTTGTTTGCGGGCATAGACGACGCATGCGTCGACGGCGCTGACACACAGCCCATCGCGGCGGTTTGGAAGGTTGTTGTCGCCCGCATAGGCGACCTCAGCCACACGGCCATCGACGATGCGAACCTGTGTGTTGCAATAACCTCCCGGAGCGACATTCAACGACCCGCCGACGGAAGGGATGGGGCCCACCGCGAAGGTAGGAAGCACGACATTGACATTGCCCCGCTGCACCGCGCGCTCATAGCTCCAGATTTGCCCCGATGCTCCTTCGTCGGCGGTGGCGGTGGGGAACCCCGCGCACATTCGCAGGTCCGCTTCGCTGAGGCCGACCATTTCCTTTTGGGCGGCAGCCGTTGTGGGATCCTCTTTCGCAAGCTTGGACGTATCGTCGGGAACGACGCAGGACCAGAGCGCGCCCGTGCCGGTGAGAAGAAACAGGATAGCCGGTAGTCGAATCCCGCGAGACGCCAAAACCGCTCTCCGATCTGCTGGATTGTTCGCCCGCCCTTCACCGAGGTAAGAGGCCGCCCCGATATTTCAACCCGCGATGATCGGGCTGCCTGTTCGATCGCGAGACGGCGGATCAGGCTGGTTGGTCTGGTGCGGACGGTGGGAGTGAAGCTGGCTGGGGAACCTGGATTCGAACCAGGACTAACGGAGTCAGAGTCCGTGGGTCTACCGTTAACCTATTCCCCAGCAGGCGAGGTCATAAACCGCGCGGGCCGAGCGGGCGAACCGCTGTGAGCGCTGCCTTGTAGCCGCCAGCAGAAAATAGTCAAGCCTGCCGGTGTTTCAATTGTGATGTTTCGGCGCGGCTTTTCAATTGCCTGTCCGCCCGAACTGCGAGCGCTCGAAATAGAGCACGATGCCCAGGCCCAGAAACAGCGGGACGATGAGATAAAACAGCCGGAATACCAGCAGGGCCGCCAGCACGCCCACGGGGTCCATGTCGGAGAGCCCGGCCAGGAACACCACCTCGAACACGCCCAGCCCACCCGGCGCGTGCGAGATCTGCGCGATCGAGAAGGAGACGAGGAACACGCCGAGCACCACGAAATAGCCGGGGTTATGGGTCCCGGGGAGGGCAAAGAAGATGATCGCGGCTGCCGCCAGGAGTTCGATCGGGCCGATCAGTAATTGTCGCGCCACGATCGGCAGGGCCGGATAGTGAATCTGAAAGCTGCCGATCTTCAGCGGCCGCAGATGCAGCCAGCTGCCGAAGATATAGGCGGCGACGACGGCAAGCATGACGATGCCCGCAGCCCGCGACAGGCCGTGATGGGCTATGCCGGAGAAGCGGTCGATGATCTGCGGTTCGAGCACCAGAACGAGGCCGGAGGCAAGTACCGTCGACAGCACGAAGGTAATCCAGCAGATCGCCACCAGCACGCCGACGTCCTGTCCGCTCAATCCCCTCGTGCCATAGGCGCGATAACGGATGACGGCGCCCGAAAACACCGAGCCGCCGATATTGTGCGACAGCGCGTAGGTGGTGAAGGAGCACAGCGTGACGAACAGCCACGACACGCGTTTGCCGATATGCAGGAGCGCGATGTGGTCGTAGCCGGCGAGCGAGGCATAGGCGACAACCGAGCTCAGCCCCGCGAGGATCCAGCCGCGGGCCGGGATCGCCGCAATACCGTCCCAGACATCGTCCAGCGAAATGCCGCGCAATTCGTGCCAGAGCAGCAGGAGCGAGAAAATCACCGCCCCGACGCCGACGACCGGCCAGAAATAGCGTCTCCAGTTCATTGCCTGACTGCCATGCGTTGCGGGCCCGTTGCCTTCGCTGTCATTGCGGGAAAGCGGTCGGCGATTCCGATCGCTTTGCCCCCTCTATTTCAGAGATGCCTCATCGAAGCCGGCTATTCAACCGCCGGCCCTTGCCGCCATGGCAAGCCGCAATCGTTATCGTCGTCGAGAGGCGGAAAATCGACAGCCGAGCGGGAATATCGGCCCGGCCATGCGACCGTCCCCACACGCATTTGTGCTGAAAGTCGCTGTTTACCCCCACTTTGCGTAAGACGCGGCAGCGGGCGGTTTGCGGACAGCCCGGCAAAATTCGTGCCACGCGGCACTTGGTGATCCGGGCCGGCGCTGTTAGTCTGGCGGCAACTTGAAACAAAGAAGCGCCTGCTGCGTCCGTTCGCCGGTTCGCGCGGCGCCGGAAGGAACGACAGTGGAAGACCGCGACACCGGCGCCGGCGCGCCGGAGGTGGGCGCGTCCAGCGCTTCCCCGAGGCCGGCAGGCCCGGGGACCGCCAAATGGCAGCAACGCCGCCCGACGGAGCCACGCTCCGCCGACGGGCAGGCGAGCGACGCGAACCACCACCAAAAGGGCAAGGCCAAGAAAAGGCGCAAACGCCGGCGCGGGCGCAAGGTTTTTGCGCGCGACGATATCCGTCCCGCGGCGAATGGGGCGCCGGCGCCACGCGCCGCCGCGGCTGGCGCGGCGCCTGCAGGCATAGCCACACCGCCCATCGCGGTGGCTCGGCCCGAACCGGGGGCCCGTCGCCCGACGATGCCGGAATTGCCGGTATTTGCCGCGCTCGATCTCGGCACCAACAATTGCCGGCTGCTGGTCGCCGTGCCGGCGCGTCATGGCCAGTTTCGTGTCATCGACGCCTTTTCGCGCATCGTGCGACTGGGCGAGGGGCTCACGGCCAGCGGCCGCCTCGGCCAACCGGCGATGGACCGCGCGGTCGAGGCCCTGAAGGTCTGCGGCGAGAAACTGCGCAACCGCAAGATCAGGAAGGCGCGGCTGATCGCCACCGAGGCCTGCCGCTCGGCGGCGAACGGCGTCGAGTTCCTGGAGCGCGTCGAGCGCGAGGCTGGCCTCAAGCTCGAAATCATCGACCGACAGACCGAAGCGCGGCTGGCGGTGTCCGGCTGCGGTTCGCTGGTCGAGCGCGACACGCAGGGCGTCGTGCTGTTCGACATCGGCGGCGGCTCCTCCGAGATCGCGCTGATCGATCTCACCGGCCGCCGCTCGCCGCGGCTCGCCAACCATATCGTGTCGTGGACGTCGCTGCCGGTCGGCGTCGTCTCGCTGGCCGAGCGTTTCGGCGGCCGCACGGTGACGCGCGAGATTTTTGGCGCCATGGTCGACGACGTCGCCGCCCGGCTCGCCGCCTTCGATGGCCGCGATCGGCTTAGCCACCTCAAGGCCAGCCCGAAATTTCATCTGCTGGGCACTTCCGGAACGGTGACGACGCTGGCTGGCGTCCATCTCGATCTCGAGCGCTACGACCGCCGCCGCGTCGACGGCCTGTGGATGGACAGGGACAGCGTCGACCGCATGGTCGAAAAGCTGGTCGGCTGGGATTTCCAGCAGCGTGTCGCCAATCCCTGCATCGGCGCGGACCGCGCCGACCTGGTGCTGGCCGGCTGCGCCATTCTGGAAGCGATCCGCGCCGTGTGGCCGTCGGAGCGGCTGCGCGTTGCCGACCGTGGCTTGCGCGAGGGCATATTGAGCGAGCTGATGGCCGATGACGGCGTCTGGCGCAACGATGGGCGCGGCAGAACATGATCCCGAACCGCAGGACCGCGTCAGCGAAAAGTGGCGACCGGTTTTCGCGGACAAACGGTTCCGTTTGTCCAGAAGTCACGCTCGGGCAAGCTGGCGCAAGCGTTGCTCCGGTGAGCAGTCGACCCCCACTCCGTCGAGCTTCGCTCGACACCTCTCCCCCGATCGACGGGGGAGAGGATTGGCGCGAGCTAGCCAATCTTGGCGCCCTTCCTCTCCCTCCGGAGGGGGGAGAGGTGGCGCTGCGAAGCAGCGACGGAGTGGGGGAAGCCGTTTGCCAAACGCGCTGCCGCCGAAAAACGGCCACAACCCGGCAAGCGAGAAAACTTGGACAAGAAGTCAACCAATGACCAAGAAACCGGAAAAGCCGGGCTCGGCCGGCATTCGCGTGCTGAAGACGCGGATCAAGAAGAAAAGCGGGCTGAAGGAATCGTCGCGCCGCTGGCTGCAGCGTCACATCAACGATCCCTACGTCCAGCGCTCCAAGGCTGACGGCTACCGCTCGCGCGCGGCCTACAAGCTGATCGAGATCGACGACAAGCACCATCTGCTGAAACCCGGCATGAAGGTGATCGACCTTGGTGCGGCCCCCGGCGGCTGGTGCCAGGTCGCGGCCGCGCGGACCAAATCGACCGCGAAAAATCCGCATGTCGTAGGCATCGACTATCTCGAGATGGACGCGGTGCCCGGCGCGCCGGTGCTGTTGATGGATTTCCTCGATCCCGAGGCGCCGCGGAAGCTGGCCGAGGCGCTTGGCGGCGATCCCGATGTCGTGCTGTCCGACATGGCGGCGCCCACCACCGGCCACAAGCGGACCGACCACATCCGCACCATGCATCTGTGCGAGGTGGCCGCCGATTTCGCGCTGTCGGTGCTGAAGCCGGGCGGCCACTTCCTGGCCAAGACGTTCCAGGGCGGCGCCGAAAACGAGCTGCTCTCGATGCTGAAGAAGAATTTCCGGTCCGTCCACCACGTCAAGCCGCCTGCGTCGCGCGATGAGTCGGTGGAGCTGTACCTACTGGCGAAGGATTTCAAAGGGCGAGAATCCGGTCCGCCATCAGGCGGATCGGAACGTCCAGTGGATGTCTCGAAGAACTTGAGCGCACGGAGCCATGGCGAAGGGCCGGCGGACGGCGACGGCTGAACCGTCTCACTCCCCCGGCGACCTCACCGGTTCCAGCGGCTTGGGCATGGTCAGGCGGCCGTGGCCCGATACGGCGTTGCCGGCATCGGGCGCCAGCCGCATGAACGACAGCGATGCGGCGGCGGAAATTGCCGCGACGATGAAGAAGGCGGTATGGAAGTCCGGCAATGTCAACGGGCCGCCGTGGATACCCGTCGATACTTCCAGGATGCCGCCGGCAACCGCCACGCCCAGCGCGATCGACAGTTGCTGGAACACGGCGGCGATCGGTGTTGCCTTGCTCGTGTCCTCGGCTGAAACCTCGGCGTAGGCGAGGGCGTTGATGCCGGTAAAGAACATCGAGCGGATGAAGCCGCCCACCAGCAGCATGGCCAGCATCAAGAGATAGGGCGTATCGGGCGTGAACAGGCCGTTGACGGCGATCGACGCGGCGGCCACCAGCGAGCCGACGATCAGCACGCGACGAAAGCCGACGACGCGGAAGATCAGCGCTGTGACGAATTTCATGCCGATGGCGCCGATCGCGGAGACGAAGGTAATCATGCCGGACTGGAACGGCGTCAGCCCGAAACCGATCTGGAACATCAGCGGCAGCAGGAACGGCACGGCGCCGATGCCGATGCGGAAAAGTCCGCCGCCAAGCACGGAGGAGCGGAATACCTGGTTGCGGAACAAGTCGAGCGCCAGCAGGGGGTTCCTGGCACGGCGCGCATGCATGAGGTAGAGAGCGCCCGACACCAGCCCGACGCCCACGGTGATGAAGCCGGTCGCCGGCGGCAGATAGGGCAAGCTGATCACTGACAGGCCGAACACGACGCCGGACGCCGCCAGCCCGCTCAGCATGAAGCCGACGAAATCGAGCGGCGGCGTCTCCATCGATTCGGTTTCCGGCAGGAAGCGGGTGGCCAGCCAGATGCCGATCAGGCCGATCGGCACATTGATCAGGAAGATCCAGTGCCAGGTGAAGTAGGTGGTGATGAAGCCGCCGATCGGCGGTCCGACCAGCGGGCCCACCAATGCCGGCACGGTCAGCCAGGACATCGCCGCGACAAGTTCGCTCTTGGGCGTGGCGCGCACCAGCACCAGGCGCCCGACCGGCGTCATCATGGCGCCGCCTATGCCTTGCAGGAAGCGCGACACCACGAAGGCCGGCAGCGAGCCCGAAACGGCGCAGGCGACCGAACCGACGATGAACACCGCGATCGCGGCGCGGAAAACGTTCTTGGCGCCGAAGCGATCCGCCATCCAGCCGCTGATGGGAATGAAGATCGCCAGCGACACAAGATAGGAGGTCAACGCCAGCTTGAGCGCGATCGGGCTGGTGTGGATGTCGAGGGCGATCGCCGGCAGCGATGTGGCGATGACGGTCGAATCCATGTTTTCCATGAAAAGAGCGACCGCCAATATGAGCGGAATGGTTCGGTTCAAAGGAACGCGTCCGGGCTTGATTCCAGATGTTGCCGACCGGGAGTTTGCCGGCAGGCAGGGCGGTTATCACGGCTGGACACCAATGTCGTGTTAAATTGCTGTCACTTTTATGCGACCGCAACCTCCGGTGGCGGCTGCGATACACGATTGCTTGCAAAAAGCGGACACTATCCCTATTGTAGTGAAAATAACTACAGGACGTTATGATCATGGAAGAGGCCGTTTCGGCAGCCGATGCCAATCGCAGATTTTCTCGCATCCTGCGTGAGGTACGCGAGGGCCAGAGCTACGTCGTGACAAGCCATGGTCGGCCGGTGGCACGGATCGTGCCTGCGGAGAGGCACGAGGGTGTGGCCTCCCGCTCGCGCGCGGCATTGCTGTCGCGACTCGAACGGCAGCCGGTTGCCGATGCAGGACGCTGGACCCGCGATGAACTCTACGAGGATGACCTGTGAGGGTCGCGCTCGACACCAACATTCTTGCCTACGCAGAGGGCGTTAACAACGTAGACAAACGCGACCACGTTCTCGAACTGCTGCGCAAGGTTCCACAAGACGCTGCCATTGTTCCGGTTCAGGTGCTGGGTGAACTGTTCAATGTCCTCGTCCGCAAAGCCGGAAGGTCGCGCCAGGAGGCTCGGGATGCGCTGCTTAGCTGGCGCGACGCGTTCCCGGTTGCTGGGACGACGCCGGAGGTGATGACGATGGCTGTCGATCTTGCGGCGGACCATCGCTTCGGCATCTGGGATGCCGTCATTCTTTCGGCTGCATCCCAAACGGGTTGCCGGCTGCTTCTGTCGGAAGACCTGCAGGACGGCTTCACCTGGGGCGGTGTAACCGTCGTCAACCCCTTTGCATCGCCGCGTCACGCTTTGCTGGATGCTTTCCTTGGTTCGCAATAGAAGCTGAAGCGTCCTCAACGATCGGCTTTTCTTCCGTGCCGGGACGTGGTACCAGCCACCGCCAATCCTGAAAGGGAAGAAGAGAGTCGCGCTGTCCATCCCGGTCCAGCGCTTTTCCCGCATTCAAAGGGCTGGCCATGGCAAAAATCATCGAAACGTCCACCGGCGCGCTGGCGCTGACCTTTGACGACGTGCTTTTGCAGCCCGGCCATTCCGAAGTCATGCCCGGCCAGACCGACATCCGCACCCGAATTGCCGGCGACATCGACCTCAACGTGCCAATCCTGTCGGCGGCCATGGATACCGTCACGGAGGCAAGGCTTGCCATCGCCATGGCGCAGGCCGGCGGCATCGGCGTCATCCACCGCAATTTCTCGCCGGCCGAGCAGGCCGAGCAGGTGCGGCAGGTGAAGAAATTCGAATCCGGCATGGTGGTCAACCCGGTCACCATCGGTCCCGACGCGACGCTGGCCGACGCGTTGTCGCTGATGCGCACCTACTCGATCTCGGGTATTCCGGTGGTCGAGAATGGCGGCTCCGGCGGCCACAAGAGCGGCCGGCTGGTCGGCATCCTGACCAATCGCGACGTGCGCTTCGCCTCCGATCCGGCGCAGAAGGTCTACGAATTGATGACCCGTGAGAACCTGATCACGGTCAAGGAGAATGTCGACCAGGACGAGGCCAAGCGGCTTCTGCATCAGCACCGCATCGAAAAGCTCGTCGTCGTCGACAAGCAGGGCAATTGCGTGGGGCTGATCACCGTCAAGGACATCGAGAAATCGCAGCTCAACCCGCACGCCACCAAGGACGCGCAGGGGCGTCTGCGCGCCGCGGCCGCCACCAGCGTCGGCGACGACGGTTTCGAGCGCGCCGAGCGCCTGATCGAGGCGGGCGTCGACCTTCTGGTCATCGACACCGCGCATGGCCATTCGCAGCGTGTCCTCGATGCCGTCACGCGGGCGAAAAAACTCTCCAATTCGGTGCGCATCCTGGCCGGCAACGTCGCCACCGCCGAGGGCACC
Organism: Mesorhizobium sp. B2-6-1; assembly: GCF_006440475.1. Classification (NCBI taxonomy): domain Bacteria; kingdom Pseudomonadati; phylum Pseudomonadota; class Alphaproteobacteria; order Hyphomicrobiales; family Phyllobacteriaceae; genus Mesorhizobium; species Mesorhizobium sp. B2-6-1. The sequence continues at coordinate 175,257 of NZ_VFUH01000009.1, forward strand.
CAGGCGCTGATCGATGCCGGCGCCGATGCCGTCAAGGTCGGCATCGGCCCCGGCTCCATCTGCACCACCCGCATCGTCGCCGGCGTCGGCGTGCCGCAGCTGTCGGCCATCATGTCGGCGGTGGAAACTGCGCACAAATCGGGCGCCTCGGTGATCGCCGATGGCGGCATCAAATATTCCGGCGATCTGGCCAAGGCGCTTGCCGCCGGCGCCAGTGCCGCCATGATCGGCTCGCTGCTTGCCGGCACCGACGAAAGCCCGGGCGAGGTCTATCTGCACCAGGGCCGCTCCTTCAAGGCCTATCGCGGCATGGGTTCGGTCGGCGCCATGGCGCGCGGCTCGGCCGACCGATACTTCCAGGCGGAGGTTCGCGACACGCTGAAACTGGTGCCGGAAGGCATCGAGGGGCAGGTCCCCTACAAAGGACCTGTGTCTGGCGTGCTGCACCAGCTTGCAGGCGGCCTGAAAGCCGCTATGGGTTATGTTGGTGGCCGCGACCTTGCCGATTTCCGCGAACGCGCCACCTTTGTGCGCATATCCAACGCCGGACTTCGTGAAAGCCACGCCCATGACGTCACGATCACCCGCGAAAGCCCCAACTATCCCGGCGGAGCCTGATCGGCCCGACCAGTACACGTTCTGGCGCAATCTGGCCGCGACCATCTTGCGGCTATCGCGCCACGCTGCCGCCCTTTGCACCGCATCGGTGGCGGTTTTCATCGCCATGACGCTCATGGAGTTCTTCTATTTCCGCCAGTTGAGTGGCGGTTTGCCGTCGCTCGACATGCGCGTTTTTGGCTTCACGCCGGATGAAGGCATGGCCTGGCTGACGGCGCTCGGCCGGCGCGGCGGCGAGATCATCCTGGTCTGGCACTATCTGACCTTCGATCTTCTGTTCCCCGCGCTGTTGTCGGTGACGCTGGTCAGCCTGATCCTGGCAACGGGAAGGCGGTTGAGGAATTTCCGCGTGCTTCCGGGCCAGATGCAATCGATCTTCGCACTGATCCTGGTGCTGCCCTACACGATCGCCAACTACGCCCAGAACATCGCCGTGGCCCGCCTTCTGTCGGATTTCCTGTCGGCCAATCCCGATTCCCTGGGTCTCGCCTCGGCGCTGATCGTCACCAAATTCGCGCTGCTCGCAATTCCGGTGATCGTCATCGCCGTCTTCTGGCTGGCGGGTCAGAAACAGAATTGATCTGACCCGGCACCGGGCGGGGAGGGTTCATGAACCAGACATCGATTTTCTGGCCTGTTCTGGCGCACGTGTTGCTGGTCTACATCGTCTATGGCGCCATGGCCCGGCGCAGGTATGTCGCCATCCAATCGGGCGAAGCCAAAGTCAGCCAGTACAAGGCGCGCTCGACCGAGCCGGCCTCCTGCGTGACAGTTGCCAGCAACCTCAGCAACCAGTTCGAACTGCCGGTGCTTTTCTATGTGCTGTGCCTGATGTTGCACCTGACCAACGGCGTCAACTATCTGACCTTGGCCCTGATGTGGATCTTTGTCGCGACCCGCTATTTTCATGCCTGGGTTCACCTGACCAGCAACAATCTGCTCCTGCGCAGCCGGTCTTTCTCCCTGGGGGCAGTGATTCTTTTGCTGGGCTGGATCTGGCTCGCGCTGCACCTGCTCCGGGTGGTTTGAGCAGTACTCCCCTTCGTTGGGGCGCTCCGCCTACAAATCGAACACCGCTATTTTGCGCTTGTCGAACTTGATGCCGATCTCGCCGCGCACCAGCTTCAGCGCCGCCTCGCCGAAAACGGCGCGGCGCCAGCCCTGCAGCGCCGGCACGTCGGCGGCTTCGCCTTCGGCAGCGATGCGGTCGATGTCGTCGCTGGAAGCCAGGACCTTCGATGCGACGCCTTGCTTTTCGGCCACGATCCTGAGCAGCACCTTCAACAGCTCCGCGGCGGCGCTCGATCCCTCGGGCGGCTGAAAACTCTTTGGCAGCTTCGGCAATTGCTCCTTGGGCAGAGCTAGTGCGGTGTTGACCGCGCCAAGCAGCGCCGCCGCGGTCGAGGAGCGCTCCCAGCCCTTCGGTATCGTGCGCAGCTTGGCCAGCGCGGCCGCGTCGCGCGGCGCCTGCTGCGCCACCTCGTAGATGGCGTCGTCCTTGAGCACGCGGCCGCGGGGTACGTCGCGTTCGCGCGCCTCGCGCTCGCGCCATGCCGCCACGGCCTGCACGATCGCCAGCTCCTGCGGCTTGCGCAGCCGCATCTTCAGCCGCTTCCAGGCATCCTCGGGGTGCGGATCGTAGGTTTCGCGCGAGGTCAGGACGTCCATCTCCTCGTTCAGCCAGTGGGCGCGGTTCTCCCGCTCCAGTTCGGCGCTGAGATGCTGGTAGACCTCGATAAGATGGGTGACGTCGGCAAGCGCATAGTCGAGCTGCTTTTCGGACAGCGGCCGGTGGCGCCAGTCGGTGAAGCGCGAGGACTTGTCGAGCCGCGCGCCGGTGACGCGCTGCACGAGCTGATCGTAGGAAACGCTGTCGCCGAACCCGCAGACCATCGCCGCAACCTGGGTATCGAACACCGGATGGGGAACGAGATCGCCCAGATGGACGATGATTTCGATGTCCTGCCGCGCGGCATGGAAGACTTTGACGACAGATTCATTGGCCATCAGCCTGAAAAACGGCTTCAGGTCGATGTCTGGCGACAGCGGATCGATCAGCGCCGTTATTCCGGGCGCCGCCATCTGGATCAGGCACAGGATCGGCCAGAAGGTCGTTTCCCGGATGAATTCGGTGTCGACGGTGACGAAATCCGATTTTTCGAAAGCGGCGAGAACGGTCTCGAGTTCTTTTTGGGTGGTGATGACGTGCATCAAATCGCTTTTGGCAGGAGTAGGGTCTTCCTAGATTTCAGCCGGGAAGGCTTTCGTCAAGCGTTGGCGCTCGCATCACGGCCCGTCCGGCCCGTCCGGATCGCCGTTTCTTCTCGCCAGCCGGGCGAAAACCGTCGAGGTGCGCAACAGCGCGGTGAAGCGGCTGCGCTTGCCAGCCGGCACGCCCGATCGTGCCCGCATCCGATAGAGGATGACGGCGATGAAGATTGCATAGACCAGCGCGCTGAACACGAACAGCGCGCTTGGGCCAAAATACTGCATCGCCGTCGATGCGGCGAAAGGGCCGCCAATGGCGCCGAAGGAATAAAACAGCATCAAGGCGGCGTTGATCAGAACGAACTCGCCCGCGCCGGCGCGGTCGTTGGAGTGCGCCGCCGACAGCGAGTAGAGCGGCATGGCGAAACAGCCGAAGATGAAGATGATGAGGAAGTTGAGAAACGGGTCGGCTCCCGCCACGAACGCAAGCGCCAGCGCTGCCAGCATGGCGCAGCATGTCGTCGCCAGCAGCACCGAGCGCCGGTCCCAGCGATCGGAGAGATAGCCTAGCGGGTATTGGATGAGTGCGCCGCCGAAGATACCGACGCTGACGAAGGTGACGACATCGGCGACAGACATGCCGATCTGCTCGGCATAGACCGGCGACAGCGTGCGGAACGCGCTGTTGGTGACGCCGACGGCGATGCAGCCGAAACAGCCGAGCGGCGAGATGCGCCAGACCCGCGCCAGGTCGAGCTTGACGTCTTCCGGCGGCGTCGGGTTGGAGCGATCGCCCAGCGATACCGGCACCAGCGACAGCGTGATCATCATCGACATGATGGCGAATATGGCGAAGCCGCCTGCTCCGAAGATCGGGATGAGGAACTGCGCGCCGGTGACCGAGCCGATGTCGACCATGCGGTAGATGGCAAGCACGCGGGCGCGGTCCTTGTTGCTGACCCCGGAGTTGAGCCAGGCCTCCATCACCGTGAACAGGCCGGCGAAGCAGAAACCGCCGGCAAAACGCACCGCGCACCACATCACCGGGTCGATGACCAGAACCAGGAGCAATGTGCCGGCCGAGGCGGCCGCGGCCAGCGCCGAGAAGGTCCTGACATGGCCGACCGCCTTCAGGATGCGGGTGACGGCCAGGCAGCCGAGCAGGAAGCCGGCGAAATAGAACGTGCCCATCAGGCCGATGTCGGAAGCCGAAAAACCTTCCTGCGCGCCGCGCAGCGCGATCAGCGTGCTTTGCAGCCCATTGCCGCCGAGCAGGATGCCTGCGGCGATGAGGAGCGGGATCAGCGGACGGATGGAGGACATTAAGAGGCGATCACATGTCTGTGATCCCTTCTTGAACCATCGCTTCCGTCAATACCAGCGGCAATTCCCCGCGCCAACAGGATGTGTCCGCCTTTCTGTTCAAGGAAGTCGGCGCCTGCCTCCTCGACGTCCCACGGCGAACCGCCCGGCTGCTCCCGACGCGATGGCTATTCCCGCGAGGACAGCGATGAGCCCGACAATTAGGTTTGCATTGATTTGCTCACCGAGAAAGACGGCGCCGAAGATCGATGCCGTCACGGGGTTCACGGCAACTGAAACGGCAACCAGCGTTGGCGGCGCACGTTCAAGCGCGAACGCCCAGAGGAAGAAGATCAGGGCGCCGCAAATTACGGCCAGGTATCCGCTGGCAACCCATTGCGACGCCTCAAGCGCGGCAAGTCGCGTCAGGCCTCCAGTCAAAGTCGACAGCGCCAACAGGCAGGCCGTGCCGACGGCCATGCCAAACGCGGCGAATGATGTCGGCGCGCAGCGGGTGAGAAAAGGTCGCGACCAGACATTGTAGAGCGCCATGCAGAATGCCGCCGCGATCATCAGGAGGTCTCCGCGCCAGGCGCCCTGGGGAGCTGTCGTCAGGCTGCTGCCAAGCGCGACAGCCACTCCGGCCATCGCGACCAGGACGCCGACGATCTTGCGCGTCGTCGGCGGTTCGATCCCTAGAACCGCGCCTGCGAGCATTGTGAGCACAGGCAGCGTCGAAAGCGCCAGAGCTCCTCGCGCCGCCGTCGTGTAGACAAGGGCTCCGTTGAAGAGCACCGGGAATAGGCCGAAGAACAGCAGGCCCAATGCGGCGGCGCCCGGCCAATCGCTTTTCGCAGGCCACTTGTCCCGCCGCAGAAGCGCTACGGCGGCGAGCACTAGAAAACCACCCCCGAACCGGATCGCGCCGATGGTGAGCGGATCCAGCGAACGCGCGAGATAGCGCGTTGCACCGACAGCGGTGCCGCCAAAGGCGCTGGAGAGAATCGCCGCGAGCACGCCTCCAGTTTCCATCGCTTCCCCTCTGCCAGTTCGGAGTCCAGCGGTATCGGGCAAACCGGGTAAAAGGAATCGAATAAATGCAATGAGCTTGATAAGCTTGCGCAATGAGCAGTCGGAGTCTCGATCCGGAATTGTTGCGGACTTTCGTCGTCGTTGCCGAGCGGCTCTCTTTCACGCGAGCCGCCGAGCAGCTCAATCGAACGCAAGCCACCGTCAGCTTGCAGGTGAAGCGCCTTGAAGAGCGCCTCGACATTTCGCTGTTCCGTCGATCGACGGCCCATGTCGAGCTTACGGCCGCCGGCGAGGGGTTTCTGATCGACGCACGCCGCATTCTTGCACTTAACGAGCAGGCGATTGCCCGTGTCTCCAACCAACGGGTAGCGGGACGCATCCGGATAGGCGTCATGGAGGACTACGGCACCAAGATCCTGCCACGCCTCCTCGCCGATATCGCCGTGCGATTTCCGCTCATGCAGGTCGAAATGGAGATCGGCCTCACGGCGCGGCTGCTGAAACGGCTCGGCTCATCATTTGACGCGGTCATCGCCATGCATCCGGAAGGTGTGGCCGAGGGCGATCTGATATGCCGCGAAAGAGCGATATGGGCGGCGGCGAGGACCCACTCTGTCGAAGAACTCGATCCGCTGCCCGTCGCGTTGTCGGACCCTGATTGCTTGTTTCGCGCATGGGCGACTGACGCGCTCGACAGAGCGGGCCGGCCGTGGCGACTGGCCTATGTCAGCCCGAGCCTTGCCGCGACGGAGGCGATCGTCGAGCAGGGCCTTGCGGTTACCGTGGTCAAGGGCAGCATGCTCGCGCCCGGCCTGCGCGATGTCCATCCTGGCCCTTATGTGCCGCCGCTGCCCGGGGCGGAGATCCGCCTTCATCGGGCCACAACGTCTTCCGCAAGCGCCGCATTGGTCGTCGATCACCTCGCGCATCGCCTGCGGTTGTCAAGCCTTGGTTCATAGGGCGACCTGCGCGCCGGCGAATGCTCCGAAAGAACCCGTCAACCCGGGTTCGTTGCCCTGGCCCTCCGCCCACTCGCCTTGACAAACCGGGCCTCCCATGCGCTTTTCGCGCAAATTTTTCAGGCCGGGCCGCGATGCTTCGGCCGGCAACCCAACATCCCGGACTTTTGCCCATGACAATGCACCGTTACCGCAGCCATACCTGTGCCCAGTTGAGAAAGAGCGACGTCGGCGCTTCCGTTCGCCTGTCGGGCTGGGTGCATCGCGTGCGCGACCATGGCGGCCTGCTGTTCATCGACCTGCGCGACCACTATGGCCTGACCCAAATCGTCGCCGATCCCGATTCGCCGGCCTTCAAGATCGCCGAAACAGTGCGCGGCGAATGGGTGATCCGCGTCGACGGCGAGGTCAAGGTGCGCCTGCCTGAAACCACCAATGCCAACCTGCCGACCGGCGAGATCGAGATTTTCGCGCGCGAGATCGAAGTGCTTTCGGCGGCCAAGGAATTGCCGCTGCCGGTCTTCGGCGAGCCGGACTATCCCGAGGACATCAGGCTGAAATACCGCTTCCTCGACCTGCGCCGCGAGACGCTGCACAGGAACATCGTGGCGCGCACGAAGATCATCGCCGAGATGCGCAAGCGCATGGGCGAGGTCGGCTTCACCGAATTCTCGACGCCGATCCTCACCGCATCGTCGCCCGAAGGCGCGCGCGACTTCCTGGTGCCGTCGCGCATTCACCCCGGCACTTTCTATGCGCTGCCGCAGGCGCCGCAGCAATACAAGCAGCTGATCATGGTCTCGGGTTTCGATCGTTATTTCCAGATCGCGCCCTGCTTCCGCGACGAGGATCCGCGCGCCGACCGCCTGCCCGGCGAATTCTACCAGCTCGACCTCGAAATGAGCTTTGTCGAGCAGGATGACGTGCTTTCCACCATGGCGCCGGTGATGACATCGGTCTTCGAGGCCTTTGCCAACGGCAAGCCCGTCACGAAGGACTGGCCGCGCATTCCCTATGATGTTGCGATGCGCAAATACGGTACCGACAAGCCGGATCTGCGCAACCCGATCGAGATGCAGGCGGTCTCTGACCATTTTCGTGATTCCGGCTTCAAGGTCTTCGCCAACATCCTGGCCAACGATCCCAAGGCCGAGGTCTGGGCCATTCCGGCCAAGACCGGGGGCAGCCGTGCCTTCTGCGACCGCATGAACAGCTGGGCGCAAGGCGAGGGGCAGCCCGGATTGGGCTACATCTTCTGGCGCAAGGAAGGCGAGAAACTCGAAGGCGCGGGTCCGCTTGCCAAGAACATCGGCGAGGAGCGCACCGAGGCGATCCGCCTTCAGCTGGGCCTTGCCGATGGCGATGCCGCCTTCTTCGTCGCCGGCGATCCCAAGAAATTCGTCTCCTTCGCGGGTGCTGCGCGCACCCGCGCCGGCGAGGAACTGAACCTGGTCGACCGCGACCGTTTCGAGCTGTGCTGGATCGTCGACTTTCCGTTCTTCGAGTGGAACGAGGACGAGAAGAAGATCGATTTCGCCCACAATCCGTTTTCGATGCCGCAGGGCGGCATCGACGCCCTCAACAACCAGGAGCCGCTCGGCATCAAGGCATTCCAGTACGACGCCGTGTGCAACGGCTTCGAGATTGCCTCGGGCGGCATCCGCAACCATTTGCCCGAAACCATGGTCAGGGCCTTCGAGATGGTCGGACTGGATCGCCAGACCGTCGAGGAGCGCTTTGGCGGCCTTTACCGTGCGTTTCAGTACGGCGCCCCGCCGCACGGCGGAGCGGCATTCGGCATCGACCGCGTCGTGATGTTGCTGGTGGGCGCCAAGAACCTGCGCGAGATCACCATGTTCCCGATGAACCAGCAGGCTTACGACCTGTTGATGAATGCGCCGTCGGAAGCCACGCCGCAGCAGCTTCGCGACTTGTCGCTGCGTGTCGCACCGATCAAGAAAGAGGCATGATGGCGCTCCGGACGGCGCTTTAAAGAAGCCTCCGAAGTGACTCGTTCGATTGAGAATCGCAGGCAAAAGCCCGGCATCGCTGCCGGGCTTTTCGTATCTTGAAGCAAGTCGAGGTCGCTTCGATCAGTCTTCGTTGGCCTTGACGGTGACGCCGAGCGTCTTCGGCAGGTCGGTCGGATTGGACATGGCGCCCGCCATGATCAGTGCGAACGGCACCGACGCCGGCGGCTTAGCCGAGATTTCGAGGCTCTTCGGATCGTCGAGATATTTGCCGACCGCCGCCGTTACCTGCGCCGTCAGCTCGGGATTGTTGAGCTGCGCCATGCCGAACGGCACGATCGCCTTGGCCTGGTTGGCGATATCCTTGCCCGACATGCCTTGCTGCTTGCCGACATAGTCCAGCACCTTGCCCGTCAGCGAATCGTCGTCGAAACGGATCGAGGCGCTGTTGAAGGAAAGCTGCTGCAACAGGCCGAGCATGGCCATGCCTTGCGCCGAGTTGTCGGCCCCTTCGGGCTGCGCGGCCATCTTCTTCTGCATTTCCTGCAGCGACTTGATGAAGTCGAGCGTGTAGCCGCCGAGATCGAAGGTCATGCCGAGCGTGCCGGCATTCTCGACCGAAATGTTGTATTTCGACAGCTCCATCTTGCCGTCAGTGGGCTGCCAGGTGCCGGCCATCTCGAAATTGCCCGCAATGTTCTGGTAGCCGAGTGCGTTGATGACTTCCTTCGACTTGGGATCCTCGACCAGCGTCAGGTCGGCATTGAACTTCTCGGTGGTGCCGGTGAATTTCATCGCTTGGCCGTCGGCCGGCGGCGTGATTTCGATGGCAAGCCCGTCCATCGAGAAAGCGGTCTTGTCGGCGATCTTGACCCTCATGTTCGAGAGTTCGGCGGACTTGTACATCATCAGCGAGCCCAGCGGGCCGCTGGCGCCGCTGGCCGGAACCATCATGTCGTGGATGACGAGGGGGCTTAAATTGAGGGTGACGCCGTCCTTGCTATGTTCGAATGCCGAGGTCGACACGGTTGCGATATCATAGCCGCCATTGGCTTCGGTCACGCCTTCGAGTTTGACGTCGCCGATCGCAAGGGCTTCTTTTTCCGCGCCCGGTTTGATGGATACGCCCTGCAACACCATGCTGGCGTTGTCGCCGGTCACGCCGGTCCAGGAGATGTTGACGCCCTGCGCGGCAAGTGCCGCCTTCAGCCGGTCGGCGACCGCGGTGTCCTGGGCGAGCGCCGCGTTCAGCGGCAATGTGAGCAAGAAGGTCGAAAAGGCGAATTTCCTGAGAGTCGAGCGTTTGATTGTCATCGCGAATGCCCCTGCGAGTGTCCTGAAAATTATTTTTCAATTTTTGGCGCCATCACCCTTCAGTGACGAACTGGACGGGAAAAAGGCGCATCCCGCCACAATGGTCAAAAATCGCGACGAAAGGCAAACTCGATCCGAACATGCTGGAGACCGGGCCGCCGAGCGTCGTCGCGCTTCGCAATAGAGACGGCATGTAACGGATTGATGTTGGCTGGCGGGCTTGCCTGCGACTTCGTGTTGCAGGGCAGGGCATGCACCCACTTCAAGGCTTGCCCTCTTGCCGCGAATCACCCGCTCGGCTAGTTCCAGCCCATGGGAAAAAGGCTTTTGCCGCCTGACAATGGTGGCGGCGATCACATCGAACCGGTCGATCTGAAGAAGGCGCTCGAAGAGCGCTATCTTGCCTATGCGCTGTCGACCATCATGCACCGGGCGCTGCCCGATGTCCGCGACGGGCTGAAGCCGGTCCATCGCCGCATCATGCACGCCATGCGCCTGCTGCGCCTGAACCCCGACCAGGGCTTCGCCAAATGCGCTCGTATCGTCGGCGAGGTGATGGGCAAGTTCCACCCGCATGGCGACCAGTCGATCTACGATGCGCTGGTGCGGCTGGCGCAGGATTTCTCGATGCGCTACCCCTTGGTCGACGGCCAGGGCAATTTCGGCAACATTGACGGCGATAACGCCGCCGCCATGCGCTACACCGAAGCGCGCATGACCGATGTGGCGACCGAGCTGCTCGCGGGCATCACCGAGGATGCCGTCGACTACCGGCCGACCTACAATGAGGAGGACGAGGAGCCGGTGGTGCTCCCGGGCGCCTTCCCCAATCTGCTGGCCAATGGCTCGTCCGGCATCGCTGTCGGCATGGCGACATCGATCCCGCCGCACAACGCGGCCGAACTTTGCGACGCCGCCCTTCACCTGATCGAGCATCGGGACGCGCCGGTGGCCAAGCTGATGGATTTCGTCCAGGGCCCGGATTTCCCGACCGGCGGCATCATCGTCGATAGCCGAGCCTCCATCCTCGAATCCTATGAAACCGGCCGTGGCGGCTTTCGCGTGCGGGCAAAATGGAGCCAGGAAGACCAGGGCAGGGGCACCTGGAGCATCGTCGTCACCGAAATCCCCTATGGCGTGCAGAAGGCGCGCCTGATCGAAAAGATCGCCGAGCTCCTGATGGCGCGCAAATTGCCGCTGCTCGAGGACATCAGGGACGAGAGCGCCGAGGACATCCGCGTCGTGCTGGTGCCCAAGAGCCGTTCCGTCGATCCCGGCATCCTGATGGAATCGCTGTTCAAGCTCACCGAGCTTGAAAGCCGTTTCCCGCTCAACATGAACGTGCTGTCGCGCGGCAAGGTGCCCAATGTCCTGTCGCTGAAGGGCGTGCTGCAGGAATGGCTCGAGCATCGCCGCGACGTGCTGATCCGCCGCTCGAAACATCGCCTCGGCGAGATCGAAAGACGGCTGGAGATCCTTGCCGGCTACCTGATCGCCTATCTCAATATCGACGAGGTGATCAAGATCATCCGCGAGGAGGATGAGCCCAAGCAGGTCATGATGGCCCGCTGGTCGCTCACCGACACCCAGGCCGAAGCCATTCTCAACATGCGCCTGCGCGCCCTGCGCAAGCTGGAAGAATTCGAGATCCGCAAGGAATTCGACGGCCTCACTGCCGAAAAGAAGCAGATCGAGGCGCTGCTTGCGTCCGAAGCCAAGCAATGGGGGACGATCAAGTGGGAGGTTGCGAGCCTGCGGGACAAATTCGGCCCCGAGACCGAGCTCGGTAAGCGCCGCACCCAGTTCGCCGACGCGCCCGAGCATGACCTGACCGACATCGCACATGCCATGATCGAGCGCGAGCCGGTCACCGTGGTGGTTTCGGAAAAGGGCTGGCTGCGGGCGATGAAGGGTCATCTGACCGATCATTCGCAGCTTGCGTTCAAGGAAGGCGACAGCCTGAAACTCGCCTTCCATGCGCAGACGACCGACAAGATCCTGGTGTTCACCACCGGCGGCAAATTTTACACCATCGGCGCCGATCGGCTGCCGGGCGGGCGCGGCCATGGCGAGCCGATCCGCATCATCGTCGACATGGACAATGACCAGGACATCGTCACCGCCTTCGTCCACGATCCGAAGCGCAAGCTGCTGCTGGTCTCGCATGACGCCAACGGTTTCATCGTGCCGGAGGAAGAGGTCGTCGCCAACACCCGCAAGGGCAAGCAGGTGATGAACGTCAAGGCGCCCGACGAAGCCAAGCGCTGCGTGCCGGTCGGCGGCGATCATCTGGCTATCGTCGGCGAGAACCGAAAGATGCTGGTGTTTCCGCTGTCCGACATTCCGGAAATGAGCCGCGGCAAGGGGGTGCGGCTGCAGAAATACAAGGATGGCGGGCTTCTTGATCTCAAGCCATTTACGCTGGAGACCGGTCTTTCCTGGCAGGATTCGGCCGACCGCACCTTTACAAGGTCGCGCGAGGAATTGGCCGAATGGATCGGCGCCCGCGCGTCGGCTGGCCGCATGGTGCCGAAGGGTTTCCCGAGGACCGGGAAATTTGGGTAATCTCCCCCCTCGAGGGGGAGATGCCGCCGAAGGCGACAGAGGGGGTCGGTTCGACTGGACGCAACCTCATTGCTTTGAACAAAGAATGCTAGCGCCTTACGCGCGGCTACCCCCTCTGGCCTGCCGGCCATCTCCCCCTCGAGGGGGGAGATCCGCAGCTTCACCATCACCTTTTGAACTATCGTCACGATTGCTGCACTATATCAGAGCATAAGCCGCGGGATGGCCGGGGAGAGACGAGCGTTTGAAGGAAGCGAAAATCCAGAAACCGGGGCAGCGCCTGTTCGGTCTGTCGACGCCGCTCAGAGCCGCCGTCATCCCACCGCTCTCGGCGGCGCGCTGGCTGCTGGTGCTGATCGTTGCCGCCGGCGTCTATTTCTTCCACGGCTTCTTGTTCCCGGTGCTGGCCGCGCTGGTCATCGCCTTCGCAAGCTGGCCGCTTTACCGGCGGCTTTTGGCCGGTGTCGGCGGCAACCGCACCATCGCCGCCACCTTCGCCATATTGTTCATCCTTGCCTTCCTGGTCATACCGATCGCGCTCGCGGGCACCTACGCCATCAACGAGGTGCGCGAATGGGTCGGCTGGGCGATCGAGACCAACCGGCACGGCGCCCCGACACCGCACTGGATCGCCACGCTGCCTATCGTAGGAGAATGGCTGAACCAGCAATGGACGACCAATCTCGGCCATCCCGGCGGCATCGGCGAACTGATCCAACTGGTCAGCGGCGCCAATATCGGCAGCATCTATCGCGGCGTCCTTGCCGCTGGCGGCAGCGCCTTCGGCCTGCTTTTGACGCTTTTGTTCATGATGATCGCGCTGTTCTTCGCCTATCGCGACGGCGAGCATTTCGCGGGCCAGGTCGATCGCCTGGGCGAGCGCATCCTGCCGACGAGGTGGGAGCGCATCTCGCGGGTCGTGCCGGCGACCATTTCCTCGACCGTGACCGGCATGACCGTCATCGCCATCGGCGAGGGATTGGTGCTCGGCATCGCCTACTGGCTGGCCGGCGTGCCGTCGCCCGTGACGCTTGGCGCGCTCACCGGGGTCATGGCGCTGATTCCCGGCGGGGCACCGCTGTCCTTCACGCTGGTTTCGATCTATCTCGCTGCCAGCGGCTCACCGGTGGCCGGCCTGGCTTTGTTCATCTGGGGGACGGTCGAACTGTTCATCGTCGACAAGACCTTGCGACCGAAGCTCGTCGGCGGGCCGATAAAACTGCCCTTCCTGCCGACCTTTTTCGGCCTGATCGGCGGCGTCAAGACGATGGGCTTTCTCGGCCTGTTCATCGGCCCGGTGCTGATGGCACTGCTGGTGGCGATCTGGCGCGAATGGCTGCGCGAGGTGGAAATGATGGACGAGATGCCTGCTTCCCCTGAACAGGAAGGCTCGCCGTCGCTGATCGAGATCGACGGCGAGGCGAAGAAGATTCAGGCCGGATGACGCACCGCAAGGGCGGCGCGGCGCCTGCGTCCGTCATGCAACTGCCACACCGAATGGACCACCAATGTGACGATCAGGATCGCGCCGCCGATCAGGCTGTTGCGTGACGGCGTTTCGGAAAAGATCAGCCATACCCACACCGGTGCCAGCACGGTCTCCAGAAGGTAGAACATCGCCACTTCCGGTCCGGAGATGTATTTGGGGCCGGCCGCCAGGCAGAAGAACGAAATCGGCATGATCACGGCGCCATTAAAGATGATCCACCAGGGCGCGCTCACATGGATGTCTTCACCTGACACCATGAAGGCCGCCAGCACGAGCGACGGAACCACCCCGACGAGCGCCGTGAAGCCCATGTCCTTGCCGCTGGCCCGCGAAATGGTGATGGCCACGGAAATGAAGAAGGCCGAACACAGCGCCATGAAATTGCCGAACAGGTGTCCGGTGCCGACAGATCCGCCGACGATTACCAGCACGCCGAGGATCATGACCAGCATCGCCGCGAGCGTCACCGCCCGCGGCTTTTCCTGGAGAAACAACCAGGACAAGAGCGCGGCGAACACTGTGTTGAAGGCCAGGATGAACACCAGGTCGGCGGTCGAGGTGTAGAAGACGGCGGTGACGAAGGTGATCGAGGTCAGCCCGTAGCATATCGCGGCCGCCAGTCCCGACCAGCCTGGAATGAGCTGAGGCGCGTTTCGGCTGAGCGCCCGCCAGACAGCCCAGATGATCATTGCGGCGATGAAGGTGGCGGCCCCGCGCAAGAGCAGGATCGTCCATGCGCCGCCATCGGCGAGGCGGATCAGCGGAATGTCGAGGGTCAGCGTCAGGCCGCCAATGGCGGTTATCAGAAGGCCCTTCTGGTGGTCGCTGTGGGACGTCATTTGCAAACTTTCGTAATGAAATACAGATGGGACAGCCGATCGGCGCAATGACGCACTCTCCCGCCAAGCGGCTGAAAGACCAGCATCCCCTGCGTTGAAACAGTTAAACGTGGATCTTGGAAAAACTCAGCGTGAGACCGCTTCGTTGGTGTAGCGCTCCCAGCCCTTCGGGCCGAGATGCTCCTGCGGCATGAAGCGCATCTTATAATTCATCTTGCGCGAGCCGTTGACCCAGTATCCCAGGTAGACATGGGGCAGCCCCATCGCCCTGGCGCGAGCGATGTGATCGAGGATCATGAACGTGCCGAGAGACCGCTCCTCGAAGTCGGGATTGAAGTAGGAATACACCATCGACAGGCCGTCGGCCATCTTGTCGGTGAGCGCCACCGCGATCAGCTCGCCCTGTCCCTTGCCGGTGATGAAAGTATCGGGCCCGCGCCGGCGATATTCGATGACCTTGGTGTCGACATGGGTGTCCTCGACCATCATGGCGTAGTCCAGAACCGTCATGTCCGACATGCCGCCGCGGCGGTGGCGGGCATCGAGATAGCTGCGGAACAGCGAATATTGTTCGGTCGAGGGCTCGGCATTGTGCATGGCGCCGACGAGATCGGAATTGTGCTGCAGCACGCGCTTCATGTTGCGGCTGGCGACGAATTCCTGCGCCAGGATGCGCACGGAGACGCAGGCGCGGCAGGTTTCGCAGGCCGGCCTGTAGGCGATGTTCTGGGAGCGGCGGAACCCGCCTTGGGTCAGGAGATCATTCATCTCTGACGCCTTGTCGCCGACCAGATGCGTGAACACCTTGCGCTCGAACTGGCCGTCGAGATAGGGGCACGGCGACGGCGCGGTCAGGAAGAACTGCGGCGACTGGGTCGGGTGCTGCGTCATCGAGTCTCGGAAACACTCCTTCGAATCGCTCTACCTTTGGCGCGGAAAGCGAAAAATTCAACAGGATTGTGAAGGCGTGGCCATGCGGACGCCTTCACATTTGTGCCGACGCCGCGGCGATGCTTGCGAAAATGCGCCTCAGCGGCCGGTGCGGCTGACCACCGTGCCGAGCAGCAGGTCGTGCAGCGTGCGCTTGCGATCGGAAAACAGCGTCACCAGCAGCACCAGCGGCGACAGGATGACGTTGCCGGCCCAGAACAGCACCGAATGGACCACTGCCGTGAGCCCGTCGATCGGCCTGCCGTCGAGCCGATCGAGCCGGATGCCCATCATCTTCATGCCCGTGGTCGCCTGGTTGGCGCTGCCAAGCGTGTTCCAGATGTAGAGAATCGCGACGGCCGGGACCAGGACGCCGAACAGCATCCAGCCAAGGCCGAGGGTCAAAAGCCCGAGGAAGAACACTAATATGGCGACAGGGATGATGAGCAGCGCGACAATGACATAGTCGATCATGACCGCCAGGACACGCCGCGTGCGTACGCCTTCATAGGCCCTCACGTCGTCGAGCCTGGTATTGATGATTTCACCGTCGAGAACGCGAGCGTTCATGTAATTTCCTCGTAACAGGGGCCTGCTTAGCCTGCGCCCCACCTGCTGGGAAAATGGTAAAGGCTGATGGCGGAATCAAGATTGAGCCTTTCCCGGTGCGCAAGGCGGGGGAAGCGGCCGGCGGGCCGGTTGAATTCGCGCCTGACATGGCGTTAGCTTGTTGCGGCGCACCAAAAGCGCCAAGGGGCAGGGACGGGCAGGATGGATTACGACATGCTGGTCATTGGCAGCGGCCCTTCCGGCCGTCGTGCCGCTGTACAATCGGCCAAACTCGGCAAATCGGTACTGGTCGTCGACAGGGGGCGGCGCCTGGGCGGCGTTTCCGTGCACACGGGCACCATTCCGTCGAAGACGCTGCGCGAAACCGTGCTCAATCTCTCGGGCTGGCGTGAGCGCGGCTTCTATGGGCGCGGCTATCGGGTTAAGCAGGACATCTCGGTCGGAGACTTGGTCGAGCGCCTGCACAAGACGCTCGACCACGAGGTCGAGGTGCTGCAGCACCAGTTCATGCGCAACACGGTCAAGAGCTCCCGCGCCGCGGTGAAATTTCTCGGGCCCAACAGGGTCAGCCTGACATCGGACAATGGCGACTACAGCGAGGTCGGCTTCGCCAATGCGCTGATCGCCGTCGGCACCAGGCCGCACCGGCCGGGCGACGTGCCGTTCGACAAGAGCCGCGTGTTCGACAGTGACGAAATGCTCGAGCTCGACCGCTTGCCGCGCACGCTGACGGTCATCGGCGCCGGGGTCATCGGCGTCGAATACGCGACGATCTTTTCGGCACTCGACGTGCCGGTGACGCTGGTCGAGCCGCGCAACACGATCCTCGATTTCGTCGACCGCGAGATCGTCGACGACTTCATCCACCAGATGCGCGACCGCGGCATGACCATCCGGCTGGGAAGCGCCGTGAAGGAGATTGCCTCCAGGCCCGACCATGCAGAGGTCACGCTGGCCGACGGGCGCACCATACGTTCCGAGATCGTGCTCTACGCCGCGGGCCGCACCGGCAATGTCGGTAGCCTCGGCCTCGATGCGGTCGGCATCGAGGCTGACTCCAGGGGACGCATCAAGGTCGATCCGCACACCTTCCAGACCAGCGTGCCCAACATTTACGCCGCCGGCGACGTGATCGGCTTTCCGAGCCTGGCCTCCACCTCGATGGAGCAGGGCCGGGTAGCCGCGTGCCATGCTTTCGGCGTGACATTGCCGCCGCCGCCGGAAACCTTTCCTTATGGCATTTACGCGGTGCCCGAGATCTCCACCGTCGGCCAATCCGAGGAACAGGTGCGCGAGAGCGGCGCCGCCTACGAGGTTGGCGTGGCCCGTTTCCGCGAGACCTCGCGGGGCCACATCATGGGCGTCAACACCGGCTTCCTGAAGCTTCTGTTCTCGATCGAGACACGCCGCTTGCTCGGCGCGCATATCGTCGGCGAGGGCGCCACCGAACTGATTCACATCGGCCAGGCGGTGATCAATCTGGGTGGCACGGTCGACTTCTTTGTCAACAATACATTCAACTATCCCACGCTGGCCGAGGCCTATAAGATCGCCGGGCTGGACGCCTGGAACAGGATGGGGCAGGGATAACCCTGTCGCCGGCCACTATTATCCTCACTCCGCCGCCTCCCGTTTGGCCGTGGGCGATCCGGTTGCGAGCAGCAGGGGCAGGCAGAGGACATAGAGCGTCGCGCCCGCGACCCACACCATGCCTGGGAAGACCATTCGAGTGCGAAAATAGAGCATGGCGATGACGAGTGGTCCGAGCACCGAGACCAGGCTCGTCATGCTGGTGAGCACACCTTGCAATCGCCCCTGGTGATCTGCCGCGACACGTGACGTCAGCAACGATTGCAGCGCCGGGGCTCCGATGCCGCCGAGACAGAAAAGCGGCAACAGCGCGAACGCCATCCAGCCTTGCCAGGCCAGCGCGATCGACACATAGGCCGTGCTGTCGGCAAGGATGGCGACCATGAGCGCTCGCCTTTCGCCCCAGCGCTCGGCGATCGGTCCGGCGACGAAACACTGGGCTCCGGCATGGAAGAGGCCGAACAATGCCAGCGAGATGCCCACAGTGAAAAGGCTCCAGCGGAATTTGTCCTGCACGTAGAGAACCCAGACGGTGCCGCCGACTTCGCCGACAAGGCCGAGCACGGCAAAGGCGCCGAGCAGCGGCAGGAGGGCCGGAAAAGTCAGGGCCCAACGCAGCGGCGCCAGCGGGTTGAACGACAGCGGCTCGCCTGTGCCGCCGACCCGCTCCGGCTCCGGCAGCAGAAGGAAGGCCAGCACCAGATTGATGCCGGTGAACCCTGTCGCCGCCAGGAACGGCGCGCGCAGCCAGACATCGCCGAGCAGGCCGCCGAGCGCCGGACCGGCGATGAACCCGACGCCAAAAGCGGCGCTCAGATGGCCGAAGGCGCGGGCGCGCCGCTCTTCGCTGCTGATGTCGACCATATAGGCGGAGGCCACCGCCATGCTGGCGCCCGTTAGGCCGGCGATCAGTCGGCCGACGAACAGCAGCGGCAGCGACGGCGCGAAGGTCATGAACAGATAATCCAGCATCGACCCGGCAAGCGACAGAAGCAGCACCGGCCGGCGGCCGTAGCGGTCGGACAACGCGCCGAGCAGGGGCGAAAACAGCACCTGCATTGCGGCATAGGCGGCGAGGAACGCGCCGAAAATCCAGCCAATGTCCTCGACATGGCCAACCTCGCGCAACAGCCCCGGCAGCACCGGCATGATCAGCCCGATGCCGGCCGCGTCCAGCGCCATTGCCGTCAGCACGACGAGATAGGCCCTTTTCATCGAGATGCTTCTTTCCTAAAGTTTATCGGTGATAAGGTAGCGTTTATCACCGATAAATTGGCTGGGCAAGCGAGGTGCATATGAAGCTGGACAAGGCGCTGATCGTGGCG
This sequence comes from Mesorhizobium sp. B2-6-1, assembly GCF_006440475.1. Classification (NCBI taxonomy): domain Bacteria; kingdom Pseudomonadati; phylum Pseudomonadota; class Alphaproteobacteria; order Hyphomicrobiales; family Phyllobacteriaceae; genus Mesorhizobium; species Mesorhizobium sp. B2-6-1. The sequence goes on from NZ_VFUH01000009.1 coordinate 193,968, forward strand.
CAGGCGCTCGAGCTGTTGAACGACGTCGGCATCGATGCGCTCTCGACCCGGCTGCTGGCGCAGCGGCTCAAGGTCCAGCAGCCGGCACTCTACTGGCATTTCAGGAACAAGCGCGCCCTGCTCGACGCAATGAACGAGGAGATCCTGCGGCGCGGCCATGGACATCAGGTACCGCTGCCGGGCGAGAGCTGGCAGGAATTCGTACGCAACAACGCCCGCAGCTTCCGCGGCGCCTTGATGGCCTATCGCGACGGTGCGCGCGTCCATGCCGGTACCGAGGCCGATCCGGGCGATCTCGAACATGTCGAACGGTTGCTCACTTTTCTGCGCGAGGCCGGCATGCCTTCCGTCATGGCCATGCGGTTGCTGATGATCGTCGGGCGCTACACGGTGGGCTGCGTCCTCGAGGAACAGGCAGAATATCCGGCCGGCCCGGGTCGAGGTGCAGCGCTCGATGCCAAGGCAAGCGGTTACCCGCTGCTCAGCCAGGCCCTGGCCGATTATCGTGCGGGCGGTCACGAGGCGCTGTTCGAAAGCGGCCTCGACTTGCTGATTGCCGGGGCGCAGGCCGGCATCGCTGAAGGAGGCTGAGCGCGGCGATCCGCGTCTTGCCCGTCAGGCGGCAGGAGCGGGCGGGGCAAGCCATTGCCGCACGATCGCGGCATCGGGGTCGCCGATTTCATGGCCCGAAGCGACGATACGCGCGTCGACCTCGGCGCCGCGCTGGCTGAGCAGCGTTACCAGGGCCGGCGCGAAGGGTCCGTAGGTCAGGTCGGCGGCGCCGGCGACAATCAGCGCCTTGATGCCGGTCAGATCGGTTGCCGGCGTCTCGTCCAGCACCGGCATCGGCCGCAGCAGTGCCGCCCGTCCGACAAGGCCGGGATGGAGCAGCATCAGGCTGGAAACCAGATTGGCGCCGTTGGAATAGCCGAGGAAAGCCGCGCGCTTCGGATCGATCCGGTGCCGCTTCATGGCCTCGGCCATGAAGCGTGCGAAAGCGGCCGTCTCGCGGCGGATGCTGGCCTGCTCGAAGCTGGTCGGCGTGATCCGCTCGAACCAGCGGAAGCCGTCGTCCTGAACGATGCGGCCACGCACGGCGACCAGGCAGGCATGCGGTGCGATCTGCCTCGCCAGCGGCACCAGGGTCGTCTCGTCGACACCTGATCCATGCAGCAGGAACAGGCATTCGTCGCTGGCCCCGCCGGATCCGAAGAAGCGATAGGGAAAGGCCAGATCCAGCCGCGGCAGGCTGTTTTCGACGCTTGTATCGCTCATGCCGTATCCTTTTGATTACATTTCGTTTCACTCAATTTGCCGGCTTCAAAACGCAATATTTTCATGCTCCGCGAAAGTTGATTGAACCGGGCGCATTTCAGTCCGTTTCTGCGCCGATATACTCCATCGCGGAGGAATCGAAGCGGTGCGCCGGGGGTCGCATTGCTGGGCATGAACAACCAGCTTTGAGGCCTTTTGTCGATGACCACCCCAGTTCCAACCGAGCGCGATACGCGCATCGATGTGCTGCGTGCGCTCGCGCTGCTGACGATCTTCGTCGACCATGTGCCGGGCACGGCTTTCGACACCCTGACCTACAAGAATTTCGGCTTTTCGGATGCGGCCGAGGCTTTCGTGCTGATATCGGGCATTTCGGTCGCGCTTGCCTATGGCACGAAGTTCCGCCCGGGAGGCCGGCTGCTCGCGACGCTGAAAATGTGGCGGCGGGCAGGCGTGCTCTATATCGCCCATATCGTCACCACGATGGCGGTAATGGCATTGTTCTGTGCCGCGGCGGTGTTCGGCCGGCGGCCGGAACTGCTGAAGCTGATCAACATCGAACCGCTGATGAAGGACACGCCCGAGGTGCTGGTCGGCATCGTCACGCTCGGCCACCAACTCGGCTACAACAACATCCTGCCGGTCTACGCGGTGCTGCTTTTGCTGGCGCCGGCCTTCTTGCTGTTCATCAGCTACAGGCCGCTTGCAGCGCTGACCGTGTCCGGCCTGCTGTGGCTTGTAGCCGGCATCTGGCAGATCGCCCCGCCGAACTATCCCGAGCCCGGCCTGTGGTTCCTCAATCCGCTGTCCTGGCAGTTCCTGTTCAACATCGGCCTTGCCGCCATGCTGCATGTCAGGCGCGGCGGCGTCATTCCAGCCAACCGCTGGCTGATCGGTCCCGCCGCTGCCTATGTGCTGGCCGCGTTGGCATGGGTGCATAGTCCGCTTTGGGGCCAGGTGACCTGGTTCGACCTGCCGGTGGTGCTGACCGGCTTCGACAAGACATTCCTGTCGCTCCCGCGGCTGCTGCACATCCTGGCGGTCAGCTATCTGGTGGTGGCACTGCCTGCGGTCTCGAACCTGTTCCGCACCGGACCCGACCATCCGCTGGCGATACTCGGCAAGCGCTCGCTGCCGGTGTTCATCGCCGGCACGCTGATCGCCATGGTCGCCCAGGTAATGAAGCTGATCAATCCCGGCGGCCTCGCCTATGACAGCCTGCTGCTCGCCGCCGGCATCGCCATGCAGTTCGCGCTCGCTTTCTACCTCGAATGGTTGTCGACCATCGGGGGTTCGGGGAAAGCCAGGACGACGCAAAAGGACGCCAAGCCCGTCCAGGGGTCGTTCGGTATCTCGGCCGTGGCTAGAGCCAACCGCTGAGGTCGGCGAGTCGGTTCAGCGGGGCGGTGGAGCCGAGGAGGCGCGCACAATCAGTTCGACCGGCAGCAATTGCCGACTGACCTTGCCGTCGTTTTCCAGGATCGCCTTGACCGCAAGCCGGCCCATCTCGGCGATCGGCTGTGCGACGGTGGTCAGTGGCGGCTCGGATAGCGCTGCTTCGGGAACGCCGTCGAAACCGATGACCGAAACATCATCGGGGACATTCAGCCCGCGCGCGCTCAGCCATTCAAGCGTTGCCAAGGCCATCCTGTCCGACATCGCCAGGATGGCCGTGGGTGGTTCGCCGGAAGCAAAGATCGTTTCCAGCCCCGCCTTTGTGGTGGCGGCATCGTTGGCGGTTTCGTAGACGGGCACTTTGGATGTATCGATGCCAACCCGCGAAAGCTCCCGGAAGTAGCCGGTGAGGCGATCGCGTGTCCCCGCATAGGCCGCGGCGCGAAGCTCCTCGGGCGAAATGATGCCTGTCCTGCCGTCGGCGAAAGGCAGCGCCAGCACGGCAAAGCGGCGATGCCCGAGTTCCGTCAGATGGCGCGCCGCCAGGCTGGCGCCGGCGATGTTGTCGACGCCGATCGCCGCGACGGATCCATCCTCCGAATCCAGGTCCAGCGCCACGAAGGGCAGTTTGCGCTCACGCGCCAATTCGACAAGGCGCGAGCCGCCTTCGATACAGAAGACGATGAAGCCGTCGACAAGGGCGCTCTGGATATTCCAGGCAAGCTGTTCGGTGTTGGCCGCCGAGACTAACGAGATACCGGCCCCGGTCGCATCGCAGGCCTGCGAGATACCGGCCATCATCACGCGCGCGAAGGGATCCTCGAAGAAATAGGAGAGGGGCTCCGCGGTGGCCACGCCGATGGCGTTGACCTTGCCGGCCCGCAGCAGGCGGCCCTTGGGATCGGGGCCGGCATAGCCCATCGCCTCGGCCGCCGCACGGACCCGTTCGCGGACTTCTTCGCGCACGATCTCGGGGCGGCTGAAAACGTTGGAGGCGGTGCCGTGCGAAACACCGGCTGCCTTGGCGATGTCGGCCAGCCGGACGGGTCGTCGATTGCCTGCGGTGAGTGACGCCATTTGCGCGTGCCTCCTGACATGCATTTAGCACGTTCCCGATTTGCATCTAGCACTTTCGTTGGATCGATTCAAATTTTGCTTGACCGGCGGCTTCCATAGGCCTATCTTTGAATCGATCCAACTAAGATCTGCCTGCTGGATTAAACCTAGATGGGAGGTGCGCCATGCATCCTGTTAACTATCTGTTCGAAGACATCTACCGCAACGACTGGAGCATCGGGTCGGCCGCCAACAAGTCCAAGCGCCGCGGCGGAACAAGCCCGTGGATTCGCGATCTGCGCTTCCTGGTGGCGCGCAAGCGGAGCTGACTGGCGTGAATTTTTTGCGTCGGCCTATTGGATCGATTCAATTCAAATCAAGAGGAGAAGAGCCATGCATCCCATGAAGCATCTGTTCGACGACATTTATCGCAATTATTGGGGCATCGGCACGGCCGCGGAGCGGCCAGAGGCGCCGCGCCGCGCGACGCTCTCGGCGCGCAACCGCGATCTTTGGATCCGACTTGAACGTCGCCGGGATTGAAACCGGCCGCGCATCTCAGGGTCGCCGACGCACCACGGCGGAGACAGCTATGGTCAGCCAGCCTGCGATGAGCAGGGTGCCTCCGATCGGCGCCGACATCGGAAACAGCCTCGATCCGAGAAAATCGCGGGCGAGAAGATCGCCCGTGAAAAGCACGAGCCCGACGAGCAGCACCAGGCTGGCTAACCGCAGCGGGCGATTCGCGTCGAGGAGACCGACGGCGAGAAACACCGGTGCGTGCATCAGCAGGAACGATGCCGCCGTACCGGTGAAGGCGCCGCCGAGATGTGCGGCGGCCGCCGACAGCGCCACGCCGGCCGCGCCCACGACGCCGGCGGCGAGCACAAGCAGACGGCTGCCGGTCGTTTCGGTCAGGTTCATGTCGACGCTCCTTCGGTTGATCGGCTGGGCAGTTCGTCAGGGCTTGCCCGCTTCCATCAACATATGCCGCGTCCGCCGCGCCTGGACAATCCAGTTGTAGACCGCGCCGAGCGCCATCAGCACCGACGTGCCGAGAAACACCGCCCGCATGCCGAAATGGCCGCCGACGAAACCGCCGGCAAGCGGTCCGGCGACCTGGCCGACATATTGGGCCGAGATCGAAAGACCGAGCACGTTGCCGCCGACGCCGTCGGGAATGTTGTGGCGGATGACGCTGGTGATGCAAGGCAGCAAACCGCCGAGCGCCAGGCCCATCAGGAAGCGCAGCCCGATCAGTTGCCAGCCGTCGGTGACGAAGGCCTGCGGAATGAGCAGCAGCGCCGACACGGCCAGCGCGCCGACGACGACGTTCCAGTGACCGACGCGGTCGGCGAGCCTGCCAAGCCATGACGCCGACAGGATTGCGCCAAGGGCGGCCGCCGACATCACCACGCCGGCAACGAGCGTCACCCGGCTCTGGTCCTCGATCAGCTGCTGCACATAGACGGTGATGATCGGCTCGATCGACATGGTGGCGAAGGCCAGCAGCATGCCGGTCGTCAGCATGGCCACGACCGGACGCTTGTCGGCAATTTGCGACCAGCCGCTCTTCGGCTTTGCCGCCGTCGCGGCTTTGCTTGCTTGCGGGCGCTGGTTCTCCTTGATCAGGAATGTCGTCGCCAGAAAGGCAAGGAAGATGACGCCGCCGGACAACAGAAAGGTCGCGCGGATGCCGATTACCGGCGGCAGCGCGCCGCCGAGCAAGGGGCCGACCAGCGAACCTGCCGTGATGCCAGCGGACAAGACACCGAGCGCCCAGCCGGAGCGGTCCTTCGGCGTCTGCATGGCCACCAATATGGTCGAGCCGGAGGAATAGCCGCCGGCAAAGCCGATCAGCAGGCGCAGCAGCACCAATTGCCAGACCGTCTCGACCATTCCGGTCAGCGACATGCAGATCGCCATGCCGAAGGAGGCGCGCACCAGCATCAGCTTGCGGCCGTAGCGGTCGCCGAGCCGTCCCCATAACGGCGCAACGAGCGCCGCCGCGAAGAAGGTCGCCCCATAGGCGATGCCCGACCATTGCACGATCGCCGCATGGCCCTCGACGCCCAGTTGCTCGACATAGAGCGGCAGGAACGGCAAGAGCAGGGTCATGGCGATGAGCGTGCTGAACGAACCCGCGAAGCAGACGGCGAGATTGCGCCGCCAGTGGATATTGTAGCCGCCCTGTTCCGTATCGTTCTGCGTCATGCCGTGCCTGCGTGTGCCAGGGATTGTTGTGGATACCATTTTGGGATACCAAGTCGGTATCCGTCATGGACCCACAGCCCGACCGCTGTCAATGCGGGCACGTGAAAAGGCAACAACGATGTCGCAGATGCACAACGTCGAACGGCAGCTCCGCGAGATGATCCTTGGACTTGAGATCGGCCCGGGTGAGAAACTCACCGAGCGCTGGATCGAAAGCCGCTTCGGCGCCTCGCGCACGCCGGTCAGGGCTGCGCTGCTGCGGCTCGAAACCGAAGGGCTGGTCGGCAGGGACGGGCGCGGCTGGACGGTCTCGCCCATCAACCTGGCCGAACTCGAGCAGATCGCGGTCTACCGCGAAGCGGTCGAGGTCGCGGCCTTGCGGCTGACATGCGGGCTTGCCGACAGAAGTGCCGTCGATGTCATCGAGGCTATGCTCGTCTCCTGCGACGACGACACTCCGCGCGAGGAATGGCATCGCGTCGGCATGGATTTCCACATCGAGCTGGCGCGACTGTCCGGCAATGAATTCCTGTTTCGGGCCGTCCGCGACGCGATGACCAGGCTTTCGCGCGCCCGTTGGCTGGAGGTACGCGATGGAGCGGCCCTTGGCCGCGCGTGGGCCGAACATCATGCCATCCTGGCCGCCGTGCGGAGCGGCGATGCACAGGAAGCCGCGCGCTTGCTCTCGCAGCATATCGTGGGCAGTCGCGACCGTCTGTTGACGTCGCTGGCCAATGATCGCCGCGGCCTTCGCGCCAGGGGATTTGCCGTCGTGGCGGCATAATGCGGCCTGCAGGGCAGGCCACTCGCCGCCGAAAAAAGGACCACCGGCCCCGAGCCCCACTTTCGGCCTCGCTTCGCGGACGCCGATGGCGTAGGACCGGGCGATGGAAAACAACCGATTTGAAGTACCCGTGACCGTCAAATCAGTCACGGCGGGAAGTACACAGCTCTTACGCTCGGCCCGCGAGGCTTCCGACTATCTCATGAACAGCTGGCCCGGCAAGCGCACCCCCAAGCATCGCGCGGCGCTGCAGGCCTGCCACGATGCGCTGGCCGGCGACAAGCCGGCCATGAACGCAAGGCGCGCCTTTATCGCGGCGGCGCGTGAAGTGGACGTCTTCGTCAGCGACAAGGCGCCGGCCTGATCCAGGCCGGATTGCCGCCGCGCGCCGTCATTCCTCTGTTTCAATCTCGGCGTCAGTCTCGGGTTTCTGACGCTCCCGCGCCGCAGCCTTGGCCGCCAGCTTTTCGGCCTTCTTGGCCGCCTTCTGGCGATCGCGTTCTTTGCGTTCCTGATCGTAATTTGGTGCTCGTGCCATAGCGGCTCCTTTTTTGCTGTTCTTGTGGGCTGACTACGCGTCGTTCGCCTTCCGACGTCTCGGAGCCGGCACCAGGGTTCCTATAAGCTGCTTCGGTCGATCACAAGGTCGGCGGCGCCGAAACGCTCCTTTGCCGTCAGCTGCTGATGCCAATAGGGATAGAGCAGGGGCGGGCGGCTGACCGCGTCGAGGCGATCACGTTCTTCGCCGGCCAGCGTCAGGCTGGCCGCCGCGATATTGTCCCTGAACTGGGCCTCGTTGCGCCCGCCGATCACAAGCGAGCTGATAGCCGGCCGGCCAAGCAGCCAGGCAAGCGCCACCTGTGCGGCGGACACACCGCGGGCCTTGCCGATTTCGACCAGCACATCGACGATCCGCCACAGCCGGTCCTCGTCGCGGATTGGCGGTTCGGACCAGCCGGCGACCTGGCGCGCGGTCGGGCTGTCACGGTGATACTTGCCCGACAGCAGGCCTCCCGCCAGTGGGCTCCACACCAGCACGCCCAATCCCTGGTCGACCGAGATCGGCAGCAGCTCGTATTCGGCTTCGCGTGCTTCGAGCGTGTAGTGGATCTGCTGGGTGACGAAGCGCGGCTGATGGCGGGTGTCACTGATGGAGAGCGCCTTCATCACCTGCCAGCCGGAATAGTTGGAGCAGCCGATATAGCGGATCTTCCCCTGGCCGACCAGCGTGTCGAGCGCGGCGATGGTCTCTTCGAGTGGCGTCACGCCGTCCCATTCGTGCAGGAAATAGATATCGATGACGTCGGTCTTGAGCCGCTTAAGGCTTTTCTCGCATTCGCGGATCAAATGATGGCGCGACAGGCCTTCGTCATTGGGACCGTCGCCGATGCGCATGCGCGCCTTGGAGGCGATCAGCACGTCGTTCCTGCGCTTGCCGCCGAGTGCCTCGCCGATGATCTCCTCCGACAGGCCGTCCGAATAGACATTGGCCGTGTCGATGAGATTGATGCCGGCATCAATGCACAGATCGATCATGCGCTTCGCCTCGGCGAGATCGCTGTTGCCCACAGCCGCGAACGGGCCGGCGCCGCCAAAGGTCATGGTGCCCATCGTCAGCGCCGAAACCTTCAGGCCGGAACGGCCGAGAGTGCGGTATTCCATGTCAGTCCTCGCGATTGAGAAGAATGGCCCGATCAGGTTGCTGGATTTGTAGGACAATCCGTGCGGCTTGTCGCCCTCCGGCCCCAGCACACCGATGAGCGGCCGTGGCGTGCCCCTGCAATAAAACCGTCATTGCCGGCCTATACTCAGTCGATCAGGGCGTTGCGCGCCGCCGTCAGGACGCGACCAGTGCGCCCGGTCGTTGCCGGAGGCGGCAGCTTGCAGATGGAGGAACACCGATGAATGAATCCATACCCAAGTCCGGCGCCCGGGACTGGCTGGAAGCCGAACTCGCCGACACGCTCGACGAGGACTATGAACTGGAGATGTCGGAACCGGCGCTGTCGCTGGAGATCGCCAGGATCTACAAGAACGCGCATCCGCCTTCTATCGACCGCATGCAGTATTTTCGCGACCTGATCGGGCTGCAATCCGAGCTGATCAAGCTGCAATCCTGGGTCGCCTACCACAAGAAGAAGCTTGTGGTGATCTTCGAAGGCCGCGATTCGGCTGGCAAGGGCGGCGTCATCAAGCGCATCACCCAGCGGCTCAACCCGCGCATCTGCCGCGTCGTGGCGCTTCCGGCACCGACCGAGCGAGAGACGTCGCAATGGTATTTCCAGCGTTATGTGCCGCATCTGCCGGCCGGCGGCGACATCGTTCTGTTCGACCGCTCCTGGTACAACCGCTCCGGCGTCGAGCGGGTGATGGGTTTCGCCGGGGCCGATCAGGTGGAGGAATTCTTCCGTGACGTGCCGGAGTTCGAGCGCATGCTGGTCCGTTCGGCATCACGCTGGTCAAATACTGGTTCTCGATCACCGACGAGGAACAACAGATGCGCTTCCTGATGCGCATCCACGATCCGATGAAGCAGTGGAAGCTGTCGCCGATGGACCTGCAGTCGCGGGTGCGCTGGGAACAGTACACCAAGGCCAAGGAAGAGACCTTCGCCCGTACCAACATTCCGGAGGCGCCCTGGTTCATCGTCGAGGGCAACGACAAGAAGCGCGCCCGGCTGAACTGCATCGACCACCTCTTGCAGCAGGTTCCCTACGAAGAGGTGCCGCACGAGGAGATCACGCTGCCCGAGCGCGTCTTCAATCCCGAATACGAGCGCCAGGTGCTGCCGCGCGAGCTTTACGTGCCGGAGAAGTATTGAGTGAGGCGAGCGGGTGTCGCTCGAGAGCGGCACCCGCGTCAGGCTAGGCTCGCTCGATAACCACATGTGTGGCGTCGGGCGTCGCGGTCTGTTCGGTACAGCGGTAGCCAAGCTTGACCATGTCGAGACCGGCGAAGAGGTGCTCGCCGGAGCCGAGCAGCACCGGCGAGATCGCCAGATGCATCTCGTCGATGAGCCTCTCCTGGAGGTACTGCCGGATGGTGGCGACGCCGCCGCCGACCCGCACATCGCTGCCATTGGCCGCTGCCCTTGCCTGCTCGAGCGCCGAATGGATGCCATCCGTAATGAAGTAAAAGGTCGTGCCGCCCTCCATGACGATCGGCTCGCGCGCATGGTGGGTCAGCACGAAGACCGGCACATGATAGGGCGGGTTGTCGCCCCACCAGCCCTTCCAGTTTTCGTCAGGCCATTCGCCGCGGATCGGCCCGAACATGTTGCGGCCGAGGATCCAGGCGCCGACATTCTCGAAGCTGCGCGCCGCGAACGCCTCGTTGATATCGGTTGTGCCGCCATCGTCTCCGAGCACCATCTTGCGGAAGGTGCGGGTACCGATCATCCATTTGTGCAGGGCTTCCCCACCGACGCCGAGCGGGTTTTTCAAATCCTGGTCGGGACCGGCGCCGTAACCGTCGAGCGACAAGGTGAATGCGTTGACGCGAAGTCTGGACATGGAAAGCCTCCTCAGACCAGTTGTATTTTGCAAGCAGTTACTTTCTAGCAAACCGATTGCAAATTGCAAGTAGTATTTTCAGCGATCGAGAAGATGCATATCCGTACTTCGCCCATGCGATGTCCAGAGTGAAAGTGGCGGCTGCCGAGACAGCCGCCATCCGGCTCATTCGCCGGTGAGTTCCATGAAGAGCATATGGTTTGAAGGCGCTGGGAGGAAACTATGCTCTCAGCATCTCCGCCACCTCAGGGGCGAAATAGGTCAAAATGCCGTCGCAGCCGGCGCGTTTGAACGCAAGAAGCGATTCCAGCATAGCCTTTTCGCCGTCGATCCAGCCATTGGCGCCCGCCGCCTTGATCATCGAATATTCGCCCGACACCTGGTAGGCGAAGGTCGGCACCGCAAATTCGTCCTTCAGCCTGCGGATGATATCGAGATAGGGCAGGCCGGGCTTGACCATCAGCATGTCGGCGCCTTCGGCCAGGTCCTGCTCGGCCTCGCGCACCGCTTCGTCGGAATTGGCGTGGTCGATGTAATAGGTCTTCTTGTCGCCCTTGAGCAGGCCGGCCGTGCCGACCGCCTCGCGGTACGGCCCGTAGAAGGCGGAGGCGAATTTCGTTGCATATGACATGATCGCCACGTCCTGGAAACCGTTTGCGTCGAGCGCGTCGCGGATGGCGCCGATGCGGCCGTCCATCATGTCGGACGGCGCGATGATGTCGGCGCCGGCCGCGGCTTGTATGACGGCCGCCGCGGTCACCTGTTCCACCGTCTCGTCATTGACGATGAGACCGTCGCGCAGAATGCCGTCATGGCCATGGCTGGTGAACGGGTCGAGCGCGGCGTCGGTGATGACGCCGATCTCAGGCACCGCGTCCTTGATCGCGCGCGTGGCGCGGTTGATGACGTTGTCGGGATCGAGGATATGCGAGCCGGTCTCGTCGCGCAGCGAAATGTCCACATTGGGAAAGGTGGCAAGCGCGGGGATGCCGAGCTTCGCCGCGCGTTCGGCCTCCTTGACGGCAAGGTCGATCGACAGGCGGAAGACGCCCGGCATGGCGGCGATCGGCTCGCGCACTTGTCTGCCGTCGACGACGAAGATCGGCCAGATCAGGTCGTCGACGGAAAGCCTGTTCTCCTGCACCAGGCGCCGCGACCAGTCGGCCTTGCGCATGCGTCGCAAGCGGCGGCTGCCGGTGATGTCGTCGACGCTGCGCGCGCCGGCAGGTTTTGCGGGGGTGAATCTGTTCATCGCCAAAACTCTCGTTTGGCCGGCTTTTATCACGCACCCGTGGTGCTGACCAATGCGACACGTTTGTGCCAGCAATCCGGTCGGGTCCTTATTCGGGTTGCCCGTTGCCCGAAAGGATCTGCGCCGCACCGCGCATGCCGACACGGAACGCCTCGTCGAAGCCGACGCCGCGCACTTGCCAGGCGTAGGTCTTGCCGGCCTTGGCCAGCCGCCAGTCGGCGATCCAGCCCAACTCCTTGTCGCTCCAGACGATGCTGCCGGAAAGCGCTTGGTCGGCGCCGGCCATTTTCGCAACCGTGTCCAGCTTCGCCATGTCGGCGTCGCGCATGATCCTGTCGTCCAGCCCCGCCTTCGACAGCAGCGCTGCCGTGGGGAAGGTTACCTGCATGGCGATCGGCGCGGCGGCATTGCCGAACGACTCGCGCATCAGCACGCCGCGCTCGTCATCGGCATCGAGCGCGAAATGCTTGACGCCGCGCTCGGTCGACAAGAACACCGCCAGCCGTGGCCTTTCGGTCAGCCATGGCCTGCTGCCGAGCGAAGCCAGCACCGGATCGATCATCGCCGGGCTGTACTGGCAGTAGAGATTGTGAGGCCGATCATACGTGCCCTGATCGTCATGGTTGGGAATGCCTTCCATGCGATCGCGGTAGCGAAAGGCCGTCACGAAGCTGCCGGCCTTGTCGCGCAGCGCCGCCATCTCCGGTTTCGCCGGCAGGCGCTGGTCGCCGGAAACCCGGACCAGAACCGCGTCGAGGCAACGTTTGAAGCCGGCCTGGCGGTTCTTCTCGTACCGACCGTTGACGATGGTCTGCGACTGGTAAAGATCGGCGAGGCTTGCCGCCAGGGTCGGTTGCAAAGCCAGGCAAATGACGATCAGCCCGATCGTCATCGGCACGAGGCGCGCAAATCCAGCCATGAGCAACACCCCATTGGAAACCCGCTACAGCTGCGCAGTCGCCGTGCGGTTCCCGGCGTTGCGGCGACAACGGCTCTTTTAGCACTAGGCTCCGGCACGAGCCAAGACGCGCTGCCGGCATGCCGGCATTGACGCGGCCATGGGCCACGCTTTAGCACTTCAGTCCCGGCGGAGCGGGGGAGGGATTCTTTCACGATGGATTTTGGCGGAGGCGACGAGATCCGCTTCGAACATCTGGGCCGGGCCGGCATCGTCACGTTGACGCGGCCGCGGACACTCAATGCGGTCACGCACGGCATGGTCAATGCACTCGCCAAGGCATTGCACGCTTGGGAGCGGGACTGGAGCGTCGACGTCGTCGTCGTCAAGGCCGAGGGTAGGGCGTTTTCGGCCGGGGGCGACATTCTCCACATCTATGAGGCCGGCCGGGCCGGTAAGCCGCCTGTCGAGTTCTTCGCCGACGAGTATCGGCTGAACGCCCAGATCGCGCGTTTCAAAAAACCTTATGTGGCGCTGATCGACGGCATCGTCATGGGCGGCGGCGTCGGCATCTCCTTTCATGGATCGCACCGGGTGATGACGGAAAATGCGCAGTTCGCCATGCCGGAGGTGGGTATCGGCTTTTTCCCGGATGTCGGCGCCAGCCATCTGCTGCCCGATCTTGGCGGTTCCTTCGGCATGTACCTGGCGCTGACCGGCAATCGTATCCGCTATGGCGACGCGTTGTGGTCCGGGCTGGCCACGCATACGATCAAGGCGCAGGACCAGGCTGGCTTTCTCGACCAACTCGCCGCCACCGGCGATCCCGAATCGGTGCTGCGCGGCTTCTTCATCCCGGCGAAGCGCGGGACGGACAGGCAGGTGCTGGAGGCGATCGCCCATCACTTCGCGCAGGCGTCGCTTGCCGATATCATCGGCAGCCTGGAGCAGGCGGCAGGGAGCGATGAGTTTGCGGCAAGGACGCTGGCGACGATCCTGACGCGCTCGCCGACCAGCCTTCGTGTCGCCTGGCGCCAGATCACTGCCGGCCTGACGCTGCCGATGGATCAATGCATGAAGATGGAGTTCCGCATCCTCAACCGGATGCTCGCGGGCCACGATTTCTACGAAGGCATACGCGCCACCATCATCGAAAAGGGTTCCAAGCCGCAATGGCTGCCGGCAACCCTCGATGCGGTCGACGACGCGGATGTCGATGCCTATTTTTCCTCGCTCGGTGAACGGGAACTCGCGTTATGAGTGAGGTGACGTCCAGACGCGTCGTGCTTCAGCCTTCAGGGGTGGAGGTTATCTTCGCCTGGTTCCAGCGAATCATATCAGGATACTGCCTGCTGTTCGGTATCCTGTACTGGATCAGGCTTATCGGCTTCTATCCCGGCTCGCTGTGGCGCTTCGACCTGATGCCGGTCCACTGGCAGGTGACAGCGGTGATGCTCGCCGTGTTTTTTCCCTTTGCCGCAGCCGGCCTATGGATGCTGGCTTCCTGGGGGCCGGTGATTTGGTTCATCTGCGCCGCGACGGAGATCGTCATGTATGCCGGCTTTCCCGAACTCTTCGGCCACCGCCCGCTCATCGTCGTCTCGCATGCGGGGGTGGCGCTGCTCTATGTCGTTTTCCGCCTCGTCATCTATCTGCAGAAGCGGTCGCCCCGGACCTGAAGCCGGCACGCGCCGCCGGCGATCCGGCGGATCGGATTTCGCCCTGAAATCATTGGCTAAATCTTTAGGTTAATTATCCTTGCTCGAGTGACCGTTCGTTAAGCGTCTTGCGAAACCTATTACCGGTAAGCTCTTGTTAGCCTTGGCGTTTAAGTCGAATTTTATGAGTATTCGATAGTGTCGCGATCAAGGTGAAAAACAAAAAATCACCAGGGCGACAAACGAGAGGCAAAGACAATGATCAATTCGCGTCCGGCGGCAAAGACCGCCAACGTTTCCGACGACCGCCGCGAGGCAATCCGTTCCCTGTACATGGAATCGCTCCAACTGGTCGAGCGCCTGCACCGCCGTCTGCTCGACGTGATCAAGGACGAGTTCGACCGCAATGGCCGTTCCGACATCAATGCCATCCAGGCGCTGCTGCTCTTCAACATCGGCAATTCGGAGCTGACCGCCGGCGAGTTGCGCTCGCGGGGCTACTATCTCGGCTCGAACGTCTCCTACAATCTCAAGAAGCTTGTCGATCTCGGCTTCATCAACCACCAGCGCTCGCGCATCGACCGTCGTTCGGTCCGCGTCTCGCTGACGCCGAAGGGCAACGAGGTGGCAGACGTGGTCGCCGGTCTCTATGAGCGCCATGTCGGCTCGATCGAGCAGGTCGGCGGCATCAACACCGACGAATTCAAGCAGATGAACCGCGCCCTCCAGCGCCTCGACCGCTTCTGGAACGACACCATCGCTTACCGGATGTAAGCCACACCAATCAGAAGCCGCGCCACAGAAGCGCGGCCGCAACAGCGACCTCCAGTCAGGGCCGGTGCCGAAAAGCATCGGTCTTTTCTTTTCGTTGCGCTGGCCGAAGCAAATTGGGGGCCAAGGCCACGTTGCCGCCATATTCCAATGGAACCGAAGATGGCAGTGATGCTGTGGTGAAGACCATGAGTTCACCCGCAGCCGCGTAGCCTTGCGCGTTTTCACACCGAGGTGATGCGGACCATGGTTGGCTAATTGTTAAGATTGCCAATTTTAGAGTGCGGGCGAGATCGCCCGATGATCAACGCAGCAAGTGTTCGAACTGCTACAAATGTCTGGAACGTCCATGAGAACCAGCCGCCGTTTCTTCCTTTCCGGAGCCTCCGCGCTCGCAGCCGCCGTTGTTGCCGGCCGCGCCAGCGCGCAGGATGTGATCGGGGACATCCTGAAGTCCTCGGCGCGCGGCAACTGGGACGATCAGTTCGACGCCCGCGCCAGCGCAGGCGGCAAGGTGGCCTCGACGCTGCCGATCTTCAGCCCGCAGACCGTGGCCTTCACCGAGCAGGCTGTGGCGCAGTACCAGAACATTGTCGGGCAGGGCGGCTGGGTCGAGGTTCCCGCGACCAAGAAACTGCAGCTCGGCGTCGACGATCCCGATGTCGTGCCGCTGCGCAAGCGCCTGATGGTCGCCGGCGACCTGTCGCAGAGCGCCGGCATCTCGACGGCCTTCGATTCCTATGTCGACTCGGCGGTCAAGCGCTTCCAATTGCGCCACGGCCTGCCGGCCGACGGAGCGCTGGGCAAATATACCTACGCGGCGATGAACGTTTCGGCGCAGATCCGGCTCGGCCAGTTGCAAACCAATCTCCAGCGATTGAAGGAGAAGGCGGGCACGCTTGGCAGCCGTTATGTGCTGGTCGATATTCCGGCAGCGCAGGTCGAGGCGGTCGAGAACGATCGCGTCGTGCTTCGCCATACCGCGATCGTCGGCAAGATCGATCGCCAGACACCGATCGTCAATTCCAAGATCAACGAGATCATCGTCAATCCATATTGGAACGCGCCGGTGTCGATCGTGCGCAAGGACATCATCCCATTGATGCGCAAGGACCCCGATTATCTCAAGAACAGCCATATTCGCCTGTTTGCGCCAGACGGCAGCGAAGTCGATCCGATGAATGTGGACTGGTCGACCGATGACGCGGCCAAGTACCGTTTCCGCCAGGACCCCGGTTCGGACAACGCCATGGCGTCGGTGAAGATCAATTTCCCGAGCCCGGACGGTGTCTACATGCACGATACGCCGCAGCAGAGCCTGTTCGGCAAGATGATGCGCTTCGATTCCTCGGGTTGCGTGCGCGTGCAGAACGTGCGCGACCTCGTCACCTGGATCCTGCGCGACACGCCCGGCTGGGACCGTCAGCATTTCGAGGCTGCGATCAAGACCGGCGAAAACACGCCGGTCCAGGTCACCAACCCGGTGCCGGTGCATTTCCTCTATCTCTCGGCCTGGTCGACGGGCCCCGGCGTCGTCCAGTTCCGCGACGACATATATGGCCTCGACGGAAACAACGAGCTGCAGATCACTTCGTCGCTCTAAGCGATTGATTATTCAGGGAAAAGGCCGCTCTTGAGCGGCCTTTTTCTGTCGCCGCCGCTAGGCCGTTCACACCGCCGCTGACCTCCAACTCTGCGTAGGCGCGCTCCGGCTGGACGAAGCGCGGGCGATTGCGCATGGTCGGCAAAACTGCCGGAATCGGACCATGCAAGTTGCCGTCTTCATCCTCGTCGTGCTCGTCCTAGTGGCGCTTTCCGGTGCATTGGTGCGGCTGGTGCGGGTGCCGCTGCCGGTGCTGCAGATCGCCATGGGTGCTGCGCTGGCCTGGCCGGCGCGCGGGCTGCATGTCGAGATCGATCCGGAACTGTTCCTGCTCGTATTCATTCCGCCGCTTCTGTTCGCCGATGCCTTTGCTGCGCCCAAACGCGAGCTTGTCGCCTTGCGTGGCCCTATCCTCGACCTTGCCATTGGACTGGTCTTCTTCACCATCGTCGGATTTGGCTACGCCTTGCATTGGCTCGTGCCCAGCATCCCGCTCGTCGTCGCTTTCGCGCTCGCCGCGGTGCTGTCGCCGACCGACGCGGTGGCGGTGTCTTCCATAGTCGACAGGAACATCGTTCCGGCGCGGCTGATGCACATATTGGAAGGCGAGTCGCTGCTCAACGACGCGTCGGGTCTGGTCATGTTCCGCTTTGCCGTGGTGGCGGCATTGACCGGCAGCTTTTCCTTTGCCGCGGCCTCGCTGAGCTTTCTCTATGCCGTGGCTGCCGGCATCCTCGCCGGCATGGCGGCGCTGTTCGTTGCCGCCAAGGCGCTGCAACTGCTCAACCGCATCGGCGGCGTGCCGGCGGAGGCGCAGGTTCTGGTCATGATCCTGGTGCCTTTCGTCTCCTATCTCGGCGCCGAGCATATCGGCGCCTCGGGCATCCTGGCGGCGGTCACCGCCGGCCTGTTGACCGGAGTTTCCGGCATGTTCCGCTTTCTCGGTGTCTCGGCGCGCATGCAGACGATGTCGCTGTGGTCGACGCTGTCCTTCGTCTTCAACGGCGCGCTCTTCATTCTGCTTGGCCTGCAATTTCCCGATATCATCCGTAAGGTGCCGCCGGAGTTGTCCAGCCGGCACTGGATCATCGAGCCGGTGCTGACAGTCCTGCTGCTGACCCTTTGCCTGATCGGCCTGCGTTTCCTGTGGATATGGATCGGCGACATGGCGGGCGCCATGGCGGCGCGGCTCGGCAAGCGAAAGGCCGAGCCGTTCGGCCTGCGCGTGCGGCTCGCCGGATCGGTCGCCGGCGTGCGCGGAGCGATCACGTTGGCCGGTATCCTGTCGCTGCCGCTCACCTTGCAGGACGGCTCGCCGTTCCCG
Source organism: Mesorhizobium sp. B2-6-1 (assembly GCF_006440475.1). Classification (NCBI taxonomy): domain Bacteria; kingdom Pseudomonadati; phylum Pseudomonadota; class Alphaproteobacteria; order Hyphomicrobiales; family Phyllobacteriaceae; genus Mesorhizobium; species Mesorhizobium sp. B2-6-1. The sequence goes on from NZ_VFUH01000009.1 coordinate 211,710, forward strand.
GCCCGCGACGTGGTGATCTTCCTCGCCGCCGGGGTCATCATCTGCTCGCTGGCCATCGCCAGCCTCGCGCTGCCGAAGATCGCTCGCGGGCTGGTCGAACCGGGCGAGGACCCGGCAGCGGCCGAGGAGCGCCGGGCGCGGGTCGGCGCAGCCAATGCGGCGATCGCCAGGATCGAGAGCATCGCCAATGAGGCAGGCGAGGGCGGGGCCGTCGAGGCACGGCTCGCCGTTGCCGACAGCATCGTCGCCGGCTACCGGCGCCGCATCGCCGCCTCCGACGAGGCCGACGAAGCGCGTGCCGAGGCGCGTGAGGCGAGCCGTCTGGAGCTTGAACTCAGGGCGGCCGGCATAGAAGCCGAGCGCGCCGCGCTACGCGCCATGTTTCTCAGCCGCGAGATCAATGACCATACGATGCGGGCGCTGTTTTCCGAGATCACCTTGACCGAGGCTCTTCTGAAGCAGCGGCGCGACAGGAAATAACGGTTCGCCGCTCTGCTTGCCGCAATCGGGCCAGCAAATTTCGCGCCGCAAACGTGGCGAGGCGAAAACAACTGTGTTAATGGCGCGGCGAACCCAATCCTGTCACACAAAAATGTGCAGGGGTTTGGGACAACGGCATGCGCAAGACAAAACCGACCTCCGGACCTAAGGAATTCAGGCCATGGCAACAGCAGCGGCAGCGTCGAACAAATTCGAATCCTTCTTCGAAACCACGCTGGAAGATGCCGATCCGGAAATTTTCGGCGCGATCCGCAACGAACTCGGACGCCAGCGCCACGAGATCGAACTGATCGCGTCTGAGAACATCGTCTCGCGCGCCGTGCTCGAAGCGCAGGGTTCGATCATGACCAACAAATACGCCGAGGGTTATCCGGGCAAGCGCTACTATGGCGGCTGCCAGTTCGTGGATGTCGCCGAGGAGCTGGCGATCGAGCGCGCGAAAAAACTGTTCGGCTGCAACTTCGCCAATGTGCAGCCCAATTCCGGCAGCCAGATGAACCAGGCGGTGTTCCTGGCTCTCTTGCAGCCGGGGGACACCTTCATGGGCCTCGACCTCAATTCCGGCGGGCATTTGACGCACGGCTCGCCAGTCAACATGAGCGGCAAATGGTTCAAGGTCGTGTCCTACGGCGTGCGCAAGGACGACCACCTGCTCGACATGGACGCCATCGAGAAGACGGCGCATGAGACGAAGCCGAAGCTGATCCTGGCCGGCGGCACCGCCTATTCGCGCATCTGGGACTGGAAGCGCTTTCGCGAGATCGCCGATGCGGTCGGCGCCTACCTCATGGTTGATATGGCCCACATCGCCGGCCTCGTCGCCGGCGGCGTGCATCCCTCGCCGCTGCCGCATGCCCATGTGGTGACGACCACCACGCACAAGTCGCTGCGCGGCCCGCGCGGCGGCATGATCCTGTGCAACGACGAGGAGATCGCCAAGAAGATGAACTCGGCGGTGTTCCCCGGCCTGCAGGGCGGACCGCTGATGCATGTCATCGCCGCCAAGGCGGTTGCCTTCGGCGAGGCGCTGAAGCCGAGCTTCAAGCTCTATGCCGAGAGCGTCGCCGCCAACGCCAAGGCGCTGGCGTCCAGCCTACAGGAGACTGGCCTCGACATCGTGTCGGGCGGCACCGACAACCACCTGATGCTGGTCGACCTGCGCCCCAAGAATGCCACCGGCAAGCGCGCCGAGGCAGCGCTTGGGCGCGCCAACATCACTTGCAACAAGAACGGCATCCCCTTCGACCCGGAAAAGCCCTTCGTCACCTCCGGCGTGCGGCTCGGCACGCCCGCCGGCACAACGCGCGGCTTCGGCCAGGCCGAGTTCCGCGAAATAGGCAAGCTGATCGCCGAGGTGCTGGATGGCCTCAAGGCCGCCAATTCCGATGAGGGCAATGCCTCGGTCGAGGCCGCGGTCAAGGCCAAGGTCGTGGCGCTGACCGATCGATTCCCGCTCTACCCTTATCTCGGTTGACCTCGCGCCACGCGTCATCTCTTATCCGCCAGCGGCGCGCCGACCCCCGATCGGTCGACGCGCCGAACTGGAGACCAGACGATGCGTAATTTCCGTCCCGCCATCCTTGGCGCCCATGGCTTGCTGGCCGTTTCCCTGACATTGCCCGGGACTGCCCTTGCGCAGACCGCCCCTGAAGTGCCCGCCACCGCTACCTTCGGCAGATGGACAACCATCGTCGATACGCTCGACACCGGGCAGGATGCGCGCAAGACCTGCGCCGCTTCGACTGCCTTTTTCGATGCCAGCGGCAATTCGGGCACGCTGACGCTGTCGATCTCGAACGGCGACGCCATGCCGCCGGACGCCTACCCGGCCATCATGCTTATTGTCGACAACCGGAACCTGCCCACTGGCAAGAAGATCGCCGCGACTTTTGGTGATCCTGGCGTCAAGGTTTCCGCCACCGTCTATTCGAACGATGCCGTGAACGGCCGTCCCAGCTGGACGGTCGACAACCAGCCCAAGACCAGTCTCGCGCTCTTGCGAGCCATGCGCAAAGTCACCTCGCTCGATGTCGCTTTCGGCAAAGAGGCTTTCGCCAGCATTCCGATGGACGGCTTCACTAAAGCCTACCGCAACCTCGGCACATCATGCGGCTTTCCGACCAAGGACGTTGCACCCTAGCCAAGCGCGCGAAGGCGGGTGCTGGCAATCTGCCTCGCGGCTCGCTATCTCTGACGCGAAAGGGTCTGCGTGCCTTGCCATCGTGGCAAAAGGCTCTAAGCCTTTTCGCCTCACCAGATTCGTGAACCCAAGGCTCTCAATGCGCTGTCCCTATTGCCAGTCCGAAGATACGCAGGTGAAGGATTCGCGCCCCGCCGAGGATGGCGCGGCGATCCGCAGGCGTCGCGTCTGCCCCGATTGCGGCGGCCGTTTCACCACCTTCGAGCGCGTGCAGTTGCGCGACCTCGTCGTGGTCAAGAAGTCGGGGCGAAAAGTGCCTTTCGACCGCGACAAGCTCTTGCGCTCCGTCGAGATCGCGGTGCGCAAGCGCAATGTCGATCCCGAGCGCATTGATCGTGCCGTGACCGGCATCGTGCGCCAGCTGGAAAGCTCCGGCGAGACCGAAGTGGCCTCGGGCGAGGTTGGGCGGCTGGTCATGGAAGCGCTGAAGTCGCTCGACGACGTCGCCTACGTCCGCTTCGCCTCGGTCTACCGCAATTTCCGCGAGGCCAAGGATTTCCATGAGCTGCTGGGGGAATTGAAAGGCGACGAGGACAAGAGCGAAGAGGACGCTGGCTGAGCATGGCGGAACACAGCGAGGCCGGACAGGCAGCCCTTGACCGCCGTTTCATGGCAGCCGCACTCAGACTGTCGCGCAGGAATGCGGGCCGGACCTCAACCAATCCTTCCGTTGGTACACTCATCGTGCGCGACGATGGCTTGGGCCCGATGATTGTCGGCACCGGCGTCACCGCTGTCGGCGGCCGCCCGCATGCCGAGACCGAGGCGCTCGCCGAAGCGGGCGAACTGGCGCGCGGCGCCACCGCCTACGTCACGCTGGAGCCTTGCGCGCATCACGGACGCACGCCGCCTTGCGCCAACGCTCTGGTCAATGCCGGCATCGCGCGCGTCGTTGGCGCCGCCAGCGACCCCGATCCGCGCGTGTCAGGCCAAGGCTACGCGATCCTGCGCACCGCGGGCGTCGATGTTGTGGAGAATGTCCTGGCGGCGGAGGCCGCCGAGCAGATGGCCGGCTATCTCATTCGATCGCTTAGGAAACGGCCGGAAGTGACTCTCAAGCTAGCGCTTTCCAGCGACGGCAAGATCGGCATGGAAGGTGTTGGGCAGGTGTCGATCACAGGCGACATTGCGCGCCGTGAAGTCTATCTAATGCGCGCCGAAGCCGATGCCATCCTGATCGGCATTGGCACGGCGCTGGAGGACGACCCGGCGCTGACGGTGCGCTTGCCGGGATTGGAGAACCGGTCGCCGGCGCGCATTGTGCTCGACAGGCAGATCAGGCTGCCTGAGACTTCGAAACTGGTGTCCGGTGTCGACAGGGTGCCGCTCTACGTCGCGGCTTGCCTGGAAGCCGATCCTCTGCGGCGGGCAACGCTCGAACGCGCCGGCGTGCGTTTCATCGGCACCGAGACGCATGAAGGCGGCGTGGCGCTGCCGGAACTGCTCGAGGATCTTGCTGCGCTCGGTATGGCCAGCGTGCTGGTCGAAGGTGGAGCCAAGGTGGCCAGCGCCTTCCTGTCGGAGGGCCTGGTCGACCGCATCGTGCTGTTCCGAGGACCGGAGGCGATTGGCAAGGGGGGCATTGCATCGCCCATCGATGCCAACCATGTCCCGGCGGGATTTCGCAAACTGCGCGAGATGCGGTTCGGCGAGGACAGCTACGCCGAGTGGATAAGAGACTTTTAGGATCAACACCGATGTTTACCGGCATTGTTACCGACATAGGCACCGTCGCGGCCGTCAAGCCGCTGCGGGAAGGCGTGGGATTGCGTATCGACACCGCCTATGATCCCGAAACCATCGCCATCGGCGCCTCGATATCATGCGGCGGCGTTTGCCTTACCGTGACGGCCTTGCCCGACAGCGGCTCGAACGCGCGCTGGTTCGAAGTCGAGGCCTGGGAGGAGGCGCTCCGGCTGACGACGGCGATGGGCTGGAAGTCAGGCACGCGCATCAATCTTGAGCGGGCGCTGAAGATCGGCGACGAGCTTGGAGGCCATATCGTGTCGGGCCATGTCGACGGCACCGCCGAGATCGTCGAGCGCAAGGACGAGGGCGATGCGGTGCGCTTCACGCTGGAAGCGTCGCGCGAGCTGGCGAAGTTCATCGCGCCGAAAGGCTCCGTCGCGCTCGACGGCACCTCGCTCACCGTCAACAAGGTGGAAGGCACCCGCTTCGACGTGCTTCTGATCCACCATTCGCTGACCGTCACCACCTGGGGTGAGCGCCAGGTCGGCGACCGCGTCAATCTCGAGATCGATACCATGGCCCGCTATGCGGCGCGCCTGGCGGAAGCGGCGAAAGAGGGGCTTTGAGCATCGCCGAGCTGTTCATGAGGAACTAGCGGTGATGGAAAACAGGAATTCCAAAGTGCAAGCGCGGCTGGGGTGGCCGATGTAGATGCTGGCCGAGTAGTGGCCCACGCCATTGTTGCCTGGGCTCAAAGCCTCGCTACAGACTGTCCGATCTCGGTACCCCGTCCCAATGAGGCAATCTTGTGCTTGCGATCAATCCGGCTTCGGCCTAAGTCACCGGCGATCCCGGAGACATTTATGGCTGGCACATCCCAACACGGCAAAGCGTTCATTCGCCCGAAGAAGAAGGCCCACCTTCTCGTTATCGAGGCACGCTTCCACGACGATCTTGCCGACGCGCTGCTCGAAGGCGCGACGAGCGCGCTTGACGAAGCGGGTGCGACCTACGACGTCGTCACCGTTCCAGGTTCGCTCGAAATTCCCGCCGTCATTACCTTCGCGCTGGACGGCGCGGCGGAAGGCGGCATGAACTATGACGGCTTCGTCGCGCTTGGCACCGTCGTCCGCGGGGACACCTATCACTTCGATATCGTCGCCAATGAATCCAGCCGCGCACTGATGGACCTGTCCGTGCAGGACTCGGTCTGTATCGGCAACGGCATCCTGACCACGGAAAACGACGCACAGGCCTGGACGCGAGCCAAGCGTTCGGAGGGCGACAAGGGTGGCTTTGCCGCGCGCGCGGCGCTGACCATGATCGCGCTCAAGGAACGACTGGGAGCGCGATCGTGAGCGACCCCGCTTCGCCCGGACAGCCCACGGTGCGCCACGCCAACAAGCGCGGCGCGGCGCGGCTTGCCGCCGTGCAGGCCCTCTATCAGATGGATGTCGCCGGCAGCGGCGTCTTCGAGATCACTGCCGAATACGAAGCGTTTCGCCTTGGCAAGGAAGTCGATGGCGCGCTTTACCGCGAGGCGGATGCCCAATGGTTCCGCGCCATCCTCACCGGTGTCGTCGAGGACCAGAAAACCATCGATCCGGTTATCCGCCAGGCGCTGACCGATGACTGGCCGCTGTCGCGCCTCGATTCGACACTGCGCGCAATCCTGCGCGCCGGTGTCTACGAACTGATGAAGCGCGAAGACGTGCCGGTGGCGGTGATCGTTTCCGAATACGTCGATATCGCCAAGGCTTTCTACGAGGAAGACGAGCCGAAGCTGGTCAACGCCGTGCTCGATCGCGTCTCCCGTCGGGTGCGTGGCGAGGGACGCGGCAAGGACGCTTCATGACGGCGGTCGCCATCGAGGCGGCCAGGGAGGCGCGGCGCACCGCGTTGATCCTCGCCGCCTCGCAGGCGATCATTGGTTCGGCAGCGCCCATCGCCATCTCCATGGGCGCGCTTGCCGGTCAATATCTGCTCGGCCCGGACAAGTCGCTGGCGACGGCGCCGATCACCGGCTTCAATCTCGGCGTGGCACTCGGTGCGCTGCCGGCGGCGGCCATCATCCGCGCCATGGGCCAGCGCGGCGGCTTCATGACCGGTACGATCGTCACCGCGCTTGGCGGTCTGGTCGCGACGCTGGCACTCTTCCATGGCAGTTTTTGGCTGTTTGCCTTCGGCCTGACGGTGATCGGTGTCGGTGGCGCCTTCGTCCAGCAGTTCCGCTTTGCCGCCGCCGACAATGCGCCGCCGCAGTTCAAGGCGCGCGCCATCTCCTTCGTGCTGGCGGGCGGCATCATCACCGCCATTCTCGGACCGCAGATCGTCATCTTCACCCGCGAGTTGTTCGCACCGGTGATGTTTGCCGGTTCGTTCGCATCCATCCTGGTGCTAGCCGCCGTCGGCGCGGCGATCCTGTCATTGCTGCGCCTGCCGGCGAGGGCCGCCGCCGGCGGAACGGAAATTGCCGGCAGCGATGCCCGGCCCTTGGCCGAGATCGTCACGCAGCCGCGTTTCGTCGCGGCACTCTTCTGCGCGGTCGGCAGCTATGCCCTGATGAGCTTCGTCATGACCGGCGCGCCGCTCGCCATGGTCGGCTGCGGCCTGTCGGAGGACGATGCGACGCTCGGCATTTCGTGGCATGTCATGGCAATGTTCGGGCCGAGCTTCTTCACCGGATCGCTGATCCATCGCTTCGGTGCTGAACGCATTGTCGCGGTCGGCCTCCTGCTGCTGATCGGCTGTGCGGTCGTCGCGCTGTCCGGCTTGGCGCTATGGCAATTCTGGACGGCGCTGATCCTGCTCGGCCTCGGCTGGAATTTCGGCTTCATCGGCGCCACGGCCATGGTCGCGGCAAGCTACCGGCCTTCCGAAAAGGGCAAGGTGCAGGGGTTCCACGACTTCGTCCTGTTCGGCTCCGTGGCCTGCGCCTCGCTGATGTCGGGCATGGTCTACAATGCCTGGGGCTGGACCATGCTGAACTGGATGATCTTTCCCGTCACCGTGCTATGCTTCGTCGCGCTCGGCGCGCTGAGGATTGCGAGCTTGCGTCTGGCTTGACGCCCAATTTGAATTTATGCGTCCGGCGGCAGAACCTGAAGCACTCGCGCTATGAACATGTGAAACTCAGCCATGTAGTTGCGCAGGAAGTCCTCAGTGGATTCGACCGTCACCTCGCCGTCGTCGGTGATCAGCCCCGGCGTGAACTGTATGTAGGCTTCAGGCGCGTTCATCTGGGGCGAATTGCAGAAACTCAGAACGCTTCGAAGGCTTTGTTGGGCAACGGCGGTCGCGATGGCGCCCGGCGATGTTCCGATGACGGCCGACGGTTTGCGCGCGAACGAATTCTTGCCGTAGGGCCGACTGGCCCAGTCGATTGCGTTCTTCAATCCACCAGGGATCGAGCGGTTGTACTCCGGGGTGACGAACAATACGGCCTGGACGGAGGCGATCGCCTTTTTGAAATCCCGGGCTGCCGGTGGGAAGTCGGCGTCATAGTCGTAGCTGTACAGTGGCAGATCCTTGAAGGCGATTTCGGTCATGTCGAGTTCGGGAGGGGCAAGTTGAACGAGCGCCTTCGCGAGCTTGCGGTTGATGGATTCCCGGGCAAGACTGCCGATGAGGTAACCGACTTTGTGTATGGCCATGACACGCTCTCCGTGTTTGCCACCCGCACCCTCACCGCATTATCCGCCAGATGGCAGCAGATCGCCAGCGTCGCGTCGCAATTGGCCTTCCGAACAAAAATATTGCGTCTGTACCACTTGTTATGAAACCGTGTGCCCCGACGAGACGTTGGAGCCGTGCTCATATGCGGCACCGAATTCCGGTTCACAGCAAGGGATTTTCACAATGTTTTCAATCAAGCTTCTGGCTGGCGCGGCGCTCGCGCTCGGCATCACGGCGGCATCGGCGAATGCTCAGGTGGTTGTGTCCTCAAAGATCGACACCGAGGGCGGCGTGCTAGGCAATATCATCCAGCTCGTCCTCAACGCCAACAACATCAAGACCACTGACCGCATCCAACTCGGCGGCACGCCGGTGGTGCGCAAGGCGATCACCGCCGGCGAGATCGACATCTATCCCGAATACACCGGCAATGCCGCCTTCTTCTTCGAGAAGACCGACGACCCGGTCTGGAAGGACGCCGCCAAGGCGTATGAGACGGCCAAGAAGCTCGATTACGACGCCAACAAGATCGTCTGGCTGTCGCCGTCGCCGGCCAACAACACCTGGGCGATCGCACTGCGCAAGGAGGTGGCCGAAACCAACAAGCTCGCCACCCTGTCCGATTTCGGCAAATATGTCGCCGGCGGCGGCAAGGTGGTGCTCGCGGCCTCGGCCGAGTTCGTCAATTCAGCCGCGGCCCTGCCGGCGTTCCAGACCACCTACGGCTTCACGTTGAAGCCTGACCAGTTGATCACGCTCTCCGGCGGCGACACGGCCGCGACCATCGCGGCGGCAGCCAACCAGACCAATGGCGCCAACGCCGCCATGGTCTACGGCACTGACGGCGGCATCGCGCCCTCCGGGCTGGTCGTGCTCGACGACGACAAGGGCGTGCAGCCGGTCTACCAGCCGGCGCCGATCATCCGCGAGGCGGTGCTGAAGGAGCATCCCGAGATCGAGACGTTGTTGAAGCCGGTCTTCGCCAAGCTCGACCTCATCACGCTGCAGGAACTCAACGGCCGCGTCCAGGTCGGCGGAGAGCCGGTCAACGGTGTGGCGGAAGACTTTTTGAAGAAGAATGGGTTCTTGAAGTAGTCAGCGCTTAGCTGACCGTGATGCTGGTGCGAGGCGCCCCCCTCTGGAAGCTGCCGATCTCCCCCCTTGCGGGGGAGATGTCCGGCAGGACAGAGGGGGGTGCTGTCCCGCCGACCTCTCAACTCGTCACAGCTGCGCGCTCGGACAGGACCGTTTTCGAACAAGCCGACGCTCGAAAGTTGGCGATCCTTCACACCCCCCTCTGGCCTGCCGGCCATCTCCCCCGCAAGGGGGGAGATCGGAAATCGCGTCGGCTTTCGCCAGTCGCCAGCCAACTGTGTACCTCGTGGCAGATTTCCCCCTTTGAGGGGCAGCCATGACCCTCCGCTTCGACAAGCTCGGCGTGGTCATCGCCGCGATCGCTGCCTATGCGGCTTTCGTAGCACCCTTCGCCACGTTCCGCGCCAATCGCATCGTGCCCGGCCAGGCGCGCTCGATCGTAGAGGCACTTCCGGCACTGGCCGGCCCGCTGCTTTTGGCCATCGTTGTCGCAGCCGCGCTTGTCGCGCTGCTGAAAACGCCGCTCGTCCTGCGCCTTGCCGCGAGCGTGATCACGCTGGCGGCTCTCGCGCTGTTGATCGGCGTCACCGGGACATTCCTGACCCCGGCAGGCAATACCTTCGCGCGCGTTTCGCCGGCCTCCGGGTTTTGGCTGCTGATCTTTGCCTTTACCCTCCTGCTGGCCGACGTGCTGACGAGAATGAACCTGTCTCCCTGGTCACGTGTCGGCGTGCTTGTCGTTGCCGCGCTCGCCATCGGGCTGCTGCTCATATCGGGATCCTGGGACAGCCTTTCGATCCTCAAGGAATATTTCAACCGTGCCGACAGTTTCTGGGCCGAGGGCGCCAAACATGTCACGCTGGCGCTTGGTTCGCTGGCGGCGGCGGTGATACTGGGCCTGCCGCTTGGCATCCTGTGCCATCGCGTCGAGCGCCTGCGCGCCGGCGTGCTCAACGTGCTCAACATCGTCCAGACCATTCCCTCGATCGCGCTGTTCGGCCTGCTGATCGCGCCGCTCGGCTGGGTGGCGGCGCATGTGCCGGGAGCGGCCGCGCTCGGTATCCGCGGCATCGGAACGGCACCTGCGTTCGTGGCGCTGTTCCTCTATTCGCTGCTGCCGGTCGTCGCCAATACCGTGGTCGGCCTTGCCGGTGTGCCGCGTGCCGCCAATGACGCGGCGCGCGGCATGGGCATGACGGATCGCCAACGCCTGTTCGGCGTCGAGTTTCCGCTGGCCTTCCCAGTGATCCTCACCGGTATCCGCATCGTGCTTGTGCAGAACATCGGCCTCGCCACCATCGCCGCCCTGATCGGCGGCGGCGGCTTCGGCGTGTTCGTGTTCCAGGGCGTCGGCCAGACCGCGATGGACCTGGTGCTGCTTGGCGCCGTGCCGACGGTTGCGCTCGCCTTCGCTGCTGCCATCATTCTCGACGCGGTGATCGAAATGACCTCAACCAAGCGCAGGGCGGACCCCGCATGATCGAGATCGAAGGCATTACCAAGCGCTACGATGCGACCACGGTGGTCGATGAAGTCTCGATGATCATAGAGCCCCGCACCCTTTGCGTCATCGTCGGCACCTCGGGCTCCGGCAAGACGACGCTGCTTCGCATGATCAACCGGCTGGTCGAGCCGACTTCCGGCGTCATCAAGCTCGACGGCGCCGACAACCGCTCGGTGCCCGGCTACGAGCTGCGGCGCAGCATCGGTTACGCCATCCAGGGCCACGGCCTGTTCCCGCACCGGACGGTGGCGCAGAACATCGCCACCGTGCCGGTGCTGCTTGGCTGGGACAAGGATCGCATCAAGGCCCGTGTCGACGAACTGATGACGCTCTACCAGCTCGACCCGCAGGCCTACGGGCCGCGCTATCCGCACGAGCTCTCCGGCGGCCAGCAACAGCGCGTCGGCGTCGCCCGCGCGCTCGCGGCCGAACCCAATGTGCTGTTAATGGACGAGCCGTTCGGCGCGCTTGACCCCATAATCCGCACCAAGGCGCAGGAAGATCTGCTTGCGATCCAGAGGCGCTTCGGCACCACCATCATCCTCGTCACCCACGACATGGAAGAGGCCGTGCATATGGGCGACAAGATCGCCGTCATGGATGCCGGCAAGCTGGTACAATATGCCAGGCCGGCGGAGATACTGGCGAGGCCGGCCAGCGGCTTCGTCGAGACCCTGGTCGGCGCCAGCGAAAAACCGTTTCGGCTGCTGTCGCTCGGCCGCGTGCGCGACGCAGTCGAAAAGGGCGCGGCGGAAGGTGAGGCGATTCCTGGCGACGCCAGCCAGCGCGACGCGCTGGCCGAACTTCTCTGGTCTGGCCGTCCGGCGCTGCCGGTCAAGGATGCCGACGGCAAGCCGCTCGGTCGCGTTACCATCGACGGCTTGGTGAAGCGTGCGGCGAGGCCGGCATGAAAGCCTGGCTGCCGTTGCTGCTCAGGCTTGCGCTGGTGGTGCTGCTGGTCGCTTTCGTCACCAGCCCCGGCTGGTTCGAGCCGCTGCTCAAGCCGCTGACCGAGAACGGCGCGCCGGTGATCTACAATCAGGGCAGCCTGCTGACGCTGATGCTGCTGCACCTGCGCACCGTGCTGATCGCCACGCTCGCCGCCACCATCGTGGCGGTCGCGCTCGCCATCCTGGTCACCAGGCCTGCCGGCGCCGAATTCCTGCCGCTGTCACGCAGCCTGGTCAATATCGGCCAGACTTTCCCGCCGGTGGCGGTGCTGGCGCTTGCCGTGCCGGCGGTCGGGTTCGGCGAGAAGCCGACGCTGATCGCATTGTTCCTCTATGGTCTGCTGCCGATCTTCGAGAACGCGCTGACCGGCCTGACGACGTTGCCCGGCAATGTCATGGAAGCGGCGCGCGGTGCCGGCATGACCGGTTGGCAAAGGCTGCTGAAGGTCGAATTGCCGCTCAGCGCGCCGGTCATCCTCGGCGGCATAAGGCTGTCGGTGGTTATCAGCCTGGCCACCGCCACCATCGGCTCGACGGTTGCAGCGAAGACATTGGGCGAGGTGATCATTGCCGGGCTCTTGTCCAACAATCTCGCTTTCATCTTGCAGGGCGGCCTGATCGTCGCCGCCTTGGCCGTGCTGATCTATGATGGGTTGTCGGCGGTCGAACGCTATGCCGCGCGGCGCATGGGGCGCCAGGCCGAGTAGGCTTCTGTCCCGGTGCTCCGATCTTTCAACGTCCACTTGAACGGGCAGGGTGGTCGAGCGTCAGTTCGAGTTTGATGCCCTGCTCTTTGCAGATCCAGCGGCGGCAGATGACGGCAAAGTCGTGTTGTGTGCCGGCTTTCACGAACGAGACAAGATCACCCACGGCGCAATCGCTGCCGAGCTGGAGCGCCTCGATGGGTTCGGCGAGGACTTGCTTGCCGGCATAATGTCTTGCGCTGGCCGTGAGCGTAATCAACACCCGCCTGCCAGTTGCGCGATCTTCGGGACTCGGCGATTGATTGGGCCGATGCCCCGATCCTTCAGCAGGAGTTCTTGCCATGACCTTGCGCTTCTCCAAGATCGTCATGTGTCTCTGTCTGGCGGCTTTCGCCTTTCTTGTCGCTTTCGGCAACGTCACCGATTACGGCTCAAACTTCGCCTTTGTCCAGCACGTGCTGAGCATGGACACGACCTTTCCCGGCAACGCGCTGATGTATCGCTCGATCACCAACCCCTCGCTATGGACGACGGGCTACTGGCTCATCATCGCCGGCGAGGCGCTGACCTGTCTGCTCTACCTGATCGCGGCCTGGAACCTGTGGCAAGCGCGCAATGCCAGCGGAGAGGTTTTCAACGATGCCAAGAAATTCGCCGTTATCGCCGCGACGATGGGATTCCTGATCTGGTATCTTGGATTTATGGTGGTGGGCGGCGAGTGGTTCGCCATGTGGCAATCGAGCATCTGGAACGGCCAGCAGAAGGCATTCATGTTCTACATGACCATGCTGGCGGTGCTGATCTTCGTCATCCAGCCAGACGGTGATCTGCGCCAAACCTGAGTGCTGATCCGTGATTTCAATCGATATAAAGCAGCAGCGGCATGGCGACATCTGCCGCCGTCTGGCTCTTTTGGGCGAAAGCCGGGCAAAAACCGAACAATATCTTGACGTTCGCGGCCCTGTTTCGCATACACCGCTGCGAAGAGGGGGATTCCGCGCACGGGATTCCGTCTTTGTCTCAACGGCCCAGGGAGGGGTTCTTTTGGGCCAGCAATCGAGGAAAACCCGGCATGACCATAATTTCCGCCGTCATCGCCTGCGGCCTGCTTTCTGTCCTTTACGCCATCTGGGCGACACGTTCGGTCCTCGCGTCGGACCAGGGCAATGCACGCATGCAGGAAATCTCCGCCGCCATCCGTGAGGGCGCGCAAGCCTATCTGGCGCGCCAGTACACCACCATCGCCATCGTCGGCGTGGTCGTGCTGCTGCTCGCCTGGTGGCTGCTGTCCATCACCGCCGCGATCGGCTTCCTGATCGGGGCCGTGCTTTCCGGCGCGGCCGGCTTCATCGGCATGCATGTTTCGGTGCGGGCCAATGTTCGCACGGCACAGGCCGCTTCCAACAGCCTTGCCGCCGGCCTCGACATCGCATTCAAGTCGGGCGCCATCACCGGCATGCTTGTTGCCGGCCTTGCCCTGCTTGGCGTGTCGATCTACTACCTGATCCTCACCCATTTCATGGGGCTTCAGCCCAATGACCGTATCGTCATCGACTCGCTGGTTTCGCTCGGCTTCGGCGCCTCGCTGATCTCGATCTTCGCCCGTCTCGGCGGCGGCATCTTCACCAAGGGTGCCGATGTCGGCGGCGATCTGGTCGGCAAGGTCGAAGCTGGTATTCCCGAGGATGATCCGCGCAACCCCGCCACCATTGCCGACAATGTCGGCGACAATGTCGGCGACTGCGCCGGTATGGCGGCCGACCTGTTCGAGACCTATGCGGTGACAGTCGTCGCCACCATGGTGCTGGGCGCCATCTTCTTTGGCGGCACCGCGGTTCTGAGTGCCGCGATGCTCTATCCGCTCGCTATCTGCGGCGCCTGCATCCTGACCTCGATCGTCGGTACTTTCTTCGTCAAGCTCGGCTCCAACGGTTCGATCATGGGCGCGCTCTACAAGGGGCTGATCGTCACCGGCCTGTTGTCCATCGTGGGCTTGGGCGTCGCCACCTCGGCCACGCTTGGCTGGGGCGAGGTCGGCACTGTCGCCGGCATGGTCATCACCGGCAAGAACCTGTTCATCTGCGGCCTGATCGGCCTCGTGGTGACCGGTCTCATCGTCGTGATCACCGAGTACTACACCGGCACCAACAAGCGTCCGGTCAACTCGATCGCCCAGGCGTCGGTGACCGGGCACGGCACCAACGTCATCCAGGGCCTTGCGGTCTCTCTGGAATCGACGGCACTGCCGGCCATCGTCATCGTCGGCGGCATCATCTCGACCTATCAGCTCGCCGGCCTTTACGGCACGGCGATCGCCGTCACCACCATGCTCGGCCTTGCCGGCATGATCGTCGCGCTCGATGCCTTTGGCCCGGTCACCGACAATGCCGGCGGCATCGCCGAAATGGCCGGCCTGCCCAAGGAAGTGCGCCACTCCACCGACGCGCTCGACGCGGTCGGCAACACCACCAAGGCGGTGACCAAGGGCTATGCCATCGGTTCGGCGGGCCTCGGCGCACTGGTGCTGTTCGCGGCTTATTCGAACGACCTGAAATTCTTTGCCGCCAATGGCGACAAATATCCCTACTTCCAGGGCATGGGCGAGGTCTCCTTCGATCTTTCCAACCCCTACGTCGTCGCCGGCCTGATCTTCGGCGGCTTGATCCCGTATCTGTTCGGTGGCATCGCCATGACGGCCGTCGGCCGCGCGGCGGGCGCCATCGTCGAGGAGGTGCGCAAGCAGTTCCGTGACGACCCGGGCATCATGGCCGGCACGTCCAAGCCGAACTATGCGCGCGCGGTAGATCTTCTGACCAAGGCGGCGATCCGGGAAATGATCATCCCGTCGCTGCTGCCGGTGTTGGCGCCGCTCGTCGTCTATTTCGGCGTGCTGCTGATCTCGGGCTCGAAAGCGTCGGCCTTTGCGGCTCTCGGCGCCTCTCTGCTCGGCGTCATCGTCAACGGCTTGTTCGTCGCCATCTCGATGACTTCGGGCGGCGGCGCCTGGGACAACGCCAAGAAGTCGTTCGAGGACGGATTCACCGACAAGGACGGCATCAAGCACCTGAAGGGTTCCGAGGCGCACAAGGCCTCGGTGACCGGCGATACGGTCGGCGATCCCTACAAGGACACGGCCGGCCCGGCGGTCAACCCGGCGATCAAGATCACCAATATCGTGGCGCTCCTGCTGCTGGCGGTGCTGGCGCACGGCTGAGCGGCAAAGCTCGACAATGAAAACCCGCGGGGAGCAATCCCCGCGGGTTTTTATTTGACGGCGGTTTTGGAACGCGGAAAACGAATTTCAACGGCTGCGTCCGCGTCCTGCCGTCGCTGTCTGCCCATCGCCGACGAGCCGGCCTCTCCCGCCCCATGATAACAAAAACCCGTGGGATCGCTCCCACGGGTTTTTGGTCGCCTGAGATGGTGCTGCCATCCCCAAGGGGAGGCGGGTCTGAGATCAGGGAGTGCCGCCGCCGGGAATGCCGGGCGCCAGCTTGCTGGCGCCGTTGATGATCTGGCTGAGGAAGTTCTGGTCCTTGCCGCCAGTCGGCGTGGTGCGCGAGATGAAGTCGAAGATCTTGCCGTCCTTCAGGCCGTAATTGGCGATCTGGGTGACCCGCCCATCGGCCCCGAAATAAACCGCCAGCACATGCTGATCGATCAGCCGGGGCTTGTCGAAGGCGACATAGCGCTTGCGAGTCTGCGAGATGTAGTAAAAGGCTTCATTGTCGAAGGTCGCCGTCGTCGAGGGCGTGCCGAGCGCGAGCAGCACCTGCTCGCGGCTTGAGCCGACCGGCACCGAATCGATCGCCTGCTGATCGATGACATACCCCTGCGTCAGCGTTTCGCTGGGGTTCAGATCACCGATCATCTTGGAACTGTTGCAGGCCGAAAGCGCCGCAATGATGGCCAGCAGCGAGATCGCGCCAGCGGGCCTGGAAGAGAAGGTCGACTTGAAATTCAGCGCGCGCAACAACAATTCTCCATTATATCGCCGCAACTTGCGCTGGGCCGCAAAACCGGTAAACCAGCTTGCTTGCCGATGCAACAAGGCCAATTCAACAAACGGTCCCCGGAGACCATCCCCATGTTCCAGCGCCTTTTTGGTCGCGAACGCCACGCCAACCGCGCCATCACCGACGCGCTTTACGCACAAATCGTGGCGGCCGCGCGGCAGACCGTATTTTATTCCCACTGGAATGTGCCGGACACGCCGCTTGGGCGTTTCGAAATGCTGTCGCTGCACATGTTCCTGGTCCAGCACCGGCTGCGTGGGGAAGACGGCGTGGCGCAGGAGATCGCGCAGGTGCTGATCGACGAGTTTTTTCTCGACGTCGACCATTCGCTGCGGGAACTCGGCATTGGCGATGTCGGAGTGCCCAAGCGCATGAAAAAGCTGGCGAAGATGTTTTATGGCCGCACCGCCGCCTATGACGACGCATTGGAGCGCAATGATCATGATGGGCTCACCGCCGCCCTTGCACGCAATGTCCGGCCCGACGCCGCGGCCTGGGCGGAAGCGTCACGACTGTCCGACTATGTCGCCGATGCCCGCAACCGGCTGGCCACGCAGCCGTGCCGGGCGATCGTCTCCGGCACGGTGACCTTTCCGCTCGCCCAGGAGGCAGATCGATGAAGCACGCCGATCCGCAAAGTCCGGTATCGTTTTTTGCCAACGTCGCCCGCCTGCCGCAGAAGGGCTTGCCGGTGGTCATCGAGGCCGACGCCACCCAGCGCGCGACACTCGCCGAAGAGCACAGCTTGCTCTCGGTCGAAGCCTACCGTGCCGAATTCCTGGTGACGCCGTGGAAACGCAATGGCGTGAAGGTCAGCGGCCGGGTCGAGGCCGACATCACCCAGGCCTGTATCGTCACGCTCGATCCGGTCGGGGCGCATATCGACGAATCATTCGAGGCTCTGTTCCTGCCCGAGGATTCCAAGCTTGGACGACAGGGATTCGAAGGCGGCGGCGAGATCCTGCTCGACGCGGATGGACCTGACAGTCCCGAAACATTTTCAGGCGACACGATCGATGTCGGGGCACTCGCCGAGCAGTTCTTCGGACTGGCCATCGATCCTTATCCGCGCAAGCCGGGTGCGTCGCTTGATGCCGGCCGCGAGGCCGAACCGGTGGAGAATGAATTTCAGCAGAAACTGCGGTCGCTGTTGGGAAAATCCTGAAAACCTCACCCGCGACGGAAAAGTCGGTTGTGCGAATGTCCAAAACCGCTATTTTCGCCGAACCTTCGCGATCACTAAAACGATCCGCCGCCTAAGCAAAACCGTGAGATGAATACCGCGTGATCAGGATTTCCATCGATGCCATGGGCGGCGATCACGGACCAGCCGTGGTCATTCCGGCGCTCATGACGGTCGCGACCCGCCGTCCCGACGTCCGCTTCGTCATCTACGGGCGGGAGGAGGCCGTACGACCCGAACTGGCCAAATTTCCCAAGCTGGCCGGTGTGAGCGAATTCTTCCACTGCGAGGTGGCCGTCAGGATGGACGACAAGCCGAGCCAGGCACTGCGCCATGGCCGCTGGAAATCGTCGATGTGGAAGGCTGTCGAGGCGGTCAAGTCGGGTACGGCGGACGCCTGCGTCTCGGCCGGCAACACCGGCGCGCTGATGGCGATGTCGAAATTCTGCCTGCGCACCATGGCCACCATCGACCGCCCGGCGATCGCGGCACTTTGGCCGACGCTGCGCGGCGAAAGCGTGGTCCTCGACGTCGGCGCCACCATTGGCGCGGATGCGCACCAGCTCATTGATTTTGCCATCCTTGGAACCGGCATGGCCCGATCGGTCTTCGGCGTCTCGCGGCCCAGTGTCGGCCTGCTCAATGTCGGCGTCGAGGAGATCAAGGGCCAGGAAGAGGTCAAGGAGGCTGGGCGCATGCTGCGTGAAGCCAATATGGCCTCGATGAACTATCACGGTTTCGTCGAGGGCGACGATATCGGCAAGGGCGTGGTCGACGTCGTCGTCACCGAAGGCTTCGCCGGCAACATCGCCCTGAAGACGGCGGAAGGCACGGTGCGCCAGATTGGCGGCTACCTGCGGGCGGCGATGAGCCGTACGCTGATGGCCAGGGTCGGCTATATCTTCGCCAAGGGCGCGTTCGATCGCCTGCGCGAAAAGATGGATGTCGGCCGCTCCAATGGCGGCGTTTTCCTGGGGCTGAACGGCATTGTGGTGAAAAGCCACGGCGGCGCCGATTCGGATGGTTTCGCCGCCGCCATCGAACTCGGCTACGATATGGTGCGCAACAATCTGCTCGACCGCATCGAGGCCGACCTGGACTTGTTCCATGCGCGCAATCCGCATGCCCAGACATCTAGGAAATCCGACGTCGTCAGCGACGCAAAGGAATAGGAAAGAACTTTGATCAGATCAGTCGTGCGCGGCATGGGCGCCGCGCTGCCCCGCCGCATCATGAAGAATGCCGACTTTGAAGGCATGGTCGAAACCTCGGACGAGTGGATCGCCCAGCGCACCGGCATCCGCCAGCGCCATATCGCGGCCGACGACGAGACCACCGCTTCGCTGGGTGAGGCGGCGGCGCGCGCAGCGCTCGCCGATGCCGGCCTGACACCCGGAGACATCGACCTGATCGTGCTGGCGACCTCGACACCCAACAATACTTTTCCGGCCACGGCCGTCGAAATCCAGAACCGGCTCGGCATGCATCACGGCTTTGCCTTCGACCTGCAGGCGGTATGCTCGGGCTTCGTCTATGCGGTAACCACGGCCGACCTCTATATTCGCGGCGGCTTGGCCAAGCGCGTGCTGGTGATCGGCTCGGAGACCTTCTCGCGCATCCTCGACTGGACCGATCGCTCGACCTGCGTACTGTTCGGCGATGGCGCCGGCGCCCTGGTTCTTGAAGCCGGCGAAGGGGGCGGCAGTATTGCCGACCGCGGTGTGCTAGCGATGAGCCTGCGCTCCGACGGCGCGCACAAGGACAAGCTCTTTGTCGACGGCGGGCCTTCGACGACGGGAACGGTCGGCTATCTCAGGATGGAAGGCCGCGAGGTCTTCAAGCATGCGGTGGGCATGATCACCGACGTCATCGAGGCGACGTTTTCGCAGGCCGGCATCACCGCCGACGACCTGGACTGGTTCGTGCCGCATCAGGCCAATAAACGGATCATTGACGCTTCCGCCAGGAAGCTCGGGATAGCTGAGGAAAAGGTGGTGGTGACGGTCAATCTGCACGGTAACACCTCGGCTGCTTCCGTGCCGCTGGCGCTTTCCGTGGCTGTTGCCGATGGCCGCATCAAAAAGGGCGACCTTGTGCTTCTGGAAGCGATGGGCGGCGGCTTCACCTGGGGCGCGGTTCTGCTTCGCTGGTAAGTGCCGAACGGTCCGGTTCGGTCCTTGACCTTGCCGGATCAATTACTTAGGCTCTGCCGCTGTTGTATCGATTTTATGTTTGAGCTGATGGGACGGTCGCATGGGGGGAAAGACACTTACGCGCGCCGACCTTGCCGAAGCCGTTTACCGCAAGGTAGGTTTGTCGCGCACTGAATCGGCCGAACTCGTCGAGGCGGTGCTGGACGAGATCTGCGAGGCGATCGTCCGTGGCGAGACGGTGAAACTGTCGTCTTTCGCGACGTTCCACGTCCGCTCCAAGAACGAGCGCATCGGGCGCAATCCCAAGACCGGCGAAGAGGTGCCGATCCTGCCGCGCCGGGTGATGACCTTCAAGTCGTCGAACGTGCTGAAGAACCGCATCTTGCGCTCCCACCAGAGCGGCAAGGCAAAGGGCGGCAAGTAGGCTCGCTGCAAATGCACGGTTGAAAACAGGCCTTGCGATGATGCCGGGCTTGAATATTGCCTCACAAACCGCTGAAATGAGACCCGATTCGGCAACATGGCCGGATTGGTGTTCCGCGTGATCGTTACGCGCAGCCGGAATGAGCTCCCCTCCTGTCGAGGGAATCTCGTTCGAACGCCGGTTCCCATGTCCCGGGATCATGCTCCAGTGTGAGGATTTCGCCCATGGACAAGAGCCCTGACGCCTTTCGCACCATCAGCGAGGTCGCCGAAGACCTCGATCTGCCGCAGCACGTGCTGCGCTTCTGGGAAACGCGTTTCAACCAGATCAAGCCGATGAAACGCGGCGGCGGCCGCCGCTACTACCGGCCGCAGGATGTCGAACTGATCAAGGGTATTCGCCATATGCTCTACGACCAGGGCTACACCATCAAGGGCGTGCAGAAGCTGTTGCGCGAAAATGGCAACCATTTCCTGGTTGCCATCGGCAATGGCGATATGGCCGCCGTCGAGGCGATCTCGCAACGAAAGCAGGCCGACCAGGTGCCGTTGACGGCGGCAGCGCAGCCGCGCGGCGGAGATGACGAACTGGTTGGCCAGCCGAGGGTCAAGCCCAGCCGCCGTTTCTTCGGTCTTGGCAAGAGCGACGAGGAAGGCCCGGTCCAGCCGGACGCTTCGAAACTGTCGCGGGACAATCGCGCGCTGTTGCAGGAAGCGTTGTTCGACCTCCTCGAATGCAAGCGCCTCCTCGACCAAGTGCGCTGACGGGCAACCGGCCGGCGCCTGAAGAACGGGAACCCGCCTTTGGGTGATGCGTTACGTTTTCTTGAGCAAGACAAGGCTTGAGCAGACAAGGAAACGCATCATGGCATTATTCTCGACCCTCTCGGACGTCGATCTCGACAGGCGGGTCGCTGCACTCTCCAGGGAATTGGCGGCCCTGAAGAAGGCTGCGTCCAGGCGGGGCGGCGCCTATTACGAAGACGGTCGCGACGCGGCGCTTGACACGTATTCCGACCTTGCGGAACGTCTGCACGATGCGTTGCCGGCGATCCGCGAGCGGGGCAGGGCGATCGAGAAATCCGCCCGCGAGCATCCGGCGACGGCCGCGGCGATCGGCTTTGTGGTGCTTGGTCTGGTCGCCAGTCTGCTGTTCAGCCGGCGCTGACCTTTATTTATTCCTCGGTTCCGCTGGATCGGTGCGCGGGCGATTCATGTTGCCCGAAAGTGCACCCGGTTTAGGACAGCGGCACCTGTGGGTGCCACGAAAAAAGGGCCATAGCCCCAGCTTGTCGGTCTGCAGCACGAACAGGGGTTTTTTCGTCAGAGCAGGCGCTCGTTGTAGCGCTGCGAGATCGCGCTGATACGGCGCGTATCCGGAGGAAACCAGGAGAAGACCGGCTTCGAACAAGAAGCCAAAGCCGGTCTTCTCATTGGCAGTCGGTTAAGCTCAGGCCTTCTTGCCCATAACCTTGTGGTGGTGATGATGGTAGTGGTGGCTGCGATGGTGCTTGCGATGATGACGATGATGCTTGTGCATCGGCGCGGCATCAGCGCTGGTCGCGCCGAGGATTGGCATGGTGAATGCAAGTGCAACTGCAAGCCCGAGGGCCGAGAGGAGGGACTTCTTCATGGATATCTTCCTTTTTTCGCAGGCAATCTGAATCAGGCCAACAGCCTGTTCGCCGCGAGCGGGATTACGCTCCCGATTTTTTTCGTCAGTATTTCCCGAATATAGAATTTTGTTTCTGGAATGTGTCTGGCGGCGCAGGCTGTGGGCTCCGCCGACAGGCTGAGCCCACAGCGCCGATGAGCGGGAGAAATTTCGATACGGGGCCGCAGACGCAACCGGCTTACATGGGCGGGACCACGCCATTGTTGCCGACCACGACGCGGTTGGCACTCAGCGTGCCGTCGGCGCCGCGCGTCGCGGTGACCACGACGGGCGCGCCGGGCTTGAGATCGCCCGGCGTGGCCGGCGCGAAGGTGACGACCGGCGTCTTGTCGGGGATTGAGATCTTCTTTGTCTGGCCGTTGTCATAGGTCAGCGTCACCGCGCGGCCATTCACGTCGGTCACGTCGGCGACGGTGCCGTTGGTCATGCGGCTGTTGGGCTTGAGGTCCCAGGCGCGGTCGCCTTCGCCCGTGCCTTTCAAGGCTGCGGGAAACACCACGACCTCGAGCGCGCCGCTGCCGCCATCGGCCTTCGACAGGGATGCTATGCCGAGGAAATCGCCGAGCTTGATGTCCTTTACCGACGCGCCCGCGACGCCCGATATCTTCCATCCGGCAGCGAGCTTGATCTTATCCATGCCACCCTGGCGGTTTTTCACCGTCAGCTGGGATTGGTCGGAACTGGCCACGACGCCGCGCACCCGCACCGTGTCTGCCGCCGGCGCGCTGGTTGCAGCAAGGCCAAGGCTGGAAAGCGTGCCGAGCACGATCATGATTGTCCGCAATTTCATCGCATCGATCCTTTCAGGAAAATGACAGCCGCGCCGGCAACGTCTTGGGTTTCGCGCCGGCGCAATTGAACCAACGAACGGGGTCGTAAAAATCATCGAGGGACGAGGTGATCAGGTGTTCAAAAGAACTTGATCGAGAGCGGTTGCGAGCGGCGTCCGCCAGGCATGGTTCACGATGCTGTGACGGCCAGTTTGTGACTTGGCAAATCACCCGCAAGCGGGCATGTTCTCGCCGTCTCAGGCAACACCATTTTCATCAAACTCTTTCAGCCAACGGAGTTGCCAATGCCATACAGTGCAAAGCGCGAACCCCTCCCGGAACTGGTTGCCAGCGAAGCCGGGCAAGGCCATAGCGCCCTCAGAACGATTCGGGAAACCAAGGGATACAGTGTCGAGGAGCTTTCCCTGACAACCGGTCTGTCGGTCGACGAAATCGAGGATATCGAGAACGGCAGGACGGCCGATCCGTCGCAACTGCGCCGTATTGCGTCGGCGCTTCGGCTTCCTCAGGAGGCGCTGCTCGGCACGGCCGTGCAGGCGCGGGCCGCGCAAGACCGCCCCGCGCTGTAGCGCCAGTGCCATGCATGTTCGAAAACCCGCCGGGGACCTTGGCGGGTTTTCTGTTTGCCGTGACTGAAGGCTTCGGCACGTGTTTATGGACGCGCCGGCCTAGCTTGCTGCTTCGTCATTTCGATCCGCGGGGTTTCGATGAGCTTGGAATCCGTTCGTGCCTTCTTTGCCAGCAAGGCGCCTGACATCGACGTGATCGTGACTGACGCGAGTTCGGCAACCGTAGCATTGGCTGCGCAGGCGCACGGCGTGTTGCCGGCACAGATCGCAAAGACGATCTGCCTTCGCGTCGGCGAACGCACCATGCTGGTCGTGACCAGCGGCACCGCCAGGCTGGACAATCGCAAGTTCAAGGATCGGTTCGGCAGCAAGCCGCGCATGCTGGAGGCCGCTGAGGTTATCGAGGCAACCAGCCATCCGGTCGGCGGTGTCTGCCCGTTCGGCCTGCCGGCGCCGCTGCCGGTCTATTGCGACGTGTCGCTGCGCGGTTTCGAAGAGGTGGTGCCCGCCGCCGGCGCCACCAACGCGGCGGTGCGCATCGCACCGCAACGCATGGCTGATCTTACCGGCGCCGAATGGGTCGATGTGTGCCAGGGGTAGATGGCGATAGATGAGACGGACTTTGGGGGTAAGTCCTTGTTTAAAATGGTCGGAGTGGCCGGATTCGAACCGACGACCCCTTGACCCCCAGTCAAGTGCGCTACCGGGCTGCGCTACACTCCGGACCGCGCAAAGCCCTATATTCTCAGGCGTTGCGGTGCAAGAGCAAAAAAGCGCGATGAGAACAGAAGCCGATCAATCTGGGCAGATATCGGGGGAACCCGACGAAAAGTCCCACGGGAAGTCCCACGGACGTTCGCGAGTCGTTCTGTGGATAACTAGCGGGGCCAAACCGCCTAGGCTAGGCGGACGGTCAGGCGATCGGTCACCGCGGCGGCTCCTCTCGCCAGACAGGAACGCGCTGGATCTTGAGAGCAACAAGGCGCCGGATCCGAAGCCCGACGGCCTCTCTGCCCGTCGGCGCGAACGCCTCGACATCGAGCCGGCCGTGGCTTGGATCATTTTCGCACTTCATTCTTTCCATCAGGGAATCGACATCGACGTCCCCGAATATCTGGATGAGATCCGAGGGGTAGTAGCAGTGGGTCCGCTTGCAGTAGCGACAGCGGATGCGCACCAGACGCATGCCGTCGTTCAAATTTGACAGCGGATAGTCTCGTCTTTTGGGCGCGTAGGTCTCTGGCATACCCAGAAATGAGGAACGTATTCCTGACTCGTCAAGAGGGGGCTTGACTCAAATGTTCTCATTTCGTTCACTATCGGCAGGATAGTCACAGGAGGATGACATGGACCTCGTTCTGTCAGTTCCGGGCGCATCGCCCGAGGAAATTTCGCGAGGCCTAGCGGCAGCAGAGGAAGCCCTGGCGCGCGCTGGCTTCACTGCCGAGGAAGCAGCTTACGGTGCCTTTACCGTTGAAGGTTGGGACATCAACGGTCCGCCCGAAGATGGTCCTGACCATTCGGCATCCCGCGCCGCAAGTGCTTGGGCGCAAGCTCATGCTGCAGCATTGGAGGCCTGTTGTGACGGCTGGCCGGAGAACCGCAAGCCCATCTCGGTCAGCCTGGAGTTGCTGACCGATGCGGAGACGCAACTCGCCGATCGTTCGGCAGCGCTGGCGATGCTTCGCGAACATCTCGAGCAAGATGGCAAGGACACGTTGAACGGGGAGGACGCTGTTTTGGCTTGGCGGGTTGCTGCCGAGGTCGTTGGCCAGCTTTCAATGCGCGACCTTATTGGCGACCTGTCTATGGCCTTCACCGTCCTAGCCCTTGCGCATCGTCGCCCGGATGAACCGATCGAGCCGAAGCGCCGGGCTGTGCGCGACGCAATCAATGCGCTGGAGGCAGCTACCGAGAAGCCGTCGTTACACTGATGCCTAAACGCAATCGCGTCACGCCGGCGCCATCGGTCATCGACCGGGATTGGCCGTACCAGGTCGCCTTGCCGGATGACATCTGCACGGATCGGAACCTGACCATGATCACGCGGTTCTGCCAGGACATCGGCGTCAAGCCTCAGATAAGGCGGGTGCAGGCGATATGGCCGAGCGGCAAATATGAGGACTATCGCATCCACTGCTTCGCCGACCCCGCCGCGGCGAAGGCCTTCCTTGACCATTTTGGCGGCGACGTGTTCGATCCCAAACGCGATCGAGAGGGTGGGAAGATCCGGGGTGTCTGGCGCCGCACGGGCGAATACAAGCGCATCCTCGACCTTGGGCCTTTGAGCGTTCCCGAGATTCTGCGCAACTAGGGGCAAGACATGTGCAATCTCTACAATCTCACGACCAGCCAGGAGGCCATACGCCAGTGGACGAGCGCGCTGCGCGACGTCCTCGGCAACCTGGAACCGTCGCTCGACATCTACCCGAACAGGCCGGGCCCGGTGGTTCGGAACGCTCAAGATGGGCAGCGGGAGGTCGCTAACCTTCTCTGGGGCATGCCGACGCCTGCCGAGCGCGTGAAAGGCGCCGCCGACTACGGCACCACGAACATTCGCAATCCACAGTATGGACACTGGCAGCAATATGTCGGGATCGAGCATCGCTGCGTGGTTCCTGTAACCAGCTTTGCCGAGCCGTCCCCAACGCCCGGCGACAAAGACCCCGAAACCGGTATCCAGCGGAATTACTGGTTCGCGCTGAACGAGGAGCGTCCCTTGTTCTTCTTCGCAGGCCTCTGGACGCCTTGGCATGGCGTGCGCAAGGTCAAGGATGGCCCGGGAGACTTCGAGCTCTACGGCTTCATGACAACCGCGCCCAACGCGCTGATCAAGCCGATCCACGAGAAGGCCATGCCGGTGATCCTGACCAGCCAGGAAGAGATCGAGACCTGGCTTACCGCGCCCTGGTCGGAGGCGAAGAAGTTGCAGCGCCCCGCGCCTGACGATGCCCTCGTGATCGTCGACAAGCCAGCGACCCAGATCAAGTTTCCGCAACAGGCGCCGCAGCAGGGCTCATTGTTCTAAGCAGTGGAGGTTCCGCTCATGGCAGACCGCATCATTACACTCGACAGCCGTCAGGAAGCAGCCTTGCAAGCCGTAGCCGACAAGTTCGTTGCCCAGCACAAGGGCGATACGATGAAGGCTCTGAAGGAAATGATCGTGCTGAACGGCCGCCTTCAGGATCAGCTCGACGCGCTCGAGGCTTCTCCTCTCGGCAAGCGCTTCGGATGAGCGACGAACCGGCCAGAGTTGCTGATGGCATGACCGCGGTACCCCGCGAGCGGGTACGAATTGAGAACCACGTCTGCGAACATGCCGGGTGCGGCCTGCGGGCGCCGTTCGGCTTTGCTCGGCCGCGACGAGAGCCACACTGGTTCTGTCTGGCGCATCGAGCTGATGGCGATCATTACCTTTAGGGGCGGCAATGTCCGATCAAGTTCTGCCTAACCAGAAGAAACCAAAACTGATTGTTGTCGTCGCGTTCGATCGTGGCGAAGACGGTGAGTTGTTCACCGCATACGGCCCAACAGATCAGCAGAGTGAAGAGCGCGCCATTCGAACGGCCAAGGCGCTTGCCGCACAACATGCCGGTGTCATAGCCTGGAGCCGAGATGCAGACCCGGCGGTGGGTGACTACGGCCCGCCGAATGTGCTTTTCACCAGCGGCGAAGTGCCGGACATGGAATGAACGATGATCAATCCGCCCAAGCGCCAGGAAGACTATTCGGACCGATCGATCGATTGCCAAGAGGCTATGGAGCCGGAATTTCAAGCCATCGTAGATTGCATGCTCGAGGTGGGATGGACACGAGGCGAAATCATGCAATCACTGCGACGGCTCATCGCGGCCGACAATATGACCCAGAAGGAGAACGCCAAGACGGAGGCACAGTTGGCAATAGCGCGCGCCATGATCCGTGCCGGCAAGTCGATTTAGCTTTTCTCGACGCCGGCCTCGTCGATCTCTGCTTCCATCTGATCACTGATCGGCTTCGGCCCGCCGTTCAGAGGGGTCCCGTCATAGCCCTGTAGCCAGGCGTCGGCGTGCTCCTGCCAATAGGCCGGCACCGCGCGCTCCTTGCCGTCCTTTTGAGCCTGGGCACCATACATCCAGGCGTAAGTGACGCGCTCCTGGTCTTTCTTGGCTACCGCCATCATTTACTCTCCCTGTAGTCCAGCAGCTTCGCATGCCGCAGCTTTTCCTCACCCTTGAGGAATTTCACCCGGCCGACAAGACCAGGCTTAAGCCATTCGGCCTTTTCCTTCTTGAGGCCCTTTGGCACCGGCCCGCCGACCTTGCCCTGCACGCGATCCCACAGGCGCTGGCGCTTGTCGGCCTTGAAGGTGACGAAGGCACCGCCTTTGTAGTGGCCCTTGTCGGCCATCAGCACCATGGCCGGCTTCCCGGTCTCTCGCTGCACGCCGATGATGTCCATCTCCTTTTCGTCGAAGCATTTGATCTTGCGCCAGTTCATCGTCGGCCCACTGCGGTAGGCGCTGGTTTTTCGCTTCGAGACGATCCCTTCGATGTTCGCCTCGCAGGCAAGGTGATAGGCGGCATCGCCGGTTCCCGGCAGCGCCTCGCTGAACTGGATGCGGCCCCCGGCCGGGATCATGGCGTGCAGGATCTCGCGGCGGTCTTCCACCGGCATGTCGCGCAGGTCGTGGCCGTTGAGATGGAGGAGATCGAAGGCGACGAGATAGAGGTCGCGCGATGGCGTGCGCTTGCTGACGGCCGCCTGCAAGGCATGGAAGTCGGACAGGCCGGCCTCATTGATCATGATGGCCTCGCCCTCGAGGATGAAGGTCTCGGCCTCGATCGCCGCGGCATCTTCGGCGAGCACCTTGTAACGCTCCGTCCAGTCGTGCCCTCTCCGGGTGAGCAGGCGGATGCCGCCGGAGTCCTTGATGATCTGCGTGCGGTAGCCGTCGAACTTAACCTCGTGCAGCCAGTCGTCACCCTCGGGTGGGGTGCCGACAAGCTCCGGCTCCATGGGCGGGATGAACTTCAGCCGCTCTCCGGCGTTACGCATGCACTGGCTACTCCAACCGCGATTCAAGCCGCGCTGGCCGTTTTGGTTGCATTTTAGCGAAATTGAATGTGGGAAAAATGAACATCGAAGTGGACGATTGCCGGTTGGCGCTGACGATGATCCGGCGAACGATCGAGGAACACTGCCCGCCGGGCGTGCTGCCAAGCGAAGAGATGGTGAACGGCCTCTTTGGTCCCGATTTGCTGGGCGAGGCCGAGGCGATCTCAGCGGCAATCGTGGCGACGGTAGAGAGATTGCAATTGCAAGCGACCATGAAGCCGCCGGCGCCGAATATCAAGGCATAGCCTGAACGCAAAAACAGCCCGTCTCGAAGCCATTGCCGTGGAGCGAGACGGGCTGCGGAAGCCTGGGGAGTTGTCATCGCTGCGAAGCTTCCGACGCTCAAAACCTAGCACACAGCCGGTTTGTTCCGCGCTAAAACGCAAAAAGCCCGCCCCGGCGTGAGCCGAGACGGGCGATCATATTGCTGGCGTCGGGAAAATGGTCGGGCGCTACGGCGGCTTGCTCCTGGCGCGCTCCTCCGCCACAGCCTGGAGCGTGGCGGTAAGCGCCGCAACGGCGTTTGAGAGGCCGACAATGCTATCCTGCACCCGGTCCAGCCTGGTCAGCGTCCCGTTCTGGAAACGCTCGTTGGCGGCCATGTCCTGCACCTGCTTTGTCTCGACCGCGATCAGCCGGTCATTCACTTTGGCGGCGACATCGTTGGCCTTGTCGGCCGCAACGTTCGCCTGATTGGCCGTCTTGGTGACGGCGTCTATACGCCCGTCCAGCCATTGCGATCCGAAAAAGACGATGAGACCGAGCGTCGGCATCGCGAGCGCCATCGATACGCGCGCTATTGCAAGAAGAAGGACGTTGTCTGCAATCTTCTCCGAAGTGTTCGGCATCTGGTTATCCTCGCTCAACGTTCCCAAGCCCCTTGATGCACTGTTGTCGTTATTTCCAGCAGCCGCGGCGCTGGCCGTTGCGGTCGTTGCCCAGCACGCGCTCGTAACCAGGCCGGTCGGCGCCGATCAGCGCCACCGTGCCGGCCGGGCTAAGGCTTGCTTTGAGGAACCCCGCGCAGCTGGTCGCAGGCGTCGACTGGCATGCCGCTCCCGCGCAGGCCAGAAACGCAAAGATCATAGTCAGACATACCAGCGAGCTTCGCATTGTCGCCCTTCCTTTCGAGTTCGGCTTTGACATCCGCCGCCGCGACTTCCGCGACGCGGCGGCTATAACCCTGGGAATCGCCCTTCCAGTGCCCGACCAGGTAGCTTGCGGGCACCGCGGCAATGAGCGCGCCGAGCGCGATCAGCTTCCAGTTCTTCAGTGCAACGGTGAGGAGCTCGAGCATCAGCAACTCTCCCAGACGCCATCGGTGAGATAGCCATGCCAATGCGGCCCGCCATTCGTCGTGAGAGCCACCGATTCCCTGACGGTCGGTTTGTCGCGGGAGCCGTTCCAGAACGTCCAAGCGCCAGCGCCAGCCAACTTCACCGCGCCGATGTCGCCGCATCCGCAAGGACATTGGAAGTGGAAGCCCGATGGCGATTGGCCCTCGGCATCATAGAACTTGATGCTGCCGGCAGGGCCGTCGATGATGCTGTCGACCAGTTGGGCGACAACCGGCTGCGTCTTGACCTCGCTCATCATCACATGCCCGCCCTGATCGTGGCGGCCTGCGCATTGATCTCCGCCTTCTGGGCTTGCACCTTGGCCTGCTTGGCGCGGCGGATCAGGAAGAACGCGCCGATGCCGATCAGAAGCACGCCGGCGACAATCGCCACCACCTTCCAGTCAGCGCCGCCAAGCGCGGTGAGTGTCGGCGCGGCGCCGCCGAGCGCGGCGTCCTTCTGGAATTGCGGATCCTGCCAGAACGGCTTCTGCTCCGTTTCGCCGCCGACCGCCACCGGCACCGGGGTTTCGACGGGTACCTCCACCTTGGTCTCGACTTTCTTGGTCTCAACAACCGGAGCCGCCTGCGTGACGGGCTGGATATTTGGGTCGGTCATGTGCACCAGCGCCAAGGCCAGCGCTGCCCGGGTTTTCGGGCCGGGTGCTCCGTCAATCTTGGCGTCGGTGTACCAGCCCTTGCGCTTTGCCGCTTGCTGGAAGGCCTTGTAGGCCCCCAAGGGATAGCCGAGCATCACCAGGGCGGTGCGGTCGTAATAGTCGAGCCGATCGTCGAAGCCGTTGAGGCCACCGTTGATCTTGCGGGTGATCATCTCGATGTTGTTCTGGTCGGCATAGACGTTCAGCGTCTTGCCCGTCGGGTTGCCGGCGTCCCAGTACCAGATCGGCACCAGGCCCTCGTATGGATCGGTGTTCACGAGCTCGGGCTTGGCTTCGAAATCGGGGCCATCCGGGATGAACTTGCGCACCCAGGCGGTGAATTTCCGGTAGTTGGCGCGGCCGGTGATCTGGATACCGGTGCGGCCCTTGAACCGCTTCCCATCACCTTTCTGGGTGTTGCCAAGGTCCTTGCGGCCTTCATAGGCGGCGCCGCTGACGATCTCGCGGTCATAGTGGAAGCCACCGGACTCGTGCGCCTCCTGAGCGATCAGATGCGCCGCACGGTGCGGCAGGTCGAGACCGAAGCGCTGCCCATACTCATTCATGGCGATGACGATCGACTGCACGTTGGCATTGTCGGGAGTTCCCTTCGCGATGCGCTTCAGAAGGGCAGCGGAGATCTGCATGGCATATCCTTTCCGCCCTCGCGGGGCAGGTTGTGGCTTTTCGGATTTTGGCTATGGTCGGCCGCGGGAGGGCCCAGGGATGAGATACGACGAACCCCGAGGGGATTGGGTATCGCTGCCCAAGCCGTGGCTTGAGCTACGGCAGGGCATGCGCGATGCGGTTTTGAACGCCGGCGAGATACACACCTATGACGGCGGGCGTCTCATACGCATTGACGCGTGTGGGAAGTGCTGATGAGCGGCGATCACAACGATGCCGATGTGATCCGTAATGTGGTGCGCAGGCCGAGCTAGGCAGCAGTGAGACGAGCTGGTTGCTGGCTGAGCACTAGCCGAGCAAACTTGCCGTTGTGGCGACTGCTGCTGGTACATTTGCTCTATTTAGAACAATGTAATACAAAGCTCCCGGGCAAGGGGAGAAACTATGAATAGCTTGTTTTGGTGGACGGGCGCGCTCGTGTGGGCGTCCGCATCAGTCGCTGCGATAGGCGGCTTAGCCATGGCATATATGATATTTGGTGGAGGAGACGATCCAGAGCAGAAGCGGCCCGACATGCCTCTCGATACGCTGGATTGATGCGCGGCTCATGCGGTGTTTCATCGTCGAGTTGATGCGCGACAGCGAAGCGGTCGAGCGGGCCGAGGTTCGGGCCGAGAATGTTGTCGATGCCGCAAAGACCCGTGGACCAATAACTATACCGTGTCGGGAAGAACCTCAGGCCGGCGAATGGATCAGGGTAACGCATCCTAACGGCATCACGACGACTTGGTTTGAAGCGGATCGTTAAACGTGCTACGCAGATCGTAAGTGGTGATCTAGTTCAACGGGATCGACTGGAGCATGCTCCAGTAGTCAGACGCGTATCTTTGCCACGAATGCTGCGCCAGGCCGTCACGGCTCGGGAGGGTCTTCCTCAAGTCAGAGGCCTTCGCCTCCATGCCCTTCAGCGCGCCGGCCATCTCGCTTGTGTTTCTCGCGTTGAAAAACTCCATCGGGATTGAGAACCGCTCCCCGATGTATCTCATTTGCGGATAGCCGCTTGATAGAGCCGGCGTCCCGAGCCAAGCGGCCTCTGCGACAGCAAAAGTCCCATTATCGTAGATGGTCGGGTGCCAAAGAAACTCCGCACCGGCGACCGTTGCGGCATATGCAGCATCGGACAGCTCCCCAACGAATTCTACGTTTTGCCGGATCGATGAAGACGAACGGATCTTCTTCTGAATGTCCTGAATATAGGGGATCTTCTGGAACCAGTCCGGCACGTCCTCATTGTCGGGGTTCATATAATCCGAGAATGGCCCCATGACCTTCAAGCGCAGATTGCCGCCAAACAGGTCGTAATAGTCCATGAGAGCATCGAATGCCCTCAAATGATTCTTGTGCTTGGTAGTGTTGGTGGGCCACACAAAGTAGCCTTCTTCCTTTTTCTTTGATGAAGCTGTCCCTGACAGTGGCGTTGGATCGAAATCCATCGGCGCGAGCTGGACCTTGTTCCGGGGAACCCCGACATAAGAAACGACATCTTCGGCAGTTTGCGGCGTTGTGGTGATTACCGCGTTTGCCTGCCTGACTGTCTGCAAGAACGACAGGTCGTAGCTCCCGCTCGCATTGCCTTCGAAAATCTCAGGCACATAGCGCTGGATGTAGTCCGTTGCGAAAACCGCATACGGCCTGATTGGCGCCAGCGGCTTCTCTGTACGATCAGAAACCAAAAGCCAAAGGTCTGAGTCCGAGAAATTTTTCGACCCTTCAGCGATGGGCATTTGGTATTCCAAAAAGGGAAGATTGACCTGCCTGCCTTGGTGGGAATTCGCGGTCGTAACGGCCTTATCGTCTATTTTTAACCATTCGAATTCCGCCACCTCAACACCGTCCTCGATGGCATCGCTGAAGTCTGAAACCAGATCGTATTTTCCCTCAGGGACACCGATCCGCACTTTACACGGCACGCCGGCCTTATCGCTTCCGGCGCGGATCATGCGCGCTATCGTCTTGGTAACGCGAAGAGAACCGCCTCGATAGGCAATCGGCAGGATAATCGTGATGTGCTTAAGTGGGGACAACGCGCGCTCCGAGGTTTAGATCCGTGTCCTTAGCCCAGTTCAGCTCTGCCCTCAAGCAAGCGATTATGCCGTTGCCGGCCCCGTCGCGTCCCCGATTGTTCCTGCGTTGACGATATGGTCGCGCAGAAAATCGGTTGCCGACGACAGGCTATAATTTCCAGCAGTGTTTCCGGCTGTGAGGCAGCCGTGGAAAAGGTTGACGGTTCCCGCCCCCGTAGTCACGATGCCGCGACCGGCATTCGATGAAAAATCGCCAGAAACATTGAGCCTCGCGCAGACATCTGCATGGAAGCCGTCGCGCGTAAAGCCTTTAGCGGCCAGGCCTGTAGCTCTAAACGTATTGACCGCGCCTGAGAGGCTGAACCCGTCCTTGCTGGCAAGACCGACTGCCGCCAGTTGCGAGCAGTGAACATCCTCGATGCTGTAATAGCTGCCCCCGACAACAACGAAGCCATGGTCTACGCAATTGACGATCGTGCTCCTACCTCCCCGGACGTTGATGCACGCATTGAAGACCATGCCTCGACCGCCGACGTGATCCGGGATGAAGTTGTCGAAAACGACGAAACCGCAATTGTCGAAGAACGCGCCGTCTTGTTGAGGTTGAATGCTTGTGCCAGCCGACCCGTTGACCGCATTGTTCAGGAAGAATACGCCCTGCGCTCCGTTGATGTAGAAGCTGTTGTAGTTGTATGAAGCGCCAGTCACACCTACGCGGCTAAACACAACATTCACGATATAGTAGGATGCCCAACAATCATACGTAGTGATGCCACCGCCGCGATGGCCTTCCCAAGTCATGTTTCGGAAGTTGATGAACACACCTTTGTTTGTTCCATTGTGATCATCCGCGATACCCGCGCCACAGTTGATGCCGTAGATATCCTCTACAGTTACTGTGGTTAAACCTCGCAGCCCTGTTTTGAGCATGATCGCCGGAACGGTTAAGGTCTGGAGCGTCCCGTCGATTTGAAATCCGCGCACCGTCTGAAAGCTGTGCTCGATGTTGATGACCACGCCCGCACTCGAAATCAGCTTAGGCCAGCCATAGCCTTGGAGAGTGTTTCCGTATTCCTTCAGGCGAATGTTATTCACCTTGATCGTGCTGCCCTTCCATTCGAGGACGTTTGCGTACCCTAGGACATCGAGAGATGCTTGAATTGCAGCGCTGTCATCGGTGACGCCATTCTGCACCGCGCCAAAGACGGTGACATCAAAAACTTTGCCCTGCCGGATCGCCGTGTACAATCCGTTGGTGAAATAGATGCCCTCCTGTGTGTCGGCGGCCTTCGCCGTGGACTCCGCTGCGGTCAGAGCGGAGGTCAGCTTGAAGATGAAGGGGCCATTGCGACCGCCCTCGTCGTAGATGATGAATGCCTTATCCTTCGTCGGGTCGAGAGCCTTCGCTGAGGCTCGATCGGCAACGTAGACCGGCGTATCGAGGAAGTCCCGAACGTCAGCAGCCACCTTTGCCAGGTAGCCGGAGCCATCCGGCTTTGCGACAAGCATGGTGTTGGCTACGGTAGTGGGCAGATTGACCGTCGCGGCAGCGGCGGCAGCAGCCGCGGCGGAGCCTGCGGACGCGGCAGCCGCTGCTTCAGCCGCGGCCCGGTCTGCGGCGGTGCCGATTTCCGAGATCAACCGGAATGTCGAGCCCGACACGTAGCCGGCGACGATCATGCCAGCCACCAGATAGTTGGTCTGCACGTCGTTGCCGGCATTGGTTTTGATGGTCAGCGCTGCTCCACCGTTGAAGGATACCGTCGCAGGTCCGGTATTGTTCTCGAAGATGTTGAGCGAGATGAGCGCCGCACCGTTCGCCGACGGCAACGGAATGCTCGTTGTCGCCACGATCGCGTTAGCCGTGCCGGCCCCGGCATCGGTCGCCGCGATGAAGCTGTAGGGCAGGTCGGCAATGCGATTCCAGGATCCCGCCCCGGAGGCGCCGAGCTTCCGATAGATGCCATTGTTGGCGACGGTCGGATCGCCCAGAACCCATGCCGACGAATTGGCGCCGTGGGCGAGATCGGCATCCATGTGCGCCTTGGTGTCGTAGATGAGACCGCCATTAGACAGAAAGGCGGTGATGATGCCCTCGACCCAGGTACCCCATGCCCGCAACAGCGCCTTGACCGGCTGAGACGGATTGGAGGACGGCCCGTCGGCCATGATCGTATTCATCAGTTCGGGCATGCGAAAGCTCCAGGGCTGGAGACCCCACCGGAACGGCAAGGGTGAAATTCGTGGAAACGGGTAGATGGGCCGGGGGTTAGGTGACGACTTTCGGGCCGGTGGCGACGCTGGACGTGCTCTCCACGCCAGAGCCGTTCACTGAGCGCAGCCAGTAGTAATAGGTGCCGGCGGCGAGCGCGGTATTGGTCCAGGCATCGGACGAGGACGGCGCGCCATATTCGGTGCGGACCACGGTTGCGGCGCCTTCGTTGTTGACGGTGTTTCGGCGGATGTTGGTGGCTACATAATTGCCAGAGTTCGGCGTATTCCAGGTCAAGGCAACCTGGCCGACGCCGCCAGTGGCGACAACACCCGACACCGCGGCCGGCGGTGTGTTGTCGACGGTGGAGACCACCGTTTCGCTTTCCGAGTAGTCGCCATAGCTGCCGTTCGACCCAATATAGACGGCCTCGATGTTGATCGATGTGTCGGCGGGAACCGGATTGGTGTTCAGCACGATGAGGCCGGCATCCGGCGCGATCCCAGGGAATTTCTGCTCGATCCAGGCGCCAGGGACGCCACCACCCACATCGGCGACGCGATAGCGCAGGGCCGGCGTGAGATCCGTGCGGTTCGGATCAACCAAGGCGAGGCGGATATAGACCGTCCCGCTGCCGGATATTGCCGCCGCGGTATCGATGATTGGCTTCGGAATGCCGTCGGAAACCGGCTTCGCCGGCACCGGTGGCGCCGCCCCTTCATCGACCGCCGGGTTCCAGTCGTCGATCTCCGGGCCGGAACCAGGCATCTTGATCCACGTCATCTGAAAACCGCCGCGCGAGACGGAGAGGGTCGACCGCCGGTTGGCGATCAGCTTGCCATCCATCGATGGCAGCCGCCGCGGTGTCGCCAGCCTGACCCATGGCGCGTAGACCGCGTTGATGCCGGTGAAGCGGACGTCGAACGTGCCGCGCTTCTTCTCCCGCAGACGGGCGAACTCCCGCTTGCCGAGCCGGCGAGCTTGCCGCCATTGCTGCACCCAGATGTAGTTGCCGTCTTGTGGCAAGACGCGACCGGCCTCGATCTGTGCCGGCGTATCTTCGAAAAAGTCGGTGTCGGTCGTCGTGAAATCCGTGGCCGGATAGGTGAATTTCGGGATGAACTGATTGACCTCTTCCTCAAACAGGACATCGTGCTGCACGGTGTGGCCGACGATATCGGCATCAGTCAGCGTGGCGACATACTTTTCCCTGAATTTGCCGGCGACGAATAGCAGCGCGCCATCGCCGCGCTCGCACATCCAGCCGTCGCAGGAGGCGAGGATGGCATTCGTGCCGCTTTTCGGGTCGTGGTCAGTAGTGTCGAAGCCGCCGCACTCATAGCGCTTCTCCGTGCCGCCAGCGGCCCTTGGCACGTCCTCATCGCAGACGTCGGCCTCTTCTTGCCACATGTCGAGAACCGGCAGCAACGCCTTGCGAAAATCACGCTTGGTGCCGAACGGGTTGAAGCATTCGTGCCACGCCAGAATCAGGGCAGAATTCTTGGTGAAGAGCCATGTCCCCGGGTTTTCCGGGTCCTGCGCCGGATCGCGGAAATCCCAGCACAGCGCGAGCTCGGCGACGACAGACAGAGCAGGCTTGCCGTACGGATACCGCTTCTGAAAGTTTTCCGCACCTGGTGCGCGGCATGTCATGCCGACCGACGCCTGGCCGTCGCCTCGATGGTCTGATGTCCAGACGCCTTCGGCGCCCAGATCATCTACGATTTCGGCAATCGCGGTTTCCGGCGTCAGCCCCAGGCGCCGGTAGATGCGCACAGGATCGGCACTGGCGTATCGGTCGCCGTCCGGACTGATGACGGTGTTGCCGTCGAGCTCGACCTTGTCGTCATTCAGGTAGTAGCCGGTGTAGGCATTGATGCGATGGCCGACGATGGCCTGCACCGAGTACATCCGGTTGTCGACCGCTTCCCAAAGCATCATTGCGCCGGCAAGCCTGGCCTCCCCGACGCCCCAGAACCGGTAAGGGATCGGCTGCGTCAGTGGCGCGCGGCCGTCCTCCGGCTTCGGCGGCTTCGGCGTCAGCAGATACTGCACACCGGCGACGATCGCCGTGGTGGCAATAGCCGAGGCGATGGCCGCATAGGAGACAGTCGTGCCGAAAAGCGTGAACCCGCCAGAGCCAAGAATGGCGGTGAAGATCGGCGTGAAGATCGGATCCTTGCGGACAGGCCAGCGGTATTCGCCGTGCCAGCCCTCTGCGATGATCTCCTGCGTCGACGCGGTCTCGAAGGCGCCCATGCCGGGATTGTAGGTGCGCGCTCGCGAAACCTTGGCCAGCGCCTGGCGCAACGCGTCATCGAACGGGTTCACGCGATACGCCATGCCACGCCGGTCCAGTCGAGATGCTTCACCATTGCCCCGCGCGCCGACATCACCGCCCAGAGCGGGCCGAATTTTATGGCTGGGATTTCCTTGACCGCGAGGCCGGCTGCCTCGAAACCCGTCATGGCGCTGATGATGCCGATATCGCCGTCCCGCGGCTGCTGGACGCGCTGGAAGCCTTGTGCACCGAGCTTTGCCCCGACGAGGGCTTCGCAGCCGCCAGCGGCCCGCAGGATGGCGGCAGCGCCATCGGCGTCGAAATAGGTGCCGCGCAGCTCGGCGCCCGGATCCTTGCTGGTTGCCTTGACCACCCAGTCGGCCGCGAACAGAGTGCAGTCGGTGAACCCCCACTGCCAGCGGTGCGGCAGCCGGATATACTGTTCAAGCGTCATTGGTGCCTCAGTAGTTCGGCCAGGCCGGTGCGACGCCTCGCGCCAGACGCGCGGTGCCATCGCAGAACTTGTCGGTCGGATACATCGCCTTCTGGTGTGGTCCCGACCAAAGCACCAGCGAGGCGCGCGACCTGGTGTTCGACCCCGAAACCACGGCAAGCGTCAGGGTCGTGGTCGGGTTGTCCGTCCCTGAGACTGGCGGCATGGATTCGGTGGGATGCGACGCCGTTCCGGTCCACAGCGCAATGATCGGCGTCGTCGGCTGGTAATAGTCATCCAGCGTGGTGAAGCCGATCTTCAAATCCTTGCCGCGGATGTCGGGCATGTTGTCAAGAACATTGGCTGCGGTATCCGGGTCGATGCCCGAAATCCCGAACTCCACGCTGGAGCTCTGGCCGTTGACGAGCACCTCGAGCGTCGGGATGTTGAGCAGCCTGCCGCCGCCGAGATAGACCGTACCATCCTCGTCGAGGCTGTCGAAGCCGGCCGGGATGTCGTTGACGCCTGCCCAGATATGCAGGCCGGGATCGCTGTCGAGCCGGAAGAAGATGCCGAGTATATGGCTCGATGCCATACGATCTAGGACCGATTGAGGCACATAGTCGAGGTCATAGGAGCCGATCAGATCCTGCCAGGCCATGGGTTAGAAGCCTTCGACAAATTGGATTGTTGGCGTCGACTGCCAAAACCCTTGCGCATCCCAAGGCAGGGTGAACCCTGACGGAAATTTCATGACGCAGCGCGGCCTCGCAAACTCGATGCGCGTCCCCGCCGGCACCGATTCGCGCAACGGCCGGTCGAGCGACAGCACGTATTGCGAACCGGTGTAGACGACACCCTCAACGGTTTCCGTCACCGGGACAGGATCGGTCGTCTCCCAGTAGCGGTACGCGCGCCAGCCCTTGATCGGATGGTAGATTGAGAACCAATCCGACCAACGTAGGTTGCGCTCAGCGCCGTAGATGTTCAGCGTGATCTGCCCGGCATTGAGCGCCGCAGCGGCGCCCATGGTGCCGAACACCGTGAACTGGCTGTAGCCGGCGCCGTCGGAAAACAGCGAGGTATCCGAATGCGGGATGCCGTCTATGATCGGCCGCGGGATGCTCCTCGTATCGACCGGGAAAGGTCCCATCCAGTCGGATTTGATTGGCACGTTCATGAACCGGACCGAGCTGTTCATTCGGGCAGCCACCCAGTTGATATATTCGTGCGATTCCCTCGCCTGGACGAAGCACTCCTCGTAGGAGCCGATGAGGACACCGCCGCCGCTGGTTTCGATCGTGATCGATTCGCCCAGCCCGTTGCGGCCGCCTTCCAGGCCGCCGCCTTTGGTGTCAAAGGACATCTTGGATGGCCGCAGGAAGTCGATGTCGAGCGTGGGGAGATTGATGTACCCCATGCCTTACCCCTTCTGTGAAGTGTAGCGGCGTTGCGTATCACCGAACCCGCCGTTCACCTGGCCCTGATGATACTCGCCGATCGCCTCCTGGGCGCCTTGCTTGGACAGCGTTCGGATATGATCATCACCGCTGGCGCCGTTGACGTGGACATGCAGTTCGACGTTGGGCTGCCTGTTCGAATTGCCGGCCGATGCCATCTGCATCGACCTCGCATTGCTGCGGATGGTGTCGCCGGCGCGAAGCCTGCGGAGCTCCGGACCGCGCTCACCAACCCATGCCCAGCCCTCTGGGGCCGATTCGGTGCCATCGGCGAAACCGAACAACTTCGGGATGAAGCTGAAGATCGAGCTTAGGAAGCCACCGCCACCGCCGCTAGGTGCCGCGGCGCCGCCTCCCGAATATCCCAGAATATCCGACAGCGTAGTGTTGGCCTGGAAATTCGACGGCTTCAGTCCGTCCAGGATGGAGGCGAGGCCGCCTTTGCCGCCAATCCCGCCGGCGAGCGCCTGCACCGTGTTGCTGACGCTACTATCCAGGCCACCAAGGCTTCCGGCGGCCTTGTCCACCGCGGCGTTGAACTTGTCGACATAGACGGAACCGGTGGTGCCCAGGACATCCCTGGCACCGGCGCCGCTCGATAGCGGCCGGCCGGTGAACCAGGCTGATGCCGCATCTTGCGGATTTCCGTACTTCGACAGGTATTTGCCGAACTGCTTCGCGAAGATCGCGTCCTGCGCGCCGGAGTCGGCGAGGAACTGGCTCGGCGATAGGGTCTTGCCAAGGGCATCCTGCGACCACGAAGGCAGGTTGCTCTTCATGACCTGATAGGCGCCGAGCGCCTGGTTGCCATTTTTCAGGACTGGCCCCAGCGCTGAATACCCACCGCTACCAGCGCTCTCAATCGAGCGGATCGCGGCGGCATATTGCGCCATGCTGCCGCCGGTCGCGCCCAACGGCGCGCGCGTGACGGCTCCAGGCGCATAGTTATCGTTGGCACCACCGAGCACGGCACCGACGATGCCCGACCCCGCACCGAGTGCGCCGCCGGCGCCTTTGCCGCCGCTCATCCAGTTGGCAAAGGCGGTGCCAAGCCTGTCGAAGATGGCTTCCCACTGCTTGTCCATCGAATGCGTCAGCGCATTCAGGATCGAAGTCCCAAGCGCCTTGCCGATGTTGCCGCCGTTCTTGAGAAGCTCGCTCTTGAAGTCGTTGAGGAAGCTGGTTGCCATCTCCTTGTTGTCGGAGAACACCTGGTTGGAACGCATCCGCTGCGCTTCCGGCGAGTTGAGATCGACGGGCAAGCCGGCGCCGCGCAGACGGGATGCAATCGCCTGCTCTTGTGAGGTGCGGCCGAGCTGGTCACGCTCGAAAGCGAGATCTCGTGAAAGATTGGCGCGGGCGATCTGATCAGCGAATTTGCCGTATTCTGCCGCCTTTTCCTTGATCCGCTCGATTTCCTGCTCGTCGGCGGCGACGCCGTTGCGAGCCGCCTCGGCGCGGAGCTGCGCGATTTGATCGAACTCCATGCGGAGCCTGGCGGCTTCGCCAGCGGTTTTCCCGACGAGGTCGAGATCGAGCTGCTGGCCGGCAAGGGTCTGGTCAAGCGCACGAGCACGATCCTTCTGGGCCTCGGCCAACGAATGAACGGCTTGCGCGTAAGCGAGGGCGCCGGCGCTCGCAATCCTGTACTGCCGGACGTCGTCGCTCTCACCGGCGGCACTCGGCCGGGCAGCCTCCGTCGCCATAGCGGCCGCGCGCAACTGATTAGGAGATTTGGCGCCGATACCGCCGAGTGCAGCGGCACGCTGCCGCTCCATCCATGTCAGATTGGCGCTGTTCCGATCCTCATAGTCCTGGCGGGGCTGGATGTCGGCGAAGCTTGGATACCTGCCGTTGTTCAAGGCGTCGATTGCTGCCTTCGCGGCGGGCAAGGCGAGTGCTGCCTTCGCGGCGGCATCGGTAAGCTTCAGCAGCGCTGAGGCTTCATTGGTCAGCGCTTCGTTGTTGCGATCGAGATCCCATTTCTCCGTGATTGCTTTGCGAAAGGCGAGAAGATCAGGGTTACCTTGTGCGATTGTGCCCTGGAATTTATCGATCTCGGCGGCAAAATCCTTGAACTGCGATGTCACGCTCGGGCCGAACTGCGATCCACCTTGCAGACCGTTGGCATTGGCGGTCATACTCCGCGATGCCGTGCGTGTAGCTTCTGCGAGAGAGAGCCTCAGCTCCAGCTCGGTGATAGCGGTCGGAATTGCAATTCCAGCGCGGCCCTCATTGGATGCCGCCTTGCCGTAGGCGATCGCGCTGTCAGCGGCCTCACCGTAGGCATCCTTCAGCGCCCGAATGTTTTTCTCGTGATCCTTGAGGACCTCGTCGACATCGCGGATGTGCTCGCGCCCGAAGGTCGCATACGCGGCTAGCCCAGCGACGGCGGCTGTCGTTGCCACCGTGACAGCACCAAGCGGTGTCGCAACGAAGCTGAGGAGGCCGCCACCAATCGCCTTCAAGGACCCCAAGGCGCCGGCAGGCCCGCTTTCCAGGGCGTCAAAGACCTGGCCAGCCTGAGAAGCGAAGACCTGCATCAACGGGGCGCCGAGCGCAAACATCGTGATGACGTCATTGCCCTGGCGCGACAGATTGAGCAGTTGGCCCGACGTCAGGCGCGCGGAATTGCCGACCTCATCGAGCGGCTTGCGGGCTGCAACGAAGCGAGCGTTTGCCGCCGTGACCGCAAGCGCGAGCTCGGTTTGTCCCCTGGCCATGATCGCCGAGGAATCCGCAGTCTGGCCGAATTTCTTGTAGATGCCGTCGAGGATTGGCCCAGTTTGCGTGATCGCGATCTTGCCGGTGTCGACCCCCTTGGCGAGCTGGTTGATCGCCGAGTTGAATTTCTGGGAGGCCGCGAAGCCTTCGACGTACTGGCGCGACAGCCGCGCGAGGACGTCGCCAGATTCGCTGATCTTGGGGGCTGCGGCGCCGACAGCCGTTCCAACTGCTGCAATCCCAACCGCTGCGTTTCGGCTCGACGCCGTCATCGCGGCGTCAGCAGCAACCTTCTGCTGCGCCCCGGCGACGTATTTCGAGGCGTCAATGTCGGCGGAGACGCGGAGGCTGGAAAGCTGAACTGTCATTTGCGTTTAGCCTCCTCTTCCTTGTCTTTTTCAGCTGTGTAGAGCAGCCATTCGGTATCGATGGCCGTCATGAACCGATGGAAGGTCTCGAAGGCTTCACCCTCGATGCCGTAACGACGTGCATATGTGTCGAGGGTGACGAAGCTGATCGGGCTTTCACCACCGAATGCGCCGTACTGGCGATCGAACCGAAGTGCTTCCCAGGCTCGCCAGTAGAACTCGTGCCAGAACTCGGGTTTTGCGTCATGCGGCCGAGACGGCAGCTGCGATTTCGGGAACTCATTCGGGTATTGGGCCGCCAGTTTCAGCAGCCAGGTATCGAGGCCTTTCCGCTTCAGATCGTAGCGGAAGGCCGCTGTTAGTTTTTTGCGGCGGCCTCGACGAACTCGACCTTACGTTTGCCGACCAGGCCGGCGCAATAGTAAGTGATATCGCGCAGGACGCGGTGTTCCTCGGCCACCAAGACATTGCTCACAACGTCAGGGGAGTACTCGATGTCGAGACCGCGCCAGCCAAGCAGAAGATGCTGAACGGCGAGCTCACCGTTGATCCGCGCTTGCGCATCCGGCGGGACCTGGCCGTCAGGATAGTCGAGCTTGATTTTCTCCAGCGCGGCTTGTCTTGCCGTCATGTACGGCGGGTAGTTTGTCGAACGGACGAGAAGCGCGAGACCGGGCAGCGGCGTCATCTCGAATGGCTTCTCCGGGTTTAGACCACCCCATTCCTTGGGCTCAATCCAGTCGCCCTCGCGTTCTTTTTTGAGATCTGCAGCAAGGCTGCCTAGCTTGATCGTCATGTCGGTGGATCCTTTGTCGGGAGGAAACGGGCGACGCCCCGACAGCGCCGCCCGCCTTCGCGCGCAAACTTTCCCCGGTGTCGGGCCGGGATTTGGGATCAGGCCTCGAAGTACTCAAACCGGTCCCAGATGAGGCTGGCAGCCGTCAGGGCATCCTTCGACACCATGCCGGCGAGCGCCATGGTGACATCCTGGTTCTTACCGCCGGCTGAGGGAGCGCCGCCGGTGAAGGTCAGCCGCGGCAGCGCCATCACGACGGCCTGGCCGTCCTTGGCGGTGCGGCAGTTCAGGTTGCCGACGGTGCCGGCGAGCAGCTTGGTGAGAAGCGCGTTGTCGCCGAAGTAGGTCTCCAGCGTGACGTCGATCGCGAGTTCGCCGACGCCGATATCGACGGAGCCGATGTTGCCAACAGCCGTCTTCATGCGGAGATTGTTGTTGACGTTCATCGTCAACGCCCGGATCCAGTTCGGTGAACCCACAGATGCCCCGGATTCAGCGATGCGGCCGACGTCGACATTGGCGGCCATGATGCGATTGGTGGTTTCTGCATCCGGGGAGGCATCGAGAGGCGTGGTGCCTTGCTCGCCGGTGAGACCGTTCATCGTGAACGAACCCGAGATCACCTGTTCCGTGGTCCAGTTGAAGGAGGCCTGGCCAACGACCATGCCGCGCTGCGCGATATAGGTCGGCACGGCCTGGCCCATGAAGCCACGCTCGATCGTCTGCGACGTCATCGTGACGCCGTTCTTGATCTGATCGCCGAACCACACCTTGATAGTCTTTCCGGAGCCGTCATCTGTGGTCCAGCCCACGGGCAGGTTGTCGAGCGGAATTTTGGTCGCCGTGATGGCTCCGGAAGTCCTGGCCCATCCGTTGCAGACCGCAGCCGCAAACTTATCGCCTGCCGCGATGCCCCCGATCTTGACCCACTGACCTGGCACCAGCCCGAGAGTGGTGAAATCGAGCGCGGTCGATCCCAGACCATCGGCCAGCGCGGTGACGTCGCCAGAGGCACCCTGGAAGCCAACCACCTTGATGCGTGCCGCTGCCGGCGGCGCCGCTTCCGTGACGAAGCCGGCGCCGAGAAACGCCGGAGCGGTGGCGCCGCCAGTGGTGCACTTGAAGACACCGTTGTTCGCCCCGGTAGCGAACCCGGAGAACCTGGCGATCTGTCCCGCGGCAAAGGCGGGGCCAGTCGTACAGGTCACCACATCCGTGGTGCCGGTGAGCGCCGTGATGACGCTATCGGCGGTGCCGTCGTTGTCACGGGTCGGGGTGTTGACCCAAGGATTGAACATCATGGACTGCATGAAGTCGGCAAGCGACCCGTCCTGCACGGGGTAGGAGAATTCGAAATTCACGGGACCCGAGTTCT
Organism: Mesorhizobium sp. B2-6-1; assembly: GCF_006440475.1. Classification (NCBI taxonomy): domain Bacteria; kingdom Pseudomonadati; phylum Pseudomonadota; class Alphaproteobacteria; order Hyphomicrobiales; family Phyllobacteriaceae; genus Mesorhizobium; species Mesorhizobium sp. B2-6-1. The sequence goes on from NZ_VFUH01000009.1 coordinate 256,290, forward strand.
GCTCGTTGATCTTGATCGGATCCGCGTTCATGCGGTCGGACCGCAGCTCGGCGGACTGCACGAACTGAGGCTCGTACTTCAAACCCTCGCCGGTGATGCGCATGGTGCGCATGCGTGGGGTAACGGGAGTGACGCCGAGCGAGGATTCCCGCACGGTGGTAAGGCGCAGACGATTGGAATCTGTCACTGGGTTTCTCCATGAAAAAACCCGCTACGGCGGGGCCGAGCGGGCGGTTCTGGTGGTCAGGAAGGCGAAGCGGACTATTTGTCCTTTGAGGATGGCGCAGCGGCCTTCTCGGCCTGGGCAGGCTTGGGCGTCCCGATGAACTTGCGCGCCTTCAGGTCCTCGAAGGAGTGCGGCGAGAGATCGTCGGTTTCGCGGACCGGATCGCCAACAGCATACCGGCGTGACGTCGAGTTGAAGGGCTTCAGAACATTGTTCATTGGTCGAGCTCCCAGTCGATTGTTGCGGTCATGCGGTAGTAGTTTCCATCCTGCGTTCCCCGCTCGCCGGCGCCGATCGAGGCGTCGCGGAAGCGGATGCCGGCGATTTCCTGGCCGCGGAAGAGATCGACCAGCTGCTTGGCGTAGACGCGGCCGGCCCGGGAGCCGGTTTCGTTCGGAGTGAGAACATGCATGAGAACCTGGCCGCCTTCGCGCCAGCGATTCGCAAGCACGGGTTCGGCGCCGATCGAGGCGAGATCGAAGAAGTCGCCGAAGATCTCGACGAGCACCCATGCCTCCGGGGTGTCGCCGATCGGGGAGGGCTCGTTTTCAAACACCATCGGCGTCCGGCCGGCCCAGGCCGCCAACAGGTAGTCGTGGATGCCGTCAAAGGCTTCGGGACTGGACATCAGAGCGCGTTCATCACGAGTGCGGGATAGGTCAGCATGGCGCCGGCTCGCTCGCCCGTTCGAAGCCGGTAGGGCGCCATGGTGGAGATCCCGCTCGGTACCTCGACGAACTTCATCTCGACGCGGTACGAATTGCCGAAGCGCCGGCGCAGCGCCCCTCTCGCCGTTTCGAAGTGACGTGCCGGCACTGACAGCGACATCGATCCGGTTTCAATGCGGCGTGTGTACGGCTGCGGATTGAAGATGATGACCTCGGCGTCGCCGCGAAGCTTGGTGAAGTCGGTGACGACGGTCCTGCCGCCGACGACAACCAGGAACGAGCGGGCGTAGCGCCCCGATTTCCGTGGGCTTCGCTTCACGAGCTCCTCGAGCGCTGCGGTGATTATGTCCGCCCACCAGTTGAAGACATAAAGGATCGGTCCTGGCGCCTGCACCGATTCCTCGGCGGCGCCGGCGCGGCCGTTGACGTAGCGGTCGAAATTCGGGCTACCCTCGCCGGACGCGACGACCCGTGCGATCTCCTCACGAGCAAACTTGGCGACGGCTGCGTTGATTGCAGCTGGCTCCAGGCCGGCTGTGGCAACCTTGAGGTCGCGCTCGAAGGTGGCAAAGCTGGCCATCAGCCCCGCACCATAAGCTTTAAACGGACGACGACGTCTTGGACCCGGATATGCCCGGCGAACTGCACGTTCGCCTCGGCGCCGGCGATCAGCACCTTGTCGCCGATCTTCAGCGGTAACAGCGCCTCGATCATGGACGGACTGAGGACGACGAGACGATCCGTTTGCTGGACGTCGCCGACGAGCTCATCGGGTTTCACCGGGCGGATCGCGGCCGGGACAGAGGCAACGTCGATCTTCGGCCGCGGCGTCCCCGTCGGCGCGGTGTAGCGCCGGATCGTGACGGTCTCGCCGGCGTCGGCAAGGGCGGCGTCGAGGTCGGCGATGAGGGACGCCGGAGTTGTCACGAAATCCACCAATTGCGGTACCGGGCGAGCTGACCGGCCACGATGTCCGGAACCGCACCTTCAGTGGATTGCCCCGGTACTGAGCCGACCCAGAAGCCGCGCTCCACACGGCGAACGTCGGGGATGTCGACAACCTCGCTTTTCAGCGACGGATCGCGGTCCTTTTCCGCCCATGCAAGACGCATGAAATCCATTGCGGCCTGTTTCAGGTCGCCCGGGATCGTCGCGAAGGTGAAACCGGCCTTGTAGACAACCACGATTTTGGAGGCACACCAGCGGACGTGTTGATCGCTGCAAAGACGTGCGGCGAGGCCAGATTCGGGATCGACGACGAAATCGGTATCGAATGTGATCGCCGTATCATCCTCGGTGAGGCTGGTGATCTCGATTTTGTGCCGCCGAGAAAGGATGATCTCAGCGAGATGGACACCCCGAAACGTCTCGGTGAGGGTTTCTTGAAGGAGGGTGGGCTCCCCGCCGGCGCCGATGGCGATTTTGCATTCCGCCATGATGGCGGCGGCAAGGCGGAGATCGAGTGCGGCGAGCTTTGCATCTTGCGACGCATCACCGGCGGCGAGGCCGGCTGCTTCGCGCCGTTCGGACTGAGTGAGCAGCGAGAGGTCGCCTGCCGGCGTGGTAACTGCAAGGGATGAGCGCATCGCTGCCTCCACCAGTCAAAAGGCAGCGCTATTCGGCCGCCAGTTGCAGCGCCGCGATCACGTCGCCCTTGTTCTTGGCTTCAGAGATATCGACGCCGCGTTCCGCAGCCAGGGCGTCGAGCTCGGCGCGCGTCATCTTCTCGAGGTCTTCGTCGGGGTCGTTGACCTCGACAGGATCAGCGGGCGGAACCTCGTGCCCGGCCAAAGCCAGCGCGAATGAACGCGCCGCCGGCAGGTTCGGGATGAATTCCTGGTTCACGACGACGCCGCCGGCATCGATGACGTCGAAGCCGCCACCTTCGCTCGCGACCGCACGATAGCCATCCGGCATCTCGTCCGGGCGGATGGCGGAATAGGTCGGTGCCGGGGTAAGACCTGCCTCGGCGATTTCATCGTCGGTCACTTCGGCGCAAGTCCCCATTCCGAGGCTCGCCGTCGCGGCGTGGTAGGGCAATTCGATGATGGTGCCGGCCTCACGACCGATCAATTGGCGAACGAACATTGGGCGTGCTCCGGGTTGAAAAGGGAGAGGAGGGCCGCTTCTTCGGCGGCCCTCGGGCTGTAGCGACCCGCTATCAGTCGATAATGGCGCTCGGCGGTGTCGTCTGCTGGTAGCGGAGATCCACCAAGAGAAACTCCGCCTGGGTGATGTTCGCCGCGTTGGACGCGCCGGTCGTGAAATAGAGGCAGTCGAAGCCGTTCGCCATGTCGAGCAGGGCCGGATCGATTTCGAAGACCACCTGCTTGTTCTTGACGGCCGCATCGGTGGTGTAGTTCACCGCATCGGTGCGTCGGATCAGCGTGTCGGTAAGCGAGGTGTCGAGGTTCGACCAGATCGGCACCGCGTTGGCGAGGACCTTGGCGCCTGTGCCGGCGACGTCCTGGGCTTGCATCGGGGTCAACGCGATGGTGGCAGCGTTGCCCTGCGTGAGGTGGATCAAAATGTAAGCCTTGCCAACGTTCTTCAGGCTGACGATGTCCGAGCTGCGGCCCGCGGCATCGGCCGCAGGCGCGATGCCTTCAACGAGCTTCATCTGGTGCGGAAGGGTGAATTTGGTCATTGCGGTCTCCTAGGACAGCGAGAATAGGTTGATCGGGGGAGCGGTGAGCCGGCCCGAAGGCCGGCCCGTTGGCGCAGGGATTATCGCGTCTGGAGGGCGATGAACGGGCTCTGCGTCGCAGTGCCTTTGAACGGCGTCATCGGCGCAGCCCAGATCGGCTGGCCGTTGAAGCGGTATACGAACCGGAAGCAGGTCTCGTCGTAGATGAACCTGACGTGGATCGACGAGGCCGACTGCATCGGGCCCTTGTCGATCGCCAGGTACTGCGACAGATCGGCGAGCACGATGTCGCCGGCGGTGCCCAGCGTGGCAGCATATTCAACCGGTATGACCGGCCGGCCCATCAGGGTCGCATACTGGTTGCCGTTGGCGCCAGGCGGGGTGAAGATGACCTGCGGGGTTGCGATGCCGCCGACGTTTTCGGTGCCGGCCACATTCTTGATCTTGATGTTGAACTGGTAGAGCTGCGGTTCAACATCCTGGTTAACAAGCCAGACCGCATTTTTGCGAGACCGCGCCGGCATGCGGGCCCACATTTTCAGGATGTTCTCCGCCACGATGGTGGCGGCGACCTGGCTGGCCTCCTTGTTCACTGTGATGGTGGAACCACCGTTGAGGAAGCCGAGCGGCATGCCGGAGCCGTTGCCGTTCATGATGGCGTCTTCGATCCTGAAGACGAACTCGTCTGCGAACGCCTGGCGGAGCCAAGATTCCAGCGCCGTGCTGTCCTGCAGCAGCTCGTCGGTCGCATAGCAAAGACCGGTGAGCTTATCGAGCTCCATCTTGATGCGACGGAACTTCGGCTGGCTGGCGGTCTTCAACTGGGCCTCACCGGTCCAGTAGGACAGGATGCCGCCCCAGCGCGAACCGTTGGCGCGACTGGTTTCATCGACACCGTTCATGTTGATGCCGTTGGAGTTCGGTCCAATTCCGATGCGGCGAACACGGCTGGCGATTTCGCCGCTCTCGTAGGTGTTCTGCAGCAGCTCGTTGTTGAAGTCGTTCTGCACCAGGAAGCCGCCGTCGGCCGCGATCCCTTCCGACAGTCCGGTCGGGCCGGACATGATCAGGCGAGGATCGGCCGAGCCGCGATAATCGGGGTTGCCTGCGCGAGCGACTGCCATCATCTGCTCACCAAGGGTGGCGAAACGCTGCTCGCTGCCGCGGCCGCCGCGATCGCGCTGGTCGGTATCGACATTGGCATCTATGGCGCCGCCGATTGAGCGCTGGCGCTCCATCTGACGCTCGGCACGGACGATCTGTGCGTCGATGTCGGTCAGTTCGGCCGAAATCGCGTCGTCGCGCGCCGCTTCAGCCTCGGTGAGGCCGCGATTCTCGGCGGTGGCGACGTCGAAGACGCCCTGGGCCTCTTTGACGAGGTCGGCGCGCTTCTGGCGAAGGACTTTAATGCTCATTTTAGGTCTCCACGTTGCTGAAAACCGGGCAGAAGGGCGCGGAAAGTCTGCCCACGTGCCCGGCGGCTCGTGGGGCGCAAAGAATTTGAGTGGCTACTAGGCGCCGCGGGCGCGGGCTGCGTGCCGGCGACGACGAAATACATCTCGGTCTGCCGCGGCCTGCGCGGCCAGGGCCTCTGCCTCGCTGTTCGAGGGTTTGTCAGTCGATTCGACAGTCGTTTCGGTCTCCGACTGGGCAGCAGGTTGCACATCGGGTTCGAGATCGACCCGCGTATCACCTTCAGCTTCGGCTTTGGGAGCGGCCGGCTTCTTCGCGGCGGCCAGCTTGCGAAGCGTCGCATCCATCGTGGCGACGCGGTCTGCCATGCCCGCCTTCACCGCCTTCTTGTCCTTTTCGGTTCGGCCCTGGCCGAAACCCCCAACGACATCGGCGACCTCGACACCGCGGCCGCGCGCCACTGCCATCGTAAAATCGGAGTAGTAGGCATCGATCTGGTCTTGGATTGCTTTCGATGCCTCATCGTTGAGCGGCTCGAACTGGTTGCCTTCAACCTTGAATTTGCCGGCAGAGATGAAGGTGAACTTGAAACCGTCCATCTCGGCGGCCTTCGAGACGTCGCGATGCAGCGCGTAGACGCCGATCGAGCCGACCTGGCCGCCGGGGGTGACGACAATCTCATCGCAGGAGCACGCGATCCAGTAGGCGGCCGAAGCGGCAAGGCTGTTGACCTGAGCGACAACAGGCTTCTGGCCGCGAGCGTTGAAGATCTCGTCGGCCAGGACCTGGACCCCGTTAACATTCCCGCCCGGGCTGTCGATGTTGAGGACGATCGCCTTCACGTTCGGGTCGTTCAGCGCCGATCGGAAGCTCGAAAGTACGCGCTCCGTCGAGGTGCCGCCGGGGCCGCTGATGTCGTCGACCTGGCGCGCATGCTGCGCGATGATCCCGAAGACTGAGATCACCGCAATGACTGATGGGCCGCCGGCGCCACCCTCGGCGCGAGCCTCCGCTGCGGATGGTCCCAGCGTATCGGAATCGAGTAGCGAAACCACACCGTTCGGTTCGCGGTCGCCTTTGATGCCAGCGATCTCGTCCGCGGAAAGTCTGACGCCCTCGACGCGACGCTCTATGACTTCCGCGATCGCCTCCAGACGATCGGGCATAATCGCCCAGGGATGCTGCAGGACCGCGGCACGCAGGTGCGGGAACCTAGTTGGCATCGGCTTGCTCCGTGGTGTCTTCGATTTTGGGACCACCGTTGTGGCCGATTAGCGCGGACCCGTTCGGCGGCTGACCATCGCCCCGTGGCACATCTTGCGAAGTTGTCGTGTTGGTCGGCACCAACGGCTCATCAAGGCCGTCGATCGGGTTGTAGCCGAGTGCGGCGCGAGCCTCGTTGCGGGTGAGGATGCCGTTGAGGACCGTCCTCGAGTAGAAGTCGGCCAAGGCACGGGAATCGCCCTTGATCAGTGGCTCGACGTCGAACTGCGCCTCGTAGATGTTCGGCGCCAGGATGAGATCGCGGCGGATCGCCCCGGTCCAGCAGCCCAACCATGGCATGAGGTTGTTGCGAACAAAGGCCAGCATGATGGCCTCAACGCCGGTACCCCACGAACTCGTCTTCGTCATATGATGAAGCAGGACGAGCGGGACGTCGAACCAGCGCGCGATCTCCTCGATCTGGAATTCGCGCGTCTGAATGAACTGGGCCTCCTCGGCATCGAGGCTGATCGGATCGAATTTGGCGCCCTGCTCAAGGATCGGCGTCTTCATGGCGTTGTGGATGCCGCCAAAACTGGCGTTCCATTGCGCCTTGAAGCGGTCGAACGCGGCGTCACTCATCGTCTTTTCAACGGTGACCACACCGGACGGGCGAGCCCCGTTCGAGAACATCCGAGCGCCATGCTCTTCGGCCGCCAGTGCGAGCCCGATAGTCTCCCTGGCGTAGGTCACCGGGCTGATGCCGACGAGACCACCAGGCGCGATATGGCTCCGGACGTGGAAGACCTCGTCCTGGAGCAGGCGACGGGTTCCCTTGACCGGATCGGAAACCGTGTAGCGGATGGTTTGGTCTGGCAGTCTGTCGACGAGAACCCGATCCGGGTGGATGGGCTCCAAACTATCGGCAAAACCCCGGGGGCCGGAGACGATCTCGGCATAAGCGTTGCCGCGCAGCGCGAGATGCATCATCATCATCGCCTTGAAATCCCAGGCGGATTGCCAAGAGTTCGGCTGGTACTCCAGGAGATCGTTCAGCGGATGGTTGGGTGCCTCGTATGTTTTCCCGGTTGCGGGTTCCTTTCGGTACATCCGTAGCGGCAAAGTCGCCACCGTCTTCGAGAGCAGGCCGATGCAGGCATAAGCGGCGGATACGCGCATCGCGCCATCGGGCGTGACGCGACGGCCCGCGTTGCTCATGCTCGAGACCGCACCATCGTACCAGCGGTCGTCGTCCGCAGGCCAAGCGCCGCCGCCACTCGATGCCTTAACGCCACCGAGTACGGTCGAAAAGAGACCCATCGTCAGTTACCGCCGCGCAGCGTGCCGATCACGGCGAGGCCGACAAGGATGCTGCCGGCGACCATGAACCCCGCCGGCGCGTAGTGCAGCCAGGCGCCGTAGCCGGCCAGGACGGCGCCGCAAACGCCGACGACCTCGCGGATGGTCTGCCGATCGATCTTTATCCCGGGCCCGGCTTCATCGTTCTTCGGCATGTCAGGCGATCCTCAATCCGCGTTCTTCGTAAACCGACCTGCCGGCCTGTGGGTTCAAGCCCATCAGCACCTTCGCATGGAGAACCGCCATCAACGGGTCGATCTTGGCGGAGCCGGAGACCTGCTTGTCGATCGACACCGCGTTGCCGTGTTGAACGGTCTTCGCGTTGCCGACAGCGAAACTCATCAGAGCGCTGCCGTTGTGGGTGATGACGCCGCCGGCGAGATCTCGCTCGGTGTCCTTGATGGCGCCGTTCAGCTTCCAGCCCTGCGGAATGCCGATGATCCGATCCTTTTCGATCGGACTTTCATCGCCGGTTTCCGGGTGTGGGCTCGTCAGCGCCTTGGTGATGGCGGCGACGCCGAAGGAGTCGACGCCGATCGCGTTCTCGTCTGCCATTTTGCCGGAGGCGTGAACCTCGAGCACGTTATCGGCCAGCTGGTAGACGTCATCACCGGGCAGCTGAACGAATGTGAGTTCATGCAAGCCGGCGAGCTCGTCGAGTTTTGAGGCGATTTCGGTTCGGCGCTGCTTTACGATCTCGTGGGCCCAGGCGTGGCACCACAGCAGCAGCTTTCCGGTTCCGATCTCTCGGCCGAGGACGGCGAGGCCAAGCAGATCGTCGAGGCCGCCGCCGTCGATCCCGATCGTGATCACCTCGGACCGGCGGATTACTTCCTGCAGCGTCAGGGTGCGATCGACATTCGAGGCCCCGGTCTTCTGGTTGCCGAGCCAGAATTCTGCGCCGGCCCAGCTCCCCGACTTGAGACCGAGGCCGGCCTCAATGTTGAAGTGCTTCGAGACGAAGAGGCTGAGTGAGGCGGTCCCCTCGAGCTCTTTCTTCTTCAGCTCCGTGGTCAGCCATTGCAGGTCCACCGAGTAGCCGAGACTTGGGTTCGGGATGTGCCAGGTCTTGGCGTCACGCCAGGCCTGGGCCTTCACCATCTCGTCCGGGTACTCATAGATCAGCGGTAGCGAGGTGGGGTCGTCAATCTTCCCGTCGCGGATGCCACGATGATAGAGCAGCTTCTGGCTGAAGACCCCTGTCGGCGGGTCATCGCTCTGCGTGGTCGCATAGATGGTGAAGCCTTCTGGCCTCGATGCTTGTGAGCCGGTGACCTCTGACAGCACGTTGGCCGAGGAAGCCTTCTTGCCGAAGAGCCAGAGCTCGTCGACGAAGGAGCTGATCGCCTTCTGCCCGCCGACGACATCGGCATCGGCCGACTTCACCGCTAGCACGGCGCCATCGAGCCGGTTCGTGATTTCCCGCGTCGAATCACTTGGCTTGAAGCGCTTGTAGAGCGCGTCGTCCTCGGTGATCATGCCGTGCGCCGGCAGGAAGCTGTTATCGGCGACGTCCTTCGTCGGCGCCAGGATCAGATACTCGCCCATGGCGCGCTGGTTCATAATCAGCGCGGTGACCATGATGCCGGCGGCGATCGTCGACTTCGCGTTCTTTTTGCTGATCAGGATTAGGAATTCCCGGATCAACTGGCGTTTCGCCGCGCTGTCATGCGCGCCAAACACCACCCAGACGAGATCGAAGATCCACTGAGGGCAGACCTCGCCCAGCGTTGGTTTCCCGATGATGTCCTTCACCTTCAGCCGCTTGAAGATGCGTAGCGCCTTCTCTGCGCGGAGCTTGTCGATCGGCAACCCATCCGGGATGAGGGACCGGCCGGCAATGATGCGGGCCTCCCAGTCGAGACACGCCGTCGACCATTGCATCAGTTCGGCTTCGTGCCCGGGATAGGCGCGAGATCCTCACCCCATTCGGAATTCGTGCCGGCGTGAAAGGCGTCCTCGCGTTGGACTTCCTTCTTGCCGCGCTTCGGCGACCTGGTGGCGACCGGTTGGGGTGCCGTGGGGCCAGCTTGCTTCTGCTTGTCGTCGAACTCGGCCGCGGCGCCGGCGAGGCGCGTCATCTCCTCGAGGCGTTTCTGCGCGGTGACGTTGCCGCCTCGCGCACTTTTGTAGAGTAGGCCGATGACCTCGCGCCGGCGGTGAGAGAACCCATTGTCGAGTTCATCGGCGCAATGCTTGCGCAACGTGTCGGCGTCGATGCCCAGCGACCGCGCAATGGTGGCCTCGCTCTCTCCGCATGACCGCATCTCTTCCACGGTACGCCGGATCGCCGCCGTCGGCTTCCACTGCGGCCTTCCTCGTTTCGCCATGCTTTTTCGGTCACTTTCGGCAAATCAGCCGGTTTTTATGGGCGGCGGAAAAAATTTCGTGAACATGAGCCCCGAGCGGTTCGACCCCCGAAAGGCCCTAGAGATTCGATACCCCCCGCCCTTGACGGCGAGGATCAGCTGGCCGGAAGATCGGTGGGGCTGAAGGAGATCGGACCAAATGCAATATTTCATTACGCTGGACGGCCATATGATCGCACCCCCTTTCGACGCGCTTGAGGGGGCGAAAGCAAGGGCCGATGAGCACATCGTATCGACCGCGGCCGAGGTGGCAATCGACTGCTATCCGCGCCAGTCGACGGTAGAGATGCGAACGGTCCGATACGATCGCAGTACGGAACAGTGGGAGAGTTAATATCGCTCTTTCATCCGTTTGACTCGAGCGGCGGCGGTCTTCAGGGTGTGATGCCGCCCACAAAGGCACTGCCCATTGGCGACGACGAGGGGTGCACCACCATCCTTGCGCTCGATGATGTGGTCGGCGAAGAGGCGTGATGGTGCCGATGTAGGGCAGCGACGACCATCATCGATGGCTTCGCATCTATGGTTGGAACGACGCAGGACGGCTTCACGCCACGCCCTATGTTGAGGGGTGAGCAGCTCGGCGTCTGCCTTCTTCGCTGCTGGCATCGCGGTCCTCGTGTCGAGCTGACGGACCTGGGGGCCGATCTGCTTCGCCATGCTGGTGGTGACCTCTACGGTAGCGATCCCCTGACGGACAGGAGCTCGCGCAAGCGAGCGCTCTTCTCTTCTACGGTTCTTGATATAGAGCCAGCCTTGAGAACGTAGAGCTCTATGACGGCGGCAGCGCGCTTTCGCGCTCGCCGTCAGGCTGCACTCATCAGAACTTGGCGTCTACGCGAGGGGAGGGAGGCGCGAAGAAGTGCACGAATTCAGGGCATTAAGGGAAATCACGAATTGTGTCGTCTCTGGCCGTACCCAAATGTACCCGGAATGTACCCCGCCGGCGTACCCATTTCGACGGACACATAAGGGTCTGCGGGGCAGACGACCCGAAGGCGTGTCCCCGTCGGTGTACCCTCGCACGAGACGATTTCCCTTGACGGTTTTCCAACTGCACAAGGATTCGCGGTGGACATATCGGCGAGCGGGATTGTTTTAGCCCGAGTGGCGTGCTTCGTTGCCACCCGAAAAAGGGAGGTGAATATGGCCGATCACAATGTGAACGATCTCGCGATTGCTAGTCTTGCGCTAAACGTGGAGTTGTTGAAACACTTGGAGTCTGTCGGTGTCGTACGGAACGATGCTGCCGGGCTGCTCCTTACAAGCGCAATAGCCAATACCAGTCCAGAGCACCGAGCAGCGGTGGCCGCAATCTTCACCGATATGCTTCCATCTAAGCTCGGCTCTTAGCCCGCTTCCGGTTCGCCCTCTCCAAGCGCTTCGCCAGGGCGGTGATCTCATCTCTGGTGGGGTAGCGAGGGCGGGCGCCTGGCTCGATCGAGCTGCGGATACCATCGATTTCGAGGGTGGCAGACGTCTCGGAAGATACCATTTGTGATGCGGTTTCTGGCTCGATTTCGGCAACGTCGTCAATGGCTTGCTCGAAGCAGGGAACTTTGGCTTGCTCCAAATGCTCCGCTATGGCTTGGCAAATACGGGATATCGTCCAGCGAAGCGTCCGGGTTTTGATCCCTTCCCGCGAGGCGAAATCGTCGAGGAATTTCCCCTTCCGGGCCTTCGTCCAGGCCCAAGCGTAGAGAAGACGCCGATCCGACTCGGATTGCAACGCGTTTATCCAGCCCCAGGTTTCCATCATCCGGGTCAGCGCACCGGGGGAGGGCCGGATCCTGATCTTCATGGCGCGGGGATAGTGCGGGATGTACTCGGGCCATGCGGAGCCGACGCCACCGCCGACATTGGGTGTCAGCATGAGTGTCTCCGCGGCTTCAAGGACGCGGTATTCGACGGCTTTGGCGGTCCAAGCCCCCATCAACCCCACCAAACCATTACCGCGATCCCGAAAAGGCCGATCGGTATTGAAAGGATGATCATCGTTGAAGCTTTAGACCAGCTTCCACCCGGATCATTGCCCTCCGATACCCACCTGGCCCCGCGGAAGCCGCCCTCAAGGGCCAAGTACCACGAAACCGCAACGCAAACCGCGCCCACCACTTCCATTTTGGTCATCACGCCGCCCTCCGATCCCCAGCGACTATACCATCGGCCAGCCTAACCGCCAGCAGCACCCGCATGACGTGCGCCAGCGGCAGCCCTAGGGCGAGTTGTCGGGCCTGATGCCGGATCTCGGCGAGGCTGATCCGATCGAACTGCTCGAACAGGGCGCCGCCGCGCGCCTCGATCGCGGGGTTCGCCACCAGCGAGGACACCGCCTGGATGGTCTCCGAATAAAGCTCCGCCGCGTTTTCATAGGTCTCCACGATGAGGCGCAGCGTCAGCGCGAGATGGGCTTCGCCATGCCGTTGCCCAATCTTCTTCAGCGTCTTTTTAGCGTAGCACTCCCGCGGCCGGCGCTGGCGCCAGGCGTGGGCGTCAGGGTCGACGAGGCGAACCCCGCATTGTTCGGCGACGCGCCAAATATCGCAACGGTGCTTCATCGCCGGCGCACCTCCACCGGGACGACGCGGCCGTCGACGACGACACCACCAAGGGCTTCGATCTGAAGGGCGGCCTGCTCGGCGGCGCGGTGCTCGTGGAACCGCTTGGCGCCGAGAACGTCAGGGGCAGCCGGCTGATCCGGCCTGAAGTGCAGGGCGAGCTTGGCGGCTTTGACGGCCGCTGTCGCCGAGGCGAAGCGCTGCGGCTTGCCGTCGGCACCATCCAGCAGGATGTCGGGGGCGCCGTCACGTCGATAGGCGGCGCAATAGTAGGCGCCGAAGCCGATTGCTTCCACGCGCAGCGGGGGTACAGGGCAGGGTACATTTTCCGGTGTTTTGGGTACATTTTGGGTACAAGGCCGCGATGGGGGGCCACGGAGCACATCCTGCGCATCCCCCACAATCCTTTGCACCGCAAGGCTTTGCTTGGAAATTGCCGAAATATGGCTGGGTACATTGATGGGTACATCCTTGCTCATAACTGGATGTCCCCGTCGGCGAGCTCTTGCATCGCCGCCAAGGTCTGCTTGGCATCCTGCCGCGGTGGTTCGATCTCCGTGCTGTTCCTCGTCCTGAAGCCCGGGATCGGGCGACCGGTGAGCCAGATGAACCGATCGGCGCGACCGATGAACTTGCGGCCGTAGAAGGCCTCGCCTGCGCGCTTCAGCGCCGACTTGATGCGCTCCCGCTGCTTCTTCTCATCTTCATCGTCGACGAAGGTGAGCTTCTCGAACTCGGCTCGCCAGTGCTTGAACAGCACCACGGATTTGATGCTGCGAGGGAGCTTGAGGATCTCGGGGGTGTCTTCGCCGAACTGCTCCAGGGCAAACATCAGGGCCTGCATCGCGATGTGCTGCTGGTCGGTCAGCCGCTTGTCGTCATTGGTCTCCGGGCTCTGCCCGCCTGGAGGAGCGCAAACCACGGAGGTCAGCGGCTTCCCGTTCGGCCGGGTTCCGAGGACGACCTGCTTCAGGATGAAGTCCCAGCCATGACCGCGTTCGCCATCCTTGTTCTTCTGGACGGTGGCGCGGTGGATCTGGCGGATCAGCTGAGTGCCGTCGGCACGCTGGCCCACATCGAGGCGCTGTGTGATTTCGAGCTCGATGGCATTGTCGACGTTGGCGAACAGCGAGGAGTGGCCCCGGGGATTGTTCCCGTTCCGCGGCTTGTGGTGGACCATGAGAACGGAGGTCCGGCATTCGTCGCGGATCCGCTCCAGGTTGGTGAGCACCACGGACATGTCGGTGGAGGCGTTCTCGTTGGCGCCGGGCGTCGCCGTCGCCAGGGTGTCGATGACGACGAGCTCGAGCGGAACGGTGAAGGTCTCCGACCACGCCTTGATCTCGGCAATAAGGGCATCGGTGCCGCGGCTGGTTTCGACATCCTGCTCCCCGGGTTTGGCGAAGAGATCGACGCGGGATGGCAGCAGGACGAAGTCGACACGTTCGCCGGGCTCCATGTAGGTCTGCCGGTAGGCGCGGAGGCGCTGTTTTACACCGATGCCACCTTCGCCGGCCTGGTAGATGACGCCACCTCGTCTGACCTCCTTGCCGTTGAAGGGGACGCCGCGGTCCACCGCCATCGCCATGTCGATGGCCTCGAAGCTTTTGCCGGATCCGGATTCACCGTAGATCACGGCGACCTCATGCCGGGTCAGGATGTCCTCGATGAGGTATTCGTGCTCCTGGCCGACTTCATCAAGCCGGTCCCAGGTGACGGCGCCGAACCGCGACTTCGGTGGTTCCTTCGTCCATGGTCGGGCGTGCTGATCGACGATGTCGAAGAGATCCGTGGGGTCACCACCAGCCTGCACCCAATCCCAGATATCGCCTTTTTCCGGAACATCGGGCCAAAACGACCGGATATCGAGCATCATGACCGACGCCGCGATCTCCTTCATTCGGGAACCGACGATCTGCATGTGCATCCTGCCGGCGTCGTCGTTGTCCGGGATCTGGATGATGTGGGCGCCGCGCAGCTGCTCCGCATGATAGGGCGTCCACTTCTTGGCGCCACCGGCGTTGCAGGTCGCCGCGATCCCGGCTTGCCAAAGGGCATCCGCCTTTTTCTCGCCCTCGACGAGGTAGATCGCTTGACCCATGCTGATCGCCTCGGCGACCTCCGGCCAGCGGTATAGCGGCAGCTGCGAGATACCGTCGAACTCGCGGCGCTCCTTCATTCCCCATTTGTCGAAGGTCTTGGAATCGTATCGGGTCCAATTCTGGCCGGGCCCCTTCCGCATGTATTCGCCGTCGAGGAGGCCGTTGATCCACACGTCCTTCTCCTCGGCGAAGCGGCGACGCTGCGCGAAGGTCTTATCGATTTTGCCGTGCTTGTTGAGGCGCCAGGTCCCATCGGACTGCTTGTACTGCATCCGGGCGACCTGGAAGACGAGGTTGCCGTCGGCGTCGGTGTAGTCGTA